>JAVBSS010000048.1:0-19814 GCA_031556525.1 Lachnospiraceae bacterium
ATGCGACAACGTAATACGATATAAGTCCATAAACGACTAAAAAAGGTGGTTATATATTTCCTGATTTTGGAATATCATATAGTACAGACAATATATTGATGTTCATACGAGAAAGGGAGAAAAATAATGACAGAAAAAACAATAAGTAACAATCAAGCAGTGGTAGCAGGAGAAATAATTTCAGAATATGTATTTAGCCATGAGATTTTTGGAGAGGGCTTTTACATGGTAGATGTATTGGTAAGTAGATTGTCAGATACAACAGATGTTATTCCTTTAATGATATCCGATAGAATAGTTGATGTATCAGAATCACATATTGGATTAAAGGTAGAGGCAAGAGGTCAATTTCGTTCTTACAACAAACATGAAGATAATAAAAACAGATTAGTATTATCTTTATTTGTTAGAGAAATTGAATTTGTAGATGATGAGGAAATACATAATAGACCTAATCAAATATTCCTTGATGGATACATTTGTAAGGCGCCAATATATAGAATGACACCACTTGGAAGAGAGATTGCAGATGTGTTATTAGCGGTAAATAGAGCTTATGGAAAATCAGATTACATACCTTGCATATGCTGGGGAAGAAATGCAAGATTTGCTGGGAAATTAGAGGTAGGCGAACATGTAGCAGTTTGGGGAAGAATCCAGAGCAGAGAGTATCAGAAGAAAGTAAATGATGAAAATGTAGTAAATAAAGTAGCCTATGAGGTATCTGTTAGCAAAATGGAAAGACTAGAATAATCTATGCATCTAGTTGACAGTTATATCTTAAAGTGTTATGATTCCAATAGATTTAACTAAATAATATTGTAGAGGCGCGACGTTCAAGATTAGGATGTGTGATATAGTAAGGTATAGATGATCACATTTGAAAGGGGATATCGCCGAAGTCGAATATATCCTTAAGAATATTCTGCTGGGTACATAGCGAATAACTATGTAACTGTCATCGTAAGATGGAGTGCTACTTAGAATTTTTTATAATATAGAATTCTTGTAAGACCAACACTTCATTTGTTGGTCTTTTTATATGTGTTGGCGATGACTATATAGTTTGTCAACTATACAATACAATTATGTTAAATAAATATATTATTAAGGGAGGACATTGTATGTCATTATTTACAGGTTCAGCAGTTGCAATCGTAACACCATTTACAACTGACAATAAGGTTGATTTTAAGAAATTTGGAGCGTTAATTGATTATCAAATTAACAATGGAACAGATGCTATAGTAGTATGTGGAACAACAGGAGAGGCTTCAACTCTATCTCATGAGGAGCATTTAGAGTGCGTTAAATATTGCGTAGAGTATGTTAATAAGAGAGTTCCAGTTATTGCAGGAACAGGATCTAACTGTACTGAAACAGCTATTTATTTATCAAAAGAATCAGAGAACTATGGAGTTGATGGTTTATTAGTAGTAACTCCTTATTATAACAAGGCTACTCAAAAAGGTCTTATTGCACATTTTACAGCAATAGCTAATGCTGTTAGTGTACCAATTATTTTATATAATGTACCAAGTAGAACAGGATGTAATCTTACACCAGAGACTGCAGTTACATTAGCAAAGACAGTTGATAATATTGTAGCTATTAAAGAAGCATCAGGAAATATTTCTCAAGTTGCTAAGTTAGCACAATTAGCAAATGGTTGTATTGATATATATTCAGGTAATGATGATCAAGTAGTACCTCTTTTATCACTTGGTGGAAAAGGCGTTATTTCTGTATCAGCTCATGTAGTGCCACAAGTAATGCATGATATGGTAGCAAACTACTTAGCAGGAGATGTTAAGAAAGCAACAGAACTTCAACTTAGCATAATTGAATTATGTGACGCATTATTCTGCGAAGTTAACCCAATACCAGTTAAGAAGGCTGTAGAATTAATGGGACTTTGTGGTGGTATGTTAAGAATGCCACTTACTGAAATGGAAGAAGCTAACGTAGGAAAATTAGTTAAAGCTATGAAAGACTTAAATGTAAGTGTTACGCAGTAAAATATCTATTAAGATATATAACTAACAAAAAGTCTATTATAGAGATGGAGAGAAAAAATGGTTAATATTATAATGCACGGTTGTAACGGTAATATGGGTCAAGTAATTTCAGACATTGTTAAAAATGATGAAGACTCAACTATTGTTGCAGGAATAGATGTAGTAGATAACAGAGATAATGGATATCCTGTATTTACAGACATAGAGAAATGTGATGTTGAAGCAGATGTAATAATTGATTTTGCGGCAGCAGTAGCAGTAGATAAATTATTAGACTATGCTAAGTCTCGTAATATACCAGTTGTATTATGTACAACAGGGTTAAGTGAAGAACAATTAGCTAAGGTTGAACTATATAGCAAGGATGTTGCAATTCTAAAATCAGCAAATATGTCTCTTGGAATTAATACTCTAATTAAATTACTTAAAGATGCTACTAAAGTATTTGCACCAGCAGGCTATGACATTGAGATAGTAGAACAACATCATAATCAAAAGGTAGATGCACCATCAGGAACAGCACTTGCTTTAGCAGATGCTATTAATGAGGCAGCAGATAATGTATATGAATATACTTATGATAGAAGTACTAAGAGAGAGAAAAGACCTGAGAAAGAAATAGGTATATCAGCAGTTAGAGGTGGTACAATTGTTGGAATACATGATGTTATCTATGCAGGTACAGACGAAGTAATCGAGATTCGACATACAGCTTATTCAAAAGCAGTATTTGCAAAAGGTTCTGTAGAGGCTGCAAAGTTCTTAAAAGGCAAGTCGCCTAGACTATATGATATGAGTGATGTTATAGATAATAAGTAACAACATTATAAACTAAAAACTAAAAAAACTATTGAACGAAATAATTTAATAAGGTATAATATGTCATAACATTAAAAAACTAGCTAAAAAGGTAATCATATCAGTGATACCATAATTAGCTAGTTTTTTTGTTCATAAATATAATAAAAGAATTAATTAAGTATACGAGGAGTAATATTATGAGATATTATATAGAAAATAGTATTTTAATTTTATTAAGTGCATTTTTACTGTTTTTGGGGCTTTGTTTTACCATAGCAATAACTGTTTTTGGTTCAATGGGAATGGATGAAATATTAGGAAACATTGGTATCAGAGTTACAGAATATATACCATTAGTTATATTTAATACATGTAATATGGGAAATGCATTAATTAGTTCAAGTATTATATGGTTTATACCATTTAAAAATGAAAAAATAAGACTAGTAAGGCAAATAATTACTATATTAATATATATATGTATAGTAATTGCCGGGTATTTTATTTTGTGTGGTTCTTTTATAACTATATAATATAGGAGGTTAAAGAATATGAGTAATATAAAAAAGTTAGAATTGAAACTACTTAGTGTGTATTTGTTGTGTATAGGATGGGGCGTTACACCAGTAGTAAGTACATATTTATTTACAGAATATAAAAGCTCGGGGTTAATACATCTCATGGGATCTTATGTTGTATGTGATGTAATATGTTCGGTACTTATCTCAACACCTATATGGTTTTTACCATATAAAGATATCAAGATAAGAGTATTAAGACAAATGTTAATCATTATATTATATATTTTTATTATATCTACAGCATGGTTTGTGATATTTAATTAATTAGATAATAAGTAATATTCTACGTAAACTAAAGGTATACTACTATTTAAAATAGTGGTATACTTTTATTATATTTACACTGTTTATTAATGTCAGAATATATGAAGAGGTTACTTATATGAGAGATGGTTTTATAAAGGTTGCGGCGGTTACACCTAAGGTTAAAGTTGCAGATTGTAATTATAATTATGAAGAAATATATGAGACACTTTGTCATGCTTATGACAATGGTGCGGGAATAATTGTTTTCCCTGAATTAGCTATAACAGGATACAGTTGTAGTGATTTATTTATGCAAGAAAGTATGTTGAAGGTAGCTAAGGAGAGAATATTACATCTAGTAGACAAGACAGCGACAATGGATGTATTGGCTGTTGTAGGAATGCCTTTAATGGTTGATTATAAATTATATAACGTTGCAGTATTTATTTGTAAAGGCAAAGTACTTGGAATTGTACCCAAGACACATTTGCCTAATTATGCTGAATTTTATGAGGCGAGACACTTTGCTACAGGAAGTAATAGAGTTAGATATATTGATTTTGGTGAAGAGCAAGTTCCTTTTGGAACTAATATATTGTTTCATTGCAAGAATATGCCTGAGTTAGTAGTGGCAGGTGAGATATGTGAAGATTTATGGGCACCAAACCCACCATCAGTAAATCATGCTTTAGCGGGAGCAACAATAATATGTAATACTTCAGCAAGCGATGAGTTAACAACTAAAGATAGCTATAGAAAAAGATTGATAGGCAGTCATTCGGCAAGACTTATATGTGGATATATATATACTAATGCAGGTGATGGAGAGTCTACAACAGATGTTGTATATGGTGGTCATAACCTTATAGTTGAGAATGGAAATATATTGTGTGAAGGCGAGAAGTTCAAGAATAACACTATTTATAGTGAAATAGATGTAGTGAGATTGGTGTCAGATAGAAGAAAGATGACTACTTATTTGCCAGATGATAATATAGAATATACTAATGTATATTTTGAACTTGATGAAACGGAAGTTCAATTATCAAGACATATTGCAAGGTTTCCATTTATACCATCTAATGATATAGAGCGTAATCTAAGATGTGAAGAGATATTAATGATACAAGCAATGGGATTGAAGAAAAGATTAGAGCATACTAATTGTAAGAGCGCAGTTCTTGGACTATCAGGTGGATTAGATTCTACATTGGCGTTATTAGTAACAGTGAAAGCATTTGATATATTAGGTCTTTCTCATGATGGAATTATGAGCATAACAATGCCAGGGTATGGAACAACTGATAGAACTTATAATAATGCATTGAAATTAGCGAAGGCATTAGGTACAACAATAAAAGAGATAAGTATAGTTCCTGCTGTTGAACAACATTTTAAGGATATCGAACATGATAGGGATATTCACGATGTTACCTATGAGAACTCTCAAGCAAGAGAACGTACACAGATATTAATGGATATAGCTAATAAGATAAATGGAATGGTTATTGGAACAGGAGATATGTCAGAACTAGCATTAGGTTGGGCTACTTATAATGGAGATCATATGTCGATGTATGCAGTAAATTGTTCTGTTCCAAAGACTTTAGTTAGATACTTGGTAAAATATTATGCGGAGAACACAGATGAAGTAACTAAGGAAGTGTTGCTTGATGTGTTGGATACACCAGTTAGTCCAGAACTATTACCTCCAAGTGCAGATGGAACCATAGCACAGAAGACAGAAGATATAGTAGGCCCTTATGAATTGCATGATTTCTACTTGTATTATATGTTAAGGTTTGGGTTTACACCAAGTAAGATATATAGATTGGCAGTAGAAGCATTCTATGGCACTTATGATAAAGCAACAATAAAGAAATGGTTATATACATTTTATAGAAGATTTTTTACTCAACAATTCAAACGGTCATGTATTCCAGATGGACCTAAGGTTGGATCGGTAGCATTATCGCCAAGAGGCGATCTTAGAATGCCTTCAGATGCAATGGCAACTATTTGGCTAGAGGAGGTAGATAGCCTATGAGTACACTGAATGTAGCAGTTATAGATATGCTATTTCAAAGTTCAAGTATACCTAAGGGAATAGAGAAGACTATAGATTACTTGGGTGATGCATATATGCCAGATTATATTGGAATTGCGGAACTTAAAGGTGAAAATGTAAGTGTTAATTATGAATGGATTAATACAGAGAGCAAGATAAAGACACCGGATGCCATAGAATATATAAGTATGTGCGAAATACATGATCATTTTTATGAAAAGGATGTGTTTTATAGAGATGATTTTACATCTATGACGGAAGAAGAACAGAAAATATACAGTAAACACAATATTAGTGCTGTCTTAGAATGTGTGCTAAAAGATGTAGGAAAAACCATAGGATATATGGTGTATTTCTGGTGCAACAAAGAAATGGCACCAGAGTTAATCGATGTATATAACATACAAATTATTACCAAACTTATAAGTGAAAACATTAGAAGAGAATTAGAAGAAGTATATACTGCTAATAATATAGATATAACAGGACGTGAAAATACTTATAGAAGAATGGCACAAGCCTTAGAAAATCAATATACTAAGGTGTTGGAAATCAATGGATTAGAGGATACCTATATAGATATATCTAAAGAAGATGTATTAAATGAGGAAAGGATATTTACAACGGACATTGTCAAACTGTTTGAAGGAAAAATAATAGATGAACATAAAGAATCATTTTATGCGATGTTTGATATTGAAAGGCTGAAAAGTCTATATAAGAAGGAAAAGAGAGAACTAGTTAAAGAATGTGCGTTTATTACAGGTGATGGTAAGGAACATTGGTATAGATTAAGAGTAGTAATGATAGAGGATGTATTTGATAAGGATAGTTCGTATTTTGTATGTATAGAAGATATTAACGAAGATAAACAAAAGCAGATAGCAAAAGATAAAGAAATGAATACAGCTATAGTAACATCTAGGGCTATAAGTGAGACGAAGGGAACATTTCTATCATCCTTATCTCATGATATAAGAACTCCTATGAATAATATTATGGGAATGACAAGCGTAGCCAAGAAGGTTGTTGATGATAAGGATAAGACTTTGGAATGTTTGTCAAATATCGAGACAGCTTCAGATCATTTAATTAAGTTATTAGATGATATGCTTGATATGTCTAGGTTTGATTCAGGAGAATTTGAACTTAGTTTGGACGAGTTCGATATGGATAAAATGATATCAGACATAGATATTCTTATGAGACCTAAGGCAGATGAAAAAGTAGTTGCTTTTGAACTTGAGAAACGATACATAGAAAATATATATATTGGTGATAAATATAGAATTAATCAAGTGCTTGTTAGTTTTATTGGAAATGCACTAAAAAAAGTATCAGCAGGCGATAGAATTAAGTTGAAAGTTGAACAAGTTGCATGGGATAAAGATAATGCATTTTTGAGATTTTCGGTTAAAAATTCAGGAAAACATATGTCGAGAAAGGCTCAAGAACAGATATTTAAAGCATTTGAAATGGCAAATGTTGATACTGTAAAGCAGTTGGGCGATACAGCATTTCAGATGGTTATAAACAATAAGATAGTGACATTGATGGGAGGACACATAGGTATTGATAGTAGGGAAGGTAGTGATACGGATATATATTTTACAATTCCGCTTAAAAGACCTAATACAAAAAAATCTTCTAAAGAATTATCAAAGAATAATGTTGAAGTAGAGAAAGTAAATGATTTTAGCGGAAAGAAAGCATTGGTTGCAGAAGACGAAGACATGAATGCAGAGACAATGATTGCACTTTTGGAAATAGTAGGATTTGAGGTGGATAGAGTTAAGAATGGTAAGAAAGCTGTAATTAACTTTATTTCAAAACCGAAGGGCTATTATGATACGATATTTTTGGATGCGCATATGCCTATAATGGATGGATTGGATGCAGCAAAGTGCATACGTATTTCAGGAAAAGATGATGCGGAGTTAGTTCCTATTATAGGATTAGTCGCTAATACATCATCCGAGATGGAGAAAAAGGCATTGAGTAGTGGAATGAATGTGCAGATGTCTAAGCCTGTAGATGTTGATTATCTGTATAATACAATATCACAGCTAATAGAAGAAAGATTAGATAAGGAAAAGACCTCAAATTGACAATTTACACAATTCATACTATAATAATATGAATAAGGAAGAATATAGACTAGGAGGCGGTTATTTATGAAAATTTCAACAAAGGGCAGATATGCATTAAGGCTTATGCTAGATTTAGCAGTGAATAATACAGGAGAGTATATAACTGTAAAAAGTATAGCGGCTAGGCAGGAATTATCAGAGAAATATCTTGAACAAATTATTCCTATGTTGAGTAAGGCGGGATATCTAAAAAGTATTAGAGGAGCACAAGGTGGATATAAGTTATCTAAGACGCCTAAAGATTATACGGTAGGAATGATATTAAGGACTATAGAAGGTAGTTTGGCGCCAGTAGCATGTTTAGAGGATGAACCTAATGAATGTCCACGATATGATCAATGTGTTACCATCGATGTTTGGAAGCAATTGAATGATGCTATAAATAATGTCGTAGATAATATAACAGTAGAAGATTTAGTTAATAAATACAAAGAAAGAGGAACTATTGACTATATCATATAACATAATGAGGAAATAATATGTATAATTTTATTGTTAATCCAAATGCAAGATCGCATCAAGGTGTGATTATATGGAAAAGAATAAAAAACATTTTAGAAGATCGGAATATTGAATATAAGGAATTTATGACCAAGGGCCCTGATTATGCGAGAAAAGTTGCAGATAAACTTACGAGGGATGAAAAGTCTAAACCAATCATTATAGTATTAGGTGGAGACGGAACCCTGAATGAAGTTGTGAATGGAATTAATTATATTGAAAATGTTACTCTAGGATATATACCAATTGGTTCTAGTAATGACTTTGCTAGGGGAATGGATATGAGTGGTAATGAAGAAGATATGCTTAATAACATACTAAGCAATTCAAAGCATGAATATATTGATTATGGAGTAGTTCATATAGGTGATGATTCTAGAAGATATATGGTAAGTGCAGGGATAGGTTATGATGCGGGCGTGTGCTACGAAACAAATTACTCATCAGTCAAAGTGATTCTTAACAAACTTAAGTTGGGGAAGTTTGCTTATGTAGTAATAGCTTTAAGGCAACTTATTAAGCAACCATTCACAAAGTGTAAGATTGTTATAGATGATAGAGTTATAGAAAATGAGAAAATGCTATTAGTGGCTACTCATATTCATAAATATGAAGGTGGTGGACTTATGTTTTGTCCAGAAGCTGACTACAAAGATGGAATATTGGATATGTGTGTTGCAAATAATATTTTTAAACCTAAAGTGTTGCAAATGTTACCAAGGGCATATAAAGGTGGGCACTTGAAATATAACGGTATGAATGCGTATAAGGGAAAGAGCATTAAGGTAGAGGTAGACAAACCATTATATGTACACACAGATGGAGAAATCTTTATACTAGAAGATAATATAGTAAAGCATACAGAGGCTCTGTTCGAGAATTCAGTTGATAGAATAAAGTTTATAGTGGGTTAGACTGAGGTGGACAAAGTTTATCACACTAACATTGTGGAGTCACTCTTGCAAGCAAGTGAAATCGCACATACTAAAATGTTGCAGACTCACGTTCTATGTGATAGAATTAGTTGGATAATCAAAGTTTCTAGGAGGAATATATTTAATGATAGTAGAACCAAAAGTAAAAGATTATATATGTACAACAGCACATCCAGAAGGTTGCAAAGAGAATGTAAGAAGACAGATTGAATATACAAAATCACAAGGGAAATTAGATGGACATAAAAACGTGTTAATAATTGGTTCGTCAACAGGCTATGGTCTAGCTACAAGAATTGCAGCAGCATATAGATATGGTGCAGCAACAATAGGTATTGCGTTTGAGAGAGAAGCAAAAGGTAAACGTACAGCTACAGCAGGTTGGTACAATACTAAGGCTTTTGATGAATTTGCAAATAATGATGGTTATTATGCAAAATCAATAAATGGAGATGCTTTTTCTAGAGCGATTAAGGACGAAACTATTGAGCTTATAAAGAAAGATATGGGCAAGGTAGATATGGTTATATACAGTCTTGCAGCTCCGAGAAGAACAACAGAAGATGGAACGACTTACACATCTGCTCTAAAAACAACAGATGGTGTATTTACAAATAAATCATTTGATTTCAAAACCAATAGTGTTATTGAAGAATCACTAGGTTCGGCAACAGAAGAAGAAATTGCTTCAACTGTTAAAGTAATGGGTGGAGAAGATTGGAAAGATTGGATAGATGCATTATCTGATGCAGGAGTATTAGAAGATGGAGCAATTACTTTAGCTTACTCATATATTGGTCCAGAACTTACATATCCAGTATATTTTAATGGGTCAATTGGTATGGCGAAGAGACATGTATATGATACCTCTGTAGCTATAACTGAAGAATATGCCAATAAAAATATTAAAGCATACGTATCAGTTAATAAGGCATTAGTAACTCAATCAAGTTCAGCGATTCCAGTAGTGCCACTATACCTATGTATATTATATAAGCTTATGAAACAAAATGGAAACCACGAAGGTTGCATTGAACAAATGAATAGAATGTTTGATGAGAAGCTTGTTGGAGAAGTTAAGGTAGATGATGAAGGTAGAATTCGTCTTGATGACTACGAAATGGAAGATAGTTTACAAAAAGCAATTATTGAATGTTGGGATAAAGTAACATCAGAAAATGTTATGGAGTTAGCTGATATAGATGGATATTGGGAAGACTTCTATAATATGTTTGGATTCAAATTCGATAATGTCGATTATACAAAAGACGTTGAAGTATAGATAATTAAAATATAGGTTCTTACACACTGAAAACAAGTATGTTTAAATGGTGAGTAAGAACCTATACTATTATTGCTTAGTGAGGTGTTAGTATATATAATCTAATTATTTAGGAGATGATAGAATGATTATACATAAGCAGATTAGACGATATATGAAAAAATATCCAGATCAAGAATATGGAACGAAGCTAATTAGAAGTCAACATGATTACGCAAAAGAAGTGGGAACATATGGCTTGTTAGGAAATATCCCGAGTAATGCCTGTGGTTCAGTAGCATACCATAATATCTTATGCATGATGAATAGACCAGTTAGATATAGTGAAACTCTAAGCTATATAAGAAGAAAATGGATGTTTTATACATTCTTAGGTGGATTGGATGGAACAGATATATTCGCCGTAATGAGATTGTTAAGGAAACAAGGACTTACACTAAAATTATATGTTGATAAAAAAAGGATACCTAAAAATCATGGAGCATATCTGGTGTTTTTTAGATATAAAGATTTGTTTCATGGACATTTTACAGCAGCTAGATACGAGATGATTAATGGTAAGCAAAGATTGGTTACTTATAATAATTATGTTATAAGTGATGACTTTGAAGCATATTGTAAAAATCGAAAAGCGTGGTTTATGTTGGTGTGGGGTATAAGGTAATATAAGAGTTGACAAGTAAGTTGTATTGTGACATTATATAAGTGATAATTCTTCAGGGCAGGGTGTAATTCCCTACCGGCGGTATGTAATATTTACAAGCCCGCGAGCCGTTAAGGCATGATCTGGTGTGACTCCAGAGCCGACAGTATAGTCTGGATGTGAGAAGATGTTATGATTATGATATTTCTGTGCCCTAAGAGTATTCTTAGGGCATTTTTTATTGGTGAAAATAAAGATTCTCGGTAGAGGGATTCTTTCTTACATAGGAGGATAGTAATGGATATTAAATATATGGAGAAAGCCATAGAGTTGGCAATAAAGGGAATAGGCAAGGTTAATCCTAATCCGCTTGTAGGTGCAGTAATAGTTAAAAATGATGAAATAATAGGTGAAGGTTATCATGAATATTATGGTGGTCTACATGCAGAGAGAAATGCTATAGCTAATCTTAGCGAAGATGCAAATGGAGCAGAGATGTATGTAACCCTAGAGCCATGTAGTCATTATGGAAAACAACCTCCTTGTGTGGAAGCAATAGTAGAAGCTGGAATCAAGAAAGTATACATTGGATCAAGTGATCCTAATCCCCTTGTGGCGGGCAAAGGAATAAAATATTTGGAAGATCATGGAGTAGAAGTTCTTGCAGGGTTGTTAAGACAAGAGTGTGATGATATTAATAAAGTATTCTTTCATTATATAACAACTAAGATGCCTTATGTGGTAATGAAATTTGCACAGACACTAGATGGTAAGATAGCAACTCATATTGGAGAGAGTAGATGGATTACAGGTGAGGTTGCAAGAGAGTACGTTCACTATACAAGAAATAAACTTATGGGTATTATGGTTGGAATAGGAACAGTACTTAATGATGATCCGTTGCTTACATGTAGAATAGAAGGTGGAAGAAATCCAATTAGAATAGTATGCGATAGCAAATTATTTACACCATTCGATTCACAATTAGTAAAGACAGCAAAGGAAGTTAAGACTTACATTGCGACTTGTTCAGATGATGAAGTATTAAAACAGAAATATATAGATGAAGGAATTGAACTTCTTCAAGTAGGACAGATAGATGGACATATTGACCTAAAAGATTTAATGGCGCAATTAGGTGAATTAGGAATAGACAGTATATTACTTGAAGGTGGTGGAACACTTAATTATAGTGCGCTTAAAGCAGGATTAATAAAAGAAGTTCATACATACATAGCTCCTAAGATATTTGGTGGAGCAGGTATATACTCACCTGTTGGTGGAGAAGGAGTAGAATATCCAGATGAAGCATTTCTATTTCAAAAACCAAAGATAATGAGAATGGGTGATGACATTTTAATAGAATATGAGGTAAAAGAGAAATAATGTTTACTGGTATCGTAGAGGAAATTGGAACAATAAAAAGAATTGAAAAGGGTCAAGTGTCATCTAGATTAGTAATTAGCGCAGACGTGGTATTACAAGATTCAAAAGTTGGAGACAGTATATCAACAAATGGAGTATGCCTAACAGTTACTACGCTTAATAAGAGTGAATATAGTGCTGATGTTATGGCGGAAACACTAAGAAGAAGTTCATTAGGTTCTCTAAAAACAGGTAGCAAAGTTAATTTAGAAAGAGCTATGGCTGCCAATGGAAGATTTGGTGGGCATATTGTTTCAGGACATATAGATGGAACAGGAACAGTGACTAATCTTACTAGAGAAGATAATGCGGTATGGGTAACAATAGATACAGGCACTAGTGTTTTAAAATATATAGTTGAAAAAGGATCTATTGCAATAGATGGAATTAGTCTTACAGTTGCATATGTGGATAGT
Source organism: Lachnospiraceae bacterium (assembly GCA_031556525.1). Taxonomy (GTDB): domain Bacteria; phylum Bacillota; class Clostridia; order Lachnospirales; family Lachnospiraceae; genus JAVBSN01. The sequence goes on from JAVBSS010000048.1 coordinate 13,067, forward strand.
AAATGTTTCAAAGTGTCAGTTATTCCACATACAGCATCGAATACAACCTTACTAGATAAGAAGGTAGGAGATGTGGTTAATCTAGAATGTGATGTAATTGGTAAATATGTTGAGAAATTAATGAGTATAAATGATGACAATGACGCTAAATCAGGAATAACAATGGATTTTTTAGCCAAACATGGTTTTTAATATATAGCAAGGAGTGTAAAGATGGACATAATATTTAACACAGTAGAAGAAGCTTTAGAAGATTTAAGACAAGGCAAGATAATAATGGTAGTTGATGATGAAGACAGAGAAAATGAAGGTGACTTAATAGTTGCAGCAGAATATGCTACACCAGAAGCAGTTAACTTCATGGCATCATATGCAAAAGGACTTATATGTATGCCTATGTCAGATGAATATGCAACTAAGTTAGACTTAGGTCAGATGGTTAAGATGAATACAGATAATCACTGTACAGCATTTACAGTATCAATTGATCATGTAGATACAACAACAGGAATATCAGCGGTAGAGCGTTCAGTAACAGCAATGAAGACTGTTGAAGACGGTGCAAAACCAGAAGATTTTAGAAGACCAGGACATATGTTTCCGCTTGTTGCAGTTGATGGTGGAACTATTGAGAGAAGAGGTCATACAGAAGCTACGGTTGATTTAATGAAGGCAGCAGGACTTAAAGAAGTTGGTCTTTGTTGTGAGATAATGCAAGAAGATGGAACAATGGCTAGACTTCCTAAATTAGCAGAATATGCTAAGGAATGGGATATGAAGCTTATTTCAATAGAAGCACTTATTCAATATAGAAAAATACATGAGGTGTTTGTAGAGAGAGTTACTACAGCTAAGATGCCAACAAAATATGGTGAATTCACTATATACGGTTATATTAATAAGTTAAATGGAGAACATCATGTAGCCTTAGTTAAAGGTGATATAACTGATGGAGAACCTGTACTATGTAGAGTACATTCTGAGTGTTTAACAGGTGATGCGCTAGGTTCAGCTAGATGTGATTGTGGGCAACAATATGATGCAGCAATGAAGATGATAGCAGAAGAAGGAAGAGGCGTTTTACTATATATGAGACAAGAGGGAAGAGGAATAGGACTAATTAATAAGATTAGAGCCTATGAGCTTCAAGATCAAGGTCTTGATACAGTAGAGGCAAATATTGAGTTAGGATTCCCGGAAGATGCAAGAGATTATACTATTGGAACACAAATATTAGTGGATATGGGAATTCATGAATTAAAATTAATGACTAATAATCCATTAAAAGTATATGGTATTGCAGGTTATGGATTAGAGATAGTTGAGAGAGTTCCCTTAGTTATAGAAGCTGGAAAATATGATGAGTTTTATTTGAAAACTAAGCAAGAGAAAATGGGTCATATTAATTTAATTACTAAATAGACTGATGGGTATAAATATATAAAATATGTCGTTGGTTTTAGTGAATACAGTACACAATAATATACAATATAGAAAGAGGTAAATAGCATGAACGTAGTAGAAGGAAAATTAGTAGCAAGTGATATTAAAATAGGAATTGTAGCAGCAAGATTTAATGAGTTTATTGTTTCAAAATTAATAGGTGGAGCAGTTGATGGACTAGTTAGACATGATGTAGCCGAAGATAATATAACATTAGCTTGGGTACCAGGAGCATATGAGATTCCGCTTGCAGCAAAGAAGATGGCTGAGTCAGGAAAATATGATGCAGTTATATGTTTAGGAACTGTAATTAGAGGAGCAACTAGTCATTATGATTATGTATGTGCAGAAGTTTCAAAGGGAGTTGCAACAGTAGGGCTTAATGCAAATGTACCTGTAATGTTTGGTATTCTTACAACAGATACAATAGAGCAAGCAATAGAGAGAGCTGGAACAAAAGCAGGAAATAAAGGTTATGATTGTGCATTAGGTGCAATCGAGATGGTTAATTTATTAAAACAAATGTAAATGATTATACTAGAGATGGAGCTTAATATTATATTAAGCTCTTATCTATTTGACACTAAGGAGAATGACAATGACTAATCAGAAGATGATATTTTTTGATATAGATGGAACTTTAATTACAGAAGATGAGAGACACATTTTTCCCAAATCTGCGAAAAATGCAATTATAAAAGCAAGAGAAAATGGACATTTGATATTTATAAACACAGGAAGAGTTAAGGCTAATCTTGATGATGTGGTAAAATCAATGCCAGTAGATGGTTATGTTTGCGGCTGTGGAACAGCAATATATTACAAGGGCGAGGAATTACTTCATAATACTTTAGATAAAGAATTGTGTAGAAGGATAGCTTTTCTTTGCAGAGAGTGTAATGTGTTTGTTTTGTTTGAATCAGATAAGGGACTTACTATAGATGAAAAGGTATCAGAGATTGAAGAAGGGCAGAGAATTCTTAGATTTTTTGCTCAACTAGGCATTATGCCTAATACAAATATAGAATCAGAAGAATTTGTATTTGATAAGTTTGCAATGTGGTATAATGAAAATAGTGATATTGATAGATTAAGAGAAGAATTAGCAAAAGATTTTGATTACATAGATAGAGGAAGTAATATGGCAGAGATAGTACCTCTAGGCTTCTCGAAAGCAACAGGAATAGAATATTTAACAAAACATTTTAGAATTTCTTTAGAAAATTGTTATGCGATAGGAGATAGTAATAATGATTTATCTATGTTAAAATATGTTCCACATGGTATCGCTATGGGAAATAGTTCTAGAGAGTTATATGACGTAGTGGAATATGTTACTAAGGATATTGAGGATGACGGCATAGAATATGCCTTAAAACATTATAATATTATATAGGGTGATAATATATGCATAATTTAACTAGATTTCAATTAAATATTATATTACTTATATTGTGTGTTGTAACAACGCTAATTGTTATTATAGCTGGAATAACAATTCATAGTAATGGAGAAGCTCCGTTAGAGGCAGGAAGTTATTATGATTTTGATGATTCATGGGTGTTGATTGATGAAGATAATGGAGATACAGTAATAACACTTCCTTATGATGCAGATGTAAAAGCAGGTAATACGGTTACAATAACACATAAAGTACCAGAAAATGTGGATGGCAATACAGTATTATTTTTTGCTTCAGAATTTCAGGCAGTAGAAGTTAGTATAGATGATGATATTGTATATTCTTATGGTGTTGATGAGAAAAGAGCATTTGGTAAGTCGAGTGTTCCAGTATATAATATGGCAGATGTATCTAGTGAACATGCAGGTGGAAATATATCTATAACATTTTTATCAAACTATAGTAAATACAGTGGAAGGCTTCCTATAATTAATTATGGTAACAAGGGCGATGTATTATATACGATATGGCAGGAAAATGCTGTAACATTTATTATGGCGATGCTGTTAATTGTATTTGGAATTGCGTCTGTTATAATATATATATTTATGGGTAGGCATAGAAAAGAACATCCTGCTTTTGGTTATTTGGTAGTATTTCTAATGATAACTGCTATCTGGAGTGTATGTGATAATAGACTTATACAGATGTTCACTAATAATATGTATGCTATATGGCTTATTAAGGCGTTAACTATACAGATTATACCGATTGCGTATTTGATGTATGTTAGATGCTTTACTGATAAGAGGAAAATAATTAAATATATAGACTATGGAATATGGGCGTATATAACAAGCTTTATAGCATCAACTGTATTTCAAATGATGGGATTATGTGATTATGTAGAATATGTCTTTGTTGCAGAGATATTTATAGTAATAGGTCTAGTTATAATAACCTTAATGCTTGGAACAGCAATTATTACATTTGGGAAGAAGAGCTTAAGGGACAATGTTATTTCTAATATGGTATTAATAGTATTTATAGTGGTATCAGCAATTTTAAATATATTTAGTAGTACGAGAGCTGCTGGAGAAATAGTTTTAAGAGTAGGATTATTTATATATGTATTGTGCATCTTGGTAGTAACAGAGAGATCAGTACTGTTAAAATCAGATAAGAAGAAAGAAAGTGAAGAAGAGCAAATAAAACGTCAGAAAAAGCTAGCACTTGATTCGCTTAATCCTAATTTTATATTTGCGGCACTTAAGCTTACACTAGGATTTGTTAAAAATGGTTCAGATACATCCCAAATAGTATTAGTCAACTTGTCTAAATATATAAGGTATAAATTTAATGCATTAGATGAAGAAAGTAATATGGTTGATTTTAGAGAAGAACTCGAGCATATACGTTCATATTTATATATTGAAAAACTTAGATATGGTAAATTAATAGTTAATATTGAAGATAAGGTTATAGATTTTAAAGTGCCAGCACATAGTATTGAACCTCTGGTTGAAAACGCTATAAGGCATGGACTAGCAAGAAGAGATTATGAAGGTGCAGTAGTTATAAGGAGTTATGAACGTAAAGACAGTTATGCTGTTCAAATTGTTGACAATGGCATAGGTTTTGATGTAAATAATATAAAGAAAGATACTTTTACTAGTATTTTAAATGTGAGAGAGAAAATTGAGGGTATCGACGGAGATATTGAAATAGCCAGTAAAAAAGGAAAAGGAACGGTAATTACTATAAAATTCCCTAAAGTAGTTACTGAATAGGTGTTAAAATGGCAGAAGAGAAGATAAAGATATTAGAACAATTTTATTACGCAATGTTTAAGCCGAAGCTTTATAATAAGTTGTCAAAATTAAAGGTTGTGAATGTTATTATATACACAATAATGCTATTGATGTTTACAACTATAATAAGATTTGGTATGCCTGCAGGAGCATGGATTGCTAGCAGGGGTGGACTTACATCTGTTATTGTAGATAAAGTACCTGCATTCGTGATAGAAAATAATGAATTTCAGATAGAGAAACCATTTAATGCAGTAATCGCAGGATTTGCAATTAAGGCGGATTCTAGCATTGATAGATATGATATAGGAGAATTACCAGCTGAAGAACAAATGGCAGCAGTTTGTATTGGTAAGGATAGCATTATTGTAATTGCATCTGGAATGGGGATGGAGACAAAATGGTCTGATATGGCTGTAACTAGATTCGATAACCAATCGCTTGCCAACTTAATACCTTATATATATGTATATATTGCAATTGAGATATTTCTAATGTTTATAATTTTGTTAATGAGATACTTGGTAATAGGTTTGATATTTGCATTTATAGGGCTTAATTTTAGTAAGATGTTAAAGATTGATCTAAGTTATTGGAAGATATTTGAGTTAGCACTATATGCACAAACATTGGGACATGTAGCATCAACAATAGCTGCAGTTATAGGTGGGATTGAGGTAAATATGATTATGTCATTTGCCTCAGTATTAATAACTGCATTTATTCTTAATGGCGGAATACTAGCACATAAAGGGGATGCAAGTGCTTATTTATAGCAGTAAGTTGAAGGGTCGCTATTGCTAAGTGTAGAATTATGATACTTTGAAGAGTAAGTTACATCTTCACCAAACCATGCAGGTGGAGTGTAAGATAGGGCAGATTCTTCATCGTCAAATTCAACTTCTGCAAGAACTAGACCGTCAAAGCAACCGTGAAATATATCTAATTCTATAGTTAGGTTATTATCAGTTGGTATAAGGTATCTTGTTTTTGTAATAACATTACCATCAGCTTTAGGTAGAAGATGATAATAAGTTTCTTCGGTAAGAGGAGATTCAATCTCTTCCCTAGACATTAGACCGGCAGATTTGTAAGTAAATATATATTGGTCGTCTCGTTTTCTAATACGAAGAACAGGAGTGGTACATATATATGCTTGTTCTATGCTAACGTGAGGGTATTGGTCTATATTTTCAGGTATAGAGGGTATAAGGTATTTTTTTTCGATTTCCATAGGGGTAACTCCTTTCGGTGGTTGATGAATTAGAGATATTATAACATAGATGAACGCTTTGTTTAAGGAGGTAATTATGAAAAAGGTATATGCATTTTTAGCGCAAGGTTTTGAAGAAGTAGAAGCTTTAACAGCAATAGATTTATTAAGAAGAGCTGGGATTGATACAGTGATAGTATCAGTAACTGACAGTTTAGAAGTAGTAAGTTCGCACAATGTATGTGTAAAAGCAGACATTATGTTTGATGATATAGTGGAAGAAGCAGATATGTTAATGCTTCCAGGAGGAATGCCAGGAACGACTAATTTAGCCGCTCATAAAGGACTAGCTAAGTTAATTATGGAATACTATGAAAAGGGTAAATACTTATCAGCAATATGTGCAGCGCCAATTGTATATGGTGGTTTGGGATTGCTTGATGATAGAAAAGCAACTTGTTATCCAGGACATGAATCAGGACTTGGAAATGCAGAATATGTATTAGATAGTGTTGTAGTAGATGGACAATTTATAACAAGTAGAGGATTAGGAACAGCCATAGATTTTGGACTTAAGCTTGTTGAGATTTTAGTGGATAAGGATACAGCTAATAATTTATCAAAGCAAATTATATATACTATTATTACTTAGCGAGGTGTTTTCGAGCTTAGTAAGAATGCATACCTAGACACTTAACGAGGTATTATCGAGTTTAGTGTATATGGTATATCATTATTAATCAAGGAGTCTTATGGATAATATTAAAATATCAGTTAGAAATCTGGTAGAGTTTATATTAGTATCAGGAGATATAGATAATAGAACAGGAGCCGGTTCTTTTAAGGATGCAATGAGTGCAGGTAGTAAACTTCACCGTA
>JAVBSS010000058.1:0-19643 GCA_031556525.1 Lachnospiraceae bacterium
AGCGATACCATCAGCTACCTGAATAACAGTACCTACATCTGATGTCTCAAGTTCAGATGAATATTTTTTAATCTGTTCTTTAATAACAGAACTTATCTCTTCTGGTCTTAAATTCATGGAGCCTTAGCACCTTCTTTCTACATATAATCTTATCCTTGATATAACGATTTCGATAAGGATTCTATCTTTGTTTTTATACTACTATCTACAACTCTATCTTCTATACGTATTACAAGTCCACCAATAATAACTTCGTCGACATTATATATAGCTTCTATCTGTGTATATGATGTAGTATCCAATAATCTTTGTTCAATACTATTCTTTTGGGTTTCACTAAGTGTAACTGCTGAGGTAATATATGCTACGCCTATATTCTTATATTTCTTAACTGCATTCTCATAATAATCAATTACTTGTGTTATGTTAGAATACCTATCCTTCTTAATCATAATTACAATAATTCCGATTACATCATCTGATATACGATTTTTAAATATATTTTCAACAATAGCTATCTTCTCTTCTTTAACAATCTTCGGATGATTAAGTATTCTTACTAATTCTTCATTATCCTTAAAGATCTGTCTTACAGCTAATACCTCTTCTAGAATCTGGTCAATCTTGCCTTCATCTCTTGCAAGTTCAAATAGTGCATTACCATAAGTTAAACTTACTTGCTTAGCCATGTACTATCACCCATTTCCTTTAGAGTCTCTTCTATTAGAGCTTCTTGTTTTGCCCCATCAATTGATGCACCAACAATCTTCTCTGCCATAACTGTTGAAATAGATATCATTTCCTTACGAACTTCATCTATTACACGATTCTTCTCTAGCTCTATTTCTTGATTGCCTCTAGCTACAATTCTTGCAGCCTCGTCAGATGCTTCTGCTATAATATCATTCTCTTTCTTCTTAGCTTTTTTACGAGCTTCGCTTAATATAGCTTCTGCTTCTTTATTAATCTCTTTTATCTTGGCATCATATTCTTCTTTTAATTTGGCAGCATCTTCTTTATCTTTAGATGCTGTTTCTATATCATTTCTAATTCTCTCTGTACGGTTAGCTAACAGTTTCTTAACTGGTTCAAACAATATATATGAAAGAAACATAAATAGTAAGAATATTGAAAGCCCCTGTATAATAACACCTTGTAATAATACTTCATCTATACCAAACACACGACCGCTTTCATCAACAAGTCCTGAAGTATCAACACTAAGTAATGTATTTGCTATGCCATATAAATTCACCACGACCTAGCCTCCTTTCGGCTTTATTTATCAAAATGCTTATCTAATTACAATTTTAAGAATCTTGATAACATTGGATTACCATACATTAAGATAAGTGCGATAACCAAACTGTAAAGACCAGTTGTCTCTGCTACTGCTTGTCCTAAAAGCATTGTTGACATGATATCACCTTTTGCTCCTGGGTTACGTCCTACTGCAGCTGCACCATGTCCTGCTGCTATACCTTGTCCTATACCAGGTCCTATACCTGCTATCATGGCTAAACCTGCGCCAATTGTTGAACATGCTAAAATTAAACCTTCGTTAGTAATTTGATTCATAATTAAAACCTCCATTAATTAAAATATTTATTAATCTCCTATTTTGTCTGAGATAAATACCATAGTTAGCATACAAAATACATATGCTTGAATTGCTCCTGAGAACAAATCAAAGTATACATGTAATGCCGCTGGAATTCCTAGCTTTACTAGTAATGGTAATAAACCATAATATAAAGCCATCATAACTGTACCCGCCATTACATTACCAAATAAACGTAGTGATAATGAAATAGGTGTTGCAAACTCACCTATTAAATTAATCGGAAATAAAAATGGTAGTGGCTTAAATAACCCTGTAAATGCCTCAAGCTTATTATATCTTATGTTGTTATACTGAATTAATATAAACGATACTAATCCTAGACATAACGTTGTCGCATAATCAGCTGTCGGTGGTCTTAGTCCAAATAAGCCGGATATGTTTGACAATATAACAAACATGAATAATGTTCCTACATAGTTGATATATTTTTTACCACTCTTACCCATTGTACTCATTACAAAATTCTGAGCAGTCTCTACAAGTAATTCTACTACATTCTGGAATCCTGTAGGCACTTCTTCTGCCTTCATAATTGCTCTTCGAGCTGCGATAGCAAAAACTATAATTACTGCCATTACTATCCATGTACAAACTTGAGTAGTGGTTATATATATAGTATGTCCAAACAATTTGAAGGTTGCTAGATAATGTATGAAAAAATCTACTTCTTTTTCACTTCTCGCTATTACATCACTGCTTAAACTCAGTAGACTGCTTGCCATAGCGGCCATTCCATACTCCATACGGTCACCTTCCCTCCTTATTTATTTTAGTAGATATAAATTTATTTACTAGCGGTTGCATAAATGCTCCTATCTTAAGCCCTAAAAGACCTATAATTACCGCAAGAAAACTTATATGAGTAATTGCTCTTCCAACTAACAATATTAATAACATAATTGCCAATCTTAGAAAGCTATTGCTTTTAATGTACTTTGTTGCTGCATCTTTTTCCATATCTAACCCTTTATTAAGAGTTACATACATATGTGTTGCTAGTAGTGCTGCTCCTACTACTCCTAATAGCAAGCCTGCTGTATACGTGAGTTTATTCTCCACGAAGATTAATCCAACAATCTCTGTTATAACAAAATATATCCCTATCCCTATGAATAATTCTATAAGCGTATCCTTAACTTTATCCATATCTATGCCTCCTGATAATATATTTTCCTACCTATTAATATGTAAACGCAACATACTAATTATACCCATTTCTTTGATAAAAGTCCACAAAATATAGTGCTATTTATGTATAAATTGTTTGATTAAATTATATACACTCTTATAGCCTCCTGCTACGCCTAGAACTATAAAAAATATCAAAAAGTTAGTACCAAATCTCTTATCTATAAAATACCCTATTATTCCGCATAAAAAAACAGAGGTAAGCATGGTTATCCCAATCTGAGTTATAAGCATTATCATTTTTGCAATCTCATGATTGTTCTTCATGTTCCACCTCTGCGTTCATTATAAATATATTTTATCATAAGCTTTACTTATGATCACCTTCGCCGTTCGCCCTGTGAGTTCTTCGTCCTCCCATGCTCCCTTGCGCTCATTCTATCATATCTATTCTTCTAATGTGTCTTTCGTCATTTGAAAATGGTGTGTCAATAAATGTATCCACTATCTTAAGTGCTAATCCTGCTCCTATTACTCTTGCACCCATGGCAAGCATATTTGCATTGTTATGTTCCTTTGTAGCTGCTGCACTAAAACAATCACTACATGTTGCACATCGAATTCCTTCAACCTTATTAGCAACTATTCCAATTCCAATTCCTGTTCCACAAATTAGTATTCCTAATTCACATTCACCGCCTGCAACTGCATTCGCTGCTGCCTTACCAAACTCTGGGTAGTCACAAGATTCTTCACTATAGCATCCACAATTCTTGTATTCTATCCCTCTATTCTCCAAATGTGCAATCACTTCTTGCATAAGACCATATCCACCGTGGTCACATCCTAATGCTATCATATTCTCTCCTTCACCTATACTATAATCACTCTATGTCCTGCTGCCTTTAGCAACCGATTCATTATAGCATATCCTATATCTTCATTTTCAAAACCTTCTGAATATATATACTCAACACCAAGTGCATCAAATTCTCTTAGTATTGCATATAATTTAATTGAAACATTCAAACCATCTTCTCTACTTCCCATATTAATAATATGATCCGCTACATATCTATCATAAGTTTCCCACGTTGCGATTATTCCAACCTTATGTCCTAATTCCATCTTGGCTACAGATAATTCATTTATCTTGCTTATTACATCATCTGAAATAATATTATTACCTGAACCTTCAACAATAGTAAGCTCTCCCCTAGGGGCATAATGTGTATATTTCATTCCAGGTGCTTTGGGGGCAACCTTATCACTAGCTTCCTCTAATGCTCTGTCCATAGCTACATTTCCAATAACCTCAGCTAACATATCTTTTGTAATATACCCCGGACGTAATATTGTAGGAATATCACAAGTAACATCTATTATTGTAGATTCTATTCCTATATTCTCACTACCATCATCAATTATCATATCTATCTTACCAGACAGATCTTCTATTACATGCTCCGCATATATAGGACTTGGTCTTCCTGATGTGTTGGCGCTTGGAGCTGCTACATATACTCCAGATTTTCTTATTAACTCCAAAGCAACTGGGTTAGATGGCATTCTAAGTGCCACCGTATCTAGTCCACCTGTTGTCTCATAAGGAACTATATCGCTTTTATTAAAAATAATTGTTAATGGACCTGGCCAAAATGCTTCCATAAGTAGCTTTGCTTTCTTACTAACATTATTAGTTAATTTGTAGACATCTTCCTTATTACCTATATGTATTATTAGAGGATTATCCGAAGGTCTTCCCTTTGCCGCATATATCTTACTAGCTGCATCTTTATTAAGACCATCTCCACCTAATCCATATACTGTTTCAGTAGGAAATGCAACTAATCCACCATTTTTTAAAATGTTAGCTGCTTTCTCTAATCCTTCAGTATTTTCTTCTATGCTATATATTTTTTCTATTATCGTATCCATATAAACCTCATTGCAATAGATAATCTTGTTATCTTTCCATTTTCAAACATGATTATTATATCACTTTTTTATAAAAAGGGATATATATAAATTACTTTGATGGACTACTATTATTCATTATATTTTCAATTCATAATATAATTCATATAAATTGAATTCTTGTCATATAATATAACAACGGATTTTTAAGGTGCACATTATGTCAAAAAAATATAGCAACAAAAAATTGCTTCCTATAATAATATTATTTTTATTATTTTTTTCAGCATTCATGTTAAAAAACAATGTACTTAGCGCATCACTACATAAACTATTTATCAAAGAAAAACCAACCATTGTAATTGATGTTGGACATGGTGGTCGTGATCCTGGAAAAGTATCTGTATCTGGAAAAAATGAAAAAGACATAAATTTAGAAATTGCTCTCAAACTAAAAACTATACTAGAACAAAACGATTGTAATGTAATTCTCACTCGTGAAACCGATACAGATCTAAGTGATGCAAATGCTTCCAACAAAAAACTGTCAGATTTAAATAATCGACTTGAGTTAATACTAAACACACAACCAGATTTGGTAATAAGTATACATCAAAATGCTTATCCATCTAGTACTCAACATGGAGCTCAGACTTTCTATTATTCAAAGTCTAACGATAGCAAATTATTGGCAGAAACTATACAAGGATCATTAATTAAAAATGTTGATCCTGATAATCATCGTGCCGCCAAATCTAACGATAGTTATTATATATTAAAAAATTGTTCTTCTCCTATTGTAATTATAGAATGTGGTTTTCTATCCAACTGGGAAGAAGATAAATTATTACAGGATGAAAATTACCAAAACCAACTTGCATGGGGAATGCATTTAGGAATACTAGACTACTTATCAAAATAGACAGACTATATATGGTCTATAGCCTGCCTACATCAAAAAAGTAGTTTATATTTTCGTACTAATGCTATTAATTTGTATAATTAATAGTTTCTCAGTTAACAACATTAAAATTCACACCGACTATAACGTTGTTTTCTGTAGTAAAATCTCTCATATATGATGATTTCTCTAAAAGTGTACAAGCATTATTTATATTAGAAATATTAATTTCTATGTCGTCCACTTTTACTGGTATCTGTAGATTCATATATTGAGTAATTTCATTTGGCAAATAGGATATTCCTTCACCCCCTCTTCTGCATATAATGTATATATAACAAAGGAAATGCCTGTGATATACAATTATATATACACCAATACTATTAAGTTACCTTTATCTTTGCTTTTAATAAATCTGAAATACGTGCCAGAACTGACTGGATTATTAAGAAGATTTGATTCTTCCCTTGCAATCTCTTCTTGTAGCAAGAGAGATTATAGCATTAGATTAAGATAAATCTAGATGTCTAGAATAGATACGAAATGCTTAGGAGTTGCCTCCTTTTTATACAATTAAAACTATAAAGGTAACTTATGAAAATACTATCATATTTTTTACATTATTACAATAACGTTTTTATAAATAATGTATAAATTAATCATAAATAATCGTAATTGGTCTTTACATGTTTTATTTTTGTGATAAACTATAAGTAACATGTAACAAATATAGCAAAGGAGTTGGTCCTAATGAAACTTGAAAGAATAAGTGAGAACCAGATTCGTTGCACTTTAGGCAAAGCTGATCTTGCAGATAAGCATTTACTTCTTAACGAATTAGCATATGGAACTGATAAAGCAAAGGAACTTTTTCGAGAAATGATGATGCAAGCATCTAACGAATTAGGTTTTGAAGTTGATGATATTCCATTAATGATAGAAGCTATACCAGTTTCTCCCGAATGTTTAATATTAATAATAACTAAGGTCGAAGATCCCGAAGAATTAGATACTAGATTTTCACGTTTTTCTAGACCTTCTAATTTTCATGAAGAAGATATTGATGATGACATTGATGATTCTTTAGATGATTTCGAAGACGAATCAGATACTATAATGAATGTTATTGATAATATTGTTGATGATATTGAAAAGGCAAAGAATCTTGCAAAAGAGCAAGGCACAGACTTTATCCCACTACCAAAAAGTCTTCAACAGAAGGCTAAAGATACTAAGGATAAGGTAACGAAAGATTCTGACATAGATATTTTTAAAGTATATAGTTTTGCATCCCTTAATGATATATCCGATATGGCTAGACTTATTGGTGATATATACACAGGTGACAATTCTCTTTATAAGAATCCTTCAGATAACAAATATTATCTAATACTAAGTCGTTCAGATAATTCAAACGAGGTTTTTGCTAGAACATGTAATCTAATAAGCGAGTATGGCACCGGTGTTAAAACTACGTATTCTACACCATACCACTATGCTGAACATTACAAATTAATTCTAAAGAAATCTGCTCTACAGACATTGTCAATTATATAAAAGTGCAATATATGTTAACAAAGTGAAAGAGACTGCCACATAATTTGTGTGGCAATCTCTTTTTATGATGCTACATATACAAGTTTTTCTCTCTTTGCATTTGCTGCTATTTTTCTAAAATTCTCGATATAAGATGCCGGATTCTCTACTCTATCTCCATTCTTATCAAATACCATTATTTTATCTTCATCAAACACAGCGTAAGTTTGAACATCTCTCTCTTCCCAACAACTTGGTGTCTTTACATTGAGTGTGCCAAATACAGTTTGTAAATGATGAATTGTCTCTCCACCTAATTGCTCATGAGAATGAATATTTGCTGGAATACAGAAACCTTCTGTTTTCTCATCACTTAGTCTAATATTCTCTGGTCTAATTCCGATTGAATACTCATTTTGCTTGATAATGTTTGCTGATGGTGATCCAATAAATTGTGCTACAAATAGATTTTTAGGGTTATTATATATTTCCTTTGGTGTACCTTCTTGCATGATAACACCTTGATTCATAATGATTATATATGTTCCCATTGACATTGCTTCTACTTGATCGTGTGTTACATATAAAAATGTTGTCTTTAACTTTTTATACATATCAATTAACTCAAAACGCATTTGATTTCGAAGCTTTGCATCTAAATTTGATAGTGGTTCATCCATTAAGAATGCCTTTGGACGTTTTACTATAGCTCTTGCAAGTGCAACTCTTTGTCTTTGTCCACCAGACATTTGACCTGGAAGTTTTGCTGCTTGATCTGTTAAATCTACTTGCGCTAATGCTTCATCAACTAATTTTTTTCTATCTTCTTTCTTTACCTTCTTAACCTTCAATCCGTACTCTACGTTTTGGTAAGAATTCATATGTGGATATAATGCGTAATTTTGGAATACCATTGCTACATTTCTATCCTTAGGCTCATATTCTGTAATCTCTTCGCCATCTATTACTACTTGTCCTGATGTTGGTTTCTCTAATCCTGCTAATATTCTAAGAAGTGTAGATTTTCCACATCCTGAAGGTCCAAGTAATATTGTAAATGAACCCTCTTGAACATTTAAACTAATATCTTTTAATACTTTTGTACTACCAAAGTTTTTTACTATATTTTTAAAGTGTATGTTTCCGCTCATGCTGGATTTCCTCCTATTAATTCACATAGCTTAATAATTTCATCATCTTTCATTCCCAGTTGTCTAAAATAAGCTACTCCATTTTTATATGTTTTCTTCATATGCTCTAAAAAGCTAACCATTGTCTCTGGCTCTGATAACATAATATCTCTTGGAATATCAATTCCGAATTGTGCTGCCCCTGTCATTTGAGCTTCAAATATATCTTTCATCAATGGATATGTTGCACTATAATCTTCTACTATTTCATCTTCATTAGTATTAGCTAATATAAGTAGTAATGCTGCAATAACTCCTGTACGATCTTTTCCAGCGCTACAGTGAAATACTACTTTGCCTTCTTGTAAGAAAACTTCCATTATTTCACGAATAGTTCCTTGCGCATTATCTGCTAATCCTACATATAATTCTAAGAGGCTTGGTGGTACTAATCCCTCAAAATTACTTGATTGCATTCCATCGATTAGAGGGAAGTTGTAATATACAAATCCTTCTCTATCCTTTAAGGGATTTGGCTCACGCTCTATCTCGCTATCACTTCTTAAGTCTACAACATAAGTAATTCTCATACCTTTTAATATATTTATGTCATTCTCTGTTAACTTTGCTAAACAATCTGCTCTATAGAATTTGTCTGTCTTAGTTACTCTTCCATCTACGCAGTTATATCCGCCTAGATCTCTAAAGTTAGGACAGCCTTCTAATTTTACAATATGATTCATTATTTTATACCCCATTTCACGAAAGAGTCTACAATCTGACGTTGTAGCACTAAATATATTACTAAAATCGGCAAGCAAGATATTGTTGTTGCCGCCATAAGTGAACCCCACATGTTTACGTCCGAACTAATAAACGAACGAAGACCAATTTGAATTGGCGCATTTTCTATTTTACTCATAACTAACATAGGCCACATATATTCGTTCCACGAATTAATAAATAGCAATATTCCGAGCGATGCTAAGGATGCTTTTATATTTGGAACAACTATTTTAAATAATGTCTGGATTTCATTATCTCCATCCATCTTAGATGCTTCTATTAACGCCGTTGGAAAAGATTTAAATGTCTGATACAGATTAAGTATTGCAAATGCTGATGCTGCATAAGGCAGTATAACCGCCAACGGATTCTCTTTTAACCCTAATTGAATTACTGTGATGTAGTTAGGTATCATAATTGATTGAATGGGTATCAACCAAGTCAAACTAAATATACCAAACACTATACTCTTACCTGGGAAATTAAATCTTGCCAATGCATATGCTGCTAATACACCTGTTACCATTTGACAGATCACTGTAAGAATAGCGATAATAAATGAGTTCTTTAACATACTCCACATAGGCATATTTTCAAACGCATATTTATAATTTTCCAAAGTAAAATTCTTTGGCCAAATACTTCCACTAAATATCTCTGCTTCACCTTTAAACGAAGATACTATCATCCAATAAACCGGGAAGACAAATATAAAGCAGATTGCAATCAATAATACATGTTTTAATACTTCTGAAACTCTTACTCTCATATTTTTCTCCTTCCTAGTTATCGTAAAATGTTAATTTATTAGATACTTTTGTCAACACAAGAGCTATAATTCCGAATATTAGCAAGAACAAGTTGGCTGCTGCCGAGCTCATACCAACATTCATATTTGAGAACCCGTATTTGTACATCTCATAATAAATGTTTGTTGATGTGCCATATGGTCCACCCTTTGTTAGTATATCTATATAAGCAAATGTCCATTGGCTTGCAAATAATATGCTCATCATTATCATAAACATGATTGTTGATGATATAAGTGGTATAGTAAAGTCGATAAATCTTCTAAATTTAGAAGAACCGTCTAGGGCTGCCGCCTCATAATAACTACCATCTACACCTGACAACGCTGCAGAAAACATAACTGTTGAAAATCCTACCATCTTCCATCCTGTAATAAGTAAGATTACCCATTTTGCTGTTCCTTCTTGCATGAAAAACGCTGTGTTTCCATCGCCTATTCCTAGCTTTTCTAATGTAACATTTATTAGACCAGTTCCTGGATTTAATAACCAACGAAATATTGTAGATGTTGATACTCCCGCCATTATCATTGGTAGAAAAAATAATGCCCGGTATATATTTTTAGCTGTGCCCTTCATGCTGTTTGTAATGTTTGCTAAAACGAGCGGTAATATTACTGAAAATGGGATTAAAAATAATATATAAAATCCTGTATTAGATACAGCCACGCCGAAGTCTTTGCTAGTAAATAATTTTATATAGTTTTTAAGTCCTACCCATTCAGGGGATGTACCGGGCAACATCCCCCACTTAGTAAATGAATAATACATTGTGTTAATTAATGGCCTGTATAACCAAAATCCTAATATCAATAATGCTGGTAGCAAAAACAAATAAGGTTTTGCTATAGCTATTGCTTTTCTTTTATACTTTGCCCATGTTTTTGTATTAATCTTTCCTATTGGAAGAGCAATAGCATCTGCTATCTCTTCTACTATAGAAGATTCTGGTTTTGAATTTATATCCACGATACTTCCCCCTCTTATTTGCCAGAAAGGGCATTCATCTGATCTTGTGCCTCAGTTAATATTTCTTTTACATCTCCTGTTGTTGTAACAGCTTTTACTGTTGCATCCATAAATATTTGACGAAGTTCTATAGCATTTTCTCCTGGCCAAATAGTTACTGGTTGAAGTCTTTCTAATTGATCTAAGTTAGTACGAATAATAGGATTTGCATCAACAAAGTCTTTTAAGTATGCTGGATCATCTACGATTTCTTTGTTTAATGGAAGGTATCCTACTTCACTAGTGATAATTGTATATCCTTCTGCACCTGTTACATATTTTACGAACTCCCATATTGCTAAAGATTCACTTGCTGAAGTTGAACGTACTGCTAGTGCACTACCTGAGTTTACTGGTACTGATTCTTTATCTCCAAATTGTGGCATTTGTGCTCCGTATAACTCCCAACCGCCTGCCTCGGCAGATGCTTTGTATCCGCTAAGTACAGATGTTGATTGAAGATTCATTCCTAAATTTCCTGACATAAATTGCTCTACTATTTCATTTTCACCACCAAGTGCGTGAGCACCACTTTGGTATAACTCTTGCCACATTTCATAAGCTTCTACGCCCTCATCACTAGCAAAAACCATTTTGCCATCTTCATCCATAGTCTCTGCGCCATTACTGAAAAGCACTCCTTCTGTAGTCCATCCATTGTCTGGTGCTAGACCAAATCCCGGTTTTCCTGTAGCATCATATATTTTTTGTGCATACTCTTTTACCTCTGCCCAAGTTGTAGGTGGTTGATTAGGATCAAGACCTGCTGCCTCAAATAACGCTCCATTGATATATAGGATTGGTGTACTAAATGTAAATGCTAATGCATAAGTTTTTCCATCTAATTTTCCAAGTTCAATTGCATTTTCATACATATGACTTAAATGCTCTGATAACTCATCTGCTGCAAAAATATCCTCATATGCTTGTATTCCTAAGTTTTCTCTAGATACATCTAATGTAGGAAATGTATGTTGAATTATGTTTACTTGCTCGCCAGCTGCAATATCTGTTTGATATTTGCTCATTGTTAAATCTTCTACACCTTCTACTATAATTCCTTTTTCTTTACCTATTCCTTCATTAAAGCTATTAATTAAATGCTCCATACCAGCTTTCATAGTAGGTGCTCCTAA
Organism: Lachnospiraceae bacterium; assembly: GCA_031556525.1. GTDB lineage: Bacteria > Bacillota > Clostridia > Lachnospirales > Lachnospiraceae > JAVBSN01. The sequence goes on from JAVBSS010000058.1 coordinate 11,976, forward strand.
AGAATATGAGTAAAAGGTAATTGTTATAGGATTTTCTGGATCTAGTGTTCCGTTTACTGCATTTAATTCAGAAACTTCTGAACTTGCATTATCTGCTGTATCCTCTATCTTTGCTGCTGAATCTCCATTTGTATTTGCGTTATCTTCTGTTGTGCTTTGTCCACATCCTGTCATAAGACCTAACGTTAAGACTGCTGTCATTATTAAACAAGCTAATTTTTTCATTTTATTTTATGCCTCCATCTCTTTCATGTGTTTCATCATGTCTGCGAATGATGCCTTGAATCCAACTTTAATCTCTTCTACTATTGCATCACTAAATGTTGTTAATTCTTCATTTTCTACAGTACAATATACAATTCCTGTGCGGTCATTCATTTCCATATACTTATCATCTAACTTCACACCAAATGCTGTACTATCTGTTGTTTGGTGAGTTATTGTGCCAAATCTTGCTGAACGATTTTGATGAGTATGTCCAGATAATATTGCGAATATATCGCTGTTTTTGATTACTTCATATAACTCATTAGAGTTTGTAAGTGAATGGTCAAATACATTTACCTCTCCATTAGATAATGTTGGTGGATGATGAATAATTAACATTGAACCACCCTTTGCCTGCGTCTTCACTACTTCTTTTAACCATTCCATTTGCTCTTCGTTAATAGTTCCAATACCACTATTATCATAACTTGAATCTAATGAGATTAAACGCAAACCATCTTCTGTTACTTCTTCTGCATAATAATATGGTTTGTTGTTGTTTTCTTCTCCTAAATATCCCTCGCGGAAATTTCCAATACGATCATGATTTCCAATACATACGTGTACAGGTGTATCACCAAAGCTTTCCTCTAACAATTCTTTGTAATGCTTATAATCCTGTGCATCTCCTTCATGCACTAGATCACCAGTAATTAATACAAAGTCAATGTTTGGATAAGTCTCTCTTATGTAACTTGCTGCTTTCTTAAAGGTATCTGTTGGGGTTTTTCCTGTACTTTTAATTTGCGGATTCATTAATTCATTATCATACTCTTTCAAAATGTGAGTATCTGACATGTGGATAAAACTTGCTTTTGTCATTTTACTTTTCCTTCCTTCCGAACTTCGAGTTCATTATGCATTATAGAATATTTTTGTAATCTCATAATTTTCATAAAGTAAAATAAAAGTAATTTTTTCACGTTAAAAAAGGCACTTTTGTAAAGTATGTAAATTAATATACATCTTTTCACAAAAGTACCTTTTTTTAAGTTATATGCTAATATTTATATGTACTTATTATAATTCCTATTTATCTTTTTCCCAATAATATAGAAAATAACACTCCAAAATAGCAGTAAAATACTATCATTAAATATTCCTTCTGGATCTATATAACTTTTATAATATAGTATAAAGTTAATAGGTCTTATTACATTACATATTGCATTTAAGCATATTAAGAGACACATTCCTGCTGATATTATTATAGAACCTGTTATGTATGACATCATATATGTTATTGCATGAAAAAATATAGATATTGCTATTATTTTAATTATTAGCCATACTATCTCTGAACCTATAAACATAGCATATATGCAAAATGGTGGTATCAATATACAAAAATATAAGAGCAGTATAAATCCTATATCAAAAAGTACTGACTTCCTATACATATATAGTAATTCACAACCCTTATCCTCTATACACTGCCTTAAATATATACTTTCTAGTGGTATAAAAAGTATAGGATAAAATAATACTACATTAGAAATTATGTCTCCATATATATCCATTGTTAAAATAGCAAATAACATTTAGTATAGGAATCCATATATATATTATTGCAAATATAACTACTATAATTATCCTGTAAGTCTTCATTGTTATAAATATATTTTCTATTCTTCTTGCTATATTCCTTTTATCACGCATAAATATCCATCCTCTATTGTTGGATCTAATCTTTTATAATTTAAATTATCTGCACATAATATTCTAAAATATATTTGCCCATTATTATCATATTCTCTTTCTATATAATAATCTGAATCTATATCTTCTATATTATCTGCTAATACTTCATATATTTTCCCTTCAGCACGATTCTTAATATCTTGTTTATCACCATTTATTAATATATCTCCTTCTGACATAATAATAAATTTGTTACATATATTTTCAACATCTGAAACTATATGGGTTGATAATATAATAGTATTATCCTTTGATATCTTCCTTAAAATTTCTTGGAATCTAATTCGTTCTTCTGGATCAAGACCTACAGTTGGCTCATCCATAATAATAATCCTAGGATTACCTAATAGTGCTTGTGCTATTTCTAATCTTCGTATCATACCTCCAGATAATTTTCTAATTTTATCTTGCTTTTTATCTTGTAAATTAGTTAGTTGTAATACCCTATCTATTTCTTTATCTACAATTTCCTTATCTATATATTTTAAATTGCAGATATATTTTAACATTTCATCTACCTTATAATCTTTAAATAACCCAAAGCTTTGAGGCACATATCCTATATCACTAATATATTTTTTATCTTTATTCACTATATTTCCGTTTATATCTATTTGTCCTTCAAAATCATTATATAACCCTAATATACATCTAATTAATGTTGTTTTTCCTGCCCCATTAGGACCTAGCAATACATAGATGCCATTTTCAAATGTACATGAAATATCTTTTAAAATCTCCTTTTTAGAAAACTTTTTAGAAACATCCTTAATTACTATCAAATCCTTCTTCCCCCTTATGCCAAACTTCTACTTCATATAGATTTCCTGTTCTTCTTATATGTTTTAATTCTCTTACAATTTGTTTCGAACCTATAAAACAATCTTCTCCTAACATCCAGCAATTAAAGTTTGTACTAGGTGGTATTATAATTGTTTTTTCTTCAAGACTGTACTCAATAGTATTTTCATTATTTTCTAATGAATATTCTATATCTTCTTTTATTACACCAACAAATCCCATATCATAATTAGGATTTTCATATTGAGAGATATATGGATGTATAATTGTAATTCCACCCATTTCCGTTTTCCCCATTAAACCACTAATCAATGTACATCCATCGCTTATGCCTTGAAAATGATTATGTTCAATCTCTTCTAGATTAGAATACATTTGATTAGAACTTGTTATTTCTATATCATATAAGGCTTTATCTTTCTGTTGTTCAAGATTATAAGTTTGATAATCCTTATAATATATTGGTCTATATCCTGCCATAGGATAATAAGGAAAGAATCCTGGAAGAAAACTATTATTACCATTGGCATAGAATGTTGCACTTTTTCCTTTATAGCATATAGTAATATTGTCCATATTTCCTCTGTCACTATATATTTTAAGATAATCACCATCTCTATCATATTCTAATTCATTACCATCTTTATCTACAATATTTTCTATCTTATATCCATGATACAGAGTCATAGGATATTCACTTAATGTAGCATTACTAAAAGTTAAAGTTACCTCTGCCTTTAATACTTGTTTTAATACCATATTAATATTATATTCTTCAATATAATAATCAGCTTCAACATCCTTTACTTCATAATTATTATTCATATAATAACTCCAATCATAAAATAACGAATTATCTTCTGTACTCATTAAACAACCAATAGGTTTGTATATCCCACTTGGTTGCTTATATATTATAAATAAACTGATTGGAATTAATATGAACGGAACTATATATTTTCTTGTTTTTTTATTAGCATATATATATGTAATGGATATTGTACAAAAAGAGATCCATCCTATAATTTTACTATATTCTTGTAACCCTGCAGGGTAGCCAAGATGTTCTCTCATTGCCACTCTCGTAAATCTGCTAAATATATAAAATATATCTCCTATTTCATATAATGCATCACTATACATACAATATTCATCTTGCAATAATATAATTATTAAAAACGATACTATTAAACATGTTAATATTCCTAACATTCTCACCTTAATATTACTAATTAACCAACTTAATAATATTATAAGAATTAACACCAATAATTCATAACATATAAATGAATTAAATCCCTCTAAAATATATTGCTTATAAAATATACCTTCTACTAATGCTTGTATCATAAATAATATGTAATCAACTAATGTAACTATAAATGCTAATGATGTCATAACAAAAAAGCGTCTACAATACATTTTAGCTAGCCCTGTTTTGGTAGTAGATATTAGTTCCTCTATGTATTCACTTTTTATTTGACTTATATAATCAAATGATAATAATAGAAATAATATTGTAACTATAGGAATAACACCCATAGGTAAATACCATCCATAAAACACTTCATGAGGAATAGGAAAGTAATTTATAGAGTATAGCATACACCCTGACATATATATATTCTTAAATAATAATAATCCTATAAATAGTATACTTCTATATTTTCTTTTAAAAAAAGCTTTATATTCTAATATAATTCCATTCATACTTATCTAATTCCTTTTTCTGAATACATAACTTACCACTATTTGTACATGCTAAAACACCACCTTGAAAATATATCGGATGACTCATTCCTGAACTATGTGCCGATGCTTGATCTGCTGTTAAATTTGCGGATACCGATGTTGCATTACTATTATTTCCACACATAAATACCATTAACACTACTGCCACAATCATAAATAACATTGGTTTCTCTTGAATTTTCTTTATATAATCTCTCATACTTATACCTCCTTAAAAACCTAGCTAAGTGACACCTACTCCTCAAATGTAATATAACATAGTATTATAAATTATTGTTGTAACATGTAATAAATTGTATATTTTAATGTAATTATTATTATACTACTTATAATTTAAAGCAAAAAAATAGAAATATAACCTAAATTATATTCCTAAACTTACTTATTACTATCTTCCTTAACCTCAAGTAATCTATACATTAATATCTAATTGCAATACATAATCGTCCATAATAAATCCATTTCCTATGTCCGTTTTAACATCATCTATTTTATAAAATCCTTTGGCATAATACACCCCTAAACTATTATCATTATTCTTATTACATGTAAGATACATGAATTTCTTATTATTTTCTTTTCCATAATTAATTGCTGTTTTTAATAGGAAAGAAGACAATCCTCTACCCCTATAATCTTTATGTAAATACAATTTGCTTAAAAATACCTTTTCCTCTTCAGGGTGTATTCCACAATATCCTATTAACGTATTCTTTTCATACGCTAGAAAATATATATATCCATCTGCAATTGCTTTTATTAATGCAGTCTTGCTTTGATACATCTCTACCATATAATCTATTTGCTCATCAGATATAATCTGTATAAAATATTCATGCCATATTTCATTAGCTAGTATAGCTAGTTCTTCTATTTCATTTTGTGTACAAATCTTTATCTCCATATAATTTCTCCTTGTGTAATAATATCTATCTCTAGATTAAACAACCCCCTATAATAACCTTTCAGTTAGTATAAGGGGTAATAAGTTTTAAGCCTATTTGTTTGCCATGTACTCGTTGATATCTTTAACTAATTCATCAGCATTCATTCCATGAACCATTGCTGCATCCTCTAAAGACTCACCTTGTGCAGATGGACATCCTATGCAATGCATTCCTGATGCCATTAAAATTGCCGCATTACCTGGGTCTACTGCTATTATATCTGCTATAATCATATCTTTGCTAACTGTTTGTGCCATGATATATTCCTCCTAAGAATTATTTACTTATTATTATTTCAAATATTCTTGATTATAATACAATCATTATTAAGTTTCAAGAGATGTGTACCTATTAATACATTTTTTATAAATAGTAATCTATCACTAAGCTCCTCTGCCAATCGTTAAGTGTTCAATGTCAGTTCTCTGCCAGTCATCAAGTGATACGGGTAATACCATAGTCACTAAGTTCGATAAAACCTCACTAAGTGTCTAGGTATGCATTTTCACTAAACTCGACAAAACCTCGTTAAGTGAAAATTGTATACAATATACCTCTTGATGAAACCATTACAATTCCTTGATTTTGTATTTACACTACACCCCTTTATGGCTATAAATGTACTTAAAAAAATACAAAGTAATTGCTTCAAAGCAATTGACGTGTATACAATCTGCAACTATAATAAGATTATAGAAAATACGGTAGATATTTTATCTATCCAGTATAATTTTTTATTCAAAAGGAGGATATTTTAATGAAATCACAATGGACAGGTTTCACAGGTGGTCAATGGGAAAAAGAAGTTAACGTAAGAGACTTCATCCAAAAGAACTACACTGTTTATGAAGGAGATGATGCTTTCTTAGTAGCACCTACTCAAAACACTAAAGATCTATGGGATCAAGTTATGGATCTTACAAAACAAGAGAGAGAAAGCGGCGGTGTTCTTGATATGGATACTAAAGTTGTTTCTACACTTGTTTCACATGGTGCTGGTTACCTTAACAAAGACAAAGAAACAATCGTTGGTTTCCAAACTGACAAACCTTTCAAAAGAGGTATGAACGTATACGGTGGTATTCGTATGGCTATGAAAGCTTGCGAAGATAACGGATACAAAGTAGATGATGATGTTGTAGAATTTTTCTCAACTCACAGAAAAACTCACAATGCTGGTGTATTTGATGCTTACAATGATCCAATCAGACGTTGTCGTTCAAATCATGTTATTACTGGTCTTCCTGATGCTTACGGTCGTGGACGTATCATCGGGGACTACAGAAGAATTGCTTTATATGGTATCGATTTCTTAATTCAAGATAAGAAAAACCAAAAAGATTCAACTCCAGACGTAATGACTGCTGATAACATTAGAGATAGAGAAGAATTATCAGAGCAAATCAGAGCTCTTGCTGAATTAAAGCAAATGGCTGCTGCATACGGCCTTGATATTTCAGTTCCAGCTACAAATGTACAAGAAGCTATTCAATGGACTTACTTCGGTTACCTTGGTGCTGTTAAAGAGCAAAATGGTGCTGCAATGTCACTTGGACGTACTTCTACTTTCATCGATTGCTATGCTGAAAGAGATTTAGCTAACGGAACATTCACAGAGGAGCAAGTGCAAGAGTTTATCGATCATTTCGTAATGAAATTAAGATGCGTTAAATTTGCTCGTACTCCAGAGTACAATCAATTATTCGCTGGAGATCCAGTATGGGTAACTGAGTCAATCGGTGGTGTTGGTATCGACGGAAGACCTTTAGTTTCTAAGACTTCTTTCAGATTCTTACACACATTAGATAACTTAGGTGCTGCTCCAGAACCAAACTTAACAGTATTATGGTCAACAAGATTACCATTAAACTTCAAGAAATATTGTGCTAAGATGTCTATCAAGACTTCTTCAATCCAATATGAGAACGATGATTTAATGAGAGTAACTCATGGTGATGATTACGCAATCGCTTGTTGTGTATCTTCTATGAGAGTTGGTAAGGAAATGCAATTCTTCGGAGCTAGAGCTAACCTTGCTAAATGTTTATTATACGCTATCAACGGTGGTGTTGATGAGTGTACTAAGGCTCAAGTTGGTCCTGCTTACAGACCAATCACATCTGAGTACCTTGATTATGATGATGTAATGGCTAAATACAAAGATATGATGGAATGGTTAGCAAGCGTATATGTTAACGCT
>JAVBSS010000028.1:0-25581 GCA_031556525.1 Lachnospiraceae bacterium
TTCTCCATTTGTTAATGCTGTTATTGAGCCTATGTTGTCATAATGATATGTAAAATATGTTCCTAATACTTCACCTACTGTATCCGTTGCACTTTGGTTACTTATTTCTTTGCTTATTAGTTTTCCTGCTCCGTATACATAACTAGTTATACTTCCGTTAGATTCATATGCTACTAACATCTGACTTAGGGCTGTATTGTTATCTATTACATACTCTGTTGTCTTGCCACTTATTGTTGATGCTATTCTATTGTTGATTGCATCATAGGTGTATGTAATTCCTCCTGCTTCTACTAATCGATTACGACAGTCATATGTTAACTTAGTCATCTTGCCGTCTACAGGACCATAGGTCATATTTCCTGCTTTGTCGTATTCTACTTGTTCTCCATTATACGTTACTAACCTATTTGCATCATCATAGGTCATTGATACGCTTTCTAATTCTTCTGTTGCAATAATAGTTGTTTCTTTGTTAACTATATTTCCATTTGAATCATAAGTGTATGCTAATTTTTGTATTGAATCCCCATTGGAAGCTTTGTCTGTTTGCCTTATTAGGTTGCCACAGATATCATAAGTTCTAGTCTCTACTGTACCGTTTGACCTAGTTGTTTTTACAAGTCGCCTGTTCTTGTCATATTCATATGATGTTATTTTATTTCCCCAGTCTGTAACTGTTTTTAAATCTCCATTTTTATAGTAAGTATATCTTACTATTTCCCCTCCTGGATATGTTAGTGAGATTAGGTTACCTACTTCATCATATGCATATTTAATTGTTCTTCCTTTGTAATCAGTTATAGAACTTATTCTGTCTAACTTGTCATAGGTGTATTTGATGGTATCGCCATCTTCATTTACTGATAAGATGTTACTGTTCTTATCATAAGTGTATTCTATCTTACCTACTTTATCTTCTACTGTTAGAATTCTACCTAAGTCATCATAAGTGTAAATGGTCTTTTCATTGTTGGCATCTTTGTATTCTTCAAGTAACTGCTTTGCATTGTATGTGTATTCTTCACTGTAGCCTAATGGATTGGTTACCTTAGTTACTCTGCCACTTGTATCATACTCATACTTTGTTATTGCTTTGTTAGGGTTAGTAATTGTTGTTATGTTTCCAACGTTATCATAGGTAACACTTGACGTACTTCCTAATTCATCTATACTACTTGTTACCCTTCCCATCTTGTCATAGACTAGGCTACTTGTTTTACTGCCATCTGCTCCATCAACATTTACATCTGTTACAAAACCTTCTGTGTTGTAAGTATACTCTGTTACTGTTCCTTTTCCGTTAGTTGATGATATAAGGTCTCCATTGTTATTGTAAATGTATTCCTCTATTACATTTCCATAACCATCTCTCATCTTACTTTGATTACCTGATTGGGTGTATTCTATGCTGACAGAATTACCTTCTTCATCTACTGCTTCTACTACATTTCCTGCTTTATCATATTTATATGATATATAGCTACCATCTGGATTGATAATCTTTACTGGTCTATTATCCTTATTATATTCAATAGATGTTTTCTGCTTTAAGGCATTTGTTATTGTTGTCTGATTACCATTGGCATCATAAGTATACTTTGTAACATTTCCCATAGGATCTGTATATGTTAATACATTTCCATTCTTATCATAAGTGTACTCACTTGTATTTCCTATAGAATCTGTTGTCTTTCTTACATTTCCTATTCCATCATAGGTGTAACTTATACTATCGCCTGTACTAGAATATATATTTGATACTCTCCAGTTAATATCATAGGTGTAGATAACTTTTACTCCTGATGAATCTGTTGCTGTTGATATATTTCCATTTGGATAATATGTATAACTTGTTACTGCTCCATTGGCTTCCGTTACTGTCTCTACTCTTGACATCTTGTCATATGTATACTGTGTTACGTTACCTAGGTTGTCTATTTCTTTTATTAGATTACCACCTATATCGTACTCTTTTTTGTTACTATTTCCTAAACCATCCGTTATAGAACTTACTAGACCTTCTCTAGTATAAGAATATATAGATACTGAACCATTTGGCTCTGTTACTTTCTCTAACTGATAGTTTTTATTGTATGTAAAGCTTGTTACTCCTCCATCTGGATTAGTCTTTGTTGATACTTGACCACTTACACCATAGGTATAACGTGTTACTCCTCCTAATGGATTCGTCTCTGTTAATACACGACCTAGGTTATCATAAGTGTATGATGTTATTCCACCTTCTCCGTCTGTTGTATTTGATATCTGACCTGTGCTGTTATAATTTATAGTCTGTGTGTTGCCTTTTTTATCTGTTAACTTTACTAGGTCACCATTTTGATAAGTATAATATATTGTTCCATAAGTATCAGTTTTTGTTATAGTCTGTCCTATATCATTATATGTATATGATGTAGGATTTCCATTTTGATCTGTTACACTCTTTATAAGGTTATTATCATAATATGTTAGTCTTACTCGTTCTCCATTAGAGTTGCTACTTGATAATAAGTTGTCCCTACTATCATATGTCATATTTACAACATTACCATAAGCATCTACCATCTTTTTAAGGTTATCTTTGTCATCATATTCATACTCAGTTGCATTACCGCATGCATCCTTTTTGTATATTACATTACCATTTGTATCATATTTGTATGTTCCAGTATAACCTAGTTCTGTTGTCTCGCTTATTACATTATATGACATATCTGATACGGTTTTCTTAGCTCCACCACTTCTTGTTGTTACAATTGTTGTGCTCTCATAAGTCTCTTCATCTGTCGAATATGAGAAACTTGTTACTTCTCCTAAAGGATCTGATTGCCATATCACTCGTCCTTCATTATCATATACGTTATTTACTATTTGATTTCCACTAAAATCTGTAACTGTTAATATTCTGCTATCATCATCATAAGTGTAGTAAGTTCTCTCGCCTACAGCATTTTCATATATTGTAAGTTGATATTTATCATTATAATAGAACCTTGCACATCTTCCGCTATTATCTTCAACCGACTGTACCATATAATTTTCATTAAGATTATATTTTATATATCTACCTGATGCTTTATCAGTTACTGTAAGGTCTGTTTGAGTTCTATTTATATACGTTCCATTTCCCGCTTCTGAAAATATTCCTGTTAGATTACCTTCAACATCATATGTTTGTATACTTCCACTATCATCCTTTAATGTATAGATTCCACTAGGGTCTCTATATAAAGACCAACCTGATTTACTTCTATCAATACATTCGTATTTCTGTTCAATAGGTAATAGACTCTCGTCTAACTCGTAAAAACCTTCTTCATCAATAGTCCATGGATCTACGTCTAAATCTATTGCCATAAAGGTTATATAACTGGATGCGCTTGTATATACTCTTATTGAACCATCCTTCATATCAACTATTCTTTGTTCATAGTTATGTGTCCAACCATATCCAAATTCGCCTAATTCATCTGTTCCTCTTGAATTATATAATAATTCTGTAGTAAGAGTATTTCCTCCTTCAACCGTAATTGCATTTATAGTATCTGTATAGCCACCTGTAACTGTATTAACAGGGTCAGCTTCCTCCACTTCAGGCATTTTAATATGGCTGTATGCATAAGCCATTAGATTTACGTGTGAATGAGTTGGCTTTACTATTACACTTAACCCTTTATTTTGACCTGTTGTAATCTCTGCTTCATATTTTGCAAGCTCCCAATAATATATAGTACGCTCTGTATTTTCTTTAGATGCAGGCGATGCCGTGGTAGTATATATTCCTGTTATTTTTTCACCTGAACCCAGTGTTGATGACGATGATACTCGTGCACCAGACATAAGTGGTATATTCTTGTTAGATTTGACTGTCACACTTCTTAACGTAGAAGTCTCTTTTTTACCAAAGCTTGTTTTTACATTATAGAAATCATGTCCACTCTCATTAACCAACGTATAATACACATAGTATTCTTCCCCTGGGTAAGCTTGCATTTCAGGACTTATGTATAATACAAGTCCTTCTCCTGCTGTTACTGAAAATCCATTAGATACAAAATCTGATTCTATTTCCACATTAAAAGGTGTTAAATTTGCAGTATGCTTTACAGAAATCTGATAATTATCACCTGCTCTATCTCCTTTTAGATACCATACTATGCTATTGTTTCCCCCACCTCTTATATCTTTCATAGATATTGTATTTGACTGTGGTGAAGATGTCTTGGCTAATGATATTCCTTTAGGCATACTTATTGATGCTACATTATCTGTTAATATAATATTCTGACTATCTGCAATATTGTATATTGTAAGTCTTGCTTCATACATATCCTTCAGCCACGATATTTTTTCCGATACTCCTATGTGCATAATTACAGGAATAATTTCAGGATCATCTTCCTCATCTGGCTTATCTTTTGGTTTTTCTTCACCTGGTTTACCTGACGAACCATCACTTTTCTTTGAAGAACCTAAATGGAATGTTGATCCACTACCACCTCCACCTCCTCCAGCAGAGATTACATAAGATGTTTCAACAAAATCTAGCATTAAGTTCACTTTAACTACATGATTATTTGTAGGATCTTTTATATCAATTCCAGCAGCTATTATTTCATCTAAATTAAGTCGTCGTACTGTCAATTCACCTTGCACTGTACTTCCTTCTTCTAATCTTACTTGCATATCTTTATCATCAAATAGATTAATTGTAACTATTATCTCTTTTGCTACATAACCATCTTTAAATGCTGCTACTTCATATTCTCCTGGCTCTGCTATTATTGTTGCTATTCCTCTACTGTCGGTATAGAACATATTGTTGCTATCACCAGTATTTATATATACCCATGCATTACTTAATATTTTACCCTTATAATCAGTTACTTGTAGATTAATCTTTCCTGTTGTGTCTTTTTTCAGAACCTTTACAGTAGTTTTTGCAGTTCCTATATTACCTGACTTATCTATTACCTTAAGGGTTGCTGTATATATTCCTGATTGCTCATATATATGTACTGCTTTAGCACCATTTCCTGTTACTCCATCACCAAAATCCCATATGTATTGACTAATTCTATCATTATCTGTTGATTGAATTCCATCTAAGACAATCTCATATCCTTCTACAGTAACGGCGTTACTTGTAATAAATGCTACAGGAGCTTCGTCATCTATTGCTAGAGGCTTAGCATATCTCACGTTACTTTCTACTTTATTTCCTGCTTTATCATATACTATTACCTTATAGCTATATTCATATAATGGATTTACGTCTTTATCTAGATATATTGTTGTGTCTATGCCCGAATATATAACTGTGTATTTATCTTCATTAGATGATTTTCTAAGCAACTCTACCTTATCTGTATCAAGATTATCATTTGTCCAACTTATGTTGTTTTTCCAATTTCCAGCTACAGCATTTAATGAAACTCCGTTAGGACATGTATTATCTACAATATACTCTACTTTTTTCTCTTTACTAACATTACCATTGCAATCAACTGCTCTTATTTTAATATTATAATGTCCGTCTTCTAATATTGTTGTATCTAGCTTACTAGAGACTAACTTACTCGATTCTTTTACCTCTACTTTCTCTAATAAACACCATACTTCTTCAGATGTTTTCTTGTAATAATATTCTACATAATCTATGCAATCATTATCTGATACTAATACTTCTATAGATGCAGTATTGTTTATATAACTACCATTTGCTGGTAAAATATTATGTATGCTTGGTGCTTCATCATCATCATATCTTTGTCCTATTGTAGCTACTGATAATTCTCCTACATTGCCTGCATAATCTACAGCACAGACTTTATATTTATAAGCTCTATTATAACTTATATCTCTATCAAAATAGTTGAGGTATAGTATTTTATCACTTACCAATACATATCTGTCTATCTCAGCTTCACTTCTATATAGTTGATAACATTTCACATCATTATCTGCTACTGGATTCCACTTAATCTCAACATAACCACTATTAGATTCTGTTCTTGCTTGTAATACCTGTTCTGGGGCAGTCTTATCAACAGTATATTCTATAACGTACCCATCTTGATTACTTATATTATTATTTGAATCATACGCATATGCTCTTACATACAATATACCTTCTGGTATGGCTTCAAGGTTCATTATAGTCGATATACTTGCTTCCTTGCCTGTAATTCCACCACTATACATATTAGTCCAATTAATATTGTCTGTAGAATATTCTACTACAACACTGCTTAGCATATTGTTATCACAACATGTTACTTTTACATTAATTTGATTATTATAATATCCCCCTTCTGGAGTAATTTTCTTAATATATGGTGCAATCGTATCATCTGTTGTTATGCAACTTACTTCATCTGAATATATTCCTTTGTTCCCTAAGTCATCATAACCTACTACTCTAAAGCTATATTCTGTGTTAGGAGTAAGATTTGACACCTGATATCCTAGCATTGTACTTGTTTTTCCTATTAATACATATTCACCATTATCTTTACTCATCTCAATTTCAAAATGAGAGAAATCCTCCTCTGTTACAGTATCCCATGACAATACTATTGAAGTAGGATAACCAGTTGCTACAAGATTATCTATCTTACTTATTCCTGTATTGTCTATATTATAGTTTTTAATAAATTCATCTGTATTCTCATTTCCAGTTGTATCCTTTGCAATTATCTTAACTTCATAATCTCCATCAAGACCTACTGTATTCCATAAGATTGTATTACTGTCACTATATTTTACTGTATCTATTAATGCCCATTCCGAGTCATTAATTGCTCTATAATATCCACTTATTGTATCTACTTTTTTATTATCCCCAGCAGTTACATTAAGTTTTATGGCACCAGCTATACGCTCATCTTTAGGAAGAAGTTCTGTTATTTTTGGAGCTGTTTCATCCTTGCTTATTACTATTTCTTTTGAATAAGCCATATCTGATTCTCTTCCCCATTTGTCTACAACCTTTATTCCATATGTATATCTGCCCGCCTCTAATACATCTGTATCCCTATAATAAGATACATTAATATCATCTATTACTGCTAATTCCTTATAGTCTTCATCACCTGATTTTCTATATAATATATATTTTTCAGCATCAACATTAATTGATGTTGACCAAGAAAGTTTTCCTATTCCTCCTTCATCTATAGCTACAAAACTATTAATTTTGGCAGGAGGTATTGTTTTTATATAATACTGCGCTTCATACTCATAAGTGTTTCCATCTTCATCTGTTATAGAATATATAACATCTGTAATACCAGATAATTTGGAAACATCCCAATCTACTGAATATGTAAGAGCTGCACCAGTCTTTGTATCTTTGCCTACTAATTTTTCACCAATTAATTCATATCCATCTTTATTTTTATATAATATCCTTACGTTATATCCTTTTGCACTTCCTTCATTTTTAGATGTTAGTTTTAGTGTAACTTTGTCTCCTCCAATGTCTGATTTATCACTAGGGTATACGCTTGTTATTTCTGCTAATTTTGTACTTATTGTTAATTCATTACTTTGTATTGACTCATTATCGTTAATATCTACTGCCGATACAGTATATACGTAAGTTTTATTTATTTCTAAATCTGTATCTCTGTATTTATTATTAGTTATTGTAGATACATACTTACCATCCCTATATATATTATAACCTGCAACCTTAGCATTATCTGTAGATTTATCCCAAGTTATTGTAAGCGAAGAGCCTGTCCTCTCAGTTACCATAAGATTTACAGGTACTGTTGGTGGTACATCATCTATATCTGTAGATACACTAAGCTCCTCTGATTTTTCTCCACTATTCATAGCAATATCTCTTGCTACTATGCAATAAGTATATGATGTATTACTTAGTAACTGTTTATCTGTGAATTTTTCTGTGTTAGTAGATGTTATATATGTACCATCCCTATATACATCATACATCTCAACACCAGTATCATCAGTTGCTTTATCCCATGCTAATGTTATAGATGCTGATGTCTTACTATCACATATAACATTAGTAACCTTAGATGGTGATTCTATGTCTCTGTAATCATAGATTAATTCATTACATATACTCTCCACAGGTTTATTAAATAGATATCCTGTTTCTAATGGTCTTGTGATTATCAATGTATTGAATAGTGTATTATTACCTACAGTTATTCCTTGTACATAAGCTCTATTATTTATTACTTTTGAATTAAGTAATACCTTATGATTGCCACTACATTTAAAATTAGAAGTTCCAATAGTTACATCACCAACAAATTCAATAGTTCCATTATTTAGATAATTTTTTCCTGTATTATTTATTGTTGTTTTGCCTGCAACATATATATAGTCATTCGGATTATCCATATATAAATAATTGCTACTATATCCTAATTCAAAATTGCCGTTTACACATAGATAGCCACCATTTATTACTATTTTATGTGAAAATGCATATAAATCATGTACATCTAATCGATATCCTGCCAAATCAAGACTATTATACAAATACAATTTTCCCCCTATATTAACATCACTTGTTAGTGTAGATGCTTCTATAGTATATATATTTCCAGAAGTGGCATGATTATTTATACTATCAATATTCTTAATTAGTACATATTCATTTCCACCTACTGTATTACTTATATCATTAAGGATTCCTGATAATACAACTCTATTTGTTATATTTACAATCCCTGTACTATTTGCAGTTATATTACTCATACTTATATTGTTTTTTGAATTGGTATCTTTAACTATTTGTTCTTTGTCTCCAGTAAATAGTATAACAACTTCTTTTCCATAGTTATTATTACTATTATTCATTTGAGTATAATTTCCTTTTAGCTCTATAGTTCCTTTTGTAATATTAGTATTTTGTGCACTTCCAGTATTTATGTACATATCTCCATATACACAGATACGTTCATTTGCATTAGTCATATATATATTTCCAAGACTTGCAGTATTGGTGTTGTTAATATTTTCCATTTGATATCTATAATCACCTTTGACAATTAAAGTACCACCATTTACTTTAATATCTCCTGCCATATGTAGAAAATCTCCATCAATGATTAGTGTATGCCCATTCAAATCAAGCACACCACCTAAAAGTTTTGTACTATCTATTGTTTCATCTTTTTCTAAGGTATAACCTGTAATTCCTTGAACAGAATATTCTACATTAGAATCATTAGTAATTATATTTCCTGCTAATAATATTCCATCTACATATATTCCATCTTTACTTGTATTTCTGTATTCAACGGTCGGAAAATATGCTGTGTTATTACCGATGTATACAGTTTGTTTCTTCTCTCCTGAAAGTATTAATCTGAAATTATTTGTAGTTGTCATGTTATAAGTATATGCTGAGGAGCCAAAATCACCTTTGACTTCCAAAGTACCATTTGTATAATATTTAGTCATACTAGTACCCTTAGGGCAGAAATCTCCTCTAACTAATACATAATCTTCCTCATTGGTCATGTACATATATACATTGTTTTCTATTTCTAGGTCATCAGTTGATATACTTCCTCTTTCAACATAAACTGATACACCGTATATTAATATATATTTTCCATTTATATTTAAATTATATCCGTCTAGATGCAATGTATTTTTTTGATACAAATCACTGCAACTTATACTTATATCTTTGTCTAATGTATTAACTTTACTTATATAGACTTTACCGTTAATTTGTGCATTATACTCTTCTGATAACTTATCAATTTCTCCATAATAATATAGCATTCCTGTAAAAGAAGACTTCTCATCAATTAATAATTTTTCAGTAACTGATATATTATTAGTAAACTTAATTCCACTACTATTATCTATCTTTAATACTGATATGTTATTACCTGTACTAGAATGACTATCATAATATACTGTCTGCTCTTTTGTTCCACTTAAAAGTACAGTGAAGTCTTTGCTTGGTTTAAAATCCGAAGCGTTAACATTAAGTTCACCTCTTACCTCGAGCGTGCCTTTGTTGTATGTACTATTCGTGTTCTTGGTATAGATTTTATACATACCCTTAACAAGCATATAATCATTTTCATCCGTGAAAGTTATATATCCTAATGATAGTTCCTGACTATTTTTACTATTATAATATGATGCATAATAATCTTTTTCAATTTCAAGTCTACCACCATTTATCAATATCTCACCTTGATAGTGGTATAGATTTCCTTTTACAGTTAATGTGTAACCATTTAAATCAAGAGTCCCTCCTGCTAGATACATGTCCTCATCTATTACAGTATCTTTAGTAAGAGTATATCCTTGTACACCGTTATACCTATATTTTAAGTTGCCTTTTTTGATGTTTAATTCTTTGAATGGGAATCTTTCTTCAACATAGATTCCTTCTTCACTTGTGTTATTTATCTCTATTTTATTAAAGCTAAATTCATAGTTGCTCATTGTTATGGTTTGCTTTGTAGAACCACTCAATATTAGTTTGTGAGTTCCTGTTGCGCTAACATCTATACCATTCGAAGTCTTAACATTATACATATCTCCCTTAACTTCTATAATTCCTGCAGATAAGGGCTCTCTTATGATTCCATATACATTAAAATTATCTTCTATTAGTAAGTAGTCTTCATCATATAACATTCTTAGACAAGATGAGGTATACCAACCCCCATATATATTCACACTACCACTACATAATACTTTTCCATGGTTGAAGTTGATTTCTCCTTGGTCTAATGTTATATCTCCATTTACGGTCATTTGTCTACTATTTATATTAAGTGCTGTTTTATTTATATTGACATTTCCATTAATGGTTATATTTTTGCTTAAAGTAGATGATCCTGTCATTATTACATTAGTGTTTATATTATCTTCATTAATAACATTAACATCCGTTATACTTATTGAACCTATTATTTTATTATTATGTAATGTGATACCTTTTGTAATACTTAAAGCATTTGCACCATCTATTGTTAGATCACTGTTTTTAACTTCTATATTTCCAATAGACATATTTGCAAACGATATCTTTGTATCGGCATTACCTGATAGTAATAAAACATTATTATTACCTGTTATAAATTTACCTGTTCCTGATTGAGTTATATTACCTCCAATTTCTAATATACCTTCTGTAATCTTGCCTGTTGTATCTATATTAGAATAATATACAAAGTCTTTACCAACCTTAATATAATCATTAGTATTATTCATAGATAATGAAGCTACACAAGTCGAATATACTATTTTATCTCCTTGTTTCTCTACATTCGCTAATACATAGTCTTCTGTAATAATAAGTTTTCCACCATTAACATTAATACCTCCACCTTTATGAAATAGTGTGCCATTTATTGTTAAAGTATGCCCATTAAGATCTAAGTTTCCTGCACCTAAATATACATCTCCCACTAGGCTAGTATCTTCTTCTAGTACCCATCCTATTAACTCATTATCTAGTGCATGAAAATTATTAGATTTGTTTACTAAATTATTTACGTTAAGTAACGTAAGTGCTTGCACACCCTCTTCACTTGTATTATCTATAATCAAATTGTTAATAGATATCTCTTTATTTTCAATGCTTATAGTCTGCTTCTTATCACCAGACATTATAATAGTATGACTATCTACTGAATTAAAATTTTTAGCGCCTGTTTGATATATATTTCCTTTCAGTTCTAATATACCATTAGTCATATTTTTAATATAAGTACCACTTCCACTTATATTTATATTTCCTGATATGCAAGCATAGTCATTTTCAGATTCCATTACTAATGAAGGCGTTGTCACATACGTTCCTACTGTTATTAACAAGAGATTTCCGCCACAATATAGTTTTCCACCTTTAAAATATACATAGTTATTAGTTAAATATATATTTTCATTAACAGTTAATGTGTATCCTGCTATATCAATAATATACCCGTTATTATTTAAACTACCACCTATTTCAATATTATCTGTCAAGGTAATATTTTTTAGTAGCTTAACACTTGCTGTACATTTATTATTAATAACAGTTTTTATATCTGATATTTTAATAGTACCTTCTACATCTACATTATTATCATTATATGAGTTAATTATTTCTACTTCACTAGGTATAATTACCTGTCTTATTTCTACTTCTTCGTCTTCTATTATATTTTCTTCATCTATAACAGCATCTTCTATTATAAGATTTGATAGTCTTCCTTTATCACCAACTATATCTATTATTTGCTCACCATTACCATTTAATATAATTGTATTATCTTCTGAGGTCTCAAATGGCATATCTGTATATATACTGTTACCAATTAAATTGCCTTCTAATGTTATTGTTCCATTAGTCACATTGGTAGAATGAGCTTTGGTAGAATCAACATAGAAATCCCCTTGTATATTTACATTATCCTCTTCATTCAGCATAGCAAGTGTTCCTGTACTATAGCCATATTCTATTAAATCTATATCTTTATTATTTTTTATTATGCTTTGTAACCTATAGTCTCCTTCAACTATAAGGCTACCTTTATTTACATTAATTTTTCCACCTTGTTGATATATTGAACCCTTTATTGTTAAACTATAATTATTAAGGTTAAGTTCTCCTCCTGATAAATATAAATCCCCTTCTATTACTGTATCTTTATCTAATGTATAACCATAGATTCCTGATACTTCTGTGTTAACCATATGTCCATTATCAATTAAGGTCTCATAATCTAGCGGATACTTAGAATATAGATTATCTGTCTTTAATTCAATATATCCAAAATAAGGATGGCTATTACCAAATTCAATTATCTGCTTACCACTGCCTATAAATCTTACTTTAAAATCTTTTGAAGTTGTAAATGCTTTAAATAAATGAGTCACATCATTAGCTGCATTAAATTCTATAGTTCCTTTTGATATTTTACTATAATAAGAAGATTGATAATTAAAATTACCTCTTATAATCATATAATCATTTTGATTATTCATTATAATACTTCCACTGCTTACAACATTACAATTTTCATAGCAATCTAATCGCCCCATGTCAAACTGTAATGTTCCTGAATTAATATTTATATCTCCTACTACTGTTAATGTATATCCATTAAGATTACATGTTCCCTTATTAATCGTAAGGCTATTTATAGTCATATCCTCTTCAAGGGTATAATCACTTTTTAAAACAAGGTCATCACTAGTATTTTCTTCCCCTACTAATTCACTTGTAGTATCTTCTATCTCTGTCTCTACATTTTCAGCCGCATTTACTTTTAATACCATACCATCTGTATATATACCTTGAATAAATGTACATATAATTAATATATAACATGTTAATTTCTTTAGTTTATTTCTCATCACTCTTCCCCTTATGCTTATAGATAGAAACTCCAACTCCTGCTGCTAATACACCTGTCAACATAATTAACGGATATACAATATTTTTAGTTTTAATATTTTCTTCTTCCACATCTTTTATAATGTTATTTTCCCCATTCTCTAAATCTGTGTTATCCATATCTACGCTATTTGTATTATTTATCTTTTCTTTATCATCATATATTGATGCTTCTTTATTCTTTTCTTTATCTTTGGAGTCTGACGTATTATTACTGCTTCCACTATTACTATTTTTATTAGAGTTATTACTATCACTTGAACTACTATTAGAACTATTGCTATCATTTGAACTACTATTGTTACCTGAATTACTATTAGAACTATTATTATTGTTAGTGTCATTATTGTTATCACTATTATTAGGTTCTGTAGTATCAGATTTCTCTGGTTCAATTACTTTAACATCTAATATATTTCCGGCATCATCGTATTCATATAAAATAACGGTTCCATCTTCATATTCTACTTTTGTTAATCTTCCTGCATCATCATATTCATACTTCTCATTTTCAGACAATATAATTCTTCCATTCCCCAAAAAACTATTATTCCCAAATAGGCTGTACTTAGCTAGCATACACCCAATCAAACACACTGTTAATTTAATCATAATTCTCCTCCACATTTCAAATATGGTAAATTATAACACAACTCGACCATTTTCGACAATAGTAGTCTGGTTACTTTTTTAATTTTATTGCAAATAATCTATGAGTTTACTTTTAGCATCATTTTAGTTATAATTTTATTGTTAATCTTAAAATTAAAGGAGAATTAATTAATGGCTGGTTCAGTATTTGGAAATATATTTAAAATATCAACTTGGGGAGAATCTCACGGAAAAGGAATTGGCGTCGTTGTAGACGGCTGTCCTGCTGGTTTAGAATTGGATGAGGCAGATATTCAACCATATCTTAATAGACGTAAACCAGGGCAATCAATATATTCTACTCCAAGACAAGAGGATGATACGGTTGAAATACTTTCTGGAGTTTTTGAAGGTAAGACTACTGGTACTCCTATCTCACTAGTTGTATATAATAAAACTCAACGTTCTGGAGATTATAGTGACATTGCTAATTATTATAGACCAGGACATGCTGACTATACTTTTGATGAGAAATATGGTTTTAGAGATTATAGAGGTGGTGGACGTTCTTCTGGACGTGAGACTATTGCTAGAGTTGCTGCTGGTGCTATTGCTTCTAAGATATTATTGCAACTTGGAATATCTGTAACTGCTTATACTCGTTCAATAGGCGATATTGAGATAGATTATAATAACTTTTCTAAGGAAGAAATACTTAATAATAAATTATATATGCCTGATGCCGATGCTGCTACTAAGGCTAGTGAATATGTAATAAATATGACTAAAGAACACGATTCTGTTGGCGGAACTGTTGAATGTATTGTTAATGGTATGATGACAGGTATAGGTGATCCTGTATTCGAGAAACTTAATGCTAACCTAGCAAAAGCTATTATGTCTATTGGTGCTGTTAAAGGATTTGAGATTGGTGATGGTACAGATGTTGCCAAAGCTCTTGGTTCTAGCAACAATGATAATTTCTATATGGATAATAATACTGTTAAGAAGTCTACTAATCACTCTGGTGGTATACTTGGAGGTATGAGTGATGGCTCTCCTATTATACTTAGAGCTTCATTTAAACCAACACCATCAATATTGAAAGAACAACAAACTGTTAATAAATCTGGTGAAGATATAACTGTATCAATTGCAGGTAGACATGATCCTATAATTGTTCCTAGAGCTGTTGTTGTTGTCGAAGCTATGACTGCTATTACCATATTAGATGCCTTACTTCTAAATATGACCGCTAGATTAGATAAGATAACTGAGTTCTATACTAAATAATTTATGTAATACAAATAGTAAAAGGTGATATAGAATACAAACTCTATATCACCTTTTCTATTATTATATTATTTACTGCTATTTTGCTTTATATTTTCCTCTTCTACTCTTAATTACAATACCTGTAATTACACATACACTTGGTACTACTATTATAGCTAATATCATTAATATATTTCTATCATTTCCTGTATATAATCCTGTATCATCAATAATATTAGTTCCTCTTATAGATATTTTTTCTTCTTGCTCATACATGTATTCTATTCCATTTACAAAGAAATCTGTATTACTTCCACCTACTTGCTGATCAACATCATTTTCTAAAGCTGCACTACTTCCTAATACTATTAATTTCCCACCTTCTGTTGATTCTGATAGCATTGCTATGCTAAATGGACCATCAACATCACTGTCAAGCCTTTCGGTAATCTCTTCACTTACTGCTATCTTTGAATAACATGTTGAAGATGTACTTAATAAGCTATAAGTCTTATATCCAGATTTATCATATGGTGTAAGACCTTTTGATACTACCGTTAATACATATGAACTGCTATTAATAATCGGAGCTGTTATAGTATGACTATTAACATTAGGTAATAGATAGTATTGAGTTTCCATAATATACATACTTGCATCTTCTTCTACAACTACACCATCAATTACTTTAATTCCATAATCTTTAATAAATCCATATAGATTATCTAAATATTCCGTAACTGCATCCAAAGTTATATATATATTTCCACCATTATCTATATAATCCTCAAGTTTCTTAATATCATCCTTACTAAGATCACTAGTTGGACTATTTATTACTACTACGGCAACATCACTCTCTATGCTATCAATATTAAATAGAGTTACATCTTCCATTGCAAAATTGTCTTTCGTAATTGCACTTGTAACATTCTCTTCAAAGGTTAATTCTCCATGACCTAATATATTATATATAGTTGGTGTATCACTATCTGTAACATAAATTAATGCTTCTGTTAGCAAAGGTTCAAATTCTATAACGTAGGTATATGAATAACTGTTAGTTTGAGTATATGACATGTAATCATAGGAATCTATAAAATAATGCCTATCCCCACATACAACTATCATACTTCCTATATTAATATCTCCACTAACATATTGAAGTGCAAAGTCTGGATATTTATCTGGTGAACGATATTCAATATTTACCTTACTATTTAGTTTACTATATTTTGTAAGTATTTCTTTGTATCCTACTTCAAAATCGCTACTACTTTCTAATACATATATTGTAACCTCTTCATCAATATTTTTTACAATACCTTCAGTCTGTTCTGATATTGAGTACACCTTATCGGCTGATAGATCAAAAGTTACATTCAACTTATCAACTAATAGGTTTATTCCTACTGTACCTGCTAATACTAGCAAGATAATTCCTATTGAATATGTACCCTTTTTTAGTTTTAATTCACCTTTGTATCTTCTTCGTTGAATTACTTGTATTGATAAAAATATAAATACAGCTATTATACTTATCAAATATACTATATTTCCAAGTGTCATTAATCCCGATGTTAACTGTGAAAATCTCTCTTCTATAGACAACCAATTTATAACATTAGCTAAACCCTCTGCTGAAGTAAGTCTTAGAAAATACCCACTTAAATATATTGCCAAGAAAACAACTATAGTAACAACACCTGATATTATTATGCTTTCTGTCAACGTTGATATGAACATACCAATTGCAACAAGTGCCATACCAAATAATATGTACCCGACAAATCCACTTATAGTATTAGTTATTGGCACCTTACCAAAAAATGAAATAAGCACTGGATATAACACAGTAACTAATACACTAACTCCAAAGAGTGTTATTACTGCTAAATATTTTCCTAAAACTATTTCTGTAACAGATACAGGTGATGTAAATAATATCTGATCTGTCTTCTGCTTTCGCTCTACCGAAAATATACCCATTGTAATCATTGGTATCAATAGTATTAATGCTAATGACGAACTAGTTAATACATAATACGAAAAATCTGTATAATAGTTAGTTACACAATACAAGATATAATAGTACCCTATTATTAATAAATTAAATGCTAAAAACAAATATCCTATCATTGAGGTAAAGTAACTTTTTAATTCACGTTTATATATGGCAAACATCTACTTATCCTCCTCTATTTCTTCTATTATTTCCTCTACAACATTATCTTCTGTACTATTTTCTTCTGTTATCTCTTCTACATTACTATCTTCTACATTAGCTTCGTCGTGTACAACTTCTTTCGTTACTCCAGCATCAGTATACTGTATAAACACTTCTTCTAAAGTCATCTTTTCATACGAAATATTATATACTAACAATTTATTGTCAGCCAAATATGTAAATAATTCATCTCTAATATCTTTTCTATTCTTAGGTTTTGCAACTGCTGTAAACACTCCCTTTTCGTCTCCAACAGAAACTTGTACATCCTTCAACAACTTACAATTTTTAAGAACTTTTTCGATATTACTCTTTCCGCCCTTTATACTCATTCTAATAACCTTATCTTTAGAGTTATTAGTCAATGCTTTTGTTGAGTCAATTGCTGATATCTTGCCCTTACCAAGTATTATTACATGGTCACATATTTCACTTACTTCTGATAGTATGTGTGAACTTAATATAACAGTTTGTTCATCAGCTAAGGACTTAATCAATGTTCTCATTTCTCTAGTCTGTACTGGATCTAGACCCACCATAGGCTCATCCAATATTAATAATTCTGGTTTGCCAACTAACGCAGATGCTAATCCCACCCTCTGTTGATATCCTTTAGATAATGTTTTTATAATTAGATGTCTAACTTCTGATATATTAGTTTTATCTATAGCTTCATTAACAAGTTCTGTTCTATCCAACTTCTTGTATTTCAATTCAGCTACGAATTTTAGATATTCATCCACAGTCATGTCTTTATATAGCGGTGGAATCTCTGGAAGATAACCTATTTTCTTCTTTGCATCTATAGGTTTCTTAGAAATGTCTATATCATCTATTAATACCGTACCACTAGTTGCTGGAATATAACCAGTAATAATATTCATGGTTGATGATTTACCTGCTCCATTAGGTCCGATTAATCCTACGATTTGTCCTTTTTTAACACTAAATGAAATATCATCAAGTGCTACTTTATCCCCATATTTTTTAACAAGATTTGTTACCTTAAGCATCATAATCCTCCTCGTATATATCAAAAATACAATGTACTACCATTATTACACATATTTAAGTCTATTTTGTGAACAAAGGACGGTTGCAATATAATTACAACCATCCTTAATATTATACTATAGCGTGTGTCAGTCCCCTCTAACTTCTTTCCATAATGTATTATAGTAGCTTTCCATCTCTTCACCTAAATAATAGAACACTTCTTGACCACTAATTAATTCCTCACTTGGAAATACTGTAGGGTTATTTTGAATGTCAGCATCTAGTAAATCATATGCTGCTGTATTTGGTGTTGAGTAAGTAATATATTCAAAGTTCATCTTTGCAATATCTGCTCTACATAAGAAATCCAAAAACTTTTCAGCACCTTCTTTGTTGTTACAATTCTTAGGAATTACCCATGAATCAATCCAGATATTCGAGCCTTCTTTAGGTACTACATACTCTAAATTCTCATTATACTCTTGAGTATATAACGCTTCTCCTGAATATATAACCGCTAAAGCTGCATCGTCTTGAATCATTGCATCTCTAACTTCATCAATATAATAAGCTTGAACTAATGGTTTTTGATCTATTAATCTTTGTTGTGCTTGCAATAATTCATCTTCATTAACAGAGTTTAGTGAATGACCATCTAATTTAAGTGCTACAGCAAATGCATCTCTTACACTCTTTTGCATTATTACATTACCAGAATATTTCTCATCCCATAGAATTGACCAACTGTCAACTGTCTCATCAACCATAGTTTTATTATATAGTATTCCTAACGTTCCCCACATGTAAGGAACTGAATACTTATTATCAGTATCAAATGCCTTTGAAGTTTCCATATAAGTGTCACCAATATTTTTTATGTTAGAAACATTATCAAAGTCAATCTCTGCTAATAAATCATTATCAATCATTTTCTTAATCATATAATCTGACGGACAAATAAGGTCATACTTAACTGCTCCTGTCTCTACCTTTGGATACATCTCTTCGTTTGTCTCAAATTCATCATATACTACCTTAATTCCTGTTTCTTCTTCAAACATAGTTATAACATCTGGATCAATATACTCTCCCCAGTTGTATACTACAATTTCTCCATTATCTGTTTTAGTGCTGCTACATCCAGTTAACACTCCTAGACCAACAACTGCTGTCATTACTAATGCTAAAAACTTTTTCATCTATTTATTTCTCCCTACTCTTGCTATTTTCTTGTTTAACACTTCTTCTATTAATAAAATATAATAATATTAGTACTGCCAAAAACATTATTGTAGATAATGCATACATCTCTGGTTTAATACCTTTTCTAATCTCAGCATATAGCTTTGTTGACAAAGTATTTATTGCCGCACCTTTTGTAAAGTGAGTAATTACAAAATCATCTAATGACATTGTAAATGCTAATAAAAATCCAGTTAATACTCCTGGTAAAATATCTGGAAATACTACTTTTAAAAATGCATATACAGGTGTTGCACCTAAATCTAGTGCCGCTTCATAAGTACTCTTATTAGTCTGTCTTAATTTTGGTAAAACATTTAATATTACATATGGTATATTAAATGTAATATGTGCTATTAACACTGTTCCAAATCCGAATTCTATTATTCCAGATAACTTTATAAATAATAGCATTAAAGCTATACCAGTAACAATATCTGCATTTAGCATAGGTATATTAGTAATACCTAATAATGTTGTTCTTGCATGCTTCTTCATTCCACTCATTCCAATGGCTGCTGCTGTTCCAATTATAGTTGCTATAAGTGCTGACAATACAGCCAATATAAGTGTAGTCCATAAGGCATTTAGTATCTGCTCATTTTTAAATAATTTTATATACCAGTCAATAGTAAATCCACCCCAATAAGCTGAACTTTTTGAATTATTAAATGATAATACTATTAAGGTTGCAATAGGTGCATATAGCAATACAATTACAAAAACAATATACGCCTTTTCTAAAAATCTTCTTACCATACGCCATCCCCCTCATTATCAAATTTGGCTGTGAATGCCATACTTATAAAAATAAATATCATAAGTACTAGGGATAATCCTGATCCAAGATGCCAGTTACTTCCTTGTTTGAATTCTTGCTCAATTATATTACCAATCAAATTAATCTTTCCGCCCCCTAATAAATCCGAGATAACGAAAGTAGTTAATGCTGGTACAAATACCATAGTTATACCACTTACTACTCCTGGTACAGTTAGTGGTAGTATTATTTTCAAGAATGTATGCGCCTCATTTGCACCTAAATCATGAGCTGCATTTATTACATCCTTATCAATCTTAATTAGTGCATTATATATAGGCAATACCATAAATGGTAAGAAGTTATATACCATACCTATAATAATTGCTACTGGCGTATTGATTATATTTAGCGTTGGAAGTCCTAATAATCCTAACACTCCATTTATAACTCCATTTTTTGAAATTAACGTTTTCCAAGCCATAGTTCTTAATAAAAAGTTCATCCACATTGGTAATATAAACAACAATACTATTATACTATTCTTGTTTACTGTAGACTTACTTAATATACTTGCTAAAGGATATGCCATTACTAGGCAAATAGTTGTACTTATAAATGATAACTCAAGTGCTTCTATTAATGATTTGTAATGTATTGGGTCAGCTATTGCCACAATGTTTTCTAGTGTAAATGCTCCACTTCTATCTGTAAAACCATAATACACAATCATAATAAGTGGAATAATAACAAATCCAATTGCCCATATTGTATATGGTGTTGCCAAATGTTTCTTACTCATCTAACACCACCGCCTCTTCATCTTCAGATTCAGGTTTATTCATTATCTGAATATTAAACGGATCAACATATATACCTACCTTAGAACCCACTGGCTTACTTGTTGTGCTATGAACTAACCACTCATATCCATTAGCCATAACATCCATCTCATAATGAACGCCTTTAAATATTACTGACGTTACTTCGCCTTTAATTACTCCGTCTTCTTCTCTTACAAGTTCCACATCTTCTGGACGAATTACTGCATCTACAGGTTTGTTTTTTCCAAACCCTGTATCTACACACTTAAACTTAGTCCCTAAAATCTCAACCATTTTATCTTCAATCATAGTTGCTGCTAATATATTACTGTCGCCGATAAAATCTGCTACAAATGCATTTTCAGGCTCATTATATATGTCCTCTGGTGTTCCAATCTGTTGTATATATCCTTGATTCATTACAACAATAGTATCAGACATTGTAAGGGCTTCTTCTTGGTCGTGAGTTACATAAATAAATGTTATACCTAACTCATTCTTTAATCTAATTAACTCATATTGCATATCTTGACGTAACTTAAGGTCCAATGCACCTAAGGGTTCATCTAGTAATAAAACTTTAGGCTCATTTACAATAGCTCTTGCTATAGCAATTCTTTGTTGTTGTCCACCACTTAGACTATCCGCTTTTCTATTCTCAAAACCATCTAAATTAACTAGTTTAAGTGCATATTTTATCTTATCATCAATATATTGTTTGCTTTTCTTCTTAATCTTTAATCCAAATGCAATATTTTCAGCTATTGTCATATGTGTAAATAGAGCGTACTTCTGAAATACTGTATTTAAGTTTCTTGCATTAGGAGGAAGCTTAGTTATATCTTCACCATTAAAGATAACCTGACCTTTATCTGGTTGCTCAAATCCGCCTAATATTCTAAGTGTTGTTGTTTTACCACAACCACTTGGACCTAATAATGTTAAAAATTCATTCTCTCTAATATATAAATTCAAATCATCTAATACTATATTATCATCATACACTTTTGTTATATTAACAAAATCAATTAATTTATTACTCATCTTTAGCCCTCCAAAATGTTAGAAATTAGGTGGTGTGCTTACCCAGAGAACAACTGCACCATCTTTTGAATTACATGACAGCGAATGTTTTTTACTCGCTTCATAATAAAAGGATTCCCCTTTTTTTGCTACATATGTTTTACTTCCGATATGCACCTTGACACTTCCTTTTAGTACATATCCAAATTCTTCGCCCTCATGTGGCGTATCTATATACGTGGATCCACCAGCTTCTAAAGTTAGCATAATTGGTTCCATCATATTTTTTTGTGCATTAGGAATAATCCATTTTATTGTATTCATAAGTTCCACATCAGACTTTTCAAAATAGTCTTCCTTATGGAATACTACTTGTTCATCACTTGTATCACTAAAGAACTCTTTCAAATCAGTTCCTAAACATTGCAATATATCTACTAGGGTTGCAATTGACGGCGACGTTATATCATTTTCCAATTGAGATATAAACCCTTTTGATAATTCTGCTCTATCCGCTAATTCTTCTTGGGTTAATCCTTTTCCTACTCTTAGTTCTTTTATTTTCTTACCTATCTTCATAAATTATCACCTAATTCTAATTTTTAGTAAAATTAAACCGAAAGTTTAGTAAATGTAAACTTCAAAACAAAATAAATTATACTATATTTAGATACAATGTCAATAGAAATATTAAAAAAGAAGCATATATTAAAATATGCTTCTACTTACGTGCTCTTGGATGTGCTTTCTCATACACTTCCTTAAGTCTTATATTTACATTATTCTTTATGTATATCTGAGTTGTTGAAATATCAGAATGTCCTAACATCTCTTGTACTGATTTCAAATCTGCTCCATTATTTACTAAATGCATTGCAAATGAATGTCTTATCATATGTGGTGTAATATCTTTATCTATACCTGCTTTATTAGCATAATACTTAATTATCTTCCAAAAGCCCTGTCTAGTCATTGGAGCACCTTGTATATTAGTAAATAAACATTCTTGGTTATGACACATTACATCTCTTGCTTCATTTATATATTTTACTAACGATTCCTTTGCTACGTTTTCAAAAGGAATTATTCTGTCTTTGTTCTCATTCTTACATTCCAAATAATTCATATTAAGATTAACATCTACTACTTTAAGAGATATAAGTTCTGATACTCTAATACCAGTTGCGTATAGCAGTTCTAGCATGGCTTTATCCCTAATCTCTTTCGGAGTATTACCTGAAGGTTGTTCTAATAATAGATTAATCTCTTCAACAGTTAATGTCTCTGGAGCTTTCTTCTCTATCTTAGGCGGTTTTAATTGTTCAGTAGGATCTTCGTTAATCACACCTTGCTTAAGCATGTACATAAAAAATGCTTTTATTGATGCAATGTTACGTGATATTGTTGCTGAAGACATACCTTGCTTTTCTAAAAAAAGAACATACGAATTAAGTTTTGTACCATTAATATCCTTAATATCAGTATCCTCGCCTATGTAATTAGATAACTTGATAAGATCTCTTTTATAAGATGCAATTGTATTCTTACTAGCTTTTTTTATATTTACCAAATAATTTTCAAAGCTATCAATCTTTATCCTCATTTGTATATCCCTTTCTCATGTACAAAGCCCCACATAACCTGTACAACAATCCTTGTTCAGATAACTAAACAAGTATTTTTTTGTTAGTAAATCCTATTATAATAACTAATTTACATAAAATCAAATGCTAATTTCAGTAAATTTTTTACATTATTAAATTTTTATTAATTTTTGCACAAAATCATGTATTTTCATTATATTAAGGCACTATATATTGATAAAAATTTTTCAAAAAAATTGGATTAATATATGCCTCAAACCCACTGCCTATAAGAAAAATCAGAAATATAATAATTATAGGTATTATTTTTCTGATTTTACCATTACTATCATCAAAATATAAATTATCCTTTACATACTTTTTGGATACCCAATAAATAGTTAACATAAATCCTGCAATATATATAATATATTGTGGCAAAAAACAAATTATTGTGTATAACACTCCCTTTAACCCTAATCTCATTGTTTCTATAGCCAGCAACATACCTATTGTACTGCCAAATACAAACGCAACAATATTTAATATAATATACGGATTAATTGCCATCATTAATATTCCAACTATTGCTATCTGCTTAAATCTCTTTAATACTATTGTTATAAATAAATTATTTTTATCCACCTTAGACATTGCATATGCATTGTAGTTATCTATTGCATAGTTGCCTAATATGTACATCTTTTCTGCCATTGTTAGATTGGCAACAATAGCCCCTACTATTATACCTGCAAATAACGAAATAGCCACTACTTTATTACCCTTAAAATCAATCTTCATACATACCTCTTATAAATTCTTGTGTAGATTTATATTTGAAAGCAATTCAACAAACTATTGCTATCAAATAATATATATGCAGATTTCACTCTTATTAGTACTATTATCACTTAACATGGTATATCATTATTGTATTTTACTTTATAGGTCATTATGGCAGCTACTGTTTTCCCATCTATTATTTGTCCATTAAGTATCATATCTACTACTTCATCCAATTCCATATGTATAATCTCTACAAATTCTTCTGGATCAAGATTTTGTTCTGTTTTAATTAAGTCTTGTGCTAGAAATATTTTTGTTATCTCAGTTCCAGCCCCTATTGCTGTAATTATCTCTACTAGAAAATCTAATTTATTTGCTACAAAACCTATCTCTTCTTCTAATTCTCTTCTTGCACAATCAATAGCTGGCTCACCTTCATAATCATAGCATCCAGCTGGTATCTCTATTGTTTCTCTATTCAATGAATTCCTATATTGCTTAACTAATATAATCTTACCTTCATTATCTATTGGTAGTATAGATGCACCACCTTTAAATTTTACTAGATCATACACGACTTGCTTACCATTAGGCATCTCTAAATAATCATCATATACTTCTATGATTTTTCCCGTATACGCTAATTCTTGTTTTAATCTTTTAAAAACAGCCATTTCTACCTCCATATATATTAATCTATTTATAATTATATAATCATTTTAATAAATAAAAAAGGAAGTATCATAATTATATAAAATACATAATTATAAATACTTCCTAAATATTATTTGAAAATATTATTTCGCATAATCAGTAACTCGGCTTTCACGAATTAAGTTAACCTTAATTTGTCCTGGATATTCTAA
>JAVBSS010000052.1:0-34743 GCA_031556525.1 Lachnospiraceae bacterium
TTATATATAGTTATACATCAAAGCAACAATCATATAGATTATAAGGTTGCCCTCAAACATCTGCTCGGTGCCTGCTTTAAAAGCAAAATCAAACTTATTAAAGTATACAAAAAGTCTGCAGATTGTTAAATGATATTGTAGCAAATCTATAAATTAAATATGTTTAAGAAATCATAATTAATTACAAAAACACCGTAAGAATTAGATATATATCATCTAATTCTTACGGTGCTCTAATTTTATTTCTAAATTAATACTCTCTATTAGCTAAATAAATTCTTGAAAAAATTTACTATTGCATCAATTATATTAGAGAAAAATTCTCCAATTCCGCTTGTATCAATATCAAGTGCCATAACCTTATCATATAAATCCGAAGCTTGTGACTTAATTGAATCAATATCTAAATCTAAGCTACTTATCTTTGTCATAAGATCTACTATTTGATCCTTTTCTGCATCTGTAAGAGAAATATTTAATTGATCTGCTGCCTCATCTAAAGCCTCTCTAATCTTGTCGGGATCATCCCAACCTTCTTCTACCATCTTAGTCTTTACATATGCTATAAGCTCTTCTACCTTCTCTGAATCACCTACACTGTCTGCTATTTTTCCTGTAACAACAATCTCATTAACTGCGGCATCCATTGCCTCTTGCGATACTTCTTCACCGGTCATGGCTGCATATGCTTTCATTGCACCTACTAATGCTGCTGTTCCTGATATATCAAATGGTCCTACAACCAAAACTTC
This sequence comes from Lachnospiraceae bacterium, assembly GCA_031556525.1. GTDB lineage: Bacteria > Bacillota > Clostridia > Lachnospirales > Lachnospiraceae > JAVBSN01. The sequence goes on from JAVBSS010000052.1 coordinate 753, forward strand.
TGCATCAGCAATTCCTGCTGTAATTAACGCATTAGTATACATACCTGGTGTACAATAATTTATATTCTTTGTTGTAACTGTAATACCTGATCCTGCTTCTTTCTTTGTTACCATAACTGACGATAATGCTTTTTTACCAATTACACTTGCATCTAAGTATGCGCCTAAATATTGATGTTCCTCTGAATTAGTTATTTGTCCAACTGCAAATCCGCTTAATTGATCTTCTGTAATACCAAATAAACTCATTACAGTTGCCTTTTGCTCTGCTGATAAATCTGCACCAAATGCAACATATACGTCTGAAGATGCTGTCGTTGTAATCATTGGCGACTGTGTTTCATCATCAGTTCCTAATTGTACCACAGGAGCCTCTGTTGCTGCTTCAGTTACTTCCTCTGTTGTTACCTCAGTTGTAATCTCTTCTGTCGTTACGTCTGCATCATTGATTTCTTCTGCCCCTGAAACAATTCCGTTTCCTAGTATCATAACTGACACTAAAGTTAATGCTATTATTTTTCTCATAATTTTCTTCATTTTTTCAGCCTCCTAAATATTAAATACGTCCTTTACGTAATATCTTCTTTTGCTCTTACATACCGTATATGCCAGAATCTCTACTTTACGTGATAATAGTATTCCATTGTAGAATACCTTCTTTTATTCTATTAGTCAAATTAAGAATTTATTACATGCTCTACCATTTGCATTTCATATATGTGATTAGTATTTTGTTTTAATTATCTATTTATACCAACGAAAATGACCTAGGGCTATTTCTATCCCTAGGTCACTTAACTATATTATATAACTATTAGAATGTAATAAAGAACTTAGCAACAAATAATAACGAAAGAATAATTGTTAATACAGAAACTTTCTTTCCTTTACCTGTACAGATCATAAGAACTGTATAAGCTATAAGACCAATACCGATACCATTTCCAATTCCTGATGTTCCAAGCATGAAGATTAATAATAAAACAACTGGAACAACTTCTGTGAAATCAGTATAATCAACTTCTTTTAAAGATCCCATCATAAGAACACCAACGAATACTAATGCTGCCGATGTTGCTGGAGCTGGAACTAAAGCTGCGATTGGTGCAATAAACATACATGCTAAGAATAATACGCCTGTTACAACTGATGCAAGACCTGTACGTCCACCTTCTTCTACACCTGATGCTGACTCAATAAATGTTGTAACTGTTGAGGTACCTGTACAAGCACCAACACATGTTGCTATTGAATCTGAAAGCATTGCTTTACCCATGTTTGGCATATTTCCCTCTTCATCAAGCATGTTAGCTCTCTTTGCAGTACCATATAAAGTACCGATTGTATCAAACATATCTACCATACAGAAAGATATAATAGTCATAATTGCTGTAAATACACCTATATCAAATAGATTTTTGAAATTAAATTTGAATAATGTTGTACTTGCCATATCACCAAAAGCTGGTAAGAAGCTTGCTGTTGCAAGTGAATCAAATGGATTGCTTCCTAATATGAAACATCCTATCCAATATACAACTGATGCTCCAAGCATACCTAAAAGGATAGCACCCTTAACTTTTTTGTGATTTAATACTGCTATTAAGAATAGTCCAATGAAGAATGCTATAACATATAATACCATTGTTGAATAAGCATCTCCCATAGCTGCCTTAGTAGCACTTGGTCCAGCACCAAAGAAGTTAGTTAACATATAATATGCATTTCCCTCTCCATCAAATAAACCTGCATTACTTGTTAAACCAATATTTACAAGCATTAAACCAATACCTGCTGGTATACCAATACGTACTCCCTTAGGAATAGCTTCTACAATCTTCTCTCTAATCTTTAATAAAGTAAGAATTGTAAATAATATACCTGAGATTAAGATAATAGCTAAACCAGCTCCAAATCCTTCAACATATTTATCATAATTCTCATAAATACTAACTCCTGCTATAGATGCAACAACTGTTGCAAAATATGAGTTAAGTCCCATTCCTGGAGCTAATGCGAATGGCTTATTAGCTAAGAATGCCATTAATAATGTTCCGATACCTGCTGATATAACTGTTGCTAAGAATACGGCATTCCATAATGGAGTTCCTACTAAAAATCCTGTTAATAGATTAGGATTAAGGGCAATTATATATGCCATAGTCATAAATGTTGTAAGACCAGCTAATACCTCAACCTTAACAGTTGTGTTGTTCTCTTTTAACTTAAAAATCTTTTCTAACATACTTGTCTCCTTTTTGTGTTACTTTCCTTTTAGTTTCCTTTTATTTCCCCTCATATCTTATAACTGTCCCAATATCATAACCCTCTAATTTTGCTCTTCCGTTAAGTCCGGCTAATTCCATTAAGAAAATAACCTTAACAACTTCTCCACCTAAACTTTCAATAAGTTCGATGCTCGCCTTGATTGTTCCACCTGTAGCAATTAAATCATCAACGATAACTACCTTTTGTCCTGGCTTTATAGAATCTTTGTGCATCTCTATAACTGCACTGCCATATTCAAGATCATATTCCGCCTCAATAGTTTCACAAGGTAATTTACCTTTCTTACGTACTGGTACAAATGGTTTGTGTTGATTATACGCTATAGGTACACCGAATATAAATCCTCTAGATTCTGTTCCTACAACAACATCATAATCTACGTCTTTAATCAAGTCTTGCATAGAATCGATTGCCAATTTAAGTCCGTCTGCATCTTGCAATACAGATGTTACATCTCTAAAAATAATGCCCTCTTCTGGGAAATCTAGTATGCTTCTTACGTAGTCTTCTATCTTTTTCACAATTTCACCCCTTTTCTAGACATTTTTCATATTAATTCTATCATAATACGACACCATTGTCATATGCTTTTGTAAGATTTTCGTAACTTTCTATTCAACCATTTCGTCAGATACATTTGTTATGCTACCAATAGTTTTAAAATGTAGTAGATATGCTTTGTTACTTAGGTTAAAATAGAAATGAGGTGATTAAATTATGATGAATATTTTAGTATGTGACGATGACAAAGAAATCGTTGAAGCAATTTCAATATATCTTACACAAGATGGTTACAATGTTTATAAGGCTTATGATGGACTTGAGGTACTTAAGGTTATCAAGTCTAAGGAAATACATTTGCTTATTATTGATATTATGATGCCTAATTTAGATGGTATTCATGCAACTATGGAACTTAGAAAAACTACCAGTATCCCCGTAATAATGCTTTCAGCAAAATCCGAAGATATTGACAAGATTCTAGGATTAAATATTGGCGCTGACGATTATGTTACCAAGCCATTTAATCCACTAGAGCTATTAGCTAGAGTGAAATCTCAGCTTAGACGATATACCAAACTTGGAAGTCTTCCTATAGAAAGCAAGAACATTTTAGTGAATGGCGATTTGATATTAGATGATGAACAAAAAAAAGTAACTATAGACGGTGAAGATGCTCATCTTACACCAACTGAATATAAGATTGTTAAGTTGTTATTAGAAAACATAGGTGTTGTATTCTCTTCTACTCAAATATACGAACGTATATGGGATGAAGATGCTTATGCAACAGACAATATTGTTTCTGTACATATCCGAAGAATCAGGGAGAAGATTGAGATTAACCCAAAGAACCCAAGATACATTAAAGTAATGTGGGGTGTAGGATATAAAATGGATAAACTTAATAATTAATGAGGGTATTATATGAAAACTGCATACAAAATAATTATTCCTATATTAATAATTATTCTATTACTTTCTTCTATTATAATAATTATTAAATCTAGGACCAATGAAGATATCGCTATATCAACCAGCGCTCCTGTTACTAAGTTAGAACGTACTATAGAAGATGCCAACGGCATTACTTTCCTTAGAATAGATGCTGATGTGGTCGGCGCTGATACAGATTCCTTTCCTGTTGTTTCATTGCTTAGATATGATTTTACAGAAGATGATATAAAGAATTATGCTGATAGCTTTTTTGACAATTCCGAATATCACAATCAACCTTATAATGAGGAATACTCTGTAGATGATATGGATAATCTTATTAATGAACTTAATGAAGTTAAAGAAAACATTGTAGAAAATCGACCTTCAACTTTATCTGACGCAGATTACTATACTGCCATATCTGATATTGATGGACTTATTGCCTCATATAGAGATCTTAGGGCTACAGCACCTACAAATCGTGACCTTCGCTGTGATACTACTTATGATCCTTGCTATACTTATGAAGAATATCTTATGTATACGAATAACGAAACAACGATCACTGATTATGAAGATAGATATATGAGTTGTACTTTGGAAGGAAATTATGATAATCTTCCTTATCGTCTATGGTTTGATAAAACTAATAGTGCTAAGACAACATCTTTTACAATAGATCTTGTTTCTAAGGACACCATAGTATGGAAAGATTACACTAATAGTCAAGTCACTTATGATTCTTATCTATATCAATGGTCAGGCAATAATTCATCTATTGAAAATGCTTGCATATATACTGAAAAAGAAGCAATTATGTTATGCGATAGCATGATTAAGCAATTAGGTATTAAGGATATGTCTGTAATTAATACAACTCCCCTTTCTACCAAAGCTTATTTTAGTGAATACTTAGTTAGCTGTGGTCTTAATGTAGGCACATGCGGGTATTATATAGCCTATGGTAAAACTGTAAATGGTGCATCACTTAATTATTTGTTTACTGGTTCCCCTGGAGAGATTTTTCTTGAAGATACTGAAGAACTTGTTCCTGGTCCTGAATGTTTATATTTTATAATTATGGATTCAGGAATTGTATCCATGACATATCATGCACCTACTGTTATAGACTCTATTGACTCAGAGGCTACACCACTACTTGCTTTCGATGATATTTTATCAATATTTGAAGATAAAATGGTTGAGACTTATGGTCGTCAACAAATCCATAAGGTAGCAGGTAAAAACCTTGTAGTCTCAGATATACGCTTAGGATTAGCTCTAGTTACTATAGATGCTAGAAATGGTGAATACACCCTCGTTCCTGCATGGACTTTTTATAATGCCTATGATGATTGGGGACTTGCAACGATAAACGCTATTGACGGCAGCATAATAAACTAACTCTATACGAACTTTACTATGCTAGCTTTTATAAATATTTATATTAATATATACAAAACAGACTTATATAAGGAGGTCTTTTTATGAAAAATTTTTTATACTCAAGATTTGTTAAAAATCTAATAGGCTTAGTTTCTATAATTACTCTTGCCCTTGCCGTATTTGGCGGAATTGTATTATATGCCTTAGGTAATACATTTACTTCTTCAGATCTTAACTGTAATACTTACTATGAAACATCACATTTTAATAATTCTTTCTATAATGAAGCTACATCATTATTGCACAATATCAAAAGTCTTTATGAATTTAGCGACTATGAAAATATAAGTGATGATAGTGTTGGTATAACACTATTCGACTATAAGACAAATGATTATATTAGCTATTCCTATTCTTTCTTAAACGATAATAAATATAATCTTCATGTTCCATATACTTTTTCTATGTCATACTCATTAGAGACGGACTCAGAAACAACTGACTACCTCTACGCAAACGCTGACACTACTGAAGCTGAAGCTATATTTAGCACTGATTATACATCAGCTGCATCACTTACTAATATTTCAGATACTAATAGTTATTACATCCTATCATGTTCTGAATATAGTAAATTAATTATGCAATACGGTGTTCAAAACCAAAAATCCAATGGCAACCTTGTCTCTGAAGATTTTTCTTCTGATTCATATATATACGCAAGTAATAATTATCTTTTAGTATATTCACCTAATGAGGATTCTTTTTTCTCATCCGTATCAGGATGGATGACTAGTGCTGAATCTAACGGATTGCTATTTAATTCTGAGCAGGTTTCTTCATATGGTACTAACGAAGAGGGCATTTTACATACTGCGCCCGAAGACTATTTTTCCGTTGTAGATACCATTGTTAACAACTATTACGAAAATTCCGAAACCTTTAATTACCTATACAGCTCTACCTTAGATTCACCTTTAATATATTATATATCAGGTTATGGTTTCCCATCATCATATTCTAATGTAACAAACTACGATTCAAAAGTTATTACTCCTTCTTATAAGGATGTTATTGGCAACTCGATTTATTTCTTTTATTATAACAAGGCAACAAATAATCTTGATACTAATTTGGATTTTGAGTTCAGTGACTTTTCTGGATATGTCCCTAATTCCAACCATGCATCTGGCGTAATAGCTATAGGAGTTCCTGCATACGAATCAAGTTATAATTATTCTATTTTTTATAAGGGCCAAATCCTTTTCGATTATTGCCTTATTAATTATAAATTAATTATACTCGTTACACTCGTAAGTTTACTAATTTCTATACTTGGCTTTGCTACATTAATATCTATTACTGGTAGAAGCGCTAAAGCTAGCAAAGCAATAACACTATATATATTCGATACTATATTTACTGAAATAACAATTGTACCTTTTGCTGCATCACTTATACTTTTTGCCCTTTCATGTATTAGACTTATAGAATGTATTAGTCCATGGCATCCATATTCTATATACGATATTGCCTTTGGATTAGCACTACTAATTCTTTGCGAATTCGTTATAGTAGCTACAGGATTATCCCTTGTAAGACTTTTTAAATCTTCAAGATTTATCAAACAAAGTCTAATCTACAAGATACTATTAAGATTAAAGAATTTTATCAAAATATTTATAGAAGGTAAAAGTGCAACTTTCCGTGCAGGTTTAATATTCTCTATTTTTGCAGTAACCTTCTTAGTATTAGTATTTTTTATGATTATTTGTGCTGCTAATTACGAAGGTGCTATAGCCGTTTTACTTATGATTATATTCTGTATAGTTCTACTATTTGGTGGTGCAATGCAGATATATGATGCTTATGCCTTAGCAAAGATAACTACCGCTATTAAAGAGATTTCAAATGGTAATCTAGATTATAAAGTTGTCACTTCTAACTTAAATGGTCAACAAATAGAACTTGCTAAGAATGTAAACAATATAGGCGCTGGACTTCAAAAAGCCATAGAGACATCTATCAAGGATGAACGACTCAAAGCTGAACTTATTACCAATGTGTCTCACGATATTAAGACACCACTAACATCAATTATTAATTATGTTGATTTATTAAAACGAGAGAACATCGAAGATGAAACTATCCTTCACTACATCGATGTATTGGAGCAGAAATCTAGCAGACTTAAATATCTTACTGATGCGCTTGTAGAAGCTTCAAAAGTTACAACAGGGAACATTGATCTTAACCTTGTTTCTCTTAATCTTACTGAATTACTTAACCAAACTATCGGAGAATTTGAGGATAAGTTTTCCGAAGTGAATTTAACTGTTGTTGATTCTATATCAACAGAGCGTACCATTATATATGCCGACGGTCAACGTACTTACCGTATACTTGAGAACTTATTTCAAAATATATATAAATACGCAATGCCCGGAACAAGGGTGTATATAGATTTGTCTTCTGACGATGATACTTTAGCTTTATCAATTAAGAATATATCTAATCATCAGTTAAACATTAGCCCTGATGAACTTACCGAAAGATTTATACGTGGTGATGAATCAAGAACTACTGAAGGTAGCGGACTCGGATTATCAATATCTAAAGATTTAACTGAATTACAAAATGGAACTTTTAACATTCAGTTAGATGGTGACTTATTTAAGACTATTATTACTTTTAAAATATATGAAGCACCTACAGAAGAAACTGTTCAATAATAAATAATTCAATACAAAGTAAAGCCCATATACTTTAAATTAACGTATATGGGCTTTATTTATACTACTCTAAACGAATATTTTCTAGCTAACTTTAGTCCTTGCTTAACATATCCGTCAGCACACATTTTTTCTATTATTTCGCTATATTTGTTTCCTTGATTATATATTTTATTTCTTTGATAATTAATATACTTTCTCGCACTTACGACTCCTACCCAATCAAAAAATGAGTCCATATCACTTAATATCTCTAAGGCATATTGCTTAAATGTAGTCTGTACTGATTCATCCATCATTAATCTTATACTTTCAAAATTCTTTCTTGCTGCCAATTTATGTAGATGTATGGCTTCCTCTTGTTCCTTAGCTGAATATTTATAATCTTTTACTTGTAAAAGATACAATACTAGTAAATGTATAAAATGTAAATCCTCCTTACAGATTCCTGTCTTATACAGTGGGTTAACATCCAACATTCTATATTCTATATGATTAATACCATTTTCTCTTAGGTTCTCCAAAGTATTCTTTCCCTTTGGCTTTATTCTTATTGGTAAATATAATTCAGCAACAGAATACAACTCTTTATTATCAATATACCTGTTAATGCTATCTATATAACCTTCAACCGTTTCGTAATCTACTATTGGAACAAAATTATTCCAGTAACCATAAATACTGTTTCTCATTGAAGACATGTCTAGATTAATTGTTTTTCCAATATCATTTTCCTCGAAAAATGAACCATCAAGTATAGGACTTGCTCCTGTCAAATATACTATTAGCCAACTAAATTTCGATGCCGTTTTTGCTACATCAAGATATAATTTGTTTTGATACTCTTTTTTTGTATATGTATCATTATTAATTTTGTAAATATTATAAGCTGTTTCTATAAAATCTTCTGAAAATGAGAAGTTAAAATGAATCCCTGAATAAGCCATTTTCTTTCTTCCATACTTTTCAGATAAGTACTCTCGATACTCTGTTCTATCTGCTTTATCTCCATCAAATTGAGCAATCCTTATCTCTTCTTCCTCTCTTATATATGGAGGATTACTAAATGGCCATAGATATTCTCTATTATTTAATTCTAACAATTTATTTTGTGCAGAAGTTGTAATATCTTTCAAGTTAGCAACAACTTCATCTATTGAATCGTATACACCAGTAATAAATTCTACTTGACTCTCCGAAAAATCTCTATCTATCCCGTTAATTTCTCCAAAAGGATGATCCACATTCGATATATATCCTTCTTCATCTATTCTTATACTTTCCCTCTCAAGACCAAATGTAGCTCCCATCATACATTTTCTCATAGAGTTCACTGAAAAATCTACCATATTTTCTATTCCCATCTATCCTACTAATTATAATATACACCGTTTTTAATCTTGTGAATATTATAGCCAGCCCTCATGGACTGGCATAATTATTTAATCCCACATGTGCTATTAAACTACTTCATTATACGTTATTATATTACCCTTGTCTATAAGCACATCTTATTATAAATATTGATTTTATTAACCAAATAGGCTATTATATGCTGATAGATACAGTATTTAATTATATACTAGTTTTACTATTCAGGAGGAACTACAGTGAGATTAAGAAACATTAAAGGTTCAAGGGAATTAATAGCCAGCAGTGATTATACAGTCAAAGAGGAAACAACATTAAAAGGTAAATGGCACGAATTTTTTGGTAACAATAATCCTATTCATATAGAAATCGGCATGGGAAAAGGACAATTTATAACTCAATTGGCTATAAACAATCCTGATATAAACTATGTCGGCATTGAGAAATTTTCTAGTGTTCTTATTAGAGCCATTGAGAAGAGATCACAACTTGATATAGACAACCTATATTTTATCAGAATGGATGCCGAGACAATCATGGATGTATTTGATAAGGATGAAGTTAGTCAAATATATTTGAATTTTTCTGATCCATGGCCTAAGGATAGACATGCTAAGAGAAGATTAACATCAACTCAATTTTTTGATAGATACAATAATATACTTATTCCTGATGGTAAGGTAATATTCAAGACTGATAACCGAGACCTATTTGATTTCTCTCTTCTTCAAGTGCCTGAAGCTAATTGGAATATAGATAGTTACACTTACGATTTGCATAATAGCGAATATGCTGAAGGTAATATCATGACTGAATATGAAGCTAAGTTTTCAGCTGAAGGCAAGCCTATCAACAGACTTGTAGCTAGTAGATAAAAGTATCAATATCATTTTTATAGAATATTATATTATAAAAACAGGTGTTATTATGGCTACTTCTAAAAACCATACTGCTACCAAATTGAATTCAAGACTCTACGGAAACAAAAAAATATATAAGACGTTATACAATGTAGGTTCAGGTTTCGAGGAAGTAAAAAAGACCCTTAGTCAACTCGAAAAAAAACTTTAAATTATCAATCCCATATAATATTAGACAGAATTTTATTTTCTTCAATATTATATGGGATTTTATATGTTATTTTTTTAATTTAGGGCTTGCATTTTCTTTTTCTATGTTATATAATCATTTTTGTTGCTATACAAAGCAACACACTATATGCGCTTCTAGCTCATTCGGTAGAGCACCTGACTCTTAATCAGGGTGTGCAGGGTTCGAATCCCTGGAGGCGCATTAATGAAGGCTGAGGACTTTACTTGATAAGGTTTTCGGTCTTTTTATTTTACCAAAAACCTATACCCCTATTCTTTATTTATCAATATGTTTATATATTCGTACATAGTGCTTGGTTCGCTATTTTCAACAAACACACTCTTGGCTAATATAGGCATATCCGTAATTATATTATCAACACCTAGTCTCTGACATCTGGTAAGCTCTGATACTGTATTTACCGTCCACGCATGTATCTCTTTTCCATTTTCATGTATTTTCATAACTTTACTCTTAGTTATAAATCCTGATCTCATGCTATAGAAATCTATATAATCATCATTATATTCATTTTCATAATCATAAGTTATTATTTTTCCCGTTGGAATATCAGCATTAATATTTTTAACTTCAATTAATACCTCTTCTGTGGTGGAAGATATAACACATTTGTCTACTATCTCATATTCCTCTATTATCTCCATTACGTGCTCAGTAATATCTGGTGTGTTTTTATTATATTTAATTTCGATATTCAACACTATTTTTTTATCTTTGCAATACTCTAATACTTCTTCAAATCTAGGTATCTTTGTATTTATATATTTCTTACCCCGCCATTCTCCTACATCTAATCTATACAACTCGTCGTATGAGGTATTCCATATCTTAAGAGATTTTCCTGTAGTTCTTGTAGCTTTTGCATCATGCATAAGAACGAGTATACCATCTGACGTTTCTCTAACATCAAACTCAATATAATCAGCCATACTTTCAATCGCCAGTTCTATTGCTGGCATAGTATTTTCAGGAGCGTCCAATGATGATCCTCGATGCGCTGTAACATACATATAATTTTTGCTATATGAAAATATGTCCTTCTCGTTATTCACAACATACAGCGCATTAACGCCTAAAAGAATGATTGTAGTTAGCATCATGCATACAAAGAACATGTCCCTCTTTCTATTTATTCCCCTATGCTCTAACAGTGGTATCTCTATACTAGAATTTTCTTGTTTTCTATAATATAGATATACTGTAAGGCTTACATTCAACATAATGCTTAATATAGTATATCCTACCAATAAAACAAATCTAATATTATCACATATAATCATGGCTAGATTCAATCTTATTAATACATCTACATATTCTTTTAATAGATTAACCGACACTATATTTAAACCTATTAGCATGGCATAAAATCCGCCTATTAATATTGCATTTAGCAATATATATTTAAATAAAAATGATACTATATTCTTTTTCCACAATCCAAAACTTCGCTTTATACTTTTGGGAAAAGACTTCTTCTCAAAATACATAAACAGTGGTGTAAATATCACACTCAAACCTATTAAGACCAAAAAGGCTATTGCTACATATATCCAATTACCCACCTTATGACTTTTCAAAAACAGTCTAATTGATGTTAGATAAGTATTGTTCAGTATTATATATTGATATATGCCAAATAAACATACAACAATGGTTATGTATGTTATTAATATAAGTACAGGGATCCATCTCCATATATATATCGTTTTAATATTTGCCATTCCATAATATATCATATCTGAAAATGACAATACGTTTCCTCTATATGTAGCTCTATAAGTTACAAACAACACATTTGCTTCAAAGAGAATAAATACGCCCACAAGAACTATTGCTATTGCAATAAATATCATACCCTCTGTGGTTGAAAATACTTTACTTATATTCTCTTTGGTAAGATAACTATAGCCCATAGTTTTTAGTAAGTTCTTTACCCCTTCATTGTATATACGCTTTATTAGAAAAAATGCTACTGTATTAAACATACCTAGAAATGCTACTACATTAAAAAAGTTGGTAGTAAACATTTTTCTCAAACTAGGTGCTTTATTATTCATATATTTTGCTTTTCCTTTCAAGCATAATTAATTACCCAAATAACTCTATTCCTTGAAATATTACTCCTATTAGAGGGATTATTATTGATAATACAATAAATAATTTATTTGCAAAAGATGTCTCTACGGGACTTTGATTTATAATACTATTTCTTTTATCTATAATTATATCTTTTTCTTCTTTACTTATAGCTATTTTACCAAGTTGATTATTAAAATCCAATATTAAAGCTTGTTTTTGTTTTTTCATAAAATTAAAAAGTTCTTGCAGTGGTATATAAGCAATTACCACAATCAATAATACAGCTAAAACAAGTATAAATGCATTTATATCATCGTAAAAAACACTGTATACCTCGTAGTTAATGGATATATTATCCTGTAATATAAATAATATAGAAACTATAATATAAAATAACCCATAAGAAAATGTAGATATTAAAATATCTACTGACTTTATAATACTTATATTTTTATTAAAGTCTTGATAATTATATAATATGGCGTTATCCTTAATACTCCAAAAAATAATGCCTCCACTTGATATAGCCATTCCTAATAAAGATAATGAATGATACCATGTCAATCCCAAAAATATACAATAACATAATCTTTCACTGCTATTTAACTGAAATGACCATATTCTAATACCACTGTTAAGTGATATTTTATAAAAACTATATCCAGCTATATATCCTACAATAAATAAAACAATTCCAATTATAATGGAAAATACAAATTTTTCAGTATTTTTTTCTTCTGTATCTATTATTTCATTATAATAATCCTCTTTAGTAGCCAACTTTAACCACTCATCAACTTTCGAAGAATAATAACTTGATAGAAAATAAGAAACAAAATATAAAACTGATAATCCTATACTATTACTAAAATCTTTTACATATGATAATAATTTTGTATCTCCACTCCAAAAAACTTCTTCCTTCATCATATTAATTACATTTAGTGAATACATTATTATTGGTATCGCAATATATAACCAGTTAAATAATATAGATCCACTTAATTTTTTACGAAGATTTACTACTATATTTGCATTTCTAAAAACTTGAAAAGACAAAATATAAAAAATAATATGCTTCTTTGCACTATTAGTATTCATTTTGCATCCTTGTATAATATAGCTATAGACAATTTACTATACATTTTCCTTCCTCTGTTATTTTTATATTATCGTTTATAATGGCTCTAGATTTAATTATAGACTTCCCAATTTACACCATCAGTCTTATGTTATTTATCAGCATTTCAATCTATATGCATCCTAGATATTTTCAAATTGTAATATTATTAATAAGACAAAATTAGAAAATAACAGTTTTATTATATCACAACATCGCTTACATTGATAGTTTTTTGACCTTTGTTGACACTTCCAAATATATGTACTAAAATATAGTTTGACTATAAAAGCCCAGTGAGGAAATACTGATGAAAAAATTATCAATTTTAATTATATCTCTGTTTTTGACACTTCTATGTTCATCTGTAGTGTATGCTACTTCTACATCAAACGAAGAAGGCGATGACTCAAGTTCTGTAGAGATTTTTACCACAGAATATCCCGACGACCCATCAAGAGAGCCTAGTATTGTAGCCGAAGCTGCTATAATAATGGATGCAAAAACAGGACAAATATTATACGAGAAAAACATTTATGATGCATATTATCCAGCAAGTATAACCAAAGTATTAACTATGCTTGTTGCTCTTGAAAACTGCAATAATTTTTCTGAAACTGTTACCTTTTCTGATAATGCAATTTGGGGTATAGAACGTGATAGTAGCCATATTGCCTTAGATGTAGGTGAACAAATTAGTGTTGAAGATTGCCTATATGCCATTAGTGTAGTCTCTGCTAATGAGGCAGCATATGGTCTTGCAGAGCATATTGGTGGAGACTTAACTGGATTCACGGATATGATGAACAAAAAGGTTGAAGACTTAGGTGGCGTTAACTCTCATTTTGCCAATGCTAATGGTCTTCACGATCCTGACCATTATACTTGCGCTTACGATATGGCCCTTATTACAAAAGATGCTTTAAGATATAAGATGTTTAGAGAATTAACCTCTGGTAAATCATATATAATTCCTTCTACAAATAAAAAAGAAGATACTCGCGAATTGTATTCAAAAAACAAGATTTTAAAATCTTCTTCTGAGTACTATTATGAATTTGCTGAAGGTAGCAAGACTGGATACACAACAGATAGTTTAAATACCCTTGTAACTTATGCAAAAAAAGATGACTTGGAATTAATATGTGTTATCTTACGTTGCCACAAGTCATACAACGCATATACTGATACTAGAGCATTATTTAAATATTGTTATAACAACTATAAGGTATCTTATCCTCTATCTGATTTTACCTTTGATACATTGAACGATTCTTCAAATGATTATATAACAAAGAACTTTAATAATACTATTGAACATGATACTTTATCATATACAGTAGATAAATCTTATTCAATATTGATACCAAGTAGTGCTGATGTTTCTCAAATCACAAAGCAGGTAGAGATTTTTGATAAACCTGATGATGCTGGATATGCTGGTAAGATAACGTTGGTATACGGCGAACAACTTTTGGGAGAAGTTCCTGTCCTTTATGACAATCTATCAACTAGCCTTAATCCATATGCTGATAAAGAGGAACTGTTAACAGAAACCTCTTCCAAGAAAACAATATTTATTATAATAGGAATCATTTTAGTTGTAATTCTACTAATACTTTTAATTATAAAAATCACATTACATTCTCAAAGAAGGCGACGTCGCCGAAGTAGACGACGAAACGATTATTACTTCTAAAAAATGAAGCTATCACGCTAATTTCTTAGTGCGATAGCTCCATTTTTTTTAATAAGGAATATCAAAAGGAACTTCCTGTGTACGTACAGTATATATCATTGTAGATAGAGTAAATAACGTTCCCGAAATCACAATTGGTATCCATGAATATTGCCATGTATGGAATACCATTCCCCATAACAAACATGCTACTACACCAACTCCAAATAATACCTGAACTACTATCTCTAAAACCTCATCCGCTTTTTTCTCTTTAAATTTTCTATGCCATATAGTTCCATAAAGTACAAATTCATAACACTCTCTCATTAATTTATAATTAACCATTATTAAAATGCCAAATGCTAATATAACAAGCATTGCACATATTGAAAAACCACCATAACTCTCTAATGCAGGATCCGAATCCGCCTTGACCCTTAACACTATTACTGGTACCACCGACAATAACATTAACAATTTTCCGATTGCCTCTATTGATTCAGCATTTATTAAAAAATTTTTATATCGTTCTTGTAATATATAGTACATATCTTCCTTAATTACAATTCTACTATTAGTAATCTTCATATGCTTATTTATTATTGCTGCAGACTCCGCAAAGTTACTTAATGAGATTATCATAATTATAGCCGATACAAAATAACAGAGTGTGGCATATATTCCAGTTGGCATAAAAGATGTCGATCCTCTCATTATCCCCCATGCAGCAGCCGATAAAATTACAGCAGATCCTATGATAAGACCGCAAATCCCTGTAGCTAATTGCCCTATCCATTTTTTACTGTCTCTTATATGCTTATCAATAACCTCCTCGCTTAATTCTATCAGAAGTTTTGGAAACCCTATACTTCTACCATTCTTGAAAATGCTTTCCGTCTCCTCCAGATGCTTATCTAATTTTTCTAGTTCCATCCTTTCCATCTTTTTCATTTCTCTAGTCTTGCGCGCAACGTGTTTCTTTGCTTCTATTTCCTTATTTATAGAAGCGTCATTTAGTCCTTCTAGTTTTAAGTGTATATCAAATTCCTGCCATGCTATTTTTGAAGCAAAATCTTTGTATGCATCCATATTCATCCCTCTTCTTTCTTTTATTTTTACAGTATTTAATCAACAAAAACATGATTTTTATCAAATTTTCCACTTTTTGATTATTACATTCGTAATTGCTAATAAAAATTTACCATATTTTAACTACTAAGTCAAGTTTTTTTACAAATTTTTTATATTTTATATAAATTATGCTTTTATCTTTTGTCAATATCGTTTATGATAGTAAATAGGTGTATTTTACTACTTACAAAGGAGAAAGCTATGCTTAATATTGATATTGAAAATTTAAGTATAATCAAAGATTCTAACGATGAGATGCTTAATTACTTTAACGAATCTTATATAGATAATTTAGAGTTAATTCAAGCTTTAAAAACTGAACTTTTTGAGTTAAGCATTAAGATTGAGGAGATAGAGAAGACAAAAGCTCTATATTCTTATAAAAGCGATACTAAGCGCAATTTATTTTCTCCTATTATAAATGATGATAATATTACGAATAATAAGCAACGTATTTTCGATAATCAATTACTAGATTTATATTCTGCAAAAGAAGCTCTTAACAAGAGAATACTACACATTGAAGATTCCCTAAACATTTTACAAGAACGACTTGATAAACTTCAACGTGCAAATAGCAGTATTAATATTTTACTAGATAGTAATGGTTACTCTTCTATTAATGAATCAGCTCTTGATAACGAAGGATTTGAATTTGTTGAAGAACCTAGCGAGGTTCCGCCTCAACACACAGGCTATAATATATTAATGCTTCAAGAATATCAAAATGGGAACATAGCATCTACCCTAAATAATAATATTAAACAACAGATTATAAATAACAATCATAAAGCTGAGGTTTTGAATTGGCTACTTAATTCTGACATTTCCAGAGCAAAACTTACGTTGAAGGAAATGCTTAATTCTTATGGCAATATATTAAGTGATATCGATAAAACTATTGATTCGTTAAATTATAATATAGATACCAAACAACCAATTTGGATGATGATTGATAATTTAATAATGGAATACCGTGATAATCATCCAGAATGCATTATTGAAGCGAATACCGAATATCCTGATTACGAAATGAACATACACCCTGTAATTACGATTAATTTAATTAATATTTTGCGTGAATTATTGAATAATACATTCAAACATTCTAATGCTAATAGAATTACCCTTCATATATATATAAGTAGTCATATTATTGATGTATATATAAATGATAATGGTGTTGGTATTAATTCTGACTACTTACTTGTAAGTAATTGGTATAGCGGTCTACACCGTGTACACCAAATTGTTGATTTACTAGATGGAAATATTAAAATTGAAGGCGATTTAATTTCTGGCACTAATGTTAGATTCTCTTTTCCTATATCTAATGTAAAGCACTAATTTTATTTGTTATTAATTTTTTTATTATAAATATATTTTAAGAAAGGTTTATTGTAATGAAATCTAAGATTGTTGAACTACTTGAAAAAAACATAGAAAGCTTATCTGCTTCAGATATAGAAGCACTTATAGAGATACCACCAAATCCTGAACTTGGAGATTTTGCCTTTCCTTGTTTTAGACTTGCTAAAGAAATGAAAAAAGCACCAAATATTATTGCTTCTGACTTGTTGGAAATAATTGGCAATATAGATTTTATAGATCACATTGATGTAAAGGGTGCATACCTTAACTTTTTTATTAAAAAGGACACTTTCGTAAAATCCATGATAGATGCTGCTTCTACCCTAAATTTTGGTGGTTCGGATATTGGCAATAATCAAACAATATGTATTGATTATTCATCTCCAAATGTTGCAAAGAATTTTCACGTTGGTCATTTAAGGACAACTATAATAGGTAACTCACTATATAAAATATATTCTAAGCTTGGATATAAAGTAAATAGAATAAATCACTTAGGTGATTGGGGCACACAATTTGGAAAACTTATTGTTGCATATAAAGCTTGGGGCAGCAAAGAAACTGTTGAACAAGATGGTGTTAGTGAATTAATGAAATTGTACGTTAGATTTCATGATGAAGCAGACAAGAATCCTGAACTTATGGACGAAGCAAGAGCTTGGTTTACTAAGATGGAACACGGTGATGCTGAGGCCCTTAAAATTTGGCAATGGTTTAAAGACATATCACTTATTGAATATAAGAGAACTTACGAATTACTAGGCATGGATTTTGATTATTTTACTGGCGAAAGTTTTTATCAAGATAAGACACAAGGTATTGTTGATATGTTAACTAATGCTAATTTACTTGTTGAAAGCGAAGGTGCTAATATTGTTAGTCTTGATGATTATGATATGGCTCCATGTTTAATTACCAAAAAGGATGGTAGTTCTATATATGCAACACGTGATTTAGCTGCTATCTTCTATCGCAAAGAAAATTATGATTTTGTTAAATGTATCTATGTAACAGGTCAAGAGCAAAAACTTCATTTTGCACAAGTTTTCAAAGTAGTAGAATTACTAGGAAACGAATGGGCTACAAATCAACTTATTCATGTTCCTTATGGACTAGTTAGTTTAGAAGGTGCTAAGCTTTCTACTAGAAGTGGAAATATAATATATGCCGAAGATATTTTACTTGAATCTATATCGAAGATAAAACAAATAATTGAAGAGAAGAATCCTGACCTTCCAGACAAAGAAAATACTGCTAAGAAAATTGGAGTTGGTGCTATTCTATTCAACGACTTATACAACCAAAGAATTAAAGATGTTTCTTTCAAATGGGACAAGGTTCTTAACTTCGACGGGGAAACTGGTCCATATGTACAATACACATATGCAAGATGCTCAAGCATTATGAGAACTGTAACTGATTTTGTTGAAGGCATCGATATTGACTATTCTCTAATTACAGATTCCGATTCGGTAGATTTACTTAAAGAAATTTCTCGTTTCCCTAAAGTTGTTCTTACCGCTTCTGAAAAATACGAACCATCTATTGTTGCTAGGTTTGCTGTTGATGTTGCTCAAGCATTTAATAAATTCTATAATACAAATCGAATCAACGTAGAGGATAAATCATTAAGAGATGCTCGTGTTACTTTAGTGTCTATTACAAGAAAAGTATTAAAAGAATCTCTTGCACTTTTAGGTATAGATTGTCCAGAGCAAATGTAATTAAAATATTTATTTACCTCAAAGGAATGTTTCACGTGAAACATTCCTTTGACAATTTCCTCATAGATGTTTCACGTGAAACATCTATATTCTTGTGCAACATACTTTTTAATGTTTCACGTGAAACATTAAAAAAACATGGTAACAATCAATAAATAGTGTTATAATATAGCTTGACTGTTTATTGTGCATTATATATAAATCAAAGGAGAAATACTTAATGGGTAGAATAATAGCTGTCGCTAACCAAAAAGGCGGCGTTGGAAAAACAACTACATCTATTAATCTAGCTGCCTGTCTTGCAGAAAAGGGCATGAAAGTTCTTGCTGTTGACATGGATCCACAAGGTAATCTTACCAGTGGACTCGGCATAGATAAAAACAATTTAGAATATACCACATATGATGTAATGTGTGGAAACTGTAACGTTGGTGAAGCAATGTTAATCAATGTTATACCAGGACTCAATTTGATTCCTACTGATGGAGAACTAGCAGGTTTAGAAGTAGAATTTGTTGGAGTTCCCGACATGCAATATATCATGAAAAAGATACTCAGAAAATTATATGACAAGTTTGATTATATAATTATCGATTGTCCTCCAGCATTAGGATTATTAACTGTTAACTCTCTTACTGCTGCAAACACTGTTCTTGTTCCAATACAATGTGAGTTTTTCGCATTAGATGGTCTAGCTCAATTAATCAGAACCGTAGAGCTAATAAAGAATAAGTTAAACAAAGAATTATGTATTGAAGGAATTGTATTTACAATGTATGATTCAAGAACCAATCTTTCATTACAAGTTGTAGAGAATGTCAAAGACAATTTGAAACAACGAGTATATAATACTATCGTTCCGAGAAACGTAAGATTAGCAGAAGCACCAAGCCATGGTCTTCCAATAACTTTATATGATCCAAGATCAACTGGCGCAGATAGTTACAGAAACTTAGCAAACGAAGTAATCGCAAACGAATCTTATTGGAGGTAATTACATATGGCAGCAAAAAAAGGTCTAGGCAGAGGAATTGGTACTTTAATTCCTACCGACTCTCAAATAGATAATTCTAATAAAAAAGTTGAAACAAAAGAAATTATTAAGGAAGTTGAAGTTATTAAACCTATGGAACAGACAGTAAAGATTTCTGACATAGAACCAAACAAAGATCAACCAAGAAAGCAATTTGACGAAGACGCTCTTCAAGAATTAGCTGACTCAATAAAACAATATGGTGTTATTCAACCACTTATAGTAATAAAGCGTGATAATTATTACGAACTAATTGCTGGAGAAAGAAGATGGCGTGCAGCTAGATTAGCAGGTCTAAAGGAAGTACCTGTTATCATCAAAGAATATTCAGAACAAGAAATTGTTGAAATTGCTTTAATTGAAAATATTCAAAGAGAAAACTTGAATCCAATTGAAGAAGCTCAGGCTTATAAGCGATTACTAGAAGAGTTCAATCTTAAGCAAGATGAAGTTGCTGAACGAGTTTCAAAAAGCAGAACTGCCGTAACCAATTCTATGAGATTATTAAAACTTACTGATAAAGTACAGCAAATGCTAGTTGAAGATATGTTAAGTACTGGTCATGCTCGTACTCTAATTCCAATCGAAGATCCAGAAATGCAATATGATATTGCTTGCAAAATTTTTGACGAGAAGTTGAGTGTACGCGAAACTGAAAAGCTTATCAAAAAATTATTATCAAACAAACCAGAAAAGGAAGTAGCTGCTACTATTGATTACGGTTTTGTATATGATGACATCGAGAACAAACTAAAACAAATAATAGGTTCAAAGATTAACATTAAACCTAAGAGTAATGATAAAGGAAAAATTGAAATTGAATATTTCTCAAAGGATGAATTAGAACGAATAACTGAAATGCTCTACACTATAAAATAATCACATTATTCTAATCATATAACAGAAGGAGAAATTAGTATGACAACACAAATGATTGAATCCTACGGTATTGATCTAGGATACATATTAACTGGCATTATCGCACTATTTATAATACTACTAATAATCATAATTGTATTAATGGTAAAGGTAGGTAAATTAAACAAACGATTAAGCCGTTTTACCAAAGGCAAAGATGCGAGAAATCTTGAAGAACTTATGTTATCAAAGTTTTCTGATATAGACTCAATCGTTAACAACGAAAAGAAACAGAACAAAGATATTAAATACATCGCTGAGCGAAGTACTATTGCTTTCAACAAATCTGGTCTAATTAAATATAATGCTTTTAGAGAAATGACCGGAAGCCTTAGTTTTGCCCTTGCTTTATTAAATGACAATAACACAGGCGTTATTATTAACTCAATGCATAGCAGAGAAGGTTGCTTCACCTATGCAAAGGAAATCATAAATGGCGAATCTTATATAGTATTATCTGAGGAAGAAAAAGAAGCTTTAGAAGCTGCTCTTACCTTGAAACCAAATCCTGTTGATACTTTATTAGAACAAGAACGTGCAAATAAGACTACAGAAGAAATCAACAAAAATATGACAGTGGTTACTAAAGACAATGTCAAAGAACCACCTACTCCAATGGCCCGAATCAGAAAGCCTGAAGATATAAATAAAGAACCTGAAAAAATTATTCCAGCAGAACCAAAGCCAACAGTTGCGGACGAGGCTCGAGTTAAAAAACTAACAGAAGAAGAACGCAAGAAATTTTCCAATACTGATGAATCTAATCCTGCACCTTTATCTGATGAGATACCTACCAGACCAAGAAACTCTGATGTTTATCTCGATGCAAATATCTCAACAAAGTTAGCCGATGAGATTAAAACAAAACCTAGAGAGGAAGTCCTTAAAGACAACTCTTCCAAATCAAATATTAACGAAGCTATCTCTTCTTTCGATTACGAAGATAAACCAGAGAAAGCTAAGATTGAAATTAAGGTAAATACTTCGATAGAAGATACTGTGGATTTTAATGAGGATAACGAATTCAAGCCATCTGCTATAACTATTAATCAACCTGCTAAAGGCAATACAATGCGTATTCTTCCAAGCAACAACTATGATAAAAATGTATACGAAGCCCTTAATAAACAAAAAGAGCAAGACATTAGCGAAATTGTTTCAGAATCAGTTTCTAAACCAAATAAAAAGCCTACAGAAGTAATTGTTGACGAAAATCTTGATCTAGGGTTCCAAGACGATATTGGTAAAAAACCTGCAATAACAATTAAGACTAATTATGATGTTGATCCTAATTATAAAGATGAATTTGGCGGAATTTTATAATATATATAAGGAGGTGCTATTATGCATAGTTACCTGAGATCCATTGGCTTTTCAGATATAAAAAACAAAAAGCAAATAGATTTAGTGATTAAAAATGCTGTAATGCATCCTACAACTAAAATAATTACCACCGTTAGCTCTAGCACTAGTCTTATTCAAATTAACAAAGATTTTGGTGATGGAATAGGCTTAACAATAATTGGAGAATATGATAATACTGGTTTTCTAAATGTTGAACATTATTTTCCCTATGCAATAGGAACACACAGAACCAAGGAGGATGATATTAGCATTGAGAAACATTCAGGAAACGAATCCTATGCCGGAGTCTGTGAAGATTTAAATATAGGCACATCACTAATATTTTACCTGCAAAATATTGCTGACCACGTTAGATCAAAATGGCTAAATCAATATGCTAAGCCCCCTACCTCGGTAAACTTATCAGGATTATCTATAAGTGGAACTGTTATTTTAGACATTCAAGAAACTACCGAAGACAGAAAGAAACTAAAAGGAAATTCAACAACTAGAAATAAATTAATTGCTGCTGCTCGTGCTGGTGATGCTGATGCTATGGAAAATCTA
This sequence comes from Lachnospiraceae bacterium, assembly GCA_031556525.1. Classification (GTDB taxonomy): domain Bacteria; phylum Bacillota; class Clostridia; order Lachnospirales; family Lachnospiraceae; genus JAVBSN01. Next base: position 24,052 of record JAVBSS010000052.1, read on the forward strand.
ACACTAGATGATATGGATACCTACACATTAATTTCAAAGAGAGCTAGAACTGAAGATATTTTTTCTATAGTAAAAACATATTTTATGCCTTGTGGTATAGAGACAGAAATGTATTCAATAATGGGCAGCATAGTCGCGGTAAAGGAAGTAACTAATCTTCTTTCAAAAAAAACAATATATAATATTACTGTTGACTGTAACAATATATTATTACATGTATTTATTAGCAAGGATGATATAACTGGCGAGCCTGTCGTTGGAAGGCGTTTCAAAGGAATTATCTGGCTTCAGGGATATGTTAATTTTCGATGAAGGTGCAACAATAATTATTTGATAAATAATTACATATTTTTGCTTATCTCCCCTTCTACGGTTCTTGACTAATTATAATTTTACTAGTACAATATTATTTGGTGACTTGCTATAAGTCACCACTTATATGTCTTTGTAGCTCAGCAGGATAGAGCGACCGCCTCCTAAGCGGTAGGCCGCTGGTTCGACTCCAGTCAAGGACATTATAAAAGAAGACTTTTACTAATAGTATTTGGCTTCTTTTTTATTTTTACATATTATCTTCACCAATGTATGTTAAGAACAGTACGTTGCCTGTGCTCATTCTTGCTACAAAATCGGATAAAAACAGCACTACTCAATATTTACTGAGTAGCGCTATTTTTAAATTTACTCTATACACATGTAAATGCATCAATTCGATGCAACGATACTCCAACAAATGACCATCCAAAAAATCTATTCCATCTAAATCCTGTTACTGTATCTCTACTCACCTGAATTGGAAACATCCAAAATTCATCTCCATTGCTTAACCATACATATGTGAATCTACCTACACAATTTCTTATAGAAGGAGCATCAACTCTAAATGTTGCTACCTGTCTTGAAGGTTTACGATTTGGTGGTGCTGTACGAGGTGCATTTCCTGAAGGACCTCCCTGTCCCGGTCTGCCCCCTCCTCCTGGGAACGGTGGTGGCGATGGTGGTTGTGGACCAGGTCTTCCTCCTCCTGGGAATGGTGGTTGCGGTGGTTGTGGGCCAGGTCTTCCTCCTCCTGGAAATGGTGGTTGCGGTGGCTGTGGACCAGGTCTTCCTCCTCCTCCCGGAAACGGTGGTTGCGGTGGTTGTCTTGGTGGCTGCTCTCTTTGAAAATCTATAGAATCACCATATTTAAAATTATTCACTTAATAATCTCCTCAAAACATAGATGTTACTAATATTATATTAGGAGATATCATTAATGAAACTAGTACATCTTATATATAAATCAAATTATATCTAAACTTTACTTATCCCATTTTAAATCAGTTTTTCCAGCACCAACTTCAAAATGATATTTTACAATACCTAAATTTACGTCTGAATAAAAGGCCCCTGTTTTCTCTACTTTAACGTTATTATCATTTAATGTAATCATAAATTTCTGTTGATTCATAGCCGTAGGTGCAAGCATTGCTGCTTCCATACCTGCCTTAAACCACGCTGGCATTTCTCCATCTATTCGACATAACTCTTCTATTTCTTTCCCCTTATGTGGAACCCCCATCGTCGTTCCATAACCAAGTGCTATTACTGCTAATAATTTTTCATCTTTTTTAATCTCACTGCTCTTTTTCGTAGCCGACTTAGAAAAAGTTGATACAACCCAACAAGATTGAAGTCCTAATGTTGTTGCTATAAGTTCTACTTTTGCCCCATAATATCCTATCTTCTCTTGTAAATCAGGCGATTTTTTTCCGATAAGTGCAATATAATTTTTAACACCACTAAATTTGCCATAATGGGCCATCATACTATCAAAAGCATTTGGCTCATCTATAAAAAATTGAATATTAAGTCCACTTTCTTTATTACAGATGTCTATCTCTGACTTAATTCTTTCCAAAATACTTGACTCTATTTCTTTATCCGTATAACTTCTAACCGCATGCCTAGTCCTAATTGCTTCTAAAATATCCACTAATTATTATCCTCCTAAAATGATTGCTAATTATTCATTATTTATGGTATTATTTTATACAATAGCTATATGCTTTACAATACCTATAATACATATTTTATAAAAACATAATAATTATGTTTAATATATATATTTTAATAATAGAAAAGGACATCAATATGAAAATACAACAACTATTTAACAACAAAAAACCTGTAATATCTTTCGAGATATTTCCACCCAAGAAGGATGCCGAATTAAATAACCTTGATGCTACCTTAGAAAAATTAAGCGAGTTACATCCTGATTTTATTAGTGTAACCTTTGGTGCTGGTGGAACATGCACTAATAACAAAACCACTGAGATAGCTCATAAAATACAATCGGAATATAAGATTACCCCTCTTGTCCATTTAAGTTGTCTTAACTATAGTAAGTCAGAAATCACCCAAGTATTAGAAGAGTTAAAAGAATATAATATTGAAAATATTTTAGCACTAAGAGGCGATAGGAATCCTGATGTTACACCCAAAGAAGAATTTCATTATGCAACAGACTTAGTAAAATTCATTAAAGAAAATGATGATTTTGGTGTTAGCGGCGCATGTTATCCTGAGAAACATTTAGAAGTTGATACTTTAGATGAAGATATTCAACATTTAAAAGAGAAGGTCGATGCTGGTACTACTCATTTGGTATCGCAATTATTCTTTGATAATAACTTATTTTATTCCTTCTTAGATAAGACAAAGACTGCTGGAATAAATGTTCCTATTGAAGCTGGAATTATGCCTGTAACTAATAAAGCTCAAGTAGATAGGATGATATCTCTATGTGGAGCATCAATACCTTTAAAACTTAATCATATCCTTGAAACTTATGGCGATGACAAAGAAAAATTGTTTGAGGAAGGCATCCAATATGCTATCGAACAGATAATAGATTTGATTGACAACGGCGTTGATGGTATTCATATCTATACTATGAATAATCCAATTGTTGCAAAGAAAATATGTGAAGGAATTAATCATTTAATATAATTACTCAGAGTTTGTATTTCCATTGATATACAAACTCTTTTTATTGCAGAATATCAGTATTTATGGTATTATTTAAGTTAAAGAAATTTTATGTTTGTTTACTATAACAATAAGGTATTTATAACCAAGTTTATATACTAGAGGGGACTATATTATGAAAAAAACAAGATCTAATTTACTTATTAGTTCAGTTGCACTAATTGCAGCATTGATAATCGTCTTTTATTTAATAATGAATATGGCAGATCATATGGAACTAATAATAATATTTTCACTTGTTGCCGCTGTTGACACTTATTTTCTAATGGATAATCTGCTTAAGCGAATTGATGATATTACAAATACATCTATAGACAAACAAACAGAGCTTACCAAAGTAGAAAAAGGTATTTACTCAGTTGCAAAACGTGAAGAAGCCAATATGAATGAACGTTTCGATTCTCTATTTAAGATGATAGAAGAATTACAATCAGAAAATATTAGATTAAATGAAGAACTAATCAATCAAGAAAAATTATTTACTAAGATTATTATGAAGAAGAATCAAGAAAACACAATCAAGACTGTTAATAGCAGTGACCGTGTTGCAAAATTACTTGTTCAACTAAGTAGCAATAACAAGGATTTTTCAGAAGAAACTATTGATTTATTAAAAGAATTAAATAAACAACTAGGTAACGATATTGATGAAATTGAGATGTCAAATGTTCGTGTTATGACTCCAAGGGAAAATAAACTTTAGGCTGGTATACTTATGGAATATATAGTATTGGATCTTGAATGGAACCAAAGTTCAAATCTTAGTCTTGAGAATCCTAGACTCCCTTTTGAAATAATAGAAATTGGTGCCATTAAGCTCGATGAACAATTTAATATTATTGATGAATACTCAAGTTATGTTAAGCCCCGTCTTTACAAGAAACTTCACTACAAAATCAAAAGCATGCTTAATTATGACGAGGATACCCTAAGAACAGGTAGACCCTTTCACATGGTATGTCGAGAATTTCTAGCTTGGTGTGGTTCTGATTATATCTTTTGCACATGGGGTCCTCTAGATCTATCCAACTTGCAATTGAATATGGACTACTATTATATGAAGAAGCTTTCATATCCATTAAAATTCTACAATATACAAGATATATTCACTGAGATTATTGATGATGAAGCAAATGCTGCCAAATTAGAAAAAGCTGTTACTTACTTGGGTATCGAGAAAGACCAACCCTTTCACTTTGCAGTAAATGATGCAAGATACACAGCATATGTTCTTAAGAAATTGAATGTACCTAATTTTAAGGACATGTATTCAACAGATTATTATAACCACCCTTCTAATAAAGAAGATGAGATAATTCATCATCATAAAAATTATACAGAATATATAACCAGAGAATTTGATAGTAAATTTATCGCGCTCAATGATAGAGAAGTAAATATTCTTAGATGCTATAAATGCAATAAGAAATTATCTAAAAAAATACGTTGGTTTGTTAATACTTCTTCAACTTCATTTTGTGCAGGAAAATGTTGGACACATGGATGGGTCAGTGGAAAACTTAGATTTAAGACTACTTCTGAAGGTAAAGTGTTTGTTATTAAAACCCTCGAAAGTATAACCAAGACTGACTTTGAAAATATACGACTCAGACAAGAAGACCTCCGTTTAAAAAGAAAAGAGAAACGAAAGAGAAAAAGTCTTCAAAATAAAGATTGCAATGATTCGGTAAGTTAATAAATAAAAAGGAATACTAGCATACGCATGTATTCCTTTTTATTTGTTTTCTACAATGGTTCTTTAGATGCAGTACCTGATTTTCTAGGATATTTTTTTGGTGTATTAAGTGTTTTCTTAATAAATATAAATGTTCTATCAATATCTGTATCTGGTAATTGCAATTTCTCAGTCTTATTTATCTTACCACCCAGAATATTAATTGCTTTTTTTGAATTATCTAACTCTTCATCAACACTACCTGATTTATATGATATAAAATATCCACCTTTTTTAATAAAAGGAATACAATACTCGCTTAGAGTTGAGAGATTAGCAACTGCTCTTGAAACACATAGATCAAATCCTTCTCTATAGTCTACCTGCCTTGCACCTTCTTCTGCTCTAAAATGTACTGCCTCTATGTCATTTAAATTCAATTCTTCAATAACTTCATTTAAAAACTTTACTCTTTTATTTAAAGAATCTAATAATACAATTTTTAAATTAGGATACATTATTTTTAATGGTATACCTGGAAATCCCGCTCCTGTTCCAACATCTATAAGTCTATATTCCTTATTCATATCCATAATACTTCCAACTATAACACTATCAACAAAATGCTTATCAATAACTTCTTCTAATTCTGTTATAGCCGTTAGATTCATCACCTTGTTTTTCTCAATAAGCATATTATAATATTTATCAAATTGAGCTATTTGTTCATCTGATATCTCAATATTTAATTTACCTAATTTTTCTCTTAATCTATTCATCTATTATCTCCATGCTTATTCAACATTCTATCCTCTATATCTTAGATACTAATACATTAACACTATAACTTTATCTTCTATAATCTAACATATTAACACTATAACTTTATCTTCCATAATCTAATATATTATTTCTATATTCTTATCTTCTAGACTCTAAGTATACTAACAATACACTTATATCTGCTGGTGACACCCCTGATATTCTTGATGCTTGACCCATTGATACTGGTTTAATAGTCATAAGCTTCTGCCTAGCTTCTTTACGAAGATTATATACATCTTCATAATTAATATCATCTGGTATACGTCTCTTCTCTAACTTTTTGAAATGTTCAACTTGTTGTTCTTGTCTCTTAATGTAACCATCATATTTAAGTCTAATATCAATCTGATTAATAATTTCCACATCAATATTTTCAGGTCTACTATCATCAAGTTCAGCAACTAATTCATATGATAATTCAGGTCTTTTTATTAAATCAGCTAACGTTACTGCTGTCTTTAAAGTAGAACTATCATGTTCTTCTAGAAACTGCTGAACTCTCTTATTTGCACCAATTAATATACCTTCAAGTCTAGTTATTTCTGCATCAATGGTTTGTCTCTTATCACAAAATGCTTCATATCTCTTATCATCTATAAGACCAACTTCATGTCCTATATCAGTAAGTCTCATATCTGCATTATCTTGTCTAAGTAATAATCTATATTCAGCCCTTGATGTCATCATTCTATAAGGTTCAAATGTTTCCTTAGTAACTAAATCATCAATTAAAACTCCTACATAACCCTCAGATCTATCAATTACTATAGGTTCTTTTCCATTAATTTTTCTAGCTGCATTAATTCCTGCGACTAAACCTTGTGCTGCCGCCTCTTCATATCCTGAGCTTCCATTGAATTGTCCACTACTATATAAACCTTCAATATTCTTAAATTCTAGAGAGGGTTTTAATTGAAGTGCGTTTATACAATCATATTCTATAGCATAAGCGTTCTTAACAATATCCGCATTCTCTAATCCAGGAACACTTCTATACATTGCAAACTGTACATCTTCTGGCAATGAACTTGACATACCAGCTATATACATCTCGTTTGTATATTCACCTTCTGGCTCAATAAATACTTGATGTCTATTCTTATCTGCAAACTTTACTACCTTATCTTCAATAGAAGGGCAGTATCTTGGGCCTGTTCCTTCAATTGCACCTGAGTATAGAGGTGATCTATCAATATTATCCCTGATAATCTGATGAGTCTCTTCATTGGTATAAGTTAACCAACAAGATATTTGATCTCTCTTAATATCTTCAGGTTTATTTGTAAATGAAAATGGAACTATTTCTTCATCTCCGAATTGTTCTTCCATTTTACTAAAATCAATACTTCTCTTATCTATTCTTGCAGGAGTTCCAGTCTTAAATCTTCTAAGTTCAATTCCATTATCAATTAATGATTGACTTAGACTATTTGCTGCTTGAAGTCCATTCGGTCCTGTATAATTAATTACATCACCATATATACATCTCGATTTTAAATATGTTCCTGTAGATAATATAACTGCCTTAGCATTATACACTCCACCGGAATAAGATTTAACACCTACAATAATACCATCCTCTACTATAATCTCTGCCACTTCTCCTTGTCTTATAGTTAGATTATCCGTATTCTCCATAGTCATTCTCATTAATCTTGAATACTCTGATTTATCTGCTTGTGCTCTTAGAGAATGAACTGCTGGACCCTTAGATTTATTAAGCATCTTAGTTTGAATATATGTCTTATCTATATTCTTACCCATTTCTCCACCAAGGGCGTCTATTTCTTTTACTAAATGTCCTTTGGAACTTCCACCTATATTTGGATTACATGGCATTAATGCTATGCTATCTACACTTACAGTAAATATAATTGTTTTTAAACCTAGTCTTGCTGTAGCTAGTGCCGCTTCACAACCTGCGTGTCCTGCACCTACAACTACCACGTCATATTTTTCATTCAAATTAGGCATTGCTTTTCCTCCAAAGTTAATATCTATCTTATCTATTGTTTATAATTATTTACCCATGCAAAACTTGCTAAATATTTCATTAACTAAATCTTCACCCATAGACTTACCTATAATATATCCTAATTGCTCATAGGCATCTGTTAAATCTATGGAATAGAAATCTTCTGGCATTCCATTTTCTATACTTATAATAACTTGTTTTAGACTATTAACACAACTTATTAATGCATTTTTATGTCTCATATTAGTTATATATATTTCATCATTAAATGTCAATTGTCCATTAAAGAACATATCTTTAAGTATCTCATAAAGATTCTCAAAGCCATCCACATCTTTTGCCGAGATATCCACAACTTCCTTGTTAATTTCAGACTTTATCCACATTTTATCTACCACTACATCTAGGTCTGATTTGTTAATAATTACTATTGCATTCTTGTCCTTTATTAACTCCATTATATGATTATCATTATCATCTAATGGTACTGATCCATCTACAACATATAGTATTAAATCAGATTCTTCAATATTATTCTTAGCTTTATCAACACCAATCTTTTCAACAATATCCTCAGTGTGTCTTATGCCTGCTGTATCAACAATATTAATAGGAATACCATTTATATTAATAGATTCTTCTAAGGTATCTCTTGTTGTCCCTGCTATATCAGTAACAATTGCTCTATCTTCTCCAAGTAATACATTTAACATTGAAGACTTTCCTGCATTTGGTTTACCCACTATAACTGTTTTAATACCTTCTTTAAGAATTCTTCCATTATCACTACTATCAATAAGTTTATTAATATCTATTATTAAGTTATCAACAATTTCCTTAAGTTCTTCTGGATATTCATCTAGACTATAATGTTCTGGATCATCTAATGCTGATTCAATAAATGATAGATTATATAGTATTGTACTTCTATATTCATCTATTTGCTTAGATAATTGACCTTCAAGATGTTTTATAGATGAGTCTAGGGCAAAATCTGTCTTTGCATTTATAATATCTATTACTGACTCTGCTTGACTTAGGTCAATTCTTCCATTTAAAAATGCTCTCTTTGTAAATTCCCCTGGTTCAGCCATACGAGCACCACTTTTTAAAATTAACTCAAGTATAGTCTTTATAACTATCATTCCTCCATGACAATCAATCTCAACTACATCTTCTTTAGTATAAGTATTTGGTGCTTTCATAACTAAAACAATTACTTCATCAATAACTTTATCATTATCAACTATATTTCCATAAGCAGCTGTATAAGACTCTAATTTATCTATACTTTTACTAGAGTTCTTTGGTTTAAATATTTTATTAGTAATTTTAATAGCATCCATACCACTTACTCTAATAATTCCTATACCAGAATTATTCATTCCTGTTGCTACAGCCGCTATTGTATCATTTAAAATACTGTTTATCATAATAACACCTCTTACTTTATAGAATCTTCCTATAAGATAAAAAAGGTCCTGACAAAATTAATTGCAGGACCTAATAATTGCTAAGACAATCTTGCCTTACTTCTATTATTTATAGTTTTTCTTATCGCTTCTCTTAAGATAAATTGTTACTTTTCTATGAGGATCTTCTCCCTCACTTCTTGTACTTACATATTTATCATTTTGTAATGCTGAATGAATAATTCTTCTCTCATAAGGATTCATTTCCTCAAGAGTAACTGGCTTTCTTGTTCTCTTTACTTTGAAAGCTATATTCTTAGCAAGATTCTCTAATGTATCTTTTCTTCTTGCTCTATAATTTTCAGTATCAACTTTAACTCTTATATAAGATGTTGTTTCTTTATTTACAAATAAACTTGTTAAATATTGAATTGAATCTAATGTTTGTCCCCTCTTACCAATAAGGACTCCCATCTCACTACCTTCTAAATTAATATCCATAGTGTTTGACTCTTCATCATATTCTATATTAACAACTACTTCTAATTTCATTGCTGCAAATATCTTATCAAGATATTCTTTTGTAAAATCAACTATTGTGCTATTTTTTCTAGCTTTAATAATTGCTGGCTTTGTATTTATAAATCCTAAAATACCAGTACTACCTTTTTCAACAACTTCATAATCCAAATCGTTGCTAGTAACACCAAGTTCAATTGAAGCATTTGTAACTGCTTCTTCTACTGTTTTACCCTTAAACTCTCTATAATCCATTACTATTCTCCTCCATTATTTTTCTTATCTTCATAGTTACGCATTATATTTGCTTTGGAAGCTATAGTTCCTTGCTTCTTTGGCGCATTATTAAGATTAGAAGAATCATAATTACGTAAATTCTTATTAGACATATTATTTATAAATTCAGCTTTCTCCCCAGCTGACATATTCTCTGTTGATTGACCTGTAGAACCCTCTATCATTCTATCCATTAGAGATTTTTTATTACCATTTTTAGCTTGCTTTTTCTTTGCCTTTTCAATATTCTTAGCAATAATCTTATCCATATCTGTATGGTTAAAATAGAAGTTAAATGCTAATTGAATTAAAAGTGTTATTAATGAAGACATTGCCCAATATAAACCTGCACCTGCTGGCATACTAATAGCAATAAATGCTGAGAATAATGGCATTGTTGTTGTCATACTCTTCATCATATTTGATGCCATATCATTGCCACTACTTTCTTGTTGTGGCATTTGCATTGTCTTTGATGATAAATAACTAAATAATCCTGATGCTATAGGAATAATTAATGCCCATGATATTTTCCATCCTGGAGCTTCAGCAATATTTATACCTAATGCAAACTGATTAATCTTCTCTATTGATGGTGCATTTGATGATATAGATGATACTATATCACTATTACCAACCATTAATTCTTTGAAAGATTCCCAATTACTTGTAGTAAACTTCGATAAAACATCTATTATATTGTTAACAGATGGTGCATCGGCTTTTTCTAATGCCTTAATTGTTAAAGAAGCTGATGTTATACCGTCCTCTTCAACAAACTTAGATAACATTTCTTTAAAACCATCAGTATTATATACTCCATTTGCTATAGGCGCATACATATCTCTTACTTTATCTACATATGCTGGTACATTTTGAATAACTCTATATAGAGCAAACATAATTGGAAGTTGAATAAAACTTGTTAAACAACCATTTGTCATACTTGTTCCATATTTTTTATATACAGCCTGAGT
>JAVBSS010000067.1:0-4245 GCA_031556525.1 Lachnospiraceae bacterium
GTAACAACAATCATAATAGATTAAAGGTATGCACGAGTTTTTGCGTTATCGTGTGCCTGCAATCAAAGAAAGTTAAATCAAACTTATATAAAGTATAGAAAGTCGAAGCCGTTAAAGATATTGTAGTATAGGCTATTTTTATATGTTTAAGAAATCATAGGTTAATAATAATATAAATGGAGTTGGTTTTCAATGTAAAGTCTGATGGAAAAGATAGCCTCCATATTTCTCTAGAGAAAAATGTATTGATATAGAAAAATGTATTAGATGTTGTAGAAAATCATCTATATTTTGAAGTCGATATAGGTTGTTACCCTATTGCATAATGGTATAATGGAATAAAATGTAAATAAATAACGGAGGTAAGTTATGAGCGATAAAAGGTATATGATTAAAGAAGCGGCAAAGCAAATTTTAGTTGAACCCCATGTATTGAGATATTGGGAAGAGGAATTGGACCTTAATATTAATAGAAATGAAATGGGACACAGGTATTATACTGATAAGGATATAAGTGTATTAGGCACTGTTAGAGACCTTAAGAATCAAGGTATTTTGTTAAAGGTCATAAAGAGCATTATTCCTGACATATATGAGGACAAGCCTTTTGATTTGAATATGTTAATTAAATTCAAGAATGAGATTGATAAAAATACAGTTACGCCTGTTGTAATAGAAGAGGTGGAGAAGCAAGAAAAGGCTAAAGAAGGAAAATTGATTGAGATGCCAAGACCTAAGAATCTCTCTAATGTTGATAAGATGCAACAATTTCAAGAAATTATGACTAAGATAGTAAGCAATGCATTAAAAGAGAATACTAAGGTTATGAGTGAAGAAATTGAAAAGAATGTAAGCGATGAGGTAATTGATAAAGTTATTAAGCAAATGGAGTATCTTAATAGGGAAACTGATGAGAAAGAAGAAGAGAGATATCGTAAATTAGATGAGACTATAAGAGAACTTCAAAGAGCGAGGATGGAAGCAGCTGCTACTCAAATTGATACAAGAAAGAAGAAAAGGGGATCAAGAAGAGCTAAATAATCAAAATAATTACACAAATTTACATAAAAAAGATTACAATATCTTGAAAAACCTTGATTTATGTGATAACATTTACTTTTAATAATGTGTTTAGGAGCTAATTAGCTTTTTAAACGAAAGGAAGATGAACTGTTATGAAGAATATGTTGAATTTTACACAATTCACAAAGGAAGAATTACAAAGTATTTTAGATCTTGCAATGGATATGAAGAAGAATCCAGAAAAATATAGTGAAGCTCTTAAGGGGAAGAAATTATATACTCTATTTGAGAAGACTTCTACAAGAACATTTTTATCGTTTGCTACAGGTATTACAGAACTTGGAGGAACGTATTATAATCAATTATGGAAAGACTCGAACTTTGTTCTTGGTGAGCCTGTTTCGGAGCTTAAATACGTTGGTAGAAATGTAGATATTATTATGGCGCGTCTTATTAAAAATGAGACAGTAGAGCTATTCGGAGCTAATTCAATTGTGCCATTTATAAATGGTTGTGATAGCACATATCATCCATGTCAAATACTTGCAGATGGATTAACGCTTATGGAGCATTTTGGTTCAATTAACGTTAAATTTTTATACATAGGTGCAAAAAATAATGTATTTAACTCATTAGTTGAATTTTTTGCAAAAATGGAATGTGGAACTTTATATGGTTTGACACCACTTGTTAATAAGACTTCTGTTGAAGAAGATTTTTACGATAAAGCTAAGGCGACAGGTTACTATGTTGAACTTAATCCATCTATGTCGATGGAAGAAGCAAAAGAATATGTTAAAGATATGGATGTATTATATACAGATACATGGGTTGACATGGAATTCTTTAATAATCCTGATTTTGCTAAGGAGAAAGATGAAACATTGGCAAAAATGATGCCATATCAGATTAATGAGGAGCTACTTGAAGGTAGTAAAGCGATTGTACTTCATGATATGCCTATGCATGTAGGTTTCGAGATTAGTCAAGAAGTGGCAGATAAAAATATAGAATACATTTTAGATCAAGCAGAGAACCGTAGACATGCTGAAAAGGCGGTAATGGTTACATTGCTCAATAATTAAGGTTAAGCAGTTGGCAGTATTATTTATATTGCCAATTGCTTTTTATTTTACTTATTTGTATAATTAGTATATATGGTACAAGGGGGTGTAGGACATGCTATCTGAATTTAACATAGGTATAAGTGGAATTAAAGAAATGGTTCGTATTAGTGCAGATCGTATGTCTGCTACATTTAAGATACCATTGCCACAAGATGGTAGGAATATGACCGTAGAAGATATTGTTGATGTCTTGAAAGCGGCAAGGGTTAATACGGGCATTGATAGAGAATGTATAGCAAAAGCATTAGAAGAAGATAGATACAATGAAGAGATTATTGTAGCTTGGGGTAAAGAGCCGGTAAATGGTAGAGATGGATATTTTATATTTGATAGAGAACCAGCAGAGAAGCAAGAAAGACCGCAGATAAATGAAGATGGTTCTGTTGAGTATGTGCGAACTGAAGAATATTTAATAGTTAATAAAGGAGATGTGATTGCAACATATACACCAGCTACAATAGGTGAATTTGGATATATGATTGACAGTCAGATTTTGATACCTAAAAAGGGTAAGGATACACCACCGTATAGAGGTAAGGGCTTTACAGTTCTTGATGGAGAAGGTGGAGTAAAAAAATATGTTGCAGCCGTATCGGGTAAGCTTGATATAGGTGAGAGGACATTATTAGTTAGTCCAATTCTAGATATAAAAGAAGATGTAGATATAACTACAGGACATATAGATTTTATGGGTGATGTAATTGTAAGAGGGGATGTAACTTCAGGAATGAAAGTTAAATCTGATGGCAGTGTAATGGTGTATGGACATGTAGGTGCAGCACATATAGTGGCAGATAAGAACATTACTATAAAACAAGGGATGCAAGGCAAAGGCAAAGGCAAACTTGAAGCAGGTGGATATATTCAAGGAACATTTTTTGAGAGAGCTACGCTTAAAGCAAAGGATGGTATTAATGCCAATACGCTTATGGATTGCAATGTTGAATCTATAGGAGTAGTGAAAGTTAGTGGAAGACAAGGCTTGATTCTAGGGGGCAAGGTAGATGCTATTGAAGGAATAGAAGCAAGAACAGTAGGAAATGAAGCGGAAATAATATCTCTGTTGAGTGCAGGTGTATCAACAGAGATTAATATAAAAATAGCAGCGGTAACAAAGAATATTGAGAAGGTACAAAGCGAGATTGATTTGCTTGATAGGAGTACCAAGATATTTGAACGCATGGAAAAGACACAGGTTACAAAAGAGATTGAAGCTAGAAGAATGAAGATTATAAGGGCCAAGGTTATTAAAGATACAGAACTTAAAAATTGCCTTAAGGAATATGAATATTATAACTGGCTAATGGATTTGGCGAAGGATGCCAAAGTAGTTATAGGTGGAATCATATATAGGGGTACTAGAGTAGAGATAATGGGTCAAAGATATAATGTTCGCGAAACATCTAGAGATGTGAGTCTTAGACTTCGTGGAATAGAAGTTGTTATGGAAGGAAATAGATAGCAATGTGGATATACATTATTGCAGGGATATTGTTTTTTGGATTTTTCACATCAACAATTATTGGTATAGTTATTGTTGACAAGCAGAAAACAATTAAGATAGATAGTAGGTTAGGTCGATCAACTAATGCAATAGAAATTATAAGTGTTAATGTCTCATTATTATTGATAGCATTTTTTATTTATATAAAATATTATATATTTATGCCAGCAATAGTATTTTTTGTTGTGTTTGTTTTGATATCTACAAGGGTTGAAAGTGGAATATCAGATGAAGGAATATTTGTTGGGATGACATTTGTTGAATGGGATAATGTTAACAGTTATAAGATAATTAATGATGATATAACAACATTAACAGTTAAGATTAGAGCAAATAAGAGACAATACGTATTTAGGATTGATAAAAGCAGGCGAGCTGAGATTGAAGATATATTAGAAGCTCATGGAAAGAAAAAGATGGAGACTATTTAGAGGATATGATATACTATGAATACTTAGATTGGTATTTTCAATCTTAGTATGAATGTACACCTGAACACTTAACAAAGTATTTTTGAGTTTAGTGATCATGGTGTTACCCGATACTTAGATTGGTATTTTCAATCTTAGTATGAATGTACACCTGAACACT
>JAVBSS010000041.1:0-20984 GCA_031556525.1 Lachnospiraceae bacterium
GTAACAACAATCATAATAGATTAAAGGTATGCACGAGTTTTTGCGTTATCGTGTGCCTGCAATCAAAGAAAGTTAAATCAAACTTATATAAAGTATAGAAAGTCGAAGCCGTTAAAGATATTGTAGTATAGGCTATTTTTAAATGTTTAAGAAATCATACCATATTCACTAAACTCGGAAATATCTCACTAAGTGATAAAAGTATAGAATATTGACTATAATAACCATATGCACCAAATTCGATAAAAATAGGAGAATTGATATGTTTTTTCAGATACAAGAGAATATATTGAAAAGTATAGAAATAACCCATGTTAAAGAAGGGTTAATAGCTACAGGATATATTAGTTTTGATGAATTTGAGAAAAGCTATGATAGTCTTGGATTTTCAGAAAGCAATTATACTGATTGCAAAATATATTCTACTAATTTTAGAAATAGTATAGAGATATATGATGAATACACATTTGGGTTAGTTAATTTGTTGAATCTAAGAGATGTCTTTGGTTCAAGGGATAAGTTTGCTTTTTTTATTAAGAAAAATCTCTTTCTTGTTGTGAATATTGATGATGCTGATAGTAATACGGCACAGATTTTTGAAACATCAATAAATAGATTTAGACCTGAAAATGCAACTCTTGAAAAAATAGTGTATGGTTTCTTTGATGGTATTATGAGTAATGATAACAAGATAATGGAGAATATAGAGATTAATATTAGTAATCTAGAGGATAAGATTCAGGATGAGCATATAGAGAAAATATTTGTAAGTGAATTAATTGCAATTAAGAAAGAGCTTATAGTAATTAGAAATTATTACGAGCAGTTTGTAACTATTGGCGAGGAGTTACAAGAAAATGAAAATGATATATTCAGTGAGGAAGATCTAAGATATTTTAAAATATTTACAGATAAGGTATCTAGATTAAGCAATAATACAGCTATGCTTAAGGACTATACTGTTCAAGTAAGAGAAGCCTATGATGCATTGATGAATTATAATATAAATAAAGTTATGAAAATATTTACGGTGGTAACTACAATATTCTTGCCACTGACTTTAATTGTTGGTTGGTACGGAATGAATTTTACCCATATGCCAGAATTAACGTGGGCATATGGGTATCCATTAGTAATAATTATGAGTTTAGCTATTGTTGTAATATGTATAATATTTTTTAAAAGCAAAAATTTGTTATGAGAATATGCAAAAACAATTTAAAACAAGCCGAAAAATATGCATTTTTAATTTGAAAGTGGTCTAAAAATATGCAAAAAGTTTAAAAATGCACCCTGAAAATATGCAATTTGTTGACTAACCATCGGCAAAGTGGTATGTTTGATATAAGAAAACTTATAGGGGGTATAGATATGCTCAAACGTAAATTTTATGATAGATTAGTAAATTGGAAGAAAAATAAAGAAAAAGAATGCTTGCTTGTAAAGGGAGCACGTCAAATAGGAAAAACATATATTATAGATTATTTTGGAAATGAGAATTATAAAAGTTATATATACATTAATTTTATAGAATCACCACAATTTATTGATATTTTTAATGGAGATTTATCAGCAGAAGAAATATATAAGAGAATTACACTAGTATTACCACAGGTTAATTTTGTGGAAAAAGATACTCTGATTTTTTTAGATGAGATTCAGATGTGTCCTAATGCAAGGACGGCATTAAAGTTTTTAGCCTTAGATGACAAATACGATGTAATTGCATCGGGATCTCTTTTGGGAATAAGCTATAAGGAAGTAGTTTCTATACCAGTAGGTTATGAGACACAAGTTATTATGTATTCCCTAGATTTTGAAGAATATTTATGGGCTATAGGTTATCAAAGTGAAGGAATTGAAACTTTAAGAGGGTATTTTGAAAGACGTGAAAAGGTTCCACAATCAGTACACAATACAATGATGAAACATCTTAGAGAATATATTACAATAGGTGGAATGCCAGCAGTTGTTAACAAGTTTGTATTAAAAAAGCATTTTGGAGAAGTGCAAGAAGAACAACAAAAAATATTGGATAGTTATCTTGAAGATATTTCTAATTATGCAGCCAATACTGAAAAACCGAAGGTTAAAAATTGTTATATGTCTATACCTAAGCAGTTGGCAAAAGAAAATAAAAAATTTCAATTTTCTGTAGTAGAGAAAAAAAGCACTGCAAGAAAATATGAGAATAGTATTGAATGGTTAAGGGATTCTAATTTGGTACATCTTTGTTATAATGTATCAACACCTACATTTCCTTTAAATGCTTATGAAAAGGAGGATCAATATAAGCTATATTTATCGGATATTGGATTACTTGTAGCTATGTATGGTTTTGATATGAAAATAGCAATTATAGATGATACACTTGTTGGGGGTGCCAAGGGTGGTATATATGAGAATCTTATAGCAGATATGCTAACAAAACGAGGATACAAATTAAATTATTTTTGTTCTCAAAATGGTTCTATTGAAGTTGAATTCTTTATTACCAAAGAGGCTAAAGTAATTCCTATAGAGGTAAAGTCAAATAATGGTTCAACCAATTCATTAAATGAAATTTTAAAGAACGATAGTATTGAATATGGATATAAATTTATTTCTGGAAACATAGGAGTAAGCGATAAAAAAGTTGTTATGCCACTATATATGGCAATGTTTTTATAAAAAATAACCCTCAGTATAGAAAATTGACTCATCTACATGGAGACAGGTTAACCTTCTATTCTGAGGGTTGTGTGTTTAAATGTTCACTATAACTTTTTGATTTCTTGATATATTCGGGCTATTGGTAGTCCAACTACGTTGTTATAGTCTCCCTTGATTGATTTAACGTGAATAGCAAATGGACCTTGTATGCCGTATGAACCAGCTTTGTCCATAGGGTCACCAGTTTCTATATAATCATCGATCTCTTGGCTAGTGATAGCAGAGAATGTAACGTCTGTACGTTCGTAAAATAATACAGTGTTTTTACAACCATTTTCATTAATAATTAAGGCAACGCCAGTATATACTTGGTGGGTTCTATCAGATAGCATACTTAACATATTAAAAGCATCTTCTGTGTCAGTAGGCTTTCCAAGAATCTCACCATCGTAGGCAACTATAGTATCAGAACCTATTACCATTAAATCATTTTGCTTATTTGCTTTATATACATCAGTAGCTTTCTGTAGTGCTAATTCCATAACAACTTCTTCAGGAACAGTCTTAGAAACAATTTCTTCAACAGTAGAAGGAATTACCTTAAATGTAAAACCTGCTTGAGCAAGAAGCTCTTTTCGTCTAGGTGAAGCCGAAGCTAGTATATAAGTAAGTTTTCTATAATCCATAGTTAGTCTCCTTGTTATAAAGTTTTATCATTAAAGCAGTTGACAAGAATGTCTCATTAACTAAGATTTTGTTAATTTGCTTTGTTACTCAACTGATTTAAGTGATTCAATCATGTTTATTGTCTTTAGCTTAAAGTAAGTTATTACTTGCATTAATAGTGAGAAAAACATTGTAAGGATGCAAGAAATTACATAGCTTGACAATTGTATTTGTTTGAAAAATACATTTGATGTACCTTCTATAACTTGTAATACAAATCTATGCAACGCAACTCCGAGAAGAAGACCAAAGCCTATACTTATTATAGTTAATATGATTGCTTCACGATAAATGTATGAGTTGGTTTCATTATCTCTAAAACCTAATACCTTAAGGGTTGCAATCTCTCTAGTTCGCTCACTTATGTTTATTGATGTTAAATTATATAAAACAATAAGGGCAAGTAATGAAGCAACAACTACTAGTAAAACAATAATTCCATCTAAACTTTCAGTTTGCTCAAGTATTTTCTCCATAATATCACTAGTGAAATTAACATTAACGATTAAATCGCTATCTATTAAATGCTTTGCGATAGTATCTTCATCCGTATCGTGTGTAGATACTATCATGTTGTATGATATATCATCTTCGAAAATTTTATTATATAGTGCTCTATCCATATATATATAATTTGATGAATAATTTTCTGCTATATCACTAATAGTTAGGTCGTATAGGTTGTTCTCGCTATCTTTTATTGTAATTACATCACCTTTGCCAGCTTCAAATAATTCTGCAATCTTTTGTGTAACGATAACACTATCTTCATCTAAAGATAGACTTTCACCATCAGATAATCTGGTTAAATGATAGTAATTATAAAATCCGTCTAGATTTTCAGGTACGATTAAATATGCATCTAGGGATTTATCTAAAGTCTGACACTTATATGCTGATTGCCTAATTAGTAAAGGATCAATAATATTAGCTTCTGTTAAAAGAGTTTCCAAATTACCGCTAATATCTGCAGTATCATCTTTTAGGACTATCATATTGTCATAAGTTATTATGTCACCATATTGTTTCTCGGCAACACCGTTCATACTATCTTTTAAACCAAATCCTACTAATAAGAAAGAAGTGCAACCAGCAACGCCGACAATAATCATAATGGCACGTTTCTTGTAACGGAACATATTTCTCATAGTTACTTTCCAAGTGAAAGTTAAGTGATTCCATATTATACCTATGCGTTCAAGGAATATTTTCTGTCCGTGCTTAGGCGGAATAGGTCTAAGTAGGGCAGCAGGTTTTTGTTTTAATTCTTGATTACAACCAACTATAGTAACAAAAGACATTAATATAATGGTTACTAACATAATAATTGAAAATGTAAAAATATTATACTCAACAACAAGTTCTGGTAGGTTGAATTTGAAAGTTAAATATATTAATGGAGGAATAATACGGCATCCTGCAAAAAATCCTGTAATAGCACCTAAACCAGAAGCTGATAAAACATATATTAAATACGTATCAATTATATTACGGTCTGTATAACCAAGAGAAGTCAAAGTACCTAGCTCTCCACGTTCCTCAACTATCATTCTAGCCATTGTATTTGAAGTCATTAACATTACAATTAATATGAAGAATATAGGAAATACAGTAGAAATAGATGATATAACATCTACACTAGCACCAAATTCGGTATAACCAACAGCAGCATCTCGGTCAAATACATACCATTTGGGATGCTCTAGAGTTAAAAGCTCAGTTTTAGCATCAGCTATTTTTTTCTCAGCATCAGTTATCTCTGTATTAAATGTTTCTAGACCATCATAGTATTCATCGTAACCATCACTAAGTTCTTCTTCGTTTTTCTTGATCTCAGAATTAAACTTGGCAAGATTTGAATAATACTGTGAATAACCATCGTTTAACTTAGTTTCATTGTCTAAAATCTCAGTTTTACCACTTTCTATTTGAGAAAGTGCATTTTGAATCTCTGCATTAAATGTAGCAATACCTTCATTTAGAGCAGTTTCTTGTGAGGTTAAAGTATCTATAGATGATTTAAGTTGATTAAGACCATCTAGCATAACAGTGTACTCAGCAATCATTGAAGTAAGAGCGGAGTATTGAGGATTAGTTGGTGTTAAGGTACTAAGTTGAGTATTCATTAAGGTTATAGCAGCATCAAGTTCAGCAATCTTATCGGCAATAGTATCCCTAGATAAACCATAATTACTTAAAGTAGAGTCTATAGCGGTCCAGCCATTGGCAATCTGAGTCTTTGCATTATCGAACTCAGCATTTTGTGAGTTTATGGTAGCATATAAATCAGATTCATTCTGTAAAAGTTCGTCTTTACCATCGCTTAGTTTCTGAGCGTTATCATCTAATTCAGCTTTAGCATTTCTAAATTCTGTCTTGGCGGTAACTTTACCATCTTCTAATTCCTTAGAACCTTCATCTAATTCATCCTTAGCATCGGAAAGTTCAGTTTCACCTTTTGATTTTTCATCATTAAGCTTAGTTTCGTTTTCAGAGATTTCAGTCATTGCTTCATCATATATTTCCTGATATCTAGCATTCTCTCTATAAGGTTTTAATTTTACTAGTGAATCATTTATTTCAGAGGCAATATCCTCGTATGTTTTGGAATATGCAGTTGCATCCTTGATGTTGGCTGTAATATATATTTCAGTATATGCCTCTAATGTAAAGTCTTCTTTATTTATAAAAATAAAAGAAGATAACTTTCCAGAACCAATAGAGGTGCTACCGTAATCTGCAGATAAATATAGTACAGATTCAACAGTGCCAACAACGGTAAATGTATGATTTGCTAACTCTTCACTAACATCGCTTGTAATTTCGATGATATCGCCAATCTTATAATTCTTGTTGTCTGCGACACACTCGGTGTTATTAGTAGGCATACGACCTTCGATTAATTTAACGTTATTAACGGATTCTTCAAGGGCATGAATTCGTATAGCCTTGTCTTCGTTAAGAACATCTAGAGAATAACTAGGAATAACTAGATTAACATTATCTATATCTCTAAGTGCATCTACGTCATTATCTGATAGTCCCATTGAACTAACAATTTTGAAATCCATTAAGTTGTATTCGTCATAATAGGTATCAGCCACATCTATAAAATCAGGAGAACTGGATTGTATTCCAGCATAAAAGCCTACGCCAATCATTACAATAATAAACATGGAAATATATCTGCCGAAAGATTTTTTGATTTTAAGTAAGGTATTCTTATATATCAATTTAATCACCACGCAATCTCATCAGCTTTTTTCGGATGTTCATTAATCTTAATGCTTTTAACAGTTCCGTTTTTAATCTTAATAACCTTATCAGCAATCTCAGCAATTACTGCATTGTGTGTTATTAGAACGGTTGTCATGCCCATCTCTTTGCAGTTTTTTTGTAGTAAATGAATAATTAATTGACCTGTTTCACTATCAAGAGCACCAGTTGGTTCGTCGCATAGGAGTAACTTAGGGTTCTTGGCAATGGCTCTTGCAATGGCAACACGTTGCTGTTCACCACCTGATAATTGTGCAGGAAAACTATTTATACGCTCTGACAAACCAACTTGCTCTAAAATAGCTTTGGGATCAAGAGAATCAGGACAGATTTGACAGGCAAGCTCTACATTTTCTAGAGCAGTAAGATTTGCTACAAGATTATAAAATTGAAAAACAAATCCTATATCGCTTCGTCTATAATCAATTAGTTGACGACGATTATATTTGTGAATCTTATTTCCGTCTACAACAATACTTCCATCAGTTGCGGTATCCATGCCGCCGAGTAAGTTAAGAACTGTTGTTTTACCTGCACCAGAAGGGCCTAGAATAACAACTAATTCTCCTTTTTCAATAGTGAAGGAGCAGTCTTTAACAGCAGTGATTGCGACATCTCCCACTTGATATTCTTTTTTTATATCTCTAAATTCAATAAGTGACATTGGAAAATTCCTTTCGTAAAACAAAATCTAAGAGCCAATCGTTAAGTGTCTAGGTATGCATTATTACTAGGTTCGAAAATACCTCGCCAAGTAATAATAGTATACCACAATCAAAGTTATATTTATAATGATTTTACAAGCATCAGTAAAAATAGTTTTGCTTGTAAGTGTGGTTTGGGGCATGGTATAATATTTGTATATGATATTACGAAGAAGTGTAGGAGGAAATAGATATGAAAACGCGAAAAACTAAATTTAAGAAAATTTTGGTAGGGGTGCTGGCAGTGGTCTTATCTGTTGCATATCTGCCAATGATGGAGATGACCGTCAAGGCAGCCACGGAACCAACGGAGTTGATTCAAGCGATTGAAGCAGTAGGAGGCTTAACAGCTACTTGGGATGGTACATCGACGGTAACGGTAACCGGAAGTAATGATGCAGTAACACAATGTATAAATCTTCGAATTCCACAAGATGTAACGGTGGATTGGCAGGCGTCGATAAAGGGAGAAATTACCAGTCCGAATCCGGGTGAGAATGCTTTGCTTCTGGTACAGAATCCATTAGGAGGTCCGATGGGCTCCTTTAAAATGTCGGGAGATGCAAGAATTGAGGCAAGAACTACGGCAGAGTTTCAAGGTGCAATTTCAATAAATGTAGATTTTTCCTACTCGGCAGCAACAAATGGAAAAGTTACGATAAATGAGAATGTAGAGATTATAGTAGATGATGGATTTAATTCTAAGGGTGCTGCGCTTAGGGTAACGAACTGTGATGCAGAGATAACCGGGGCTAAAGTGCGTAGCACAAATGGTTGTGCGATATATGGTAATGCTACGAATATGACAATAACGAATAGTGAAATTACTGGAAGTATTGTGTCCTATTACGCAACCGTGTTAGTGACAGGCGGAGTTGTAGTAAATGAAAAAGGTCCAGCCCTTGAGACGAGGGATAGTGGAACGATAGAGGTAATTGGGGATGCAGTTTTATTTGGAAAACCAGCAACAAACATAACGTCTAGTGGAAGTACAATAACAGTGAATGATACCGTGATTGCAATATCAAAATCAAATGATGAAGCTACATATATTGTTGGTTCTGATACAGATTTATCGGTGTCACCATCTAAAATAACTGTAAAGTGGGCTACAAAAGATGGAAATTCAGGTGTAGAGTATACGGATGGAACAACAACTAAGTTTTTGGAATTGAGCGAACATACGGTATTTGTTCCAGTTGCATCGATTACAGGTGTTCCAAGCAATGCGACCGCAGGAGATGACCTTGCACTGAGCGGAACAGTTGCACCAGAAAATGCAACTAATCAAGAGGTTACGTGGTCTATTAAAAATGCTGGCACAACTGGTGCTGAGATTTCTGATAACAAATTGAAAACAAGTGGGGCAGGAACAGTAGTTATTGTGGCAACCATTAAGAATGGTGCGACAACAAGTTCAGATTATCAGCAAGAATTCACAATCGAGGTGGCTGCTGCAACAGGGGAATCAACAACTCCAGAGGATACAGAAACATCAGATGAGACAGCGAAAACCAATGAGTCACCAACACAAAATACAACGACAACAAAGACGAAAACTGTTCCAAAAACGGGTGATGAAAATGCAGTTGCAGTTGCCCTATGGTTACTTCTTGTTAGCTTGATTGGCAGTGGTCTTGGCATGATTGTAGTATATAAGAAATAATGCTAGCGTAAAATTTTATTCGGATAATGGGAAATAAAAAAGAGGACACCTCTTTGTGATAAAGTATTTATGGGTGATAACCAAAATACACACAAAGGAAGGTGTTCTCTATGGTTAAAAAGTGTATTAATATATTATAAAGAATGTATAAAGCAGGGGGAAGACATATATGTTGAGCATGAATGAAGATATAGATGAGTTAGGTGAATCATTAGAAAAATTATATAATGAAAAAGAGACGTATGTGTTACGTAAGGAAGAAGCTACAATTGATCTTACAGCAATAGAGTGTGAGTTGAATGTGCTTAATAAGAGAAAGGAACAATTACCAAGGAATGTTGGGGCTAATATTTTTTGGATTGTTGTATTTACGGGAGTTGTAGCATGGATTTTACTTACCGATTCGGGTATATTTTCACTTTTTAAGGTTTGTATTATAGTTCTTTTGCCAGCATATATAAAAATGTGGATTAATACAGTAAAATCAATAGTTGAACTTATCGATAATCTAGATACACCATTGGCAGAGAAAATGGCGAGTAAGAAGAAAGAGCCTAATATAAATACAAGGATAAATAATCTTGCAGTAAAAATTGCAAAGCAACGAGTAGTGATAGAAAATTATGACAAACAAATATTAGAACTTAAAAAGCAGATAAATAAAATTATAGCGGACAAAGGGTTTTAAGATCATTCTTGACGTACATAAGCAAGCTTGCTAATATGTTAATTAGTTTGATTATAAAATATATAGTTAAGAAAAGAGGAGCAACATGTTATCACAAAAATTTATAGATATGACAAGTCAAAAATCAGTAATTAGAAATATTGCTGAGTATGGTTGGAAAAGAGCAGGAGAGATAGGATATGATAATGTATTTGACTATAGTCTAGGCAATCCATCAGTTCCAGCACCTAAGAGTGTTACAGATGCACTTGTAGATTTAGCACAGAATATGGATCCGGTAACTTTACATGGTTATAGCCCAAGCTTAGGTATTAATAGTGTAAAGCAAGATATAGCAGATTCATTAAATAGAAGATTCAATATGGAATACAAGGCAAGCAATATATTTCCAGTATCAGGTGCGGCAGCAGCAATCGCCCATACATTTAGAGCAGTAACTGTTCCAGGTGATGAAGTAATAACATTTGCACCATTTTTCCCAGAATACAGACCATATGTTGAGACAACAGGAGCTACCCTTAAAATAGTGCCAGCAGATATAACAAGCTTTCAGATTAACTTTGATGAGTTTGAGAAGATGCTTAATCCTAAGGTTATGGCAATTCTTATTAATACACCTAATAATCCATCAGGAATAGTATATTCTACAGATACAATCAAGAAATTGGCTGAGATTCTTAAAGCTAAAGAGCAAGAATATGGACATGAAATATATCTTGTATCTGATGAACCTTATAGAGAAATAGTATTTACAGGGGTAGATTCGCCTTGTGTAGCAAACTTCTATGATAATACAATTACTTGTTATTCATTTAGTAAGTCACTTTCACTTCCTGGGGAGAGAATTGGATATATAGCAGTTAATCCAACATGTAAAGAGGCGGATTTAATAGTTGATGTATGTGGTCAGATATCTAGAGGTATTGGTCATAACTGCCCATCATCAATGATGCAATATGCAGTAGCAAAATGTATTGATGAAACAGCAGATATTTCAGTATATGAAGAGAATAAGAATATCTTATATAAAGAATTAACAAGATTGGGATTTGATATTGTTGAGCCAGGTGGAACTTTCTATATATTCCCTAAGGCATTAGAGGAAGATGCAGTCGCTTTCTGTAATAAGGCATTAAAATATGATTTATTATTAGTTCCAAGTGATAGCTTTGGTGTTCCGGGACATTTTAGAATTGCTTACTGCGTACCAACAGAGAAAGTATTAAGATCAATAGAAGTATTTGAGAAGTTTGTAAATCAAGAGTATAGATAATTTAATGATATGTAATGTTAAGATAGCATGGGAAGATAATAAATCAACCTATGCTATTTTTTCTTAAAGATAAATAAGGACAAGATTACTTTGTTTGTAAAAAATATACAAAATAGTTTGTGGATAATGAATATATACAAAAAATGGAAGAGTTGCTATATTTAAATGGGCGCCACTATACTTATGAGAGAAAGGGATAATTAATTAAGAAACTTGATGATAATAAATTATAGGAGGCATAATATGAGATTAAAAATTAAAAGAAGAATAGCAACACTTTTAACATTAGCAATATTTGCAGGAATATCACTAACAGCAAATGCAGCAACAGTATCAGTATGTGAAGCAAGTATAGGTGGAACAGATGCTAAGGTAAGTGCAAATGCTAATATAGTATATAACTCTGCAGTTAAAAAATATGTATATGCATCTAGTGGCTCTTTATCGGGAAGTAATATAGGAGCAGCAACAGGGGCAAAAATAGTAGTATCAGGAATAACAAGTAGATCAAAGGATCTTACAGAATATGATAGAGTACTTACAGCAGTAGGTGGTACTAGCAGTAGTAGTGACAGCTCTAAATCCATAACAGTTACAGTATATTTAGGTGGAAAATCAGATACAAAAAAGGCAACAGCTTCAAAATAATTAAAATGTTTCTAGCCTGTGAAAACAGGCTAGAAATTACAAGGAGGAAGTATGGGAATTAGAAGGGGAGATATTAGGACAAATTTAATAATACTAATAGCAGTGTTTCTATCAATTATATTATTATTTAATGGTATATTATCTGCTAGTAAATTAAGCGAGAATAGTGAACAAAAACAAAAAGAAATATATAATAGTCAAATGCTTATAAGCTATGATTTTATAAGTGAAACATCATGGAGTGGTGATGATGAAATTATAGTAGAAGGAAATCACATAGAAGAATTAAATCTTACAGAAGGGAATCTAATTTTTAAGGGGTATAAACTGTTTATTGGAGGTACATATAATCCTATATATGCAGATATTTTATTAGTGCAAAACGAAGATTTAGTAGAGGGGTTGGAAATTGGTAGATATGCTACAGATGAGGAATTAGAAAATAATATTCCGGTAGTTATAATAGGAAAAGGATTAGAACATTATGCAATAGAAGAAAATAATAAAAAATATATATCTATAGAGAGTGAAAAATATGAAGTTGTAGGAGTGTTAAAGGATAACACATCAGGGAATCTAGATGATAGATTAATTATTAATTATGAGTCGTTGTCAGAGAATAAAAGGAATGAGGTAAACTATAGTTTTTCAAATCCTGAAGATGGAATATATAATTTTAATTTGTTGTATGGTAGTAATATGTGTGATGTAGAAAATAATAAAGTTATTATAGAAGAGTGGACAACGGGATTAGGTGGCTTAGGAGAGTATGAGTATATAAGTAATTATTATGTAGAGGAAGATACATATATAGATTATGTATCAGAATTAGTAGTAAAATTAAATGTATATACAATAAGGTTATTATACATATTTAGCTTAATTAATTGTATTGTGGTATCTAATATATGGATAAAACAAAGGAAAAAAGAATTTATTATAAGAAAGGCCTTTGGAGAAAATATGGGTTCAATCACTAAACTAATAGTAGGTGGATTAGGAAATATAATAGCAACAGCATTTGTATTGGCAATATTTGTAGAATTGATATATGTATATGTTTCAAGACAAAGTGAATATTGGTGGAAGTACTTTAATCAAAATATATTATATTTGGCAATAGGAATAATACTAATATTAGGTACAGTTTCATTAATACCAATCATGCAAGTGTGGAAAATTAGTCCCAATCAAGGGCTCAGAGACTTATAAATTATAGAATGATGTTAGGAGAAATAAGTATGAAAATAAATGCCCTTTGGAAAATAGCAAGTGATATGGCAGCAAAAAAATATAGAACCTATATAGGTACAGTAATATTATGTGGGATATCATTAGCATTAATTATAATTTCAGGATTTTCTTATATATTAACTCAATATGGAAAGATACAATGTGAAAAGGGATTTACAAAAGGAATAGATAATACAGGAATGTTTATTGTAGATACTACGTCAGGAGATAATTGGTATCAATTTGAAGATGATCTTTTAGAAGAAGTAAGAAATCAAGATTATATATATGCAATTGGTAATTACTCAGGATATGCAAGCGGTGATGAATGGTGTGAGGAACTAAGGGAAATTCAACTAAAAAGTAGAAAAACTGAAGATGGTATGCTTAAATATATGGTAGCATACAATGGAACGTTTAGATTATATAATTTAAGCTTTGAAGAAGGAGAGTATGAATATGCTGAATTAGATGATAATCATACGAATTTGTATTTAGGATATGATTTTAAGGATATTCCTATAGGAACAACTTATGAATTTAAAGATAGTAATGGAAAAACAAGAATGACATATACCGTAAAGGGGATATTTGAGCAAGGTGAGACTATTATTGATCATGAAGCTTTGTATGAAGAATCTACAATGTTAGAAACAAATTATGTACTATATACAGATTCTATGGTTTTTTGTGAGGAGTCATATTCACCAATTAATTGGTATTCATATAGTATTGAAGATTCAACATCTATAATCGAAGTAGAAAAAAACATACAAGGTATAGCAGATAAATATGGAATTAAGATTATATTTGGAAATTGTTCAGCTATTATTTCAAGTAGAGAGAATGAAAATTTATTAATAATAAAGACAACGTTAAAGATGGCAATATTTATTAGCATTACAACATTTATTGTATTACTATGTGTCCAATTAGCAGATATAATGGATAATATGAAAGATTATGGAATATTATATGGCAATGGAGCAAATACAAAGGATTTAATGAAAATACTATTGTTTGAAAATATAAGAAAAACTTTAGTGGCATATGTTATAGTGGTTATCCTATTTATGATTATTTTAAAATGTGGAGGAGAAAGTTTCACTATTCAATACGGAATAAATATGAATGTTGTAAATAACATTATGTATGGATATACAATATGGGTTGCATTGGCATCAGCAATATTAATGGCTATAGTATCATCAATTGTGCCTATATGCATTATAAGAAAATTAGAACCTACAAAACTGATAGGAGGATTTGGAGCATGATTACATTAACAGATGTTACAAAAATATATAAATCAGATGGATGTGAAACACCAGCATTAAAAGGGGTTTCTCTAGAAATAAAAGACGGTGAGTGGATATCAATAGTTGGAACATCAGGCTCGGGTAAATCTACATTACTTAACATGATTGGATGTATGGATACATTAACAGAAGGAAGTTATATGTTTAATGATGTAGAAGTACATAAGTTAAAAGGAAATCAACTACATGCGTTCCGTAAAGAAAATGTAAGTTTCATATTTCAGCATTTTGCATTAATGAACCATTATACAGTATATGAAAATGCAGAACTTCCATTGGTTATAAAAAATATTTCGCCCAAAAAGCGAAAAGAAATAGTAATGGAAAATTTAGAACTTATGGGAATTGCTGATTTAGCAAAGAAGAAACCATCTAACATATCTGGTGGTCAACAGCAACGATGTGCTATAGCACGAGCTTTATCTTCAGAAAATAGTCTTATCCTAGCAGATGAGCCAACAGGTGCATTAGATAAGAATACTGGGTTAGAAATTATGGAAGTATTAGAAACATTAAATAAAAAAGGAAAAACAATAGTAGTGGTTACTCATGATGAAAATGTAGCAAAAAGAGCAAATAGGATAATACGTGTAGAAGACGGAAAAATAGTATAGATATTTTCTGAGATTTGTGAGATATTTAATGACTGATGCTAGAAAATATATTGAAAAAGATGAGAAAATAATAAGATGAGACTCTAGATAATATAGAGTTTTGTCTTATTTTTATTGGTAATAACTAATAATTGTTTGAAACGTGCATGAACATGCATAAGTAAATGTTGATATGTGCGTTATCTTGGTTGTAGTATATGTATATAAGATAAATCTTAAATAGAGAAAAAATATATAGATAACAGAATGAAAATTAGAACACAGAGAATGCAGATAATATAATTTGGCGCAAAAAAAGATAGGCACCGACAAGCGATGCCTACTTTAAAAATGAGGGGGAGAGGATTCAAATATATGAAAAGCTCTTACAATTATTAGTATAGAAAATAATTGTGTTTATTCTGTGTTTAAAGTATTAACAAATACTAAAAAAAATCTAAATAAACAAACGAAAATATTACGAAGATTATATCTTGTTGATAAGGTGGACAAATTTTGAATAAAATCAATATATATTTGAACAAAATTGTATTTTAATAAACTGCAGTTGTGCTATATTGGGATTACTTTGTTAAAAAACATTATAATAAGGGGGTATTAGTTGTGAAAGAAACAACATTATTTAAAATAACATGGCCTATATTTATAGAGCTTGCATTACAAATACTAGTAGGAAGTATTGATCAGATTATGATAAGCAATTATTCGCAAAATGCAGTTGGTGCGGTTCAAAATGCGAATCAGATATTTTCTCTAATAATAATGATATTCAATGTTACCTGTCTTGCACTGACTATACTAATATCTCAGTACCTAGGAGCAGGAGAAACAAAGAGAGCTAGTAGTGTAATTACAATTGGAATAATACTTAATATAGTAGCAGGCGTTGTGGTTAGTATTTTATTATTGGGATTTGGAAATGAGATATATGGATTACTTAAGGTTCCCGAAGAACTTATGGCAGATACCATAGGATATACGTATATCGTTGGAGCATTTGTTATATTAGATGCAATGATAGCTACATTTTCAAGCATATTCAAATCGGTTAATTTAATGAAATACTCTATGATAGTATCAATAGCTATCAATATCTTTAATATAGTAGGAAATGCATTTTTGATAAATGGACTAGGACCTTTTCCGGTATTAGGAGTAAGAGGTGCAGCTATATCGACAGTAGTTAGTAGAATTATAGGATTGATAATTATAATATATATCTACATGAAAAAATCACCGCTAAAGGCATCACTTAAGAGCTTGAAACCATTTCCTTATAGTGAGCTTAATAAGATTCTTCAAATTGGAATACCATCAGGAGGTGAGAGTATATCATATAACCTATCACAAACAGTTATTCTTGGAATGATAAATATGTTTGGTATAGTAGCGATAACATCTAAGAGTTATCTAACAATAGCAATACGATTCTCCTATCTATTTGCATTAGCGGTAGGGGCAGGCTCGCAAATATTAATAGGAAGGTATATCGGAGCGAGTAAATATAATGAAGTAAATAAGTTATATAAGAAGACGTTAATACAATCAATAATTGTATCAGTATTAATGGATATAATTTTAATAATATTTTTAAATCCTATACTTGGAATATTTAAAGCAACACCAGTAGTTATAGAACTTTCGAGAACAGTATTATGTGTTGATGCAATACTTCAAATAGGTAAAGCGGGAAATATAATTACAGTTAAATCACTTCAAGCAACAGGAGATGTTAAGTATCCAATAATTATAGGTATAATATCTCAGTGGGCAGTGGCAGTATTCTTTGCTTACCTATTTGGAATAGTATTTAAAATGGGACTAGTAGGAGTATGGATTGGAATGGCATTAGATGAACTTCTTAGATTCGTAATATTTTATATAAGATGGCAAAGTGGTAAATGGAGAGAAAAGAGTTTCGTGGTATAAAAAAGTAAGAGCATTTCCAGCTGGAAGTGCTCTTATTTTATGTCAAATGCTAATAAATACAAGCCAAAAAAGAGAGGGCTTCTCCTACAAATGAGAAGAAAAATATAATTACCATAAAAACAATACTTATAGCGCCTAATATAATACCAATAATAGCAAGAACGCTTTTCTTGCCTTCTATATTCTTCTTAGAAATACAACCGAAGATAATGGCAAGTATACTAAACAGTTTGGCGCAGATGCAACATCCAAAAACAAGACCAAGAATACCAAGTACGAGCGATGCAATTGCAAAGCCATCATTGTCATCATTAGAAGTATTCTCGATAGAATAAGTTGAATCTGTATATGTATATGAAGAATCAGAATAAGTCGAAGGATCTATAGTTATATAGCTAGATTGATCTGGTTGGGAATAAGTCGGTTGTTCTATATCAGTATAGTTAGATTGATCTGGTTGGGAATAAGTTGGTTGTTCTATATCACTATAGGTAGATTGATCTGGCTGGGAATAAGTCGGTTGCTCTGGTCTAGTATAAACCGTTTCACCTGAATATGGGTTATTGTTTTCATCCATAGTAAAAGTCCTCCTGAATATGGGTATAATATTGCAAAAAGGTCACAGGGGAATAATATGTAACCTGCCTAACAAACAAGACAAGTATCAAAATAACTCCTGTGACCTCTGAAATTCTGACTATCTTTTCTCAAGAATTCTCTTGGGAAAATGCATCTTAATAATAATAGTAGTCGTTTATAATATCTGAGTAAGCACCAGATGCAAAAGCTATGATTAGCATTATTATTGAAAGAACAAGACCGATAGCACCTAATACGATACCAGCGATAGCAAAACCACTCTTCTTACCTTCAAAGTTCTTCTTAGATACACAACCAAAGATAATAGCAAGAATATTGAATAAGTATCCACATCCGCAACATCCGCAAAGAATACCTAAAATACCTGTTATCAAAGCTGCAATTGAGAATCCATCATTCTTCTGCTCAGAAGAGTTATCAACTGAATAAGTTGATTGAGAATAAGCTTGGCTCTCTGGTGATTGAGTGTAAATTGTTTGGTCCTGTGGAGTTGGTTCAAACACTGTTGATTGAACTGGCTCAGTATAAGTTGGTTCAGGAGTAGCTCCTGAAGGTGTAAATTCTGGGTTTACATTATTGTTTTCATCCATTGTAATAATCCTCCTAAAAAATATATAATAAAAATATAACATAATAAAGAATATTAATCAAATAAAAAAATATAACAAAATTCTTTCTAAATTAATAGAGTGGAAGCAGTGTTGAATATAATCGAATAATTAGAGTAACATATTATTAGTTGAGCAATTGTAGAATTCCATCTATGCCGTTTTCTTTGTATAGATTTTTATAATAGCTAATTTCTTCATTAATAATCTCGTCAATTACTTTCATTCCTAATAGTTCCACTGGGGCTTTATCATCGGTCAAGATAAGGTCACCACCCTCATAAGCGGTAATATTGTTAGAGACTTTATTCATCATATTGATTAGAGAACTGTTATCGGAACTATTATCACACCATTGTTGAAGATTGTCGGTCATATCAGGATTAGTAGATGCAAATAATTCAGTATTAGAACCTGAGCCTACAGTTACAGTATGCACATAAGGAAATACAGAAGAGATAGTATCGCAGAGATAATCGTTAATAGCACCTTCTTTGCTAGAGCGCATATTCATATTAACTACCATAACACCATCTTCTTTTAAATGTTCTTTGACTAAAGTAAACATTTCAACAGTGGACATTTGAAATGGTATAGTAATATCTTGATAGGCATCAACCATAATAACGTCATATTTTTTATCTGTCTGAAGATATGCTCTGCCATCATATACGGACACATCAACACTTTCAGGAAGATAAAAATATTCTTCAGCAAGAGAAGCAATATCTTTGTCAATCTCTACCCCTTCTATAGAAGCTTCGGGAAAATAATTACTACACATGGTTGCAAAAGTACCAGTGCCCAACCCTAAAATAAGAATGTCACCATCAGCATTCTGACTCATATTTGCCATAAATGGAGCGGCTAGGGCATAGTCGTAATACATGCCAGTAAGTTCAGTATCCTTCATCATTATAGATTGAACGCCAAATAGTACATTTGTTGATAAATAAATATATCTATCGTTTTCATTTACTTGTAAATAATTATATATAGATTCCCCTTCATATACTAAGTCTGATTCCCAGAATGCAAAGCTATAATTAACAGAAGAAAGACTTAAAACGGCAATTAGAAAAAAAGAAGCAATACTGCGTTTAATAAATTTTTTGTCTGATATAAAATAGCAAATACTTAGAAGTGCTAAAATAGCAGCGAAAATGTAGAAAGTTGCAGCAGTTCCGACAGCAGGGATGGTTACGAAGGTAGGAAGAAATGTACCTATAATACTTCCTATAGTATTAAGCGCATTAAGTCGTCCTATAGTAGAAGCGTTGCTATCTAGATCATCCATCGTATACTTAGCGAGGGACGGTGTTACTGTTCCCAAAAGCATAAGTGGAAATACAAAAAGCACAAGGCAACTTACAAGGGATGCCCACACTAGAAAGTTTTTAGTAACAAATATTGCAAGAACAACAGAAACGCCAGCAATTACATATTTCCCCACAACAGGAATAAGGG
Source organism: Lachnospiraceae bacterium (assembly GCA_031556525.1). Lineage (GTDB taxonomy): Bacteria > Bacillota > Clostridia > Lachnospirales > Lachnospiraceae > JAVBSN01. Next base: position 19,404 of record JAVBSS010000041.1, read on the forward strand.
CTGTCCAAATAGCAGCTATTAGTAAGCGACCATATAGTTTGGCTGGATCAGGATTCTTGTCGGCCATCTTTCCACCCCATATGTTACCTAAAGCCATAGCAATCATAATTGTTCCGATAATAACAGTCCATACAATTTGTGATGAACTAAAATAAGGAGCTAATAATCTACTTGAACCTAATTCGATAGCCATAACAGACATACCGGCAAAGAATTCAGTAAGATATAAAAAATATTTGTTTTTTAATATAGATGTTTTGGTTTGTTCCAAGATTTATCCCTACTTTCTTAATTATAATATAGTTATAATATCACTTGAATAAAGGTTTTGTATACATAAAAAAGCAATCCACGTATGAATTGCTTTTTGTGCCATAGTATCTTAATCTTATAAATTTTCCATATAGCTGGTGTAAGTACCGTTTATAAAACCTATAATAAACATTATTATTGAAAGTACAATTCCAACAATACCTAATATCATACCAGCAAATGCAAGTTTGCTTTTTTGGCCATCTGAATTTCTTCCAGAAAAATATCCAAAAACAATTGCTAAAATATTGAATATAAACCCGCAACCGCAACAGGCACAAAGTAAACCAATAATACCAAGTATTAGAGATGCAATTGAAAAACCATCATTTTGACTATTCATAATTCTCCTCCAAGTAAGTAATAATATATAATAAAATATACCATGCAAATGTATAATTATCAAGACAAACAAAAGATACACTAGAGTTTTCAAAGTGCATTTTAAAAAATATTGTTCCCTTTGATATAAAAATAATACTATGTTATTATATATAAGGTTACAAATTATATTAGATTTAGGAATGGAAATAATCATGAAAAAGAAGATAACAGAGAGTGATGCGTGGTTTTATGTTGGTACAGTTTGTTTAATAATAGGACTAACATATTTTATAGCATATAAAATATTTGATTTTAAAGTAGCATTTTCAGGAGCAGATTGCATTTTTGCGGTAGTAACACATTTGTATTGCCCAGGTTGTGGTGGTACTAGAGCTGTTAGGAGTTTATTGAACTTTCATTTTATTGAATCGTTTCTATATAATCCATTAGTGCTAGTAAGTGGATTGATATGTGCTTACTTTTATATAGGAGCAATAATTACAAGACTTAAGAAAAATGGGAAAGTGTATGCACCATTTAATGAATGGTTTTTATGGTCAATATTAATTGTATTAGGTGCAAATGTTATTATAAGGAATCTATTATTAGCATTTTGGGGCATTGATTATATAGGTGATTTGGCTAAATTCTGGATTAAATAATAAATAACCCAACATTTTTTCTTTATTTTTATAAGGTAATGGGGTATAATGTCGTTAGATACGCGGTTAAATCAGTAAATGAAATATATTTATTAGATAAGACCTGCGATAATTTTAATATTAATATAAGAATATGGAGGATATTATCTATGTTAGTTTCAGCAAAAGAAATGTTAACAAAAGCAAAAGCTGGTAAATATGCAGTTGGTCAATTCAATATCAACAACCTTGAGTGGACAAAATCAGTTTTATTAACAGCACAAGAACTTAACTCACCTGTAAT
>JAVBSS010000069.1:0-8701 GCA_031556525.1 Lachnospiraceae bacterium
TATGTTATTTCATATCTAAATATAAATAATGAAAGGGTGTTATTTTATGAGAGAAAAAGTTAATGTACCAGAAATTTTTGGATCACATGTATTTAATGATTCAGTAATGAAAGAACGTCTTCCAAAGAATGTTTATAAAGAACTTAAGAAGACAATAGAACTTGGTAAGGAACTTAATCCTGGAATTGCAGATACAGTAGCAAATGCTATGAAAGATTGGGCGGTAGAGATGGGAGCGACACACTATACTCACTGGTTCCAACCAATGACAGGAATTACAGCAGAAAAGCATGATGCATTTATTAATCCAACAAATGACGGCAAAGTATTACTTGAATTCTCAGGCAAAGAGCTTATTAAAGGTGAGCCAGACGCATCTTCTTTTCCATCAGGTGGATTAAGAGCGACGTTTGAAGCAAGAGGATATACAGCTTGGGATTGTACATCTCCAGCATTTGTAAAAGAAACACCAGGTGGATGTATGGTTTTATGTATACCAACAGCATTTTGTTCGTATACAGGTGAAGCATTAGATAAGAAGACACCATTACTTCGTTCAATGGAAGCAGTTAATATTCAAGCAATGAGAATACTAAAGTTATTTGGAAATACAACATCAACTAGAGTTAATATTTCAGTTGGAGCAGAGCAAGAATATTTCCTAGTAGATAAGAAAAATTTCTTGGCAAGAAAAGATTTAATATTTACAGGACGTACATTATTCGGCGGTATGCCACCAAAAGGTCAAGAGTTAGATGATCATTACTTTGGCAGCATCAAAGAAAGAGTTGCAGAGTACATGAAAGAACTTAACGAAGACTTATGGAAATTAGGTATTACTGCTAAGACTCAACATAATGAAGTAGCTCCAGCACAACATGAACTAGCACCAATATATGAATCTAATAATGTAGCAACAGACCATAACCAATTAATTATGGAAACTATGAAAAAAGTTGCTGATCGTAAAGGACTTTCATGTCTATTGCATGAGAAACCATTTGCAGGTGTAAATGGTTCTGGAAAGCATAATAACTGGTCAATGTGTAGTGATGATGGAATTAATTTATTAGAACCAGGTAAAACTCCTCATGAGAATGTACAATTCTTATTAGTGTTATCTTTAATACTTAAAGCAGTTGATGAGCATGCTGAATTATTAAGATTATCAGCATCATCTCCGGGAAATGATCATAGATTAGGAGCTAATGAGGCGCCTCCAGCTATTATTTCTGTATATTTAGGTGAACAATTAGACGACGTATTAAAACAATTAGATATGAATGGAGAAGCAACAAGTAGTAAACAAGGTTCGGCATTAGATTCAGGTGTTTCTACACTCCCATCATTTATGAAAGATGCAACAGATCGTAATCGTACATCACCATTTGCATTTACAGGTAATAAGTTTGAATTCAGAATGGTTGGTTCTACACAATCAATAGCAACACCTAATATTATTCTTAATACAATAGTTGCTGATGCTATGTGTAAAGCGGCAGATGTATTAGAAAAAGCGGATAACTTTGACATGGCTGTTCATGATATGATTAAGCAATTAGTTACTAAACATAAGAGAGTTGTATTTAATGGAAATGGATACTCAGATGAATGGGTTGAAGAAGCAGCTAAGAGAGGGCTTCCAAACATAAAATGTATGGTAGATTCTATTGAATATTTGGTTAAACCAAGTGCGGTAGAGGTATTTACTAAATATAATGTACTTAGCGAAGTTGAATTACATTCTCGTACCGAGATTTATTATGAAAACTATGCTAAGAGTATTAATATAGAAGCTAAGACAATGATAGATATGGTTAAGAAGGATATAGTTCCAGCAATTATGAAGTATCAATCTAAGATTGCGACTACTGTAATTAATCTTAAGACAGCAGGAATTAGTGAAGTATCAGTACAGACTAATATCTTAGAAAGTATTGCAAAAGAGTTAGTTTCATTACAAGATGCATTAGTTAAATTAGAAAATGCTGTTACAAATGCTGCAACTTTAGAAGAAAACCTATCAGAGCAAGCAAAATATTTCTATGATACAGTAACTGTAATAATGGAAGAGGTAAGAAAACCAGTAGATGCTTTAGAGCAATTAGTGGCTGAGGAAGATTGGCCTTTCCCACAATATTCAAAATTATTATTTGATATCTAAATTATTAATAATATACATAAAAACACGGTTGGAAAATTTCTGACCGTGTTTTTTGACTTTTTCGACATTTTTTTGTATTGTATATATATAGAAAAATATCGGAGGTAGATATGGCATATAGTAAATTATCTAAGGAGATTATTAATAGAATAGAAGAAGATAAAATAAATAACTGGTCTAGTCCATATAGATGCAATGATGATATGATAATTAGAAGAGATAATAGCAGAGATGTTGCTAACTTATGGAGGCAAGCATATGTTAGGGATATAGAGAAAATCATGCATGTGCCGTATTATAATAGATATGCAGATAAGACTCAAGTATTTTCATTTTATAAAAACGATGACATAACTAGAAGAGCATTACATGTTCAGCTAGTATCAAGAATTGCTAGAAATATTGGTAATGTCTTAGGATTGAATGAAAGTTTGATAGAAGCCATTTCTTTAGGCCATGATATTGGGCATACACCTTTTGGACACGCTGGTGAAAGATTTTTGGATGAAATATATAATGAGAAAAAAGGAATATATTTTAATCAGAATGTACATAGTGTTAGAGTTCTTGATGGAATGAATAATCTTAATATATCATTACAGACTTTGGATGGTATATTATGCCATAATGGGGAATTTGAACAACAAGAGTATAGACCAATTAAATTAGATGGATTTGATGAATTTGACCTCAAAGTAGAAGGATGTTATGTAGATAGTAAGAATATTGATAAATTGGTACCGTCTACATTAGAAGCGTGTGTAGTTAGAATATGTGATATGGTTGCATATTTAGGTAAAGATAGGCAGGATGCAATTAAAGCTAAATTAATTCTTGATGATAGTATATTTACTAATAAAGCAATGGGAATTCATAATGCAGAAATAATAAATAATCTAACTGTAAATATAATCGAAAATAGCTATGGAAAGGATTATATACTATTAGATGAGGAATTATATAGTGATTTAAAGTTAGCCAAAAAAGAAAATTATGAATATATATATAAGAATGAGCAGCTTGATAAAATATATGAAGAGAATATAAAACCTATGTTTCATGACATGTATAATAAGTTGTTAGAGGATTTAAGAAAAGGAAATAAAGATTCAGTAATATATAAGCATCACATTGATTTAGTAAATCAATACAGAAAATATTATTTGGAAAATGAATATATAAATGAAGAGAATCAAATTATTGTGGACTATATGGCAAGCATGACAGATGATTACTTTATGGATTTATATAATGAGTTATTTCCGAATAGTGTATATCAGGTTAATTATATATCATATTTTGAGTGAAAATATTTACTAATGAATAAAAACTAGATTTTGGATTGATAAATGGAAATATATGTAGTATATTGTACCTATAAATTTGGAAGACAACATGAGGAAAACAAGATATTTATTACAACGGAGGTCGTATGTTAAAAATAGTTATCTGTGATGATATTATAATATTTGGAGAGAAATTACTAAAAGAAACAAAAGAATTATTAGAAACAATAGATGTTCAAGCAGAGGTTGAATATTACAATAGCGGTATGGATTTGTTAGTGGATATTGAAATACTAGGGCACATTGATATATTGATATTGGATATAGAAATTGGTGAGATTAGTGGTATCGATATAGCTAAGAAGATAAGGGAGTTACAATATACAACTATTTTGATATTTATGTCTAGTCATAATAAATACTATAAGGCAGCATTTGATGTACAACCATTTCAATTTATTGATAAGCCAATTAATAAAAAGGAATTTAATGATATTTTAGAGAAAGCAATAAAAATATGTTTTAAAAATGTTGATGCTTATTATGAATTTAAGGCTAATAGAAAATATTATAAAATATCTATATTTGATATTATGTATATTAGCAGTGATAAGAGGCAAATAACAATAGTGTCTACTAATGAAGAGTATGATAATATTTATGAAAAATTAGATGATGTAGAAGAAGTATTAGGGAATCGGGGAGATAGGTTTATAAGAATACATCAATCATATCTAGTTAATACGAGATACATATATTGCTACAAGAGAGATAGTGTTACGCTAAATACAGGTGAAGAAATACCAATAAGTGTAGATAGAAGGAAATTGGTAAGGGATATATATACTAGTATGCTTGAGGAGAAATAGAATTATATGAATAATAAGGATACATACGAGAAGAAGTCGATAGGAACATTCTCTAGTGGATGGATATATGCGTTGGTAGTGCCAATATGTAGTGTGATAATAATAATTTTTGAGATTGTTCAGAATGAAAATACTTGGGGATTTAATAGTATAGCAATAGTTGTTAGTCTGCTATTGATAAATATGGGATCAATGTATATATATGAAAATGTAAAGGAATACACTAGTGAGAAGTTGAAAAAAGAATTTCTTGATGAGCAAAGAATTGTGTATATTGAGCAATGTGAAAAAGTTCAGCAAATATTAGTTGATATGGATCAATTTTATGAATTAACAAAAAGAAGATATGTTGAGAATAATGATAATTTGTTTAATGAGAGATATGATGTATTACAAAAGTCTTATGGTGAAGTTATAGAACAATTTGAGAGTACTGGTATTGTTTCAGATACAGGGAATATATTTATAGATGCTATTATTAATTACAAGATAGAGTATGCTAAGAAACTGAATATTGAGACTAGTGTGGATATTAGATTCCCGCTAGATTTTGAGAAGCCAATGCGTGATATATCGTTTTTATTAGGTAATTTGTTTGATAATGCAATAGAAGCATCAAAAGAGTTGGATGATAATAGATATTTGAATTTCAAGATATTATACCATAGTCATAATTTATATATAAATATTGAAAATAATTATAAGCATACTAGAGTATTAGAGAATGGGAAGTATTTAACGACTAAAATAGATAAGAAAAATCATGGGATAGGTCTTAAAATAGTAGAAACGATAGTGAATGAATATGAAGGTAATGTAGATATGAATGCTAGTGACAATAAATTTATGACAACAATTGTATTATATCAAATAGATAAATGACGATTTATTACAATTAAATATATGAAAAATTACAATTTACAACACAAAATAGAAAAAATGGTTTATTATTCATATATGAGTGGTAGACATTAATTTAAATACATAGACAGTTTCTCAATAAACTTCAGAAAAGCTATCTCTCATGCAAATATATGTATATTGAAAGGAGATAAGCGATGAGAAGACTATTGAAGAGCTTAAACTATGGTTTATTAGCAATGATAATTTCACATTTTGTTATAAGATTATCAAATATGTCATGTTTATACATCTTACATCAACCAGAAGTTCCAGAAGCTTTAAATAGATTCAAACGTATATAATCTATGAACGATTCATTATTCAAAAATGTTGTTAATAGCATGATTGATAATGGCGCTATAAAGAAGGAAGACGAGGAAATTTATGTATTTGGTTTGAAGATGGTAGTAGCACTGACTATAAATATAGCAACAACATTGCTTCTTGGAGCAGTGATGGGAATGTTATTAAATAGTATAGTGCTACTATTGGTTATAGTGCCTATTAGAAGTTATGCAGGAGGAATCCATGCTAGTAGTTATATTAAATGTTATATATATTCTGTGTTAATATTAATTATAATGTTTAGTATTAATAAATATTATTTGTACAATAATGTTGAGATAGTGATAATTGGTATAGTTATTGCTTGGTTAATTATATATACAGTAGCACCTATTACAAGTAAAAACAAACCGGTTACAAAGGAAGAATATATTAAGTATAGAAATATAAGTAGAATTATTAGTACAGTATATTGTGTAATAGGGGTAGTGTTGTATGCTTTTGGCAGTGAGTATAGTGTTGATGTTTTTAGTGGTATGATACTATGTGCAATGAGTATGCTGATAGGAAAAGTTAAAAAGATTTAGACGTTGTATTCTGTTTGATTATAAGTTAAACTATTATAAATTAGAAAAACGGAGTATACACAAGATGTTGGTTAGTATTTTATCTATTATATTAGAAATAGCAACTGATATAATATTACATATATTTGGTAAGAATGTATTAGGAATTAAAAAGAATAACAAATATTTGATATTGGGTATGTGGATAATGTTCCTTGGAATAACAAACGCTGTATCTTTATTTGTTTCTGAGGGTGGCATAATCAATATGTTAGTATATCTTGGATGTTATCTTGCCGTGCTTTTAGTGTTATATAATGGTGGAATAATGACAAAGATAATAATGGTTATTTCTACATATACATTAGGCGTAATTTCAGAAGTTATAGCGGTTGTATTCTTTAAATTTATATTAGGAATTGGTGTAGAAACAATAACTGAAAATGTAAATTATTTAACCACATGTAATATGATATCAAAAGTAATATGGTTTATATTTTTAAATATTTTATCTAATATAATTACAAGGAAAAATAAATATTTAGCGAGAACAACAAGTTGGATTGAGACTTTTATAGTACCAGTTTCGAGTATTATTATTATTGCATTTATTTTTCTGAATCCCGATAATGGAATTGCTGTTAAGGAAGTAATTACAATTACAATGATATTGGCTATAAATATATCTACATTTTATTTATATGAAAAAGTTCAAGAATATATAAAAGCAAAAATGGAAACGCAATTTTTGGAACAACAAAGTAAATATTATATGAAGCAATGTAGAGAAATAGAAGATTTATGGATATATATGAGAGCTTTTATACATGATATTAAAAATAGATATATATTAGAAAAGACCTATTTTGATGAATCTAAGTATGATCTGTTAGCAGGCGAATATAGTGAAATAATTAATTATTTGAGCAATGATATTTTAAATGCTAACACAGGCATTGGACTAATAGATGCAATAATTAATTATAAAAGAAAAGTATGTGAAAAAAATAATATTCATATGGAAACAAATTTGGAATCTCTAGAGGGATTGAAAATTAAATCAACAGATGTAGGGCTACTACTTGGCAATCTCATTGATGGTGCAATAGAAGAGGTTAAGCAAGTAGAGGCTAACAGAAAAATTATATTAAGTATGGATTATATGAATAATAGTCTATCTATATATGTTGAAAATCCTCATAGAAGACAGGAAGATATTTCTGATATCAATAATAGTATGATAGATGTAGATATGATTAAATCTATTATAGATAAGTATAATGGACAGATTAGCATACAAGACGAAGAAGATAAATATATTGTTAGGGTATTTATAATGAGTTAGGTATGCTATAGAATTTAGTAGTTTTGTTATATATAACAAGTCAATATTGCTAATTTACTGTATGGTAAAAATAAGTATGTAATTAATTAAATAATTATATACTTATTTTTTTGACTTTTTACTTGACATATAAATTAAATAATAGTAATATAAGTTAAAACTTATTAACTTGGTAGGAATTATAGGAATATAATGTGCAATGTAGAAAGGGAGAATGTAATATGGCAAAAATTTATGGAAGTCTAATTGAACTAATCGGGAACACACCACTAGTAGAGGTGCAAAATTACGCGAAGAAAAATGATTTGAAGGCTAAGGTTATAGCAAAGTTGGAATATCTTAATCCAGCAGGAAGTGTTAAGGATAGGGTTGCTTATGCAATGATAAAAGATGCAGAAGATAGAGGATTATTGAAATCAGATTCAGTATTGATTGAACCTACAAGTGGCAACACAGGAATAGGAATTGCATTAGTTGCAGCATCTAGAGGATATAGAGCAATACTTACAATGCCAGAGACAATGAGTATTGAAAGAAGAAATTTACTAAAAGTATATGGTGCAGAGCTTGTATTAACAGAAGGTGCTAAAGGAATGAAGGGGGCAATTGCTAGAGCAGAAGAATTATCAAAGGAAATACCTAATGCAATTATTTTGGGTCAATTTGTTAATCCAGCCAATCCAGCAGTGCATAAAGCAACCACTGGGCCAGAGATATGGAATGATACAGATGGTAATGTAGATATATTAGTAGCTGGTGTAGGCACGGGTGGTACAATTTCAGGCGTAGGCGGTTATTTAAAAGAGAAGAATCCTAATATAAAGATAGTTGCAGTTGAGCCAGCTTCATCACCAGTATTATCAGAAGGAACTTCAGGACCACATAAGATTCAAGGTATTGGCGCAGGATTTGTTCCAGATACTTTAGACACTAAGATATATGATGAAATTATTAAAGTTGAAAATGACGATGCTTTTGAAGTTGGTAGACAAATTGCAAAGACAGAAGGGTTATTTGTTGGAATATCTTCTGGAGCTGCATTATGGGCAGCAACAGAGCTTGCTAAAAAACCAGAAAATGAGGGTAAAAATATAGTGGTAGTTCTTCCTGATTCAGGAGATAGATATTTATCAACACCACTTGTTACAGAATAAATTATTAAGTTTGTATCACAAAAAAACCTCTAGCTACGTAACATAGTAATAGATATGTAGTTGGAGGTTTTTTATGTGTGGTATAGCAGGTTTTTATAGCAATAAATATAATTATCTAAATCAGTCACA
>JAVBSS010000019.1:0-108615 GCA_031556525.1 Lachnospiraceae bacterium
TTTCTTGTCCTACATCAACACAAACACAGATTACATCGTAATCATAATTCTCCTGTAACCATGGAATAATAGCAGTAGTATCTAGACCACCTGAATAAGCTAATATAACTTTTTCTTTCATAATAAATATATCCTCCTTAAATACTAGTGCAAACATTTATAATGTACTTGCACAACTCTAACAATAAATATACAACTATAATGAATATTATGCAACCCCTTTTTTAAGAATATATAAAATCAATAAAAAACCTTATAGAATAAGAGCAAAATGGGAGTTAAACTTGAATAAATAATATAGCTTAACAACAAAAATATACATAAATTTAAAAATATCTTGCATATTATGCATTGAAAATGTATAATTATGAATAAATTGAAATTAGCAAACAATACTATATAAAAAATATTTGTTAAATAGTTAAAATGTGCTATAGTATTTATTAGTGATTACATAAGGTGAGGAGATTTAAATTATGATTAAAGTTGGTATAATTGGTTCAACTGGATATGCAGGTCAAGAATTAGTAAGATTATTACTAGGACATAAGGACGCTAAGGTAGTGTGGTATGGTTCTAGGAGTTATATAGATAAAAGATATAGTGAAGTATTCGGAAATATGTTTCAAATAGTAGATGATAAATGTATGGATGATAACATGGAAGAACTTGCTAAGGCAGTAGATGTTATATTTACAGCAACACCACAAGGTCTATGCAGTTCGCTTGTAAATGAAGAAGTACTTAATAAGGTAAAGATAATTGATTTAAGTGCAGATTTCCGTATTAAAGATGTAGCAACTTATGAAGAATGGTATGGTATAGAACATAAGAGTCCTTCATTTATTGAAGAAGCAGTATATGGATTATGTGAGATTAATAGAGAAGATATTAAGAAGGCAAGACTCATAGCTAACCCAGGTTGTTATACAACTTGTTCAATTCTTTCGTTATATCCATTAGTAAAAGAAGGAATAATTAAACCACAGTCAATAATTGTTGATGCTAAGTCAGGAACTTCAGGTGCAGGACGTAGTGCAAAAGTTCCTAACCTATATTGTGAAGTAAATGAAAATATTAAAGCATATGGAGTATTAACTCATAGACATACTCCAGAAATAGAAGAGCAATTAGGATATGCAGCGCAGGAAGATATAAATATTATATTTACTCCACATCTAGTTCCTATGAATAGAGGAATATTGGTTACAGCATATGCTGATTTAGCAAAAGAAGTTTCTTATGAAGAAGTTAAGGCTATATATGATAAGTATTATAAAGATGAAGTGTTTGTTCGTGTACTTGATAAGGATGTACCACCAGAGACAAGATGGGTTGAAGGTAGTAATTATGTAGATGTTAACTTTAAGTTAGATAAGCGTACAAATAGAATAGTAGTTATGGGTGCATTAGATAATGTAGTTAAAGGTGCAGCAGGTCAAGCGGTACAGAATATGAATCTAGTATTTGGATTACCAGAGACAGAAGGATTATTATTAGCTCCTATGTTTCCATAAGTGACAGACACATTTAGCTTATAGCAGATAGATATGGAAGGAAGATTAGTATGAATATTATAGATGGAGGAGTAACGTCTCCTATAGGATACAAAGCAACGGGATTACGCGCAGGAATTAAACCAGGTAAGACTAATAGAGATATGGCTCTTATCGTTAGTGAAGTTCCAGCAACTGTAGCAGGCACATTTACACTTAACATGGTAAAAGCAGCTCCTGTATTATGGGATATGAAGATTGTTAATGGTGGGGAAACTGCTCAAGCAATAGTAATTAATAGTGGAAATGCTAATGCTTGTACTGGTGAATTAGGATATGAAAATGCAAAGACAATGGCTTCTAATGTAGGAATGAAACTTGATATTGATAAGAAATTAGTATTAGTTGCATCAACAGGTGTTATAGGTCAACAACTACCGATGGAAGTTATCTATGATGGTATCAGAAAGTTATCAGAAAACTTATTAGACACTAGAGAAGGAGCAGCATTAGCGGCAGAAGCTATTCTTACTACAGATACTAAGAAAAAAGAAATTGCAGTAGAGATAGAAATAGCAGGTAAAAAAGTTACTATAGGTGCTATGTGTAAAGGGTCTGGTATGATTCATCCTAATATGGGAACAATGTTAGGATTTATAACAACAGATTTGAATATAAGTAAAGAACTATTAACAGAAGCATTAAAAGTTGACATTGAAGAAACATTTAACATGGTTTCGGTAGATGGAGATACATCAACAAATGATAGTGTTCTTATACTAGCAAATGGAATGGCTGGAAATGATAAGATTACAGAAAAAAATGAAGATTATCAAATATTTGTAGAAGCCCTGCATCATGTTAATGAGTATTTAGCAAAAGCAATAGCAGGAGATGGCGAAGGCTGTACAAGATTATTAGAGGTAAATGTAATAAATGCACCTAATAAGGAATCAGCAAAGATATTAGCAAAGTCAATAGTTACGTCTAATCTTACTAAATGTGCAGTGTATGGTAAAGATGCTAACTGGGGAAGGATTCTTTGTGCAATGGGATATTCAGGAGCAGAATTTGATCCTTACAAAGTGGATATAACAATTAAGAGTATTTCAGGTAAGATTAAATTAGTTGAAAATGGTATGGCTACAGATTATGATGAAGAAATGGCAACAAACATTTTAGCACCAGAAAAAGTTGTAATAATTGCAGATGTTAAAATGGGAGAAGATAAAGCTACAGCTTGGGGCTGTGATTTAACATATGACTATATAAAAATAAACGCAGATTACCGTTCGTAATAATGCATATAGAGTATAAGTTATAGTTGTTTTGGAAGGAGATATAATAATGATTAACAAAGAAAATACTATGGAGCAGGTAATGATTAAAGCTCAGACTCTTATAGAGGCGTTACCATATATTCAAAAATTTAGTGGAAAGAAAATAGTAGTTAAATATGGCGGAAGTGCTATGTTAGATGATGACTTAAGATATAACGTAATAAAAGACGTTGCATTACTTAAGCTTATTGGACTGAAACCAATTATTGTACATGGTGGTGGTAAAGAAATAAGCACATGGGTACAGAAGATTGGTAAAGAACCTGAATTCATTAATGGTTTACGTGTAACGGATGCAGAGACAATGGAAATTGCTGAAATGGTATTATCTAAGGTAAACAAAGGCCTTGTTCAAATGATGCAGAAACTAGGTTTAAATGCAGTAGGTATTAGTGGTAAGGATGCAGCACTATTAAAGGTACAAAAGAAATTTCCAGGTGGAAAAGATATAGGATTTGTTGGTGAAGTGACAAATGTTAACATTGACATTATTGATACTTTAATAGAGAATGATTTTATACCAGTTATAGCGCCAATAGGTTCAAGTGATGAATTTGAAAGTTATAATATAAATGCAGATGATGCAGCATGTGCTATTGCAACAGCAATAAAGGCTGAGAAATTAGTATTTTTAACAGATATAGAAGGAGTATTTATTGATCCTAATGATAAAGATACATTAATATCAGAGATGGATATTGTTGAAGCAAGAAGTATGATTGATAACGGAGTAGTAGGTGGTGGTATGCTTCCTAAACTTACTAACTGCATAGATGCAATAGAAAATGGTGTATCAAGAGTCCATGTTCTTGATGGACGTGTAGAACATTGTTTACTACTAGAGTTTTTTACCAACAAAGGTATTGGAACAGCTATACTTAAAGAGCCATTATTCTAGAAATTATTATGCTATTATAAGTTGCCCGATGGGCAACTTATGTTTAATTTAAGGAGATACTTATGAAAAAAATGTATAGTAAGATTTTTTCACTAATAATATGTGTTGTATTAATATTTAATATTTCAGGTTGTACTAAAACAGAAACTGAAGAAGTTAAGGCAGATAACTTTGATACTTATAAAGAGATTGAAGATTATTTAATGCCTAAAATTAATGAAAATACAGCTATAACTTTATGGTATACAGATCAATCAGATGAAGCATATTTAAGCAAGGCAGCAGATGAGTTTAAGTTAAAATATAATATACAAGTATCTTTAAATTTGTATGAAGGAATAGATTATTTAGAAGATGTAAACAAGGCTAATATAAATAATCAGGCAGCAGATATATTTATATTATCTAATGATCAGATTCGTAAAGCAAATTTGGCAGGATTAATAGATGAAAACAATATGTACTCGGATACTTTTCTTAATAGTAATTATCCTGCAATTACTAAAAATGCAATAACTACTGATGGAAATCAATATGGTTATCCTATATATTTTGATACATATTTTATGGTGTACAATAGTGAGTTAGTTGAGAAAGCTCCTGCCACAATTGAAGAAATACTTGATTTTGCAAGCGAATTTGAAGATGAAGAAGGTAATAAAACAATTTTCAAATGGAATGTAGCGGACCCATATTTCGATTATATGTTTATTGGAAAGTATGCTAATATACTAGGTGACTTTGGTGAAGATAAGAGCAAATTTGATTTAACAACTGACAATAGTATATTGTCAATGGCTTACTATCAAAGTCTAAGTCAATATTTTTCAATGAATGCAGATAGTAATAATTACAGTGAAATAAAGAAAGAAATAGAAGATGGAACACTAATTTTTAGCATTTGCAAAACAGATATTGTTAATTATATTAATAGCGAAAGTTCTTATAAGGTAGCAATGTTACCAAATTTGAATGAAGAACTTGAATCCATACCTGCTTCAATAACTTATTCAGCTATGGTTAATGATTATTCTAACAATAAAGAAGCAGCAAATTTATTTGGAGCTTATTTATCTTATGAATATGTAACGAATCAGTATAGCATTAACTATAAAGTAGCAAGCAGAATTGGTTTTGATAGAACTGACGAAAATGAAATTCTAATAAGTAATCAATATATAAAATCTCAACCTATGCCTAAGATTTTAGAAATGGGGGATTTTTGGACATATAGTGAAATTGCATTTAAGAATATATGGAATGGAAATGATGTTGAAACTGAGTTAATTCAATTAGAAGAAAATATGATGCAAAGATTTAAGTAATATTTTAATTATAGGTAAGACATACTAGATATAACAAATATTAATTATTTTAATAGGAGGTATATAGTATGTTAGGAATAATAATTGCTTTAATATCAGGAGCATTAATGAGTTTGCAGGGGGTATTTAATACAGGGGTTACAAAACAAACAGGAGCATGGATAACTAATAGTTGGGTTCAATTAACTGGTTTTGTTGTATGTATTCTTGTATGGGCATTTACTGAGAGAAAAGATGTGGCTTTAACAGAGATATTTAAAATAGACAATAAGTATATGCTTATAGGTGGTGTATTAGGAGCTTTCATTACATTTACAGTTATTAAAAGTATGGCTGACTTAGGACCTGCAAAGGCAGTACTGCTAATTGTGATTTCTCAAGTAGTAGTAGCATATCTAATTGAATTATTTGGAATGTTTAATGTTGAGAAGGTTGATTTCCAATGGAGTAAGCTAATAGGAGTTGTAATTGCAATTGCAGGTTTGATTGTTTTTAAATGGGAATAAAATAAAGGTTGTATTATATATTTAATTTATGTAGAATAGAGATAGTTTATATTTTTGTATTATGCTGTATGGAGGTAAATATTGCGTAATATAATTTGTTTGTTTTTAATGATATGTATTGTAAGTATGGTAGGTTGTAGTAATGGAGAAGAATTTGTGATTACTACTAGTGAAGATTATGATATACAGACAGAAGAGGTCAAAGATAGCAATAATCTGAATGTTGAATCAGATATAGAGGATTCAGATATATATGTATATGTGTGTGGACAAGTTATCAATGAAGGTGTTTATATTTTATCGAAAGGAGATAGAGTATATCAAGTTATTGAGATGGCTGGAGGACTTACAGATACAGCAGACTGTAGACAGATTAATCAAGCTATGGAATTAACAGATGGAATGCAGATATATATTCCGACTATTGGTGAATATATTAGTGAACAAGTGATATATGAAGAAGTAGATGATGGTAAGATTGATATTAATATTGCATCAAAGGAAAAACTTATGGAGATACCAGGAATTGGTGAAACTAAGGCGATAGCAATAATTAATTATAGGGAAACCAAAGGTAGTTTTAGTACTATTGATGATATCATGAATATAGATGGCATCAAAGAAGGAACTTTTAACAAAATCAAAGATTATATAAAAGTAGGTTGAGGTGTGTATATGAAAAAAGTACTTGTTGTGGATGACGAGAAGTTAATCGTAAAGGGAATTAAATTTAGCTTAGAACAAGATGATATGATGGTTGATTGCGCCTATGATGGAGAAGAAGCTTTGCGCATGGCTACAGATAATGAATATGATATTATACTCTTAGATATTATGCTTCCAGGATTAACGGGGTTAGAAGTATGCCAACAAGTACGAGAATTTTCAAGCGTACCCATTATTATGTTAACAGCAAAAGGCGATGATATGGATAAAATATTGGGCTTAGAATATGGTGCAGATGATTATATTACAAAGCCATTTAATATTCTTGAAGTAAAAGCAAGAATTAAGGCAATAATGAGACGTAATGTAAAAAAAGAATCAGCTAAATCAACTAATAAAGTTATAGAAGTTAACGGAATGAAGATTGATTGTGATAGTAGAAGAGTTTTTATAGATGGACAAGAAGTTAATCTTACAGCAAAAGAATTTGATTTATTAACAATATTAGTATTTAATCCAGATAAGGTATATTCAAGAGATGCTCTACTTAACACTGTATGGGGAAGTGACTATCCAGGAGATGTAAGAACAGTAGATGTTCATGTTAGAAGACTACGTGAAAAAATAGAATCAAATCCGGGTGAGCCAAAATATATTCATACAAAATGGGGAGTGGGATATTATTTCAAAGCTTAGACAAGCTCTAAAACCAGTAAGAAGTCTAAAATTCATATTATTCATAACTGTTTTCTTACTCACCCTAGTTATGATATTTTTATTTAGAGCCAATTTAGAGAGAGTTACTGAGAAGAAGTTAACGGAGCAAAGAATTTCAAACGTTCAAAGTCAGTGTAATATATTAGCTAATCAGGTTATTGATAATAACTTTATGATAGAAAGTTATATTGATAACCTTAACGCTGAAATAGATCAATTGGCTAATGTATATGAAGGTCGTATTATGATAATTGATAATAATTATAAGATAATCAAGGATACATATACTATCGAACAAGGAAAATATATTCTGTCAGAAGATGTATTTTCAGTTATGCATGGTACAGTCGATAAAGATATAAATATGATTGATAGATATATACAAATTATTATGCCGATTATTGATATTTCTGAAAAGGATTCCAAGGAAACTGCTATCAAAGGTGTTATTATTGCAACTGTATCTATAAATGAGATGATTAATACAAATGATTACTTGCATCAACAAGGTAATACATTATATGCATTATTTGTAGTAGTAGTTCTAGTGGCATCATTAGTAGTTGCATCAGTAAGTGTCGCAGGTATAGATGATATCAATAAACAACTTAAAACAATGGGAGAAGCCCAGTTAAGTGAGTTAAATGCTGGTTTTACATATAGTGAGATGGAGGATTTGACTGATAATTTTAATGTTATAATGAATAAGATACAAAAGTTAGAAGATTCAAGACAGGAATTTGTTTCTAATGTATCTCATGAGCTTAAAACACCTATAACATCAATGAAAGTATTAGCAGATTCGTTGTTATTACAAGAAAATGTTCCAGCAGAAATGTACAAAGAATTTATGCAGGATATTGCAGATGAAATAGATAGAGAAAATCAAATTATTAATGATTTACTTACATTGGTTAAGACAGATAAAAAATCATCAGAGCTTAATATAGAAGTAATTAATATTAATGAATTATTAGAACTATTACTTAAACGTTTAAAGCCAATAGCAGAGTTGAGAAATATAGAAGTAGTATACGAAAGTGTTAGAGAAGTTAATGCTGAAGTTGATGAACTTAAGTTAACACTGGCTATTTCCAATTTGATTGAAAATGCTATTAAATATAATATTGATGACGGATATGTTAATGTAAATCTTGATGCAGATCACAAGTTTTTTTATATAAAGGTGGTAGATTCAGGTGTTGGAATACCAGAAGATTGTCAAGATCAAATATTTGAGAGATTTTATCGAGTTGATAAAGCAAGAACTAGAGATACAGGTGGTACTGGATTAGGTTTATCAATTACACGTAATGTAATACTATTACATAAAGGTGCAGTCAAGGTTTATAGCGAATTGGGTAAAGGAACAACATTTACAGTTAGAATTCCGTTAAGATATATAATTGTATAATGGGTGAATATTATGAAAAAAATAAAAATGATATTAATATTAATGTGTTATGTATTGCTTGGAGTAGTATTACAAGGTTGCGAATATAGCGTAGATGAAGGAACAGAAGTGGCGACAGTAGAACCCTTAGGAGAGGGTGAAGTATACGTATATTATGTTAATAAGGAAACGACAAAATTTGAGATAAACATAATGAAACTATCAGACATAGAGAATATAGATAAATCTCTATCCGAAATATTAGATAAGGTAACGGTTTCGGATGATGTAAATGGCTATAAGACAGGAGTTACAAGTAATTTTGTATATAAAGATTTTGAATACAAAGAAGGAATCGTTACTATTAACTTTGACTTGGCAGATTCAAGTTGGACTACGGAAGAGGCTTTATTTGCAAAGGCATGTGTTGTGAAAAGTGTATCTCAGCTTGAAAGTGTTAAGAGAGTAAGAATTGCAATTAATGATTTGCTTAGTAAAGAAGAAAGTACAGTTTTCGTAGAAGTATATAATGCAGATTCTTTTGTTTTAACAGATACAGATGATAGCGTATATACACAAAGTGGTAATATTACTATATTTTTTGCAGATGAAGAAGGAGAGGTCCTTAAGGAATATAATAAGAAGGTAGAGATTACAAGCAATATATCTTTGGAGCAGATAATTATGGATTCCTTGATAACAGGACCATTAAGAGAAGGATATACACCTACAATTCCAAACGGTGTACAGATTAATAAAATATCTGTAAAAGACGGAGTTTGTTATGTAGATATGAATGATAGTTTTAACGGCACATTAGATGATATTAGAAGTGATTTGACGGTATATTCAGTAGTCAATTCTTTGGTTCAATTACCTACAATTAGTAAAGTACAGTTCTTTATTGATGGGGAGAAACAAGAGTATTATAGAGAAACCATGGCTTTTGATGGATTGTTTGAATTTAATGATAATATACTAAGACCAATAGAAGAAGTTGATACAGAAGAGGTAACAGAAGAGATAACAGAAGAAATAGAATAATTAAATATGAGGTAATATATTGAAAAGACCATTATTGTTTGTAGTAATCGGGTTCGTGCTTGGAGAGGCTATAGCTTGTTTTACTAACATAATCATGGTTATGATACTAGTAATTGTGATAGGAATAGCATTTTTAACTAAGGTTAAGAAAGTTATTCCTATTAGTGTTTGTGACTATAAATGGCTATTAATTAGTTATATATTTATGTGGGCTGGTATTTTATCTGGACTACTGGGAAAATACACAGATAATTTTGTTGGATATATAGATAATAATATAGAGTGTAATATTGAATGTGAAGTCAAGGCTATAGAAGATAGTAGTAATGGTAAAATACTTACGATTGGTACATCAAAAATATATGGAGATAATTATGTAACTTATAAGAATTATAAAGTAAGAGTAGCTGGTATTGATGATGATAGCATTAAAATAGGAAACATTTTAACTATGAGAGGAAGGCTTATGAAATTTGAACAGCCTACTAATTATGGGGAGTTTAACGCAGAAGCTTATTATAAAAGTAGAGGCTATGATTTTAACTTTAAGGTCTATGAATGTAGTGTAATTAATAGTGGATATAATGTGTATGGAGAAGCTTTAAGACAAATTAGAGATAGAATGATAGGTATATATAGAGAATTGCTACCTGAAAAGGAAGGGAACATTATTATAGCAATGTTGTTGGGAGATAAAAGTAATTTAGATAAGGACGTTAAGAGGTTATATCAGCAAGTAGGAATAAGCCACATTATAGCTATAAGTGGATTGCATTTAGCCATAATAGGGGGGAGTTTGTTTAAACTATTAAGGAAAATAGGATTTTCTTGGTTTGTAGCAGGTATAATAGCTATTACACTAATTGTAAGTTATGGCGCTCTTACAGGATTAGGACAAGCAACAGTTAGAGCAATAATAATGCTTATAATATCTATTATTGGACAAATTATAGGAAGGACTTATGACATGCTTACGTCTATATCTATTGCGGCAATAATAATGTTGTTCTTTAACGTGCATAAATTATTGGATGCAGGATTTCTATTATCATATGGAGCAGTTATTGCTATATCAGTTGTATATCCGATATTGAAAAAATGTTTAGAAGATATATTTTTGATTAGAAAAGAAGATAAGGAATCAGATATAAATAAGTCAAAGAAGAATTATAAAATTATAAAAAAGAATGGTATTGTATATAAAATATTGGATGGATTATTATTAAGTCTATCTGTACAACTGGTATCTACTCCAATAATATTATATTTCTATTATGAAACGTCTTTATATGGAATTATACTTAATATATTTGTTATTCCGCTAATGTCTATATTAATGCCAATGGCTATATTAGGTGGGGTTATAGGACTAGTCTATTTGCCATTAGGCAAGGTAGTGATTGGTATAAGTTATTATATATTAAAGATATATGAAATATCAGCTCATTGGGTAAGCAATATTATAGGTAATCGCATAGTAACAGGAAATATTAGATTTGTGTATATACTGATGTATTATATTGTTTTGGCAGTTTTATTGTATTTTATTTATAAGATGAAATTTAATAGGAAAATTGCATATGGTATTATGTTGGCTGGATTGCTAATAATAGTGTTTTTAATTATTATACCTAGCAAGTTACAAGTAATTATGCTAGATGTAGGTCAAGGTGATTGTATATATATGAAAACGCCAAACGGTAGTAATATTCTTATTGATGGGGGTAGTAGCTCTAGTAGTAGTGTAGGAGAATATATAATTAAACCAACTCTTAAATACTTTGGAGTAAGTACTATAGATTATATATTTATTAGTCATGGCGATAGTGACCATATTAGTGGTATATGCTATTTGCTTGAGAATCAGAAAAACACAGGAATACAAGTTAAAAATATTGTATTACCTAACATAGAAGGTCAAAATGGCAATAGTGAAAATATATATTTAGATGATAACTATATTAAATTGATTAATCTTGCAAGTGATAATAATACAAGTATTATATATATGGGAAAAGGAGATAAGCTTACTGATGGTGATGTATTAATTGAATGTTTGCATCCTTCTAATAATTATTCTTGTAGTGATAGAAATGATTATTCTATGGTACTTAATGTTGAGTATGGTGAATTTAATATGTTGTTTACAGGAGATTTAAGTATTGAAGGTGAAGAAGAGATACTTTCTAATATACAAACATGTGAAGTGTTAAAAGTTGCACATCATGGTTCAAACACATCGACATGTGACAAGCTATTAGATATATTAGAACCAGATGTATCTCTAATATCCTGTAGTGAAAGAAATAATTATGGACATCCAGGTGAAGAATTACTTAATAGACTAGAAAATCACAATAGCAATATATATATAACAAAAGATGTAGGAGCAATAAAAATTACGGCCAGCAAAGAAAAATATTTAATAGAGACATATGTAAAGTGATTATGGTATACTATGAGTACTTAGCGAAGTATTATTGAGCTTAGTACGAATGCACACCTAGACACTTAACGAGGTTTTTACGAGTTTAGTGAATATGGTGTTACCCGAAGTACTTGGTGACTGGCAGAGAACTTGGCGAGGTCTTATCGAGCCTAGTCGTAGCCGTATCTTGAAATTGACTGAGGTGTTTTCGAAGTCAATGGAAAGATTGTGCTTTCGAACCTAGTACGAATGCACACCTAGACCCTTAGCTCGGTGTTTTCGAGCTTAGTGGCTATGGTGTTACCCGAGTACATATTATACAGTGGAGAAATAGATGAAAACAATAAATGCAGATATTAAAAATAATCAATTTAAAAATATATATTTGCTCTCAGGAGAAGAAGTCTATCTTAAGAAACAATATAGGGATAAGCTTAAAAATGCTCTTATAGATGCAGATGACAATATGAATTATTCTTATTATGAAGGTAATAAAATTAATAGTGTTGAACTTCTTGATACAGGAGAAACTTTGCCTTTTTTTGCGGAGAGAAGAGTTGTAATAATTGAAAATAGTGGATATTTTAAATCAGCACCAGATAATTTTTTAGAGAGATTGACGGGATTTCCAGATAGTACTTATGTTATATTTGTTGAATCAGAAATAGATAAGAGAAGTAAATTGTATAAAAAGATTAAAGATATAGGATATGTAGCAGATTTTTCTACTCCAGATGCAAATATGTTAAGTACATGGATAGGTGGACTTTGTAAAGCTGAAAATAAACAAATATCACAAGCTACAGTAAATTATATGTTAGAAGTAATAGGAATGGATATGACCACTATCAAGTTTGAGCTAGAAAAATTATTTTCGTATGCCTATGGCAGGGAAGTGATTACTATAGAAGATATTAATGAGGTATGTGTAAGTCAAGCTACTAGTAAGATATTTGATATGCTAGATGCCATTGGTAATAAAAATAGAGAGAAAGCATTAACGCTATATAGAGATTTACTAGAACTTAAAGAGCCTGCAATGAGAATATTATATTTGATTACTAGGCAATATAATATTTTGCTACAAGTTAGAGGTATATTGGATAGTGGAAAAGATCAGAGTACAATTGCTAAAGTTGTTGGTGTGCCACCATTTGCAGTTAAGAAATATGTTGCACAAGCAAAATCCTATTCTTATAAAACGCTTTTGGAAATGTTAGACCTATGTCAAGATACGGATTATAGAGTTAAAACAGGAAGAATAGTAGATGTTATAGGTGTTGAGCTATTAATAGTAGGATTTAGTAATAAATAGACAACAAAAAAGAGATGAATAATTCATCTCTTTTTTATAAGTATAAAATCTATTATGCCATCTTGTTAACTGTAGCAGTTAAACGAGAGATCTTTCTAGAAGCTGTATTCTTGTGGAAGATACCCTTAGAAGTAGCTTTGCTAATCTCTGAAATAGCAACTTTTAAATTTTCTTCAGCTAAAGCTTTGTCACCAGCAACTACGGCAGCCTCGAGTTTCTTGATAACAGTCTTTATCTTAGATTTAATCATCTTATTTCTTAAAGTTTTAGTCTCTATAACTTTAATTCTTTTCTTTGCAGATTTGATATTAGCCAAATCGTACACCTCCATCTTATTATAATCTATTGTATATGGTTTTCATCAAAACCGGACACGGACAATTTAATGAAACATACTTCTCTATATTAGAGTAAAGTTAGTGCGTTGTCAACATGTTTTTTCCTTTTTTTTACCTAGTTTTGAATTTATTTTACTTCAATTACTAATACTATAACATATTAAAATTAAATCATTATAAATATTTGTTATGGAGGAAATTAAATGAAGGATATGAGAAGAACGGACTTAGCGTTAGAACTTAGAGAAGATATAGAGGATGAAGATAAGATAGATGGAATAAGTATGTATACTCACATAAACAAAGACAATGATATAAAAGTAACTGAGATTATTATAGAAAATGAGGAGGGAGCTAAAGCGTTAGGTAAACCTATAGGAAGTTATATAACTATTGAAAGTGATGAACTTAGACAACCAGATGAGAATTTTCATGAACCCATGATGAAGGTCTTAAATAAACATATTAAAGAAATAATAAAAGGTGCCAATAAATTATTAATAGCAGGATTAGGTAATAGAGAAGTTACACCAGATGCGTTAGGGCCTTATGTTGTTGATAATCTATATATTACTAGTCATTTAATAAGAGAAGGACTAATAGACGAAAAATTAGACATTAGCGCAATAGCCCCAGGTGTAATGGCACAAACGGGTATTGAAACAGGGGATATATTAAAAGCCTTAATAGATAAGACCAAACCAGATGTTATTATAGTAATAGATGCCCTTGCAGCAAGAAATTCAAATAGATTAAATAAAACAATACAAATCTCAGATACAGGAATAGCACCTGGTTCAGGGGTAGGAAATCATAGAGGTGCAATTACTGAAAAAAATATGGGCATAAAAGTCATTGCTATAGGTGTTCCTACAGTAATATCAGTACCAACTATTGTTAATGATTCGTTAGATACTATGGTAAGTGTAATAATGGAAAATGGTAGCGATCTTATGGAAAGATTTAGTGAAGAAGAAAAGTATCAAATAGCATGTGAAATAGTTGAGCCCTGTCTAGTTGATATGTTTGTAACACCTAAAAATATAGATGAAGCAGTAAAGAGAATAAGCTATACAATTTCAGAAGCAATTAATACGTTATAAATAATTGTTGTTCTATCATATAATTAATAGGAATATATTTAATGTATGAGTAGAAGAAAATTAAACGTAAACAAACAAGCTATAGGATATGGATATTTTGTAATTGTAATATTGATTTGCATATATATAATATGCAAAAGTGGTGCGGTTATGTTAGAAAAGGATAACCATGCCTTTATTTTTATGGAGTTTAGTCAAAGTATCTCTGAATTGGGAGAGGATTTAATAAATGAAGTATTGCCAGCTAGAATTAATGCTGAGGATAAAGATTATTTGGAATATATGTCATATACTATTAAGGAGATTCTACCTGTAACTTGTTATATAGACAACTACGGTTTTGCGTATGATGATGTGTATACGACTAGAGAAATACCAGAATACTTTTATGAATATGAGGACGGATCAGATGCCCAAGCTATAGATGCCATTAATGTCAGTGAAGTAGTTGATAATAGCGCAAATATACAACCTATAAATAATACAATTGGTACAACGTTTATAAGAGAGCAATTGGCAGATTATAATTTTTTGATAAACAACATATATGTAGTGGAGAGTACAACAAGTCTTAAACCAGAAGAAATAGCAGTTGATAAATTGTTAGATGTGGATTTAAGTATAGATGTAGCAAGTACTGATTATAAGGTATTAATATATCATACCCATGGAAGTGAAGATTTCGCTGATAGTAGGGGAGGGGTTACAGAAGATACTATAATCGGGGTAGGAGATGAATTAACACGATTGCTAGAAGAACAGTATGGAATAAAGGTGTATCATGATAGAACAGTATATGACACAGTAGATGGAGTATTAGATAGAAATTATGCTTATACATTGGCAAGAAAAGGTGTAGAAAATATATTAGCTGAAAATTCAAGCATAGAAGTAGTTATAGATCTGCATAGAGATGGTGTAGGTAACGATACAAGATTGGTAACAGATATAAATGGTAAACCTACTGCTAAGATAATGTTTTTAAATGGTGTAAGTAGAATGAATGTTAATGGTGATATAGGGTATTTATATAATCCGAATAAGCAGACTAACCTTGCATTTAGCTTTCAAATGTATTTGCATGGAAAAGAAATGTATGGAGATTATGTTAGAAAGATATATATCAAAGGTCTTAGATATAATTTAGATATGGTTCCAAGGGCCGTATTAATTGAAGCAGGAGCACAAACCAATACAGTGGAAGAAGAGAGAAATGCTATGGAACCATTGGCATCCATTATATTTAAAGTATTGAGTGGAAGTTGAGAATATGATATACTGTACTATGATTATTTGGCACCAAGCCTATTTTATTAGCGGAGGATAAATTAATGTCTCATATAGACCAGAGTAAGATAAGAAATTTCTGTATAGTAGCCCATATTGATCATGGTAAATCTACTTTAGCAGATAGAATAATAGAGAAGACAGGATTATTGACTAACAGAGAGATGCAGGCACAAGTGCTTGATAATATGGACCTTGAAAGAGAAAGAGGAATTACCATAAAGGCTCAATCTGTTCGTACAGTATATAAAGCAAATGATGGTGAAGAGTATATATTTAATCTAATAGATACTCCAGGACATGTAGATTTTAACTATGAGGTATCAAGAAGTCTTGCAGCTTGTGAAGGGGCTATATTAGTTGTTGATGCGGCACAAGGAATTGAAGCACAAACCTTAGCTAATGTATATTTGGCTCTAGATAATGACTTGGATGTAGTACCAGTTATTAATAAAATAGACCTACCAAGTGCAGATCCAGAGAGAGTAGTAAATGAAATAGAAGACGTAATCGGAATTGAAGCGCAAGATGCTCCGAGAATATCTGCGAAGAGTGGATTGAATATAGAGGAAGTATTAGAGAAAATAGTAGAGAAGATTCCAGCACCTACAGGTAATACTGATGGTCCGTTAAAGGCGCTTATATTTGATAGTATATATGATTCATACAAAGGAGTAATTATATTCTGCAGATTTATGGATGGATCGGTTAAAAAGGGTACAACTATTAGAATGATGGCTACAGAGGCAGAGGCAGAAGTAGTTGAAGTAGGTATTTTTGGAGCAGGTCAATTTATACCTGTTGATGAGTTAAGTGCAGGTATGGTTGGATATATTACAGCTAGTCTTAAAAATGTTGAAGATACTAATGTTGGTGATACAGTTACTGACGCTAATAACCCTTGTGATGAAGCGTTACCAGGATACAAAAAGGTTAACCCAATGGTATATTGTGGATTATATCCAGTTGATGGAGCAAAATACGGAGATTTAAGAGATGCGTTAGAAAAGTTACAACTTAATGATGCTTCCCTTAGTTTTGAAGCAGAGACATCGATTGCATTAGGATTTGGATTTAGATGTGGATTCTTAGGATTACTCCATTTAGAAGTAATACAAGAAAGATTAGAGAGAGAATATAATCTGGATTTAGTAACAACAGCTCCAGGTGTTGTATATAAGGTTTATAAAACAGACGGAGAGGTTATAGAACTTACTAACCCTTCAAATCTACCAGACCCTTCTAATATTGATTATATGGAAGAACCATTTGTATCAGCAGAAATTATGGTTACAACAGAATATGTTGGAGCGATAATGCAACTATGCCAAGAGCGAAGAGGAATATATTTGGGTATGGAATATATGGAGGCAACTCGTGCTTTACTAAAGTATGAATTACCACTGAATGAGATAATATATGATTTCTTTGATTCGTTAAAATCACGTTCAAAAGGATATGCTTCATTTGATTATGAGATGAAGGGATATGTAAGAAGTGAATTAGTTAAGTTAGATATCCTTATTAATAAAGAAGAAGTAGATGCACTTTCATTTATTGTACATGCAGAGACTGCATATGAACGTGGAAGAAAAATGTGTGAGAAACTTAAAAAAGAGATTCCAAGACATTTATTTGAAGTGCCTATTCAAGCAGCAATAGGAAGCAAGGTAATTGCAAGAGAAACAGTAAAGGCAGTTAGAAAAGATGTACTTGCTAAATGTTATGGTGGAGATATAACTCGTAAGAAGAAACTTCTTGAGAAACAAAAAGAAGGTAAGAAGCGTATGAGACAGGTAGGAAATGTTGAGATACCGCAAAAGGCATTTATGAGTGTACTAAAATTAGATGAGGATTAACATATGATAAATGAGATAAGTCTATATATTCATATTCCGTTTTGTAAGAGTAAATGTAATTATTGTGATTTTTTATCTTTTTCATGTAATAGTATAAAAGAGCAAAAATTATATGTAGATGCATTATGCAATGAAATAATGGAATATGAGGAGTTATCTAGTGATTATATAGTAAGAAGTATATTTATAGGCGGAGGCACTCCGTCTATTTTAGATGAAACATATATTGAATTAATAATGTTAACTATAAAACAGATATGGAATATAAAGGAAGAAGCGGAGATAACGATAGAAAGTAATCCTGACAGCTTGACATATAAGAAATTAGTTGCATATAAAAAGGTTGGAATAAATAGATTAAGTATAGGACTTCAAAGTGCAAATGATGAAGAACTTAATATACTGGGGAGACCTCATAACTATGATCAGTTTACAGCAGCATTTAATAGTGCTAGGGCAGCAGGATTTGATAATATAAATATTGATATTATGTCAGCACTACCTAATCAAAGTTTTGGTAGTTATGGAACAACTTTAGCAAAAGTGTTAGCCCATAGACCAGAACATATATCTTCGTACAGTTTAATAATAGAAGAAGGAACACCGTTTTATGAAGATGACAATATAATAGATAGCTTGCCAGATGAGGATGCAGATAGAAAAATGTATTCACAAACAAAAAGATTATTAAAGGCAAGTGGATATAATAGATATGAAATATCAAATTATGCAAAAATAGGTTATGAATGTAAGCATAATATAGTGTATTGGAATGGTGGTCATTATCTAGGGTTAGGACTAGGTGCATCAAGTTATGTTGATGGAGTTAGATTTAAAAATGGAGATGACTTACAAGAATATATTAAGTATGGTGCTGTCTCTATAAGAGAAGAAGGAAAGAAATTAACTGTTGAAGAGAAAATGGAAGAGTATATGTTCCTCGGATTAAGATTAATGAAAGGAATTAGTATAGAAAGATTTAATGAATTATTTGACGAAGACATTTATAATATATATGGTGATATAATACATAAATATAAAGAGATTGGGTTACTAATAATAGATGAAGATAATATTAGATTTAGTGATAGTGGAATAGATGTAAGTAACCAAATCCTTTCAGAATTTATAATATAGGTATAAATGAGTGGTGAATAATTATGAAGAAATCGAAAAATGAAGTTACATTTGAAAAAGTATGTAATGTTATAAATACAATATTTATTGTGTTTACAATAATTCTTGCAATCTATGGTATTAGAATAGGAATATTTAAAGATTTTTCTATACTATCAAGAGAAGTAGAGAAAGCAGGAGCATGGGGGCCAGTAGCATTTATATTCGTTCAGATAGTTCAAGTGGTTGTACCAATTATTCCAGGAGGAATAACTTTGCCAGCAGGAGTAGTTCTTTTTGGACCAGTAATGGGATTCATATATAATTATTCAAGTATATGTATTGGATCAATTATTAACTTTTTGATTATAAGACAATACGGTAAAAGATTGTTTGAGAAAATTGCATCAGAAAAGGCATATAATAAATATTTATCATGGCTTGAGAAAGAAGAAAAATTTGAAAAATTGTTTTCTTGGGCAATATTACTACCATTTTTTCCAGATGATCTATTATGCAATATTGCAGGATTATCTAAAATGACATTGAAAAAATTCATATTGACTATAGTAGTATTAAAGATTCCAACAATTATAGTATATAGTTTAGCTGTAGATAAAGTAATAGAGTATCTGACATAATGTTTATGTTAGACACTCTATTATTTTATAAGCACTACTTAAATATTAAAAGATTCCATCTTCGCTATCAAACTCATCACTAGTCTCATAAGTATCACGTAAGATTGGACCAAAGTCAATATCCATATTGTCGAGATTTTCTAAGGTTTTAGCATCAGCAGGAGTAACTTCATCGCATATCTTTTGAACTTCTTCAATAGGAAGTTCAGTCATTAGGGCAACCTCTTCAATATCGATATGTCCTATTAACATTTTCTTAGCCATTTCATATCTAGCTTTAGTAGTATTATTCATTGTAAAAACCTCTTTTCAAAATAAAATTATTATATAAAATATTATTTTAAGTTCTGTAAATATTTTTCGTTAATTTCTAATACTTGTTTCATAGCTTCACTACCAGGACCACCAATAGTATTTCTAGTATTAACACAAGTCTCAAGACTGATGGCATCATAGATGTCATTTTCAAATACAGGGCTTATTTCTTTGTATTCCTCAAGAGACATATCATCAAGAGAAATATTTTTGTCTAAACAGTAGAGTACTAATCGTCCAACTATTCCGTGAGCATCTCTAAATGGAACGCCATGGTTAACTAAATAGTCAGCAGCATCAGTAGCATTTGTAAAACCATTCATAGCACTTGAAGCCATATTAGTTTTATTGAGTTTCATAGTTGAAATCATGCCAGTAAATAATGCTAGACAACCTTTAACTGTATCTATTGCATCAAATGTAAGCTCTTTGTCTTCTTGCATATCCTTATTATAAGCAAGAGGGATTCCCTTCATAGTTACAAGTATTGAGTTAAGGGCTGCATACACACGACCAGTCTTACCTCTAACAAGTTCAGCAATATCAGGATTCTTCTTCTGAGGCATAATAGAACTTCCAGTACTATATGCATCATCTAATTCAACAAATTGATATTCGTTAGAATTCCATATAATTATTTCCTCTGAAAATCTACTAAGGTGCATCATTATAGTAGATAGAGCTGATAATAATTCGATTACATAATCCCTGTCAGATACAGAATCCATACTATTTAGAGTAGGACCGTTAAAATCTAATAATGAAGCTGTTAAACTTCTATCAAGGGGATAAGTAGTTCCCGCTAAAGCGCCTGAA
This sequence comes from Lachnospiraceae bacterium, assembly GCA_031556525.1. GTDB lineage: Bacteria > Bacillota > Clostridia > Lachnospirales > Lachnospiraceae > JAVBSN01. The sequence continues at coordinate 20,604 of JAVBSS010000019.1, forward strand.
CCTAATGGACAATAATTCATTCTATTATATATATCGCATAAACGTTCATAATCACGCTTGAACATTTCCATATATGCTCCTACGTGGTGAGCAAAAGTAATCGGTTGTGCTTTTTGTAAATGAGTAAAACCAGGCATATAAGTATCAAGGTTGTCCTTCATTAAATTATGTAATACTTCTAATAAAGATATAACAAGGGATTTGATTTCAACAACCTCATCTCTAGTGTATAACTTCATATCTAAAGCAACTTGATCATTACGACTTCTACCAGTATGAAGTTTCTTACCAGCATCACCAATTCTATCAATTAAATTGGCTTCTACAAAGCTATGAATATCTTCATATTGAGATGTTATTTCTAAAGTGCCATTTTCTACATCTTCTAATATTCCTTCTAAGCCAGCAATAATTTGATTTTTCTCGTCATCAGTTAAAATATTAGATGCTGCTAACATTGTTACATGTGCAATACTTCCTTTAATATCTTGTTTGTAGAACTTCTGATCAAAGGAAATAGAAGCATTAAAATTATATACTAATTGGTCTGTTTCTTTTGTGAAACGACCACCCCAAAGTTGAGCCATATGTATAACCTCTTTTCTTATTTCTTCTATATTTACAACTTACTATTCTACACCATAAATAATGAATAAACAATTATTTTTAATTATAAAAAGAATATAAACAAAATTTGTTAGAAAATTTATGAAAATCTATTGACAGATATAGGTCAAAGTGATAGATTATAAACAGATGTTAGCACTCGGATATAATGAGTGCTAACAAAGAAAAAAAGCCGTTAGAAAGTGAAGGTGATATAGTGGAATTGGATGAGAGAAAAAGAAAGATACTTAAAGCTATTGTTTCTAATTATCTTGAAACTGGTGAACCAGTAGGATCAAGAACAATATCAAAAGATACTGATCTGAATCTTAGCTCGGCTACTATACGAAATGAAATGGCTGATTTAGAAGAATTAGGATATATAGTTCAACCTCATACTTCAGCAGGAAGAATACCGACAGATACAGGATATAGATTCTATGTGGACTGTGTTATGGAAGAGAAAGATAATGAATCTGAAGAGATGAAGGAAGCCCTATTGGATAGGGTAGACAGGATGGAAGTATTACTTAAGCAAGTAGCTAAAGTTCTGGCTTATAATACTAATTATGCAACAATGGTTACAGCACCTCAGTATAAGAATACAAAAGTCAAATTTGTTCAATTATCTCAAGTTGATGAGACACAGCTATTAGCAGTAATAGTAGTAGATGGTAATGTAATTAAGAATCAGATGGTTAATATAGAAGAAATAATTTCTAACGAAGATTTATTGAAACTAAATATTCTTATTAATTCATTTTTACAAGGAGCATCATTACAAGATATTAATATTGAAATGATTCAAACAATGAAGGCTCAGGCAGGAGAATATGCAAATATTTTAGAAAGTATTTTTCAAGGAATTGTAGAAGCAATTCACGAGGCAGAAGAGTTAGAGATATATACAAGTGGAACAACGAATATACTTAAGTATCCTGAACTTGGAGATATAACAAAAACAAGTCATTTGCTAGAGGCTATAGAGGATAAGCAAATACTTAATGAATTAATAGATGGAACTTTTAGCAAGAATGAGAATAACGATATTCAAGTATATATTGGTGATGAGACAACAGTATCTGATATGAAGGATTATAGTATAGTTACAACAACCTATGAATTAGAAGAAGGTGCAAAAGGAACAATAGGAATTATTGGACCGAAACGAATGGATTACAAGAAGGTTGTTAAGACGCTGAAAAGTCTGACGGATGAGTTAGATAACATATTTAAGAAAGATAAATAGGGGTGAGGCAATGGCAAACAAGAAGATGAATAAAGCTGATTTAGAGAAACTTAAAGAAGCTATGAATACTACTGAGGAACTGGAAGTTAATACAGTGGATATTGAGGAAGATGTTCAAACAGAAGTAGAGGTAAAGATAGAGGATGAAGAATCTGTAGAGCCAGAAAATGTAACTCAAGAATCTAAAGTAGAAGAAGCTGAGACTGAAGAGAAGAAAATAGAAGAGAAGCCTAAGAAAAGAAGAAGTAGTCAAGCAAATAAAGCATTAGAGGTGGAACTTGATAAACAAAAGGCAATAGCAGCAGAATATCAAGACAAATATCAAAGATTGTTAGCAGAGTTTGAAAATGCTAGATCTAGGACTGAGAAAGAATCAATGAGAATGTTTGATGTGGGAGCTAAGGATGTTTTAGAAAAATTACTTCCTATAGTAGATAACTTTGAAAGAGCAATAGAGTTTATTCCAGAAGAAGATCAAGATAGAGCATTTGAGCAAGGTATAGGTAAGATATATAAGCAAATGATGGTATCTTTAGAGGAAATGGGAGTTACTCCTATGAATGCAAGTGGAACAGAATTTAATCCCGATTTACACAATGCAGTAATGCATATAGAAGATGAAGAATTGGGTGAGAATATAGTAACAGAAGAGATGCAAAAAGGATATATGTATAAAGATTCTGTGCTAAGATACAGTATGGTAAAAGTAGCCAACTAAAAATTATAATATAGAAAATAGAAAGTGGAGGAAATTAAAATGGGTAAAATTATTGGAATCGATTTAGGAACAACAAATTCATGTGTAGCAGTTATGGAAGGTGGTAAACCTGTAGTTATCACTAATGCAGAAGGTTTAAGAACAACTCCTTCAGTTGTAGCATTTACAAAGACAGGAGAAAGAGTAGTTGGAGAGCCAGCTAAGAGACAGGCGGTTACTAACTCAGATAAGACAATAGCTTCTATAAAGAGACACATGGGAAGTGATTATAGAGTAACAATTGATGATAAGAAATATTCACCACAAGAGATATCAGCAATGACTCTTCAAAAATTAAAAGCAGATGCAGAGAGTTACTTAGGAGAAAAGGTTACTGAAGCTGTTATTACAGTTCCTGCTTACTTCTCAGATGCTGAGAGACAAGCGACTAAGGATGCAGGTAAGATCGCAGGTTTAGATGTTAAGAGAATAATTAATGAGCCAACAGCTGCAGCATTATCATATGGTCTTGATAATGAAAATGAGCAAAAGATTATGGTATACGATTTAGGTGGTGGTACATTTGATGTATCTATTATCGAAATCGGTGATGGTGTTATCGAAGTATTAGCTACAGCAGGTGATAACAAACTTGGTGGAGATGACTTTGATGATGTAATCACTAACTATATGTTAGAAGAATTTAAGAAAACAGAAGGTGTAGACATTTCTTCAGATAAGATGGCTATGCAAAGACTTAAAGAAGCAGCAGAGAAAGCTAAGAAAGAGTTATCAGCAGCAACAACAACAAATGTTAACCTTCCTTTCATCACTGCTACAGCAGAAGGTCCAAAGCATTTTGATATGAACCTAACAAGAGCTAAATTTGATGAATTAACTTCAAACTTAGTAGAGAGAACAGCAGTACCAGTAAATACAGCATTAAAGGATGCAGGTCTTTCAGCATCTGAACTTGATAAAGTATTATTGGTTGGTGGTTCAACTCGTATGATTTCTGTTCAAGATAAAGTAAAACAATTAACTGGTAAAGAGCCATTTAAGGGAATTAATCCAGATGAGTGTGTTGCAATTGGTGCATCTATCCAAGGTGGTAAATTAGCAGGTGATGCTGGTGCAGGTGAGATATTACTTCTTGATGTAACTCCACTTTCATTATCAATCGAGACTATGGGTGGTGTAGCTACAAGACTTATCGAGAGAAATACAACTATTCCTACAAAGAAGAGTCAAATATTCTCAACAGCACAAGATAATCAAGATGCAGTTGATATTAACGTAGTACAAGGCGAGAGACAATTCGCAAGAGATAACAAAAACCTTGGTAGATTTAGATTAGATGGTATTGCACCAGCTAGACGTGGTATACCTCAAATAGAAGTTACATTTGATATTGATGCAAATGGTATTGTAAATGTATCAGCTAAGGATTTAGGAACTGGAAGTGAGCAACACATTACAATTACAGCAGGTTCTAACCTATCAGATGACGATATCGATAAAGCAGTTAGAGAAGCAGCTGAGTATGAGTCACAAGACAAGAAACGTAAAGAAGCTATTGAAGCTAGAAACGAAGCTGATTCAATGGTATTCCAGACAGAGAAAGCACTTAACGATGTTGGAGATAAATTATCAGATTCAGATAAGACAAAAGTTGAAGCAGACCTTAAGGTTCTTAAAGATTTAATAGAGAGCACTAATGCAGAAGAGATGTCAGAATATGAAGTAGAGCAAATTAAGAATGCTAAAGAAACTTTAATGACAAGTGCACAACAATTATTTGAGAAATTATATGAGCAAAATGGTCCTGGAGCTAATGCAGGTACTGGAGCTGAAGGCCCTGACTTTTCAGAAGGTGATGTAGTTGATGGAGATTACACAGAAGTATAGAATTATATAGTTATAGTATAGGGACATTTTAGATGTCCCTATAGCTATAAATGAAAGGTGAGGACAATGGCAGATACTAAAAGAGATTATTATGACGTGTTAGGCGTATCGAGAACAGCTACAGATGCTGAACTTAAGAAGGCTTATAGACAAGTAGCCAAGAAGTACCATCCAGATACTAATCCGGGAAATGAAGAAGCAGAATTAAAATTTAAAGAAGCTTCAGAAGCATATAGTGTATTAAGTGATGCAGAAAAACGTGGTAAATACGATCAATTCGGCCATGCAGCATTCGATCCAAGTGCTGGCGGTGGCGCTGGTTTTGGTGGTTTTGAATTCAACATGGGAGATATGGGAGATATATTCGGAGATATATTCGGAGATATGTTCGGAGGCGGAACAAGAAGCCGTCAATCAAATGGTCCTATGAAGGGTGCAAGTATTAAGACAACAGTTAGAATTAAATTTGAAGAGGCGGTTTTTGGTTCTCAAAAAGAAGTAGAATTACCACTTAAAGATGAATGTGTTGTATGTCATGGAAGTGGTTCACAACCAGGACATGATCCAGAAGTTTGCCCGAAATGTAGTGGTAAGGGTCAAGTTGTATATACACAACAATCCTTATTTGGAGTTGTTAGAAATGTTCAAAGTTGTCCAGAGTGTAGTGGTTCTGGAAAAATAATTAAATATAAATGTAGTACTTGTGCAGGAACAGGCTATGTAAAGAGTAAGAAAAAGATTCAAGTTGTTATTCCAGCAGGTATAGATAATGGAAAAACACTTAGAATTCGTGAAAAAGGTGAACCAGGTGTTAATGGTGGTGAAAGAGGAGATTTAATGGTTACTATCTTAGTAGATAGGCATCCAATCTTCCAAAGACAAGAATATGATCTATTCTCCACAGAACCTATTACATTTACTCAAGCAGCACTAGGTGGAACTATTACTATTAATACAATTGATGGACCTGTAGAGCAAGTAATTAAGCCAGGTACACAAACAGATACTAAGATCAAACTTAAAGGTAAGGGTGTTCCTACTCTTCGTAACAAAGCAGTAAGAGGAGATCATTATGTAACATTAGTGGTTCAAGTTCCAGATAAGCTTACAGAAGAGCAGAAGACAATTCTTAACCAATATGATGAAGCAACAGGTACAGCAGCAAGACGTTCAGTAGATTCATCAGGAAGTTTTAGCTTTGGTGATCATAAGAAAAAAGGCTTTGGTAAGAAGAAATGAGATGGACAAAAATAACAATAGACACTACAACTGAAGCTGTAGATATGATTAGTTATGCATTAGGTGAACTTGGTGTTGAAGGAATAGAAGTAGAGGATAAGATTCCTCTATCAGAAGCTGATAAGAAGGCAATGTATATAGATATATTACCAGATAATATTCCAGAAGATGACGGTCTAGCTAAGATATCTTGCTATATTGAAGAAGACACAGATATTAGAGATGTGAATTCTTTAATAGGGAAGATATGCAAAGAATTATCTGATATTAGTGAATATATTAATATTGGAAGTGGTAAGATTACTATTGATGAGACAGAAGACAAGGATTGGATTAATAATTGGAAAGCATTTTTTAAGCCATTTAGGCTAGAAGATAATATAGTTATTAAGCCGACTTGGGAAGAACTAACTGATGTTAAAGAAGATGACATAGTAATAAATATTGATCCAGGAACAGCATTTGGTACTGGTTCTCACAACACTACTAAACTATGTATAGGTCAGCTTAAGAAATATATTAAGCAGGATGAAAGTACTATATTTGATGTTGGATGTGGAAGTGGAATTCTATCAATAATAGCCCTTAAGTTAGGTGCTAAGAGCGCCTATGGTGTGGATATTGATGAAAATGCAACTAGAGCTTCTATAGAAAACATGGAAATCAATAATATATCTTCTGATATTATGGAAGTTGCCCAAGGTGATGTAATTGGTGATAAAGAATTTACAGATAGTATTGTAGGTGAATATGATATAGTTGTAGCTAATATACTTGCCGATGTAATAATTCCATTATCAAAACACGTAAAACCTTTTATGAAGGAAGATGGAGTGTTCATTACATCAGGTATAATTAATACCAAAGAAGAAGCAGTTAAGAATGCACTAATTGAAAATGAATTTAATATAATTGATACTGTATATATGGGTGAATGGGTATCCGTTGTAGCCAAGAAATAGTATACATAACGAAGGTCTAGATAATTGCTTATCTAGACCTTTGTTATTATAGCTAGTATCTTATATTTTTTCGAAAGCGCCCTTAGGGCAATAATTTATACACTTACCACATTTAATACATAAAGTTTCATCGATTACTGGTAATGAATTAATATCTGACTGTGTAATAGCACCTTGTGGACATATAGAAATTGAAGGACAATGGTGATTTTGAGGGCATTTATCTTTGTTTACAATTAATTTCATAGGGTAACTCCTTTCAGTTACAATAGTTAGTCTTTAGTACGTGAATCAATTCTTCAACTCGATGATCGAAGATGAAGTAAGTAATATTCTGACCAGATTTTTTATTGTCTAGAATCTTATTTGCTTTAAGTATTGATAAATGTTGAGATAATGCTGATTGAGTTATATTAGGAACATAAGTTGAGATTTGACTTACTGTCATAGGCTGTTCCATTAATGAACAAACAATCATTAAGCGATTCTCGTTAGCGAGTACTTTTAATAATTCTGCGATTTGTTTTGCTTTTTCTTCCACTATATCATCCTTTCCTATGTTTTATCTTGCATATTCCTTGTGTCATAGTTCCCATTGGACAATAAACGCACCAAGAGCGTGGTTTAAATAGAATCATTGTAATGAGACCTAGAGTAGTTGATGTTAGCATTACACTATAGAATCCAAATGCAAATTGGGCAATCCATGGTGGTACAAAATAAGTATTTGTCCATTGCCAAGGAAGTTTAAATGTCCATAATAGGGTAACAACTTCTTTTAGAGAAGCCCCTGCAAAGACAAGATAGGTATTATATAGCATAAGTATAAACATAGTCATAAAAAAGGTTAGAAATCCATATCGAAACCAAGTAGAATATAGAAACTTAGGAGGAGTCTTTTTGCGGGATAATCCTAATTTTCCGCCTACTAATTCAAAAAGTTGACCACGTCCACAATATTTATTGCAATAAGTTTTACTGCCACCAATTATAGAAATAAGTAGAGGAGTAATAAAACAAATAAGCCCCAACCATGCAAATAAAATATTAAAAATACCGAGTATTAGATAAATAGAAGAAAAAATCCATAAATAATCATACCAATGTTTTTTCATATTAAATATCCTCCTTTGTTATAACTTGAATAATACCAGCAGGACAGTTGGTTGCACATATACCACAGCCTACGCACTTTGAAGCATCTACTATAGCATACATACCTTTGTAAATAGAAATAGCACCTAAAGGGCAGTGCTTAACACAATTGCCACAGGCAACACAGGACTTGGATATACAAGCTTGTTTTTTAGAAATAGACATACAAAATCTCCTTATTAGTAATTAAGATATTTCTAATATACTAATAAGGAGATATTTTGTCAAGATATTAAAATTTTACAATGAATCGTGATGTTCGAATTCTCCATATTCGCAGCCTACGTTCTTGGCTTTCATATGGTCAACTAATATACGTTTGTTACCTACAATCTTATATAACTTTATATAACCAACACCAGTACCGCCATTCCATAGACGTTTGTGTTGTCTAAGTCCTAATGGGTTTTCATAGTCTATTAGTATCATCTGGGATTTCTTACAAGCTATCTTTACTTCCATAGCAGCAGTAGTGTTAATGGTCTTTATCTTCCACACTACAGCATCTTCGGTCTCATAACATCTAAATTTAGTTCGAGTGAGAGTCCATAATTTTGAAAAATTAAACTCATAACTGTCGCCTTCGTAAAACAATTTTATAAGAAGTTGATTATTAAGAGGCATTCCGAATATTTTTGGACATCCACCACCAATAGCAAGGGCAGAATTATTTAAGTTATCACCACTAATTAAGCTTGTTAAGTTGCAACTGTTTAACCATAACCAAGGGCTAGTATAATTTGATCCCCAGTTTTTATCAGCATAACCATAACAAGAGTCAGGTGATACCGTGTAAGTTTCGCCGTCTAGGACAATTGTGCCAGAATAATTTGTTTTTATACCTTCAGCGTGCCAATACATTTCAAAAGCATTACTAACTCTAAAAGGAAAAGAAGTAGCATAGCCAGCATCAAAAGGAATTAACTTATTCATTTTTAATGACCAGCTAATGTTTCCGCAATTGGTATTGTAAGAAGGGTTGTTGGAAATATCGGACTCAGTAACATTTATTGACCCCCAAATATTATTTTCTGATAGAAAAGAATCTTTAGTGGAAATCTTCAACATAGTAGTTGAGTTATCATATTCGTTTATGCCATAGTAACGATTATAAGTTTTGCCATGTTCACCCCAATAACCAGCACGAATCATAAGGTAAGAAGGCTTAACTCCCTTTTCAAGGTTGGTGAATACAGGATAATCCCTGCCACGCTGTGGATTAATTATAAAATACTCGATGAAGAAGGTTTTTGGCTTGTTAGTTATATCGCTTATAGCAGTAAAAGAATGCCACCACCAATCATAACCGGTATGTGCCAAATCGTCATGTAGCATATATTTGTTTTTGTTAAGCTTGTGTTTGTTCATATTTACCTCCACTCTAGATAGGTTGCAAAATGTTAATTTGAATCAATTATATTATATGATAATAGTTTTAACTTAATTATGCAACAGTTTACTAAAAATGAGTAATAGTAAAATTGAATTTGTTTTATAAGAATTCGTATTGTATAATATACTAAATAAAGAATAAGGAGGACAATTAAATGAGGTATGATAATATACCAAATAATCCAATGATGCTTCTTAGTTTTACTAATACCAAACTTAGAGATGAATACAAATCTCTTGTTGATATGTGCTATGACTTAGAAGTTGAAGAGCAGGATATAGTAGAAAAATTGTCTATGATAGGATACAATTATAATCAAGATTTGAACAGATTTGTATAAGAAAATATGGAGAAACGTATGAAGAAATTACTTAGAAATTTATGTGTGATCATGGCTATAGTTATGATTATGGTTGCTGGTATATATGTTAGACGATATGTTATTGAAACAGTTCATGCTGATGAAACAATAACTTCAGTAGAAGAATTGGGAATGTATATAACAGATGAACTTAACGATGGGAATAGCAGTAGTAATGTATACCTAAAATATATATCAGAAAATGATTTGCTTGTAATTAATGAGCAATTAGATGGATTTTTTGGTAGTGTTAGCACTTATAGGGTATTAGAAAAATATGATGAATATTTTTGTAAAGTTGAATTGAATTATGAAGTGTCGGATAATTATTATGTATATAGGGCATACAAATATGGAGAAGATATAAGTGATGCAACTCCATATGCTCAAGAATTGTATCAAAAGGTAAATGATATAATAGCAAATAATATAGAGCTTACTATGTCTGATTATGAGAAGGAGATAGCCCTAAATGATTATATTGTTAAGAATTGCACATATGATTTTTTGACAGGCGATCTAGAACCTTATTCTTATAAAGCATATGGGGCATTGGTTAAAAATACGGCTGTTTGTAATGGATATGCTGAAGCTATGGAGCTTTTACTAGCATGTGTAAATATAGATAGTTATATTGTAGTAGGTGAAGCTGATGGAGTTGCTCATGCGTGGAATTTGGTTCAATTAGAGGATGATTGGTATCATATAGATGTAACTTGGAATGATCCTGTTCCTGATAGAGGGGATCTGGTATCACATGCGTATACTAATCTTAATGATGAAATTATGGGATATAATCATACTTGGAATGAATCAGCTTATCCGAAGAGTACAAGTTTGGATTATAACTACTATGTACTAAATAGTGGTATATTTAATAATTTTCCAGATTATAAGAATCATATATTAGATATATTGAATAATGAATCACCAAACACAATATCAACAATGGTAGAGGGTTATGATGATAGTATATATGATTTTAGCTTTATATTTAGAAGCAATAAGGTTACATATATAACATACACTATTGATAAGATTGGAAAATATACAGTAATAGAATTGACGTTAGAGTATTAGAAAAGGAGTACAGCTATGAATAGAGAAGAGTTTATAAGCGAATTGAGAGAAAGTTTGAATGGAAATGTATCTAGGGAAGTAATAGAAGATACAATTAGCTATTATAATGATTATATAAGAGATGCTATAAATAACGGGGCTAGTGAAGAAGAGGTCTTAGGTGCATTAGGTAGAGGGTCATTTATAGCTAAGACAATTATAGAGGCAAATAATAAGAAAGAGACAGTGCATAAGACAAGGTCAGAAGATAATAATAGCGAGAAGGGTTTTCATGCAGAATTTAATGATGATGGAACAGCAGATATAAAATACGGTAAATTCAAATTATCATCATGGTATGGCAAAGTATTTATAATATTAGCGGCTGTATTATTAATTGGTGTAATATTTGCAGTTATAGCAGGTTTATTTGCAATAATAATTAATGTAATATTACCTATAGCATTATTACTTGTGGTTATATGGATAATTGTATATGTTGTTAAGATGATAATAAAATGAGGTAAATAAAATATGAAAATTATGCATTTGGCAGATTTACATATTGGTAAAATAGTTAATGGCTATAATATGTTAGAAGACCAAAGATATATATTACAACAGATACTAGAGGCTATGATTGATAGAAAAATTGAACTATTGCTTATTGCTGGGGATGTATATGATAGAACTATTCCAGCAGTCGAGGCAGTAGTTTTATTTGATTGGTTTTTATCAGAATTAACTGATATGAAAATTAAAGTTATTATTATAAATGGAAATCATGATTCAGTAGATAGATTGAGCTTTGGTAATAGTATTTTTAGTAAAAATAATATACATATATCAAAGCCGTTTAATGGCAATATTGAAAATGTCAGTTTTGAAGATGAATATGGAAAGATTACAGTATATATGTTGCCTTTCTTTAAACCAATGCTAGCAAGACATATATATGAAAATCAAGATATAGTATCTTATGAAGATGGAGTTAGAGAGGCAGTAAATAGAATTGAATTAAATCAAAATGATAGAAATATTATAATTTCTCATAATTTTGTAGTGGCATCAGGAGAAGAAGTTATAGAATCAGATTCGGAAAATATGATTAGTGTAGGTGGCGTTGACAAAGTAAACTATAAAATATTTGATGGATTTGATTATGTTGCATTAGGACATATACATAGACCACAAAAAGTAGGTAGGGATAGTGTAAGATATGCAGGATCTCCACTTAAATATTCTTTCTCGGAAGTGAATCATAAGAAGGCACTTCCTATAATTGAATTGAAGGAGAAGGGAAATATTTCTCTTGAATATGAAGAATTGAGACCTATTAGGGATCTTAGAATAATTAGAGATACTTTGGATAATTTGACTTCAAATAAGTGGACTAGTGTAGGGAATGTAGAAGATTATATAGAGGCTATATTAACTGATGATATGGAATTGTTAGATCCAATTAAAGAGTTAAAGAGATATTATCCTAACATAATGATAGTACAACAAGAAAGATATATGAAAACAGAAAGTAGTGAATTAAGAAAAGTTGAAATCAAAAACAAGAAACCAATGGAATTAATAGAAGAATTTTTTGATTATAACAATACTGAATTAGATGAAGCAATCAAAAATATTGTAGTTGATATGTATGAAGAAGGGATTAAAAGGTGTAAAGAGTGAAACCAATTTCTTTAGTAATTAGTGGATGGGGGCCATATGGTTCTGTAGAAAGTATAGATTTTACACAATTTAATAATAGTATATTTCTAATTACAGGAATTACAGGAGCTGGAAAGACTACGATATTTGATGGTATTACATATGCATTATATGCAAGTGTTAGTGGTAGCTTTAGAAAAAAAGATTGTCTAAGAAGTGATTATGCATTAGATGATGTGGAAACTTTTGTTGAGCTAAGATTTCTGCATAGAGGAGAAGAATATGTAGTAAAGAGGAGTCCGTCATATTCACGTAAAAAACGTAGAGGTGATGGATATACAGAGACTAAAGAAGAGGCAACTCTTGTGTTGCCTGATAATACAATGATAGTGGGTAATAATGAAGTTAACAGCAAAATAGTAAATATATTGGGAATAACTTATGAACAATATAAAAAAGTATCTATGATAGCACAAGGAGAATTTCAGACACTATTATCTGAGAAGACGGATAAGAGAGTAGAAGCATTTAGAAATATATTTAATACATTCATATATAATAAGTTAGAGGAAATTTCGGGAGAAAGAGCGAGAACTATAAAATCAAAAATAAATGAAAATGATATAACTATAGACGGTATAATGAGTACCATGTCTTTGGATGAAGAAAAATATATAGATTGTATAGGAAAGAAAGATTATATAGAATTTGCCGATAAGATTAATGATGAACTTGAAGAAGATGAGGCAGTAATTGTTAGTTATAATGAGAGATTAAATCATATAGAGAAGGCATCTAATGATTTAATTTCAAAGATAAATACAGAAGAAATAAATGATAGAAATATAAAAAAAGCAAATGAATTAATACAAAAAAATGATGAGCTATTAGAAGAATTGCAAGTTGTAAAAGAAGAAAGACAGCGCTTATCAGACAGAAGTATTGAAATAGAAGAATTAAAGATTAAGCTATTTCAAGCTCAAAGTGCATTAACAAATTTTGAAAAAATAAATAAATTGGATAGTAGTGTAGAGAAATCTAAGGTTGAGGCTGAGGCATTGAAACTGCAGATAGATAGATTGAAACAAGATGTAGATACTGATAAGAAAAGTATAGAATTGAATACAGAGTATATAACACAATTAGGTGATATTGATAAAAAAATATCAGATATTACTATAGATTTGAATAATCTAGAAAATAAGAAAAAAGTAATTGATAATTTAATTGAGAAAAACAAAGAAAATATAATAGCTAGTAATAGTTTGAAAAAATATCAAGATGAATATGAGAAGATATTAAATCAAAAAAATATAGTAAAGAAAGAATTAGACGATTTAAATGATAATTATAATAAGTCACTAATTGGAATAGTCGTATCAAGATTTTTTGCGGAAGATAAACCATGCCCTGTGTGTGGATCTATGGATCATCCCCAAGTAGCACCGATTTCAAAGAATCTTCCTACAGAAGAAGACCTTGAAGTAAAACAAAAAGAATATGAAAGAATTAGTCAGGAATGTGATGTTTCTCATATTAGGGCACGTGAGCAAAAAGTGCAATGTGATACTCTTATAAAGAAATATAATGAATTGTTAGAAGATTATAATTTAAAGGATATTGTTTTAGAAGATGAAGCGCAGAAAATAGCAGAAGATTATAATTTGCAAGAAAGAATATCAGCACAATTACATGAGGACAGAAAAAATAGAGAATTAAAGAATCATGAAATAGAAGACTTAAATAAGCGTATAGAGAAAAATTTACTTGATATAGATACACTTAATGTAAAACTAGAGGAAATTAGTCATGAAATAATTAAAAATCAAGAAATTGCTCGAGAAACTAGAGAAGGTATATCTAAAGAGTTTAAAGATACGTTAGAAGTTGAAGAATATGTATATTTGACGAAGATATCACTTGAGACTTACGAAAAGAAAAAAGAGAAGATTGAGAATATCTATCAGAAATTAAACACAAAAATCCAAAGTAACAAAGGAATAATAGAAGAGCTTAAAAGCAGCATTATGTCTAATGATAGTGTAGAGGATAAAATAGTAATATTGAAACAAGAATTAGAACAATTTAATGCTGAGAAAGAGGATATAAATAAAAACAGAGATGAATTATTATCTAAAATAAAAGCTAATAGAAGCGGAGTGGAGAAAATACTTAAGCAGTATAAGATTAATGCTACATTGTATGAAAAGTATGGAGTAGTAGGAAAAATATCTTCTTTGTTCAACGGTAATAACAATAATAAGATTAGATTAGAACATTATATAATGAGTTCATATTTTGATGATATGATAATGGCGGCTAATAAAAGACTAGAAATAATGAGTGGCGGTATATACAAAATATTTAGAGTATCTAAAGTTCTAGATGGAAGAAAAAAAGATATATTAGAACTAGAAGTGTTAGATTGTCAAATAGGAAAGAAAAGGCCAGTAACTACATTATCGGGAGGAGAACAATTTCAGGTAGCGCTAGCTATGGCTTTAGGTATGTCTGATATAATTCAAAGTAGTGTGGGTGGAATAGAATTAGATGTACTATTTATTGATGAAGGATTTGCAACATTAGATAGTGGTGCTAGACAATTGGCTATAGAGACTTTAATAAAACTTACCAAAGATGATATTTCGGTAGGTATTATTTCACATGTAGAAGAGTTGAGAGAGAGAATTGATAATAATATACAGATTATAAAAGGTGTAAATGGGAGTTATATTCTATCTTAATGAAAAAAGTAATGTTTTTTTGAAAAAAGTACTTGACTTTTAATCAATGTTTTAATATACTAACAAATGTGTCAAAAACACATGGGATCATAGCTCAGCTGGGAGAGCACCTGCCTTACAAGCAGGGGGTCACAGGTTCGAGCCCTGTTGGTCCCATCGGCAGAGAACTGGCATTGAATATTTGGCGAGATATTTTCGAGCCTAGTATGAAAGCCCATCCCGACACTTCGTGAGGTGTTTTCGAACGAAAGTAGAGTGGATGTTGCAAGTCGAAGATGACTCGGCAGAGAACAACTGTTGAATAATTTAATATGGCGGGATAGCTCAGTTGGCTAGAGCACACGGTTCATACCCGTGGTGTCGGGGGTTCAAATCCCTTTCCCGCTACTAGATAATTATCTTGGAAATTCAAAGAATTCTCCAAGATTTTTTCTTTTATATAAAAAATATTATAAATTACTAAAAATAATAACAATTGTGTTTGATAACTTCCTTCTGGTAATGTATAATGGTATAAGATAGATTCAGGGGGCAATTGTGCTAAAATGTTTTAGCAGTATTTACTAAATATATAGACAGAGAGGTACTTGCAATGAAAAAAGGACTAGATGTTAATAATATTAATCCGTTTCTACAATCTAGTATATCTATATTTGAAAATGTGACGACACTTAAACTTGGAGTGGGCAAGCCGATGTTGGCAAGTCTTAGCTTTCAAGATGCTACCTATACGATACAAGTAGGTGTAACTGGGGAGATGAAAGGACAAGTTATATTAGTTATGTCTGAAAATAATGCTAAGGACATAGCAAGTAGAATGATGTTTGGAATGCCAGTTGATAGTTTGGATGAGATGGCGTGTTCTGCGCTTAATGAATTGAGTAATATGATAATGGGAAATACCGCAACTATTTTTTCAACACAAGGTAAATTGATAGACATAACACCTCCTATTGCAATGTTAGGAACTAATATGAAAATCAATTCAGATATAGAGGGAATTAAAGTACCACTATTGAATGAAGGTTTGGAATATATAAGTTTATACATTTGTGTTTATGAGGAGAAATAACTGAAATAAAATGCGAAAAATAGATAATTATGTTGTTGACAATATAGTTTATATTTGTTAGTATTTTTAACAATTAATTTAAAAAGTGAAATTTGTATATAGGAAAGAGAGAAATAAAAATGAGTAAGATTATAGGTGAAGGAATTACGTTTGATGATGTGTTATTAGTACCTGCTTTTTCGGAGGTAATACCTAATGATGTAGATCTAAGAACTAATTTAACAAAGAAAATACAATTACAGATACCACTTATGAGTTCAGGTATGGATACAGTTACAGAGCATAGAATGGCAATAGCAATGGCTAGACAAGGTGGTATAGGAGTTATTCATAAAAACATGTCTATAGCACAACAAGCTGATGAAGTAGATAAAGTAAAGCGTTCTGAGAATGGAGTAATATCGGATCCGTTTTCATTATCATCAGACAATACATTAGATGATGCAGATAAGTTAATGGCTAAGTTTAGAATATCAGGAGTACCTATTACTGATAATGGTAAGTTAGTTGGTATTATAACAAATAGAGATTTAAAATTTGAAGAAGATTACACAAAGAAGATTAGTGAATCAATGACTACAGAAGGCTTAATTACAGCCAAAGAAGGAATTACGCTAGAAGAAGCTAAGAAGATATTAGCTAAGGCTAGAAAAGAGAAATTACCTATAGTAGATGATAACTTTAACCTAAAGGGACTTATCACTATCAAAGATATTGAGAAGCAAATAAAATATCCTAATGCAGCTAAAGATTCACAAGGAAGATTACTTTGTGCAGCAGCAGTTGGAGTAACACCAGATATTTTAGATAGAGTAGATGAATTAGTTAAAGCAAAAGTAGATGCTATAGTAATTGACACAGCTCATGGACATTCTTCTAACGTATTGAAGACTTTTAAATTAGTTAAAGAGAAATATCCAGAATTACAAGTTATTGCAGGTAATGTTGCAACAAGAAGTGGTGCACAGGCAATGATAGATATGGGAGTAGATGCAGTTAAGATAGGTATTGGACCTGGTTCAATCTGTACAACAAGAGTAGTAGCAGGAATTGGTGTTCCACAGATTACAGCTATTATGGAAGCATATGCAGTAGCTAAAGAAGCTGGTATACCAGTTATAGCTGATGGTGGTATCAAATATTCAGGAGATATTACAAAAGCGTTAGCTGCAGGTGCTAATGTATGTATGATGGGAAGTTTGTTTGCAGGAACTGATGAGTCACCAGGAGAATTTGAATTATATCAAGGACGTAAATATAAAGTATATAGAGGTATGGGTTCCATTGCAGCTATGGAGTGTGGAAGTAAGGATAGATATTTCCAAGCAAATGCTAAGAAATTAGTTCCAGAAGGTGTAGAAGGACGTGTAGCATATAAGGGTACTGTTGAAGATACTGTATTCCAATTACTTGGAGGACTTAGATCAGGTATGGGATATTGTGGAGCACAGACTATAGCAGATTTACAAGTGAAAGCAGAGTTTGTTAAGATATCGGCAGCATCATTAAAAGAAAGTCACCCACATGATATACAGATTACAAAAGAAGCACCTAACTATAGTGTAGAATAAATTATTAAGCGGATATGTATATGAACATATTCGCTTTTTTATGTATATTTTTGAAGTGTTAGCAAATAATAACTATAATAAAGTTAGAGAGGATGGTTAGTTTGCTTAATAGTAATAAAATATACAAATACTTATCAATGTTTCTTTTAGGGGGATTTGCTTACTATTTTCTAGAAATTTTGTATAGGGGATATTCGCATATATCAATGATAATTTGTGGAGGATTATGTTTTATACTTACAGGACTTATTAATCAAGCATTTGGATTTAATGTTGCGTTGATTAGCCAAATGGTTATGGGATCAGTTATAATAACAGCTATAGAATTTATAACGGGAGTAGTGGTAAATATTTGGTTGAAGTTAGATGTATGGGATTATTCAGAGGTTCCATATAATTTGTTTGGACAAATATGTCTGCCATATTCTATTATATGGATGGGATTATCTTTAGTATGTATATTGGTTGATGATTTTATAAGATACAAGATATTTGATGAAGATAAGGCAAGTTATAAAATTATATAAATAACTTAAATAGGCTACTGCTAATTACAACATTGATAAAAATATCAGTATGTTGTAAAATAGTAGTAGCCTAATGTGAATTAAACTTATGTGCACTATGGTTCAAGAGGAGACATCTTAAGTCCTTTAAATGTTTTGGTATACATATTTTTCTCGTCTTGGTAAAGCATTATGCCACGAGCGCCGTCCTTTACTATATATGCGTACTTATTTTTTTGGACGTTCATATATAATACCTCGTCAACATTTAATTCTTTTGCTTTGGCTTTGGCAGTATATATATTCAAAGGTTCAAGTTTGTATTTTTTAATTGCTTGATCTACTGTCATGTTGCCACCTCCTATGTGTAAATTCTATATATTTATGCAAAAAATTATGCAAAATTCATTGATATTAATTATAACTTTTATCTTAATAATAGTATATTGTATATTGTTAACAAAGTCAATTGGTAATAGTGCACAAATATGTGCGAAAACTATGACCTTAATAAGGGGTTGTATTGTAAATTTAAATAAAGAGGTAAATTTGTATGAAACAAATTGTGAATTTTCAACAAAAAACAGATTCAGTTATTGAACAAATCATGGAGTCAGGGAAAATACCTACGCTATTGATACATAGTTGTTGTGCTCCGTGTAGTAGTTATGTATTAGAATATTTAACAAAGTACTTTAATGTTACTATTTTTTATTATAATCCTAATATTTTTCCAGAGGATGAATATAGGAACAGAAAAGAAGAGCAACAAAGATTTGTCGAGGGTATACAATGGAGTAACAAAGTTACATTTGTTGAAGGCGAGTACATACCTGAAGATTTTTATAATATAGCAAGAGGGTTAGAAACTGTTCCAGAAGGTGGAGAGCGTTGTTATAAGTGTTATCTTCAACGAATGGAAAAAGCAGCAATATATGCCAAAGAAAATGGTTATGATTATTTTACGACTACCTTGTCAATAAGTCCTCACAAAAACGCAACTTGGATTAATGAGATAGGAGAGGAACTATCAAATAGTTATAATGTTAATTATCTGTATGCTGATTTTAAGAAGAAAAATGGATATAAGAGATCTATAGAATTATCAAAGGAATATAATTTGTATAGACAAGAATACTGTGGATGTATATATTCGAAGACAAAGGAAGAGAAATAATATAATTAAGGGCAAGTTGCTTAGGCAACTTGTTGTTTATGTTATGAACTTAATATAATTAGGTAATTTTGAAAAACCTTGTTTTTATAAAAGTCATGTGATAGAATTCTAACAATTTAAGTACCTATAGAAAAAGACTCTTCGAGGATGATCTCGAACCTTTGTGTCTTTTTTTTTGCCCAAAATGGCGCATTGTACAATTTGAAAGAAAGGAAATTACAATTATGAAAGCTTTTCTTATTTTAGAAGATGGGAATGTATTTACAGGAAAAAGTGTAGGATCTACTAAGGAAATTGTTAGTGAAATTGTTTTTAACACATCAATGACTGGATATTTAGAGATTTTAACGGATCCTTCTTATGCAGGTCAATCTGTATGTATGACATACCCTCTTATTGGTAATTACGGAGTATGCTATGAAGATATGGAGGCAAATAAGCCATGGCAGTCAGGCTTTATTGTAAGGGAAATTGCCAAAAGACCTAGTAATTTTCGTAGTCAAGTGAGTATTGAGAAATTCTTAACACAGAACAATATTACAGGTATAGAAGGAATTGATACAAGAGCCCTTACAAAGATACTTAGAGAAAAAGGTACAATGAATGGAATGATTACAACTAATGAAAATTATGATTTGGATGTAATTATACCAGTGTTAAAGAAATACACAGTCGGAAATGTTGTAATGGATGTTACGTGTAAAGAAATAGAACATTATAGTGGTGATGGATTAAAGGTTGCTGTTATTGATTTGGGAGCTAAGAAAAATATTATTAATTCATTAGTTAATAGAAAATGTGATGTAACAGTATATCCAGCAGATATTAATGCAGAAGTAATTATTAATAGCAAACCAGACGGAGTTATGTTAACTAATGGACCTGGGGATCCAAAAGAATGTTTTGTAACAATAGAAGAGATTAAGAAAATATTTGCTACAAATATTCCCATGTTTGCAATATGTCTAGGTCATCAATTATTAGCACTTGCAAATGGTGGAGATACAGAAAAAATGAAATACGGACACAGAGGAGCAAATCACCCTGTTAAAGATTTGAGAACTGGTAAAGTGTTTATATCTACTCAAAACCATGGATATATGGTTAAGGCAGAAAATTTAGATGAAAATATTGCAGAGGTTAGCTTTATAAATGTTAATGATGGTACAGTTGAAGGAGTACGCTACAAGAACAAAAAAGTTCAGACAGTTCAATTTCATCCTGAAGCATGTGCAGGACCTCTAGATACAGATTATCTATTTAATGATTTTATAAATATGATGGAGGTGTCAAAGTAATGCCTAAGAATAATAAAATTAGAAAAGTTGTTGTTATTGGTTCGGGCCCCATTGTTATAGGTCAAGCGGCAGAATTTGATTATGCAGGTACACAAGCGTGTAGAGCTCTTAAAGAAGAGGGCGTATTTGTTGTACTTATTAATTCTAACCCAGCAACAATAATGACAGATAAAAATATTGCAGATAAAGTCTACATAGAACCTCTTACTCCGGAAGTAGTTAAACAAATTATATTAAAAGAGAACCCAGACAGTGTATTGCCAACATTAGGTGGTCAGGCAGCTCTTAATATAGCTATGGAACTTGAAGAATCAGGATTTTTAAATGAAAATAATGTTAATCTAATTGGAACAACATCATTGACTATTAAGAAAGCAGAAGACAGAGATGAATTCAAAAGGACTATGGAGAAAATAGGAGAACCGTGTGCAACATCTGAAGTTGTAACAACAGTTGAAGCGGGTCTGGAATTTGTAAAGACTATTGGATATCCAGCAGTGCTACGTCCAGCGTATACGCTAGGCGGTAGCGGCGGTGGTATAGTTGATAATGAACAGGATTTTATAGAAACATTAGAAAATGGATTAAGATTAAGTCGTGTTGGTCAGGTTCTTGTTGAACGATGTATAGCTGGTTGGAAAGAAGTTGAATATGAGGTTATGCGTGATGCAAATGGCACATGTATAGCAGTATGTAATATGGAAAATCTAGATCCTGTAGGAGTACATACAGGTGACAGCATAGTTGTTGCTCCTTCGCAAACATTAGGTGACAAAGAATATCAGATGTTAAGAACATCAGCATTAAATATTATAACAGAATTAAATATAACAGGAGGATGTAACGTGCAGTATGCTCTTCATCCATCAACTTTTGAATACTGTGTTATAGAGGTTAATCCTCGTGTTAGCCGTTCATCAGCATTGGCATCTAAAGCAACAGGATATCCAATAGCCAAGGTTTCAGCCAAGATAGCTTTAGGATACAATTTAGATGAGATTAAAAATGCTGTTACAGGAAAAACATATGCAAGTTTTGAACCTGCCTTAGATTATGTAGTTGTTAAAATGCCTAGACTACCATTTGATAAATTTGTTAAGGCAAGTCGTTCCCTAACAACGCAGATGAAGGCTACAGGAGAGGTAATGAGTATATGTACTAACTTTGAAGGTGCTCTTATGAAAGCATTACGTTCTCTAGAACAACATGTTGATAGCTTAATATATGAAGACTATGATCAAAAGCCTTTAGAAGAAATATGCAAGAGACTTCATAAAATAGATGATAGACGAGTATTTGTTATAGCAGAAGCTATTAGAAGAGGTATAACTCTAGAAGAGATACATGATATAACAAAGATTGATATATGGTTTTTAGATAAGATAGCAAACATAGTAAATATGGAAGTGGCACTAATAGAAACAAAAGACTTAGATAAAGAATTATTATATGAAGCAAAGCGAATAGAATTTCCAGATTCAGTAATAGGACATTTAGTAGGAATAACAGAAAATAGTGTAAGAGAGCTTCGTGGAAAATATAATATATTTGCTGCTTTTAAGGTAGTAGATACTTGCGCAGCAGAATTTGAAGCACAAACACCTTATTACTATTCTTGCTATGATGGTGAAAATGAAGTTGATACAGTTAAGACTAAGAAAAAAGTTATGGTATTAGGCTCAGGCCCAATTCGTATAGGTCAAGGTATAGAATTTGATTATTGTTCAGTCCATAGCACATGGGCATTAAGTGAGCGAGGTTATGAAACAATAATAGTTAATAATAATCCTGAAACAGTAAGTACCGATTTTGATATAGCAGATAAACTATATTTTGAACCATTAACAACAGAGGATGTAGAGGCTATAGTAAGGTTAGAAAAACCTGATGGAGCGGTAGTTCAATTTGGTGGTCAGACAGCTATTAAACTAACTGAAAGCCTAATAAAAATGGGAGTACCAATACTAGGTACTAGCGCAGAAAATGTAGATGCGGCAGAAGACAGAGAATTATTTGATGAGATATTAGAACAGTGTCAAATACCAAGACCTGCAGGAACAACTGTATTTACATGTGAAGAAGCATTGAAAGCAGCTAATGAATTAGGATATCCAGTGCTTATTCGTCCATCTTATGTATTAGGTGGTCAAGGAATGCAAATAGCAATATCAGATAATGATATTATAGAGTTTATGGAGATTATTAATCGCCATGTACAAGAACATCCAATACTTATAGATAAATACATTATGGGTAAAGAGGTCGAAGTTGATGCAGTGTGCGATGGTGAAGATATAATTATACCAGGTATAATGGAACATGTTGAGAGGGCAGGTATTCACTCAGGTGATAGTATATCAGTATATCCAGCCCAAGGCGTATCTGATAAGATTAAAAAGGTGTTAGAAGAATATACAAGAAAACTTGCAAAAAGCTTACATGTAATAGGATTAATAAATATTCAATTTATAATATATGAAGATAAGGTATATGTAATAGAAGTTAATCCGCGTTCGAGTAGAACGGTACCATATATAAGTAAGGTAACAGGAATACCTATTGTAGATTTAGCTTCTAGGGTAATAATAGGAGAGAAGATAGAGGACTTAGGTTATAAGTCAGGGTTACAACCAGAATCAGAATACTTTGCTGTTAAGATGCCAGTATTTTCATTTGAGAAGCTAAGAGGTGCAGAAGTAAGTCTAGGCCCTGAAATGAAATCTACGGGTGAATGTTTAGGTATATCAAAAGACTTTAATGAGGCTCTATATAAAGCATTTTTAGGTGCAGGAATTAATCTGCCACAACATAAAAAAATGATACTTACAGTTAAAGATTCTGACAAACCAGATGCTGTTAATATTGGAAAAAGATTTACTGCATTAGGATATGAAATATATTCTACGAGAAGTACATGTAAAGTTCTTAACGAAAATGGAATACCAGCAAAACATATAAATAAGGTTGAATGTGAATCCCCTAACTTATTAGATTTAATACTTAGTCATGAAATAGATTTAATTATTGATACACCAACTCAAGGTGTAGAGAGAAGCAAAGATGGATTCATTATAAGAAGAAATGCTGTAGAAACAGGAGTTACATGTTTAACAAGTTTAGATACAGCTAATGCCTTACTAACATCATTAGAACAAACTAAGAAAGATAATCTTACGCTTGTTAATATATGTGAAATATAATTTATAATTAAAGTTTCTTATGGACTTGATAGGATCCTCTTACGTAGATACAGAAAATAACCGAAATCTACGCAGGAGGATTTTGCTTTGTATATAAAAAATTCTTAAAATTATATTAAACCTATTGAAATATTTGATAAAAAAATTTATTATGTTATAATAAAAATATATTTTACATTTATTATGAGAGGAGGAATGATTATGAGTGGTATAGGAGCAGTTGGTATGAGCAGTAGCTATATAGTGCCAATAAGCAATGTAGATAGAGTTACCAATATTAATACTGCTAATAATGTTGATTCCTCGAATATAGTAAAAGAAGTAGAATGTCAAACATGCAAAACAAGAGAATATGTTGATGGTTCTGATGAGAATGTGTCGTTTAAGACACCAGGACGTATTTCGCCAGAGAGCTCGTATTCTAAGGTTAGAAGTCATGAGCAAGAACATGTATCTAATGCTATATCTAAGAGTAATTCTACAGAGGGTGCGAAGTTAATATCAGCATCAGTAACACTTAAAATGGGTGTTTGTACAGAATGTGGAAAATCTTATGTAGCAGGTGGGGTTACCAATACAACAATAAAGTATGAGAAAAACAATCCTTATGATGCAGGACGAAAAGTAATAGAAGGTAGCTTTCTTGCAGGACAGAATATAGATAAGGCAGTATAGGAGGATAAGATAATGGAGTATGAATATTTATTTACAGACCGCAAAAGAATAGGTGGTAATATTAAAGCGATAATGAAGGATAGAAAGTGTACTAAGGTAACGTTGTCACAGGCAATAAACATGTCGAGACCAACGTTAGATGCATTTCTAAATGGTGATATTAATAATTCGACAAAGTATAACGAGTATGTTAAGAGACTACTATCATATATGCAAATCAATGAGAGTGTTTTAGATAATTACAAGTCATTACCAGATGTAAAGAAGATGAGATGTAATAATGGAAATAAAGAGCTAGTAAAATCAAAATTAGAAGGTGCAAGAATACCAGTAATAGCAGAAGGCAGTATAATAGATAAAAGCTTAGCTATTATGGAATCAGGATCTAATATTTTTGCAATATCAATAAATAATAAAGATTCAATAAAAAGTATTGCGCAATTAACAGAAGAATATCCAGATATTATAATAGGTGTTGTAGATGTTCTTACCAAAGAGCAAGCTTCTTTAGCTGTAGATAGTGGTGCTCAATTTATTGTTGCAATAGGTGAATTAGAAGAGATAGGTATATTTGCTAAGGCAAGAGATATATATTGTATGATGGTAGGTGCTACAGTATATGAGAGTAATAAGGTAATATCTTTAGGGGCGGATGCTATTTGCTTATATCCTGTAGATAGTGTTGATAAATATACAGTAGAGACAATTAAGAGAGTATTACCGGATAAAGTAATAGCGGGATATGCATGTAATACAAGAAGCATTGATATGCTAAGTGGAATATTTTATACAGAATTATATTTATATAATAGATAATAAAAAAGACTCTAAGTTGTGAACTTGGAGTCTTTTTTATTTTGAGTTATTTCGTACAGCTTTAATTTTTGTAAATTCAAGAATATCTTCTTGATCGTGACTAGATAATTTTCTGAAGTTGTGCAACATTTCAAAATCAATATCGGAAAGATTCTTATACATGTTAAAAGTATCAGATTTAACATTGTAATTAGAATAGTCAAAATCAGCAGGTATAAGAGTTGCTATCAGCAAATAGAAATCTACATTATAAAATTGTGCTAATCTCAATAAAGTTGATACATCTGGGGTACGAGTACCTGTCTCGTAATTAGAATAAGCTTGATTAGATAAACTAAGATATTTACTTATGTCATACTGTTTGTAGCCATAAGATTCTCTTAAATTTCTAAGAATATTGCCCAAATTTTTCGCCATATTGCACCTCCTTTTTACATTATAGCAAAAGATGTAATTCAGAACAGTAAATACAACTAAAAAGTTAATAAATAAGAAAAATCAACAAAGTGTTGATTTTTTGCGTTGTAGGAAAAAGAATGGATCTAATTAAATTTTGTGTCTGAGTTGGAATTTGTGAGAAATATATAATTGAACGTCATTGCGTTCATCAGAATTGAGTTTAGAATAATCAACCAATAATTTGTTAAGCTCATCTGTATTGATGGCATTAGAAATAGCACTATATTGAGATTTGGATATATCATTAGTGCTAATTAAAGAAATATTTGAATTGTTGGAATAGCCTATGAAATAATCAAGAGAGATATTGTAGAAATCAGATAATTCCTCTAACATTCTTAAAGATGGTGAACAATTACCTTGTTCGTATCTTGCATAACCCTGTCTTGAGAGATTAAGTATGGCTCCAATATCTTGTTGGGTATAATTTCGGGCTATTCTAATATTTTTAAGTAGGGTTGAAATATTGATTTTGTTCATAGTTACCTCCAAAATATTAGCTTATAAAGAGAACTTGTGATTGTCTAGCATCGGTTATGATGAATAATTATCACTTGTCAATGTTGACTAATATTGATTATAACATATTAGTATATAAATGGGCAAAGAGAAAAGGATATATACATATTATATATGATGGAGAGCAAGAAAATATATGACATACAATTTGCATAAAACCTTATTATAGGTTAGAATGTGTAGAGTAATAATAAATATTCAAAATTATTAAAATAATTGTTTTGGAGGGTTATATGAGCTTAGCGGATAAATTATTTATAGATATGTGCAAAGATATAATTGATAACGGATATAGCACAGAAGGTGAAAAAGTTAGACCTAAATGGGAAGATGGGACATACGCGTATACAATAAAGAGATTTGGTGTGGTTAATAGATATGATTTGTCGAAAGAATTTCCAGCATTAACTCTTAGAAAAACATATATAAAATCAGCAATAGATGAACTTTTATGGATATGGCAGAAGAAATCAAATAACGTTAATGATTTGAAAAGTCATATATGGGATAGTTGGGCTGACGAAGATGGATCGATAGGTAAAGCTTATGGATATCAATTAGGGGTCAAACATCAATATAGTGAAGGAATGATGGATCAAGTTGATAGAGTAATATATGATTTAAAAAATAATCCATATAGTAGAAGAATTATGACTAATATATATGTGCATGAGGACTTATCTGAGATGAATCTATATCCTTGTGCGTACAGTATGACATTTAATGTAACAGATAATAAATTAAATGCAATACTTAATCAGCGTTCGCAAGACATATTAGCAGCTAATAACTGGAACGTGGTACAGTATTCAGTTTTAGTATATATGTTGGCTCAAGTTTGTGGATTTGAACCAGGAGAATTTGTTCACGTCATAGCTGATGCTCATATATATGATAGGCATATAGATATAGTGAAAGAGTTAATAGAGAGACCAACATATCCAGCACCTAAGTTTTCTATGAATCCAGATATTAAGGATTTCTATGAATTTACAGTAGATGATTTTATAATAGAAGATTATGATGCAGGAGCACAGATAAAAGACATACCGATAGCAATATAGCATATACAATAACCTTATAGATAAGGAGTAGTTAAAATGAACCTAATAGTAGCAGTTGATAGTAATTGGGCAATTGGAAACAAAGGGCAATTACTTGTAAGAATACCAGATGATCAGAAGTTTTTTAGAGAGGTAACAACAGGACATGTTGTAGTATTAGGAAGAAAGACATTAGCTGAATTTCCTAATGGATTACCTTTAAAGAATAGAACCAATATAGTGTTAACAAGAGATATGAATTATAGTGTTAAAGATGCAATAATTGTACATTCTATAGAAGAATTATTTGAAGAGCTTAAGAAATATGATAGCAAAGACATCTATGTAATAGGTGGAGGAAGCGTATATGATGCTTTATATGAGTATTGTGATACTGCTCATGTAACTAAGATTGATTACAAATATGCAGCTGATACGTATTTCCCTGATTTAGATAAATTAGATAACTGGAAGGTAACAGCTGACAGTGATGAACAAACTTATTTTGATTTAGAATATTATTTCTACAAATATGAGAATAAGAATCCTAAACAAATGTAATTAAAAATATTGACTTTACAATACAAAAGTTAGATAATAATTTGAGATGAAGCGAAGTGAAATCGAGCTTATGGCTGAACTGTTACAATAATTTTAGATAGAGAGAAGGATGAATTATGTTAGATATCAGATATGAATTAACAAAGACTCCAAAGGAGAAACCAGCAGCGGATGACCCGCTTAAGTTTGGTGTTAATTTTACTGATCATATGTTTATAATGGATTATGAAGTAGGAAAAGGTTGGTACGATGCAAGAGTAGTACCTTATCAGGATATTGTATTATCGCCAGCAGCAATGGTATTTCATTACGGACAGGAGATGTTTGAAGGTCTTAAGGCTTATAAATCAGTTGATGGACGTACATTAATGTTTAGACCTCAGAAGAATATTGAGAGAGCAAATAGAACTAACGATAGAATATGCATACCTGAGATTAACCCAGAAGATTTCTTGGATGCATTGAAAGCAGTTATTAAAGTTGATGAAGATTGGATTCCTAAAAAAGAAGGTACTTCTTTATATGTAAGACCATTTATAATTGCAACAGATCCATTTTTAGGTGTTAGGCCATCTAATACATATAAGTTTATGATTATATTATCACCAAGTGGATTATATTATCCAGAAGGATTAGATCCAGTTAAGATATGGGTTGAAGATGAATATGTTAGAGCTGTTAAAGGTGGTATAGGTGAAGCTAAGGTTGGTGGTAACTATGTGGCAAGTATCAAATCACAAGTAAAGGCTCATGACGAAGGTTATTCGCAAGTATTATGGCTTGATGGAGTTGAGCGTAAATACATCGAAGAAGTTGGAGCAATGAATATCTTCTTTAAAATTAATGGTACAGTAGTAACGCCTAAGCTTAATGGTAGTATATTACCAGGTGTTACTAGAGATTCTGTTTTACAATTATGTAGAGATTGGGGTCTTCCAGTAGAAGAGAGAAGAATATCAATTGATGAGATATACGAAGCATCTATGGATGGAACATTGGAAGAAGTTTGGGGAACTGGAACAGCAGCTATAATTTCACCAGTAGGACAACTAAGATGGGAAGAACGCATAATGGTAGTTAGGGAAGGTGGCATTGGCGAGATAAGTCAGAAATTATATGATACAGTTACAGGTATTCAATTAGGCAAGATTGAAGATCCACATGAGTGGGTAGTTGAAGTAAAATAGTAGCGTATAGCTTAATAATATTTATAAGGGAAGTGTTGAGAGACACTTCCTTTTTAGGGAAAGAGAAAGATATGTATAGATTTTTTGTGACAGGTGATACTACAATAGATGAATATATTAATATTGAGGGAGCGGATGTTAATCACATTAAGAATGTTTTGAGGTTAAATGTTGGAGATAAGATTACCATTAGTGACGGTGAAGCAAAAGAATATATTTGTTCTATATATGATATGCAAGAAGATGTAATAATTAATAAAATTGAAGATATTGTAGGAACTAATGCTGAATTAGCTGTTAATATAGTATTGTTTCAAGGTTATCCCAAATCAGATAAGATGGAACTTATAATTCAGAAAGTTGTAGAACTTGGAGTAACAGAAATCGTTCCAGTAATGACAAAGAGAACTATAGTAAAATTAGATGATAAAAAAGCAAGTAAGAAAATAGAGAGATTTAATGCTATTGCTATGGCGGCAGCTAAACAGTCGAAGCGAGGAATTGTACCTACTGTTAGTTCTGTTATGACTTATAAGGAAGCTATAGAATATGCAAGTACATTAGACATGAATATAATACCTTATGAAGATGCAAAGGGAATAGCACATTCGAGAGAGGTAATTAAAGATATACGAGGCAAGAAAAGCTTAGGAATATTTATTGGTCCTGAAGGTGGATTTGCAGATGAAGAGGTAGACAAAGCTAAGAATATAGGAGCTATACCAATAACACTAGGTCATAGAATATTGCGTACAGAGACGGCTGGACTAGCAGTTATGTCTATAATAATGTTTGAATTAGAAGAAGATTAGATAGTTATATATTTAGGATAGGAGTATTTTATGGAAGTATATTTGGATAATGCAGCTACCACTAGGATTTTTCCAGAGGTAAGTGAGATAATGATAGAAGCAATGGATGTTAATTATGGTAATCCATCGTCCCTACATCAAAAAGGTGTAGATGCAGAAAAATACATTAAGTATTCTAAAGATGTAATATCGAAAGAATTAAAAGTAGATGCAAAAAATATTGTATTTACATCAGGTGGAACAGAATCTAATAATCAAGCATTAATAGGTGGAGCTTTAGCAAATAGAAGAGCAGGTAAACATATAATATCTACTAATATAGAGCACCCATCAGTGTATAATCCTCTTATATTTTTAGAAGAACAAGGATATGAGATTACATTTTTGGAAGTAGATAAAGATGGACTAATAAATATGGAACAGTTAAAACAAGTAATGAGAGAAGATACGATATTAGTATCTACAATGCTTGTTAATAATGAAGTGGGTTCTATACAACCAATAGAAGCGATATCAAAATTTATAAAAAGCGTTAATCCAAATGTGGTATATCACGTTGATGGAATACAAGGATTTGGTAAGATGCATATATATCCGAAAAGAATGGGTATTGATATGTTGTCAGTAAGCGGACATAAGATACATGGACCAAAGGGAATTGGTTTCTTATATATAGGAGATAAAGTTAAAGTAAAACCTATAATATATGGTGGAGGACAACAAAAAAATATGCGTTCTGGAACAGAAAATGTACCAGGAATAGCAGGGCTAGGAAAAGCAACAGAGGTTATATATAAAGATTTAGATAAACGATTAGAACATTATAAAATAGTAAAAGAAGCATTTATTGATGGAGTAATGAAATTTGATAATATAGTAAATAATTCAAAAGAAGCTCCACATATTGCCAACATAAGTTTTGGCGGTGTTAGAAGCGAAGTTATGCTACATGCCTTAGAAGACAAAGGGATATATGTGTCATCGGGTTCGGCTTGCTCAGCAAAGCATCCGGGTATAAGTGGTGTTCTGCAAGCAATAGACGTAGACAAGAATATGTTAGATTCTACACTTAGATTTAGTTTTTCTTGCTATAATACCCTAGAGGATATAGAATATACGGTAAAGACTATAGGTGAGTTATTACCTATGCTTAGAAAATACGTTAGAAAATAATTATTATTTGAGGAGATATATATAATGGAATACAAAGCACTGTTGATTAAATATGCAGAGATAGGTACAAAAGGAAAAAACAGATATGTATTTGAGGATACATTATGTAGAGAGATAAGAAAAAGATTGAAGAAGTTAGGTAGCTTTAATGTGCGTAAAGAATATGGACGTATATTTGTAGAAGCTGAGTCAGAATATGATTATGAAGATGTAATGGCTAAGCTTACAAAGATATTTGGTATTAGCGCTATATGTCCAGTTGTGATAGTAGAAGATATTGAGTTCGAAAATGTAACGAACAAAGTAATAGAGTATTTTGATGAATGTTATGATAATAAAAATATAACATTTAAAGTAAATGCAAGACGTGCAGGAAAGTCTTACCCTATGGATTCTATGGAAATTAATATGGAACTCGGCCATATATTATTAGAGAAATTTCCAGAGTTAAAAGTAGACGTTCACAAACCAGATGTTATGCTTAACGTAGAAATAAGAAAGCAAGTATATATATATTCAGTAATAGTACCAGGTGCTGGTGGGCTTCCAGTTGGAACTAACGGTAGAGCAACAGTGTTATTATCAGGAGGAATTGATAGTCCTGTAGCTGCGTATATGATAGCTAAGAGAGGTGTATATCTTGATGCGGTATATTTTCATGCATCACCATATACAAGTGAGAGAGCAAAGCAAAAGGTAGTGGATCTAGCGGCTTTAGTATCAGAGTATGCTGGAACAATTAATTTACATATTGTAAACTTTACAGATATTCAATTAATGATATATGATAGATGTCCACATGAAGAACTTACAATTATTATGAAAAGATATATGGTTAAAATAGCAGAAGAGATAGCTAAGAAAACAGATAGTCTAGCAATAATTACAGGGGAATCAATAGGACAAGTGTCAAGTCAAACGTTACAAAGTCTTGGAGTAATAGATAATATCGCGACAATGCCTATATATAGACCGTGTATCGGAATGGATAAGCAAGAGATAATCGATATATCTGAGAAGATAGGTACATACGAGACATCGATACAACCATATGAAGATTGTTGTACAACATTTGTTGCGAAACATCCAGTTACAAGACCTATACTTGAACGTATAGAAGAATCAGAGGAAAAACTTGCAGATGTAATTGATGATATGATAAAAGTAGCAGTAGATACAGCGGAGTTAACTTGGGTAAGAAAATAGTATAGATATAGAGTAAATAAAAAGGACAGACTAAGTTGTCTGTCCTGATTATTGCTTGCACGTTGTAGATTATACTAGGTATGGTGCAAGAACTGCTAAGATCTCTTCGATGTTTGATTCTGCATGTATATTAAGGTCGATTGGCTTAGAAATATCTAAACTGAAAATACCCATAATAGACTTAGCGTCAATTACATATCTACCAGATACTAAATCGAACTCAGCGTCAAATTTGCTGATATCGTTAACAAAACTCTTTACCTTATCAATTGAATTTAATGAAATTTGTACTGTCTTCATAAAAATATATCCTCCTTGTTTATGTTATTTACCCTTATAGTATATGCAATGGTAGAAAAAGTCAATATACAAACTATCTAAAAAAGTTTTGATTAAAATGTTTAAATAGGCAAAAAAATCAATGAAATTGTGTTAAAATATCGGAGAATTTTAAAATATGGATAAAAATATAAATAAAAAAACTGCAGCAATTGTTACTTTGGGATGCAAAGTTAATAAATATGAATCGGATGGAATGGCAGAATTGTTAGAACAAGATGGCTATGAAATTATAGATTCAGAAAATAACGCAGACGTATACATTATAAATACATGCTCTGTTACTAATATGGCAGAGAAGAAATCTAGACAGATGATTCATAGAATGAAGAGAAAGAATCCGAATTCTATTATTGTTGTTGCAGGATGCTATGTTAACGCAGCAAAGGAAGAACTTGAACTAGATGAATCAATAGATATAGTTATTGGCAATAATAAAAAGAAAGAAATTATAGATATATTGAATCAATACGTTATAGATAATAATATAGCTGGTAATTATGTAGATATAAATGAAAAACAAGAATATGAGAGTTTTCATTTAACAAAGATAATGGATCATACAAGAGCTTATGTAAAGATACAAGATGGATGCAATCAATTTTGTTCGTATTGTATAATTCCTTATGTAAGAGGACGAGTAAGAAGCAGAAGTGTAGAAGATATATTAGCTGAAATAGTGGCATTGACTAATAATGGCATTAAAGAGATAGTGTTTACAGGAATACATATTTCTTCTTATGGTGTGGATTTTGAAGATAAAAATATAGATTTGTTGTACTTGATAAATGTTATTAGTGATATAGAAGGAGTCAAGAGGATAAGATTAGGATCTCTTGAACCTAGAATAATAACAGAAGAATTTGTAAGTGGAATATACAATAATGAGAAAGTTTGTCCTCATTTTCACTTGTCGTTACAGAGTGGATGTAATGACACACTACAGAGAATGAATAGAAAATATACTATAGAAGAATATATGGCAAGTTGTGATCTGTTAAGGAAATATTATGATCGACCAGCTATAACTACGGATGTTATTGTAGGATTTCCTGGAGAAACACAGGAAGAATTCAATGTAACGTATGAAGCTCTAGTTAAACTTAATTTGTATGAAATGCATATATTCAAATATTCTGTTAGAAAAGGAACAGTAGCAGAGAATATGCCGAATCAAGTTCCAGAAAACATTAAAAATGTAAGAAGTGACAAATTACTTGAATTAGCAGATAAAAATAAAAAACAATTTGAAGATAGTTTTATTGGTGAAAAACTAAGTGTATTAATAGAAGAGAAGGTAGAAAAAGACGGAAATACAATGTATACTGGACATTCTAAGAGATATATCAAGGTAACAAAAAAACTAGAAGAAACAAGTATAAATCAGATTTTAGATATAGAATATAAACCACGGTAGTAATTGTTTGCAATATATTGGTTGATATTTATTTGGATTTATATTAATATTATAATATATATATTTTAAGGACGTGAGAAAATGAGTTTAGATAATACACAATATGTTAAAGTAGTAAAAGACAATGTAATAGAAGTAGAGGATGTACTTGCACAAGTATATGAAGCACTTGTGGAAAAAGGATATAATCCTGTTAGTCAAATAGTTGGATATGTTATGAGTGGAGACCCTACATATATAACAAGTCATAAGGGAGCAAGAAGTTTAATTATGAAAGCTGAACGTGATGAGATTATAGAAGTGCTACTAGAGCATTATATTAATACAAAGTTAAAGTAGAGGAACAATATGAAAATTATGGGACTAGACTATGGATCAAAGACGGTAGGAGTTGCAATTAGCGATGGATTATTGATTACAGCTCAACCTATTGAGACCATAACTAGAAAATCTGAGAATAAGTTGAGACAAACCCTAGCACGTATAGAAGAGCTTATAGAAGAGAACGATATAGATAAAATAATTTTGGGATATCCTAAAAATATGAATAATACTATTGGAGAAAGAGCTGTAGCCACTGAAGAATTCAAAGAA
This sequence comes from Lachnospiraceae bacterium, assembly GCA_031556525.1. GTDB lineage: Bacteria > Bacillota > Clostridia > Lachnospirales > Lachnospiraceae > JAVBSN01. The sequence goes on from JAVBSS010000019.1 coordinate 55,264, forward strand.
AATTTGGAGAGGCGTACAGGTCTTTTGGTTGTGCTTTGGGATGAGAGACTTACAACTAAGGAATCAGAGAGAATACTAATGGATACTGGTGTAAGAAGAGAGAATAGAAAAGACTATATAGATAAGATGGCGGCAGCTATTATATTACAAAATTATTTGGATGCTAATTCTAAATAGTATTAGCGTATGTGAAAGGGCAATGTAGAATGGAAGAAACAAAGGTTATTACTTTTGAAACAGAAGACGGAGAAAAAGTTGATTTTTATGTACTAGAGCAAACAACGCTTGTGGGTACTAATTATATACTCGTTACTGATAGTGAAGAGGACGAGGACGGAGAATGTTTAATATTAAAAGAAACAAAGATAGAATCGGACGATACTGTTATATATGAAATAGTCGAAGATGATAAAGAGTTATCTAGTATATTTAAAATATTCTCTGAATTATTAGAAGATATTGATTTGGAGGTATGATTTTGAAAACAATTGAAAATGCGTCTGTTAAGATAATCCCATTAGGAGGATTAGAACAGATAGGAATGAATATTACTGCTATCGAATATGAGGATAGTATTATAGTAATAGACTGCGGGTTATCATTTCCAGAAGATGATATGTTAGGTATAGATTTGGTAATACCAGATGTGACATATCTTAAGGAAAATGCAAGTAAAGTAAAAGGATTAGTGATAACTCATGCTCATGAGGATCATATTGGAGCAATTCCTTATGTAGAAAAAGAACTTAATATGCCTATATATGCTACAAAATTAACTATGGGTATAATAGAGAATAAATTAAGAGAACATAGTCTTATGAAAGTAGTAAAACGTAAGGTTGTGAAACATGGACAAATAATTAACTTAGGATGCTTTAGAATAGAATTTATAAGAACTAATCATTCTATAGCAGATTCAGCAGGATTAGCTATATATACAAAGGCTGGAATTATTGTTCATACAGGTGATTTCAAAGTAGATTATACACCTGTATTTGGTGAAGTAATGGATTTGCCTAGATTTGCAGAATTAGGCAAGAAGGGTGTATTGGCATTAATGGCAGATAGTACTAATGTTGAGAGGCCTGGATATACTATGTCTGAGAGAACAGTAGGTAAGACTTTTGATAATTTATTTGCAGACAATAGAGACCATAGACTTATAATAGCTACATTTGCATCTAACGTAGATCGTGTACAACAGATTATCAATTCTGCACACAGATATGCTAGAAAAGTAGTTGTTGAAGGAAGAAGTATGGTTAATATAATTCATACAGCTCAAGAGTTGGGTTATATTAATATTCCAGACAATACACTTATTGATATTGAAACTATGAAGAATTATGCTGATGAACAGTTGGTACTTATTACTACGGGTAGTCAAGGTGAGAACATGGCTGCATTGTCAAGAATGGCAGCGTCTATTCATAGAAAAGTAGTTATTAAACCAGGTGATACTGTAATATTTAGTTCAAGCCCTATTCCTGGAAATGAAAAAGCTATATTCAAAGTTATTAATGAACTTGAGCAAAAGGGTGCCAAAGTAGTATTTCAAGACACTCATGTTTCAGGACATGCATGCCAAGAAGAATTAAAACTTATATATGCACTTACAAGACCGAAGTTTGCAATACCGGTTCATGGGGAATATAGACATTTAAAGAGACATGCAGAATTAGCAGTAGATATGGGTGTTGATAAGAAGAATGTTAAGATTTTATCTACAGGAGATATATTGGAAATATCACCAGAGAAGGCTAATGTAATAGGAAAAGCCCCTTCAGGTGGAATATTTGTAGATGGTCTCGGTGTTGGTGATGTTGGAAATATTGTTTTAAGAGATAGACAACAGTTATCACAAAATGGATTAATGATAGTAGTAGTGACACTTGAAAAACATAGTAATCAAGTTATATCAGGACCAGACATTGTATCAAGAGGTTTTGTATATGTAAGAGAATCAGAGACATTGATGGATGATTGTAGAATGGTTGTGCAAGATGCTTTGGATGAATGTAGTAGAAAAAATATTACTGACTGGGGCAAGATAAAAGGTAAGATAAAAGATTCTCTAGGAGAATTTTTGTGGAAGAAAACTAAGAGAAATCCTATGGTGTTACCAATTATTACAGAAGTATAGGAAATTGATTTATATGTGCAATTTCAGTCATGTAAACAGAAAAAGTGCATTACTAAATTATAGTAGGTGATTGTATGAAAGATGTTATATATCAAAGTAAACAATTGAATATCAAGATAAGACAAAGTAACGAATATAACCATTATATAAGAACTAAGAATCGTTTGAAAGAAGATATGGATTTATACAATACTCTTAATGAATTTAGAAGAAGGAATTTTGAGTTGCAGAGCAATAGCGAAGACAGAAACGTATATGAAGATACAGTGGCTTTGAGTAATGAGTATGAGAAAATATTATATAATTCGAGAGTTAATGAATTTTTAATAGCTGAGCAAAGGATATGTAGACTTATGCAAGAGGTGTATGGTTCCATAGCAAATTCTTTGGATTTTGATTTCGATTTTATTAATTGATACTATTACAAGATAGAGTTTTCAAGCTTAGTAATAATGCATACAGAGTATATGTAGGAGACCAACTATGACAAATAATAATACAAATGAATCTAAGGCAAATCAATTAGGTGGGAAACCGGTTAGAAAATCAAATGTTGTTATGAGTAAAGCCGAATTAGCAAAAGCTAATAGTAGACAACTAGAGGAGACTAATCGAGTTAGAAGAGAAATGGTAGCAGCTGCGGCCGCAGAACTAGATAGAATTAGTTCGCCAGGGGCTATGACTACTAATGTACGTGCTGAGAAGAAGGAACCTACAAAAAGTCAAGTGACAGAGGCTGTAGAACCAGCAAAGAGACAAGTGGCAGCGACTGTAGAATCTGAGAAGAAAGTGAAAGATAAAGAATCAGTTGATGCGAAATCTTCTAAGACAAGTCAGAAGAAAAAGAAAAAAGAGTTAGAGCCTCTAGAAGGTGAAAATAAATCAGTTGCAATAGGTAGTTTGAAATTTGCATTTTCGTTATTAATTAATTCGGTAATCGTATTATTGTTGATACAAGTATTTATTCTTTCGTACCAATTTGGTTATAAACTATTCGGAAACACTTCATATAATGCTAGTGACAAGTCGGAGATATCGGTGGTTATACTACCTGATTCATCTTCGTTAGAGATAGTGGAGACACTAGAAGATTCGGGTGTTATAGATAACAGGTGGGTTATGTTATGTAGAATCAAACTAGGTAAGTATAGTAGTGAATTGATGCCAGGAACTTATATCTTAAGTCCATCCATGACTACGGATGAGATTATAGATACGCTGTGCGGTAAAGTAAGTGAGGATAGTAAGTAAATGATAGTAGATGAGAGGATTACATCGTTTATTAATTCTATGAACAAGGATGATAACGAAATTGTGGCAAAGATAGAGAGAGAAGCTCTTGAAGATGAAGTGCCGATAATTAGAAGAGAAACAAAAGAATTAATAAAAGTTATGATTTTAACAAAGAAACCGAAAAGAATTTTGGAAATAGGAACAGCTGTAGGATTTTCTTCAATATATATGAGTCAATACATTGGGGAAGAAGGACATATAACTACTATAGAAAAATATGAGCCTAGAATTCAGAAGGCAATTGAAAATATAGCATTAGCTAACAAACAAGATAAGATAACTTTGCTCGAAGGGGATGCAACAGATATCCTTAAAGGTTTAGATGATAGTTATGACATGATATTTATGGATGCAGCGAAAGGGCAATACATTAACTTTTTGCCTGATGTGTTACGTTTGTTGTCTGGAGATGGAGTTATTATATCTGACAACGTATTACAAGATGGAGATGTATTAGAATCACATTTTACTGTTAATAAGAGAAACAGAACTATACACTCAAGAATGAGAGAGTATTTATATACATTAAAAAATCTAGAAGGAATAGAGACGGCTATTGTACCAATAGGCGATGGTCTGGCTATTAGTACTAGAGTGGGAGAATAGATATGAGAAGACCAGAATTATTAATTCCAGCAGGAAGTTTAGAGGTTTTGAAGACAGCTGTATTATATGGAGCAGATGCTGTGTATATTGGTGGAGAAATGTTTGGACTTAGAGCTAAGGCTAGGAATTTTTCTGTTGAAGATATGATAGAGGGCGTTAAATATGCACATGATAGAAATGTTAGAGTGTTTATAACTGTCAATATATTTGCTCATAATGAAGATTTAGATGGAATTAGAGAGTATTTTATAGAACTTAAGCAGGTTAAACCAGATGCTCTTATAATATCTGATCCAGCAATATTTACAATGGCAAGAGAGATATTACCTGAAGTTGAGATTCATATAAGCACACAAGCTAATAATACTAATTATGGAACTTATAGATTTTGGCATAGCTTAGGTGCTAAACGAGTAGTGTCAGCAAGAGAATTATCTTTGGCTGAGATAAAGGAGATAAGAGAAAATATTCCGGAGGATATGGAGATAGAGTCATTTATACATGGAGCTATGTGTATATCATATTCGGGAAGATGCTTATTGAGTAATTATTTTACTGGGCGAGGAGCAAACCAAGGAGCTTGCACACATCCTTGTAGATGGAAGTACAGTATAGTGGAAGAGACTAGACCAGGAGAATATATGCCTATTAATGAAGATGATAGGGGAACATATATTTTTAATTCCAAAGATTTGTGTATGATAGAATATATTCCTCAAATGATAGAAGCAGGAATAGATAGCTTCAAGATAGAAGGAAGAATGAAGACTGCTCTATATGTTGCTACAGTTGCTAGAACTTATAGAAAAGCTATAGATGATTATCTTGAATCTCCTGAGAAATATGAAAATAATATTGAGTATTATAAGACTGAGATTGCAAAATGTACGTATCGTCAGTTTACGACAGGGTTCTATTTTGGTAAGACAGATGAGACAACACAGATATATGATAGTAATACTTATGTGAAAGAATATACTTATTTAGGAATGATTAATGATATTACTGAAGATGGTTTGTATATGATAGAACAGAAGAACAAATTTAGTATTGGTGATAAGATAGAGATTATGTTGTTTAATGGTAATAATCAAGAAGTATTAGTGGAAGCTATATATGATGATAAGATGAACAATATGGATTCAGCACCACATCCTAAACAAAAACTATATATTAGAATAGATGCTGATTTGGAAATAGGAACAATTTTAAGAATTAAAGCATAAAATAGGTGTGTCAGATATGGCACACCTATTTTAATACAGAAAATAATTTTTTTAGTGCTTTCTTCTCTATTCTAGACACATAGGAACGAGAAATGTTGAGTTTGACAGCTATTTCACGTTGTGTAAGAGGGTTGGTGTCGTACAATCCGTAACGCATAATTATGACTTCTTTTTCTCTGTTATCTAGAGTTTTGTTTAAGTGGTTATATATATTACTTACGTTATTTTTATATATTAGAGTATTTAGGGCAGTTCGTTCGTCATTCTCTAATATATCAAGTAGATTGATTTCGTTGCCTTCCTTGTCAGTGCCTATAGGTTCGTAAAGAGAAACTTCTCTAGAACATTTGCGTTCCTTTCTAAGAAGCATAAGAAGTTCGTTTTCGATACACCTTGAAGCATAGGTAACCAAGCGATTACCTTTCGAACTATCATATGTATTAATTGCTTTAATGAGGCCTATAGTTCCGATGGATATTAGATCATCAATGTCTCTTTCGAAATTATTGTATTTTTTTACGATATGAGCAACTAGTCGTAGGTTACGTTCTACTAATATATTTCTGGCTTCAAGGTCACCAGCCTTGCTTAGTTCTAAATAATGTTGTTCTTCATCAAGGGTAAGAGGCTTTTTAAAGGTCTGCAAGACGACACCTCGATTGAGTGTTTAATTCATTCTATGTTGAATCTTATAAAATAGTGCTTTTCCACAAAAAAAATATAAGTATGGTAATAATTAACATAACATTTTGATTAAATTGCTGAAAATATATTATTTGTTTCATTTTTGAGCGTATATGTGATATAATTTACTGAGGAAAACTATATTAAAACGTGAGAGGTACGAAGTATGCGTATAGGCGGCGGAAGAAAGAAGATAAGGATTGGTGATTTGCTAGTAGCAGCAGGTGCAATCACAGAAGAAGAGTTACAAGAAGCTCTCCAATCTCAGAAAGCAGAGGGTGGAAAGTTAGGTGCTGTTTTAGTAAAATTGAACCTCATTAGTCAAGAATTACTTAATGCAACACTTACACAACAATTGGGCATTGATTATATAGAACTTAAGAGTTGTAAATTAGAAGAAGAAGTTTTAAGAATAATACCTGAGAATATCTCTATGAAACATAGAGTAATACCTATAGAATTTGACGAGATGAACCCTAATATACTTAAGGTTGCAATGTCTGATCCGATGGATATTATTGCGATTGACGATTTATCAATTATCACAGGTATGCAGATAGAACCATTGCTTACTAATGATGATGAGATTAGTGAAGCAATTGGTAAGTATTATGGTAACCAACAAGCGATGGAGGCAGCTGAGCAATATAGACTAGAGAGAGAGTCTGATATGCTTAGTGAATCTGAAGAGAATGAGATGAATGAAGATATCAACAATTCTCCTATCGTATTATTGGTTAAGCAGATATTGGAAGGCGGCGTAAGACAGAGGGCTTCCGATATTCATATTGAACCATTAGAGATGAGCGTACGTGTTAGATACCGTATTGATGGTGCATTAAAACAAGTTATGACATATGATTACAGTTTATTATCAGCTATATCAGCTCGTATCAAGATTATTGGTGGAATGGATATTTCAGAGAAGAGAAAGCCACAAGATGGTCGTATATCTATTATGGTAGATAGAAAAGAATTTGATGTCCGTGTATCTATGCTTCCAACAGTATATGGAGAGAAGACGGTTATGCGTCTTACATCCAAAGAAGGACTTACAAAGCCTAAGAGTGCATTAGGACTTGGACCAGAAGAACTTAAAGCATTTGATGCTATACTTACTAATCCACATGGAATTATACTTGTTACAGGGCCTACAGGTTCTGGTAAGTCAACAACTCTATACACATCACTTAGCGAACTTAACAGTGAAGATGTTAATATTATAACAGTAGAGGATCCGGTAGAGGCGAATATTGACGGTATTAATCAGGTTCAAGTTAATGTTAAAGCAGATATGACATTTGCAGCAGCACTTAGATCTATACTTCGTCAAGATCCAGATATTATTATGATTGGTGAGATTCGTGATGGTGAGACTGCACAGATTGCAGTTAAAGCCGCTATCACAGGTCACTTGGTTGTATCTACACTTCATACTAACTCGGCAGCTAGTACAGTTACTCGTCTAATAGATATGGGTATTGAACCTTATGTTGTTGGTGATGCGTTGGTTGGTGTAATAGCTCAACGTCTTGTAAGAAGATTATGTACTTGTAAGCAACCTAGATATGCCGAAGATTATGAGAAGACGGCATTGAATGTTCCAGAAGCTGAAGAGATAGTTATATACGAACCACACGGTTGTGCTATTTGTGGAGAAACAGGTTATATTGGACGTATCGGTGTATACGAGATAATGGCGGTATCAAGAAGTTTGCAAGCTGTTATCAGTGAGGGAGCTACGGCAGATAAGATAGAGAAACAAGCGCTAGATGAAGGAATGTTAACATTGAAGCTTGGTGCTAGTAAATTAGTATTACAAGGAATAACATCTCTTAATGAAATGAAGAAGATTGTATATGAAGCAGGAGATGAATATTAGAATAGAAGTTATAATAGAAAGGACGAAAACATATGCTTGACATGAAAGAATTACTTGCATTTGCAGTTGAACGAAATGTATCCGATGTTCATATTGCAGTTGGTATACCACCAAAATTCAGAGTTAATGGTAAGTTAACAGATGTAGACATGCCACCACTTACTCAACAGGAGGCAGCGGAAGCTCTAGGATCTACAATGAATGATAGACATAAGGCTATACTTAAAGAAAGAGGAGAAGTGGATTTCTCATTTGCATCAGAAGAGACTGGACGTTTCCGTGTTAATGTATACATGGATAGAGGAAGTATGGCAGGTGCTTATAGAAAGATTGATACCGAGATACCGAGACCGGATATGTTAGGTATTCCACAACCAGTAGTTGAGCTTTATAAGAGAAAGAGAGGATTAGTTGTAGTAACTGGACCTACAGGTTCTGGTAAATCAACAACTCTAGCATCTATTATTAATAAGGCTAATGAGAATCTAACAGATCATATAATTACACTAGAAGATCCGATAGAGTATGTGCATAAGCACAAGAAATCAGTAGTTAATCAACGTGAGATAGGTATGGATACATTAAGTTATAATAATGCACTTCGTGCAGCACTTCGTGAAGATCCAGATATCATTCTTGTTGGAGAGATGCGTGACCTTGAGACTATATCTATTGCCATAACAGCGGCAGAGACTGGTCACTTGGTATTTTCAACACTACATACAATTGGCGCAGCGAGTACAATCGACCGTATAATCGACGTATTCCCACCGCATCAACAACAACAGACTCGTATCCAGTTATCTATGGTATTAGAAGGTGTTATATCACAACAACTATTACCAGCAGAAGACGGAAGAGGACGTGTTGCAGGATTCGAAGTAATGCTTGCAAGTCCGGCTATTAGAAGTTTGATTCGTGATGCAAAGACTCATCAGATTCAATCAACTATACAGACAAGTAGACAACAAGGAATGGTAACAATGGATGATTACTTATATGACCTATATAGAGAGGGCGCTATAAGTAGAGAGAATTGTCTAATATACTCTCAAGATCAGATGGCAATGAAGAAGAAGATGTAGTTCTTTGTGCAATATGACGAAAAAATCAAAAGATATTATTTAAATGTTGCAAATGTAACTAAAATATTGTAGTATTGTAAATAGATACAATTTGTTAACGGTTTGTTCACAAATATTGTGAATCGAGAGGGAATTGTAGAAGATTACATGATGAATTATTAAGAATGTGAGTCGGAGGAATAACTATGGCAATGTATAGCTATAAGGTTCTTGACAAAGATGGCAAGACCAAGAAAGGTTCGATAGAAGCTAATTCACAAGATAAGGCTTCGGACAAATTAAAAGCTGAAGGATATACGATAGTAAAGCTTGATGAACAAGGCGCGCTAGATAAAGATATTAATATTAATTTAGGCGGAAGTAAGGTTAAGAGTAGAGATTTATCAGTATTTTGTAAGCAATTCGTAAGTGTTCTTAATGCTGGTGTTACTATTATAATGGCGTTGGATATGCTTTCAGAGCAGATGCCTAATAAGAACTTACAGAGAGCTCTTAAGGAAACACAAGCATTTGTAGAGAAGGGTGGAACATTAGCAGATGGATTTAAGCTTAATCCTAAGATATTCCCACCAATATTAATTAACATGGTAGCTGCTGGTGAAGCTTCAGGTAGTATGGAGGTTGCATTCGAGAGGTTATCAACTCATTTTGAGAAGGATGCTGCACTTAAAGGTAAGATTAAGGGAGCACTTACATATCCTATAATGGTATGTATAGTTGCAGTATTGGTAGTAATAGTTATGATGGTTGTTGTTATCCCGACTTTTGCAGATATGTTCAATGATATGGGAATGGAATTACCGTTGGCAACTAGAATAATGATAGCAATAAGTAATTTCTTGCTTTCTAAGGGTTGGTTGGCTGCTATTGTTGTAGCAGGTGCAGCGTTTGGAATTTATACATTCAAGAATACAACAGCAGGAGATCAGTTCTTCTCAACTGTAGCTGTTAAGATGCCTATGTTTGGAAATCTTACAGTTCAGTCTTGTGCAGCTAGATTTGCAAGAACGTTAAGTACGCTTATGGCAGCTGGTATACCACTTCTTGATGCTATAGAACAAGTAGCTAAGATGATGGGTAATAAGTTGTTTTTAGATGGACTTATGGATGCTAAGGTTCAAGTATCCAAAGGTATGCCACTTTCAAAACCACTTAGAGAGATGGAATTATTTCCACCTATGCTTGTGCAGATGGTTAAGATTGGTGAAGAGACAGGTAATATTGAAGCCATGATGGAGAAGGTTGCTGATTATTATGATGATGAGGTTGATTTGGCTACATCACAACTTACAGCAATGATGGAACCGTTAACTATGGTTGTTCTAGCAGTAGTAGTAGGTGGTATTGTTGCTGCGATTTACGGACCGATGTTATCTATGTACGATGGTATTGACAACATGTAATACAACATTTTCACTTGCTCGCAAGTGTGAAAATGTGTATTACAACTATAAATACGAAGTGTTTATAGTATGTAACAGTAAGTATGAAGTACTTATTGTATGTAACTAGATTATTGCTGCTGAGTAGATACAGCAGTTGTAATATATAATTTTTTATATAAGAAAAGGAGAATGAATTATGAAAAAAACAAACAAAGGTTTCTCAATGGTTGAGCTTATAATCGTTATCGCGATTATGGCTATCTTAGCAGGTGCTATCGCTCCAGCTCTAATTAAGTACATCAACAAGTCAAGATTAAGTTCTGACGTAAGTAATGCACAAACAATTGCATCAGCAATCACTTCAGCTTTAGCTGATGAGGATGGTTTCCAAGCTGCACCAACTGTTGATACTGCAACAGCATTATCTGAAATTGGTGGAGATCAAGCATTCCAAGATGCTTTAACTGAGGCATTATCATCATGGTCTACTATGCAAATCAAATCTAAAAAAGATGCTGATGGTGAAGAGATTGGTGATACTAATTACTATGTAACAATTAACCCAGCTACAAGTACAGTAGAAGTTTTTGTTGGTCCGGATCTTATGGCATACCCTGTTGTTGATCCTAAGTTAGAAAAGGCTTCAAACTAATAAGTAACACAATAACACATACTACGCAAATTATGCGTAGTATGTGTATATCTACGTAAGGCAGGATATGATATGGATATATGGATTATTGTGATGTTTTTCATTGCAGGATTGATAATTGCAATTCCAATGATGGGTATATATTCACTGGTTGATTTTATAAAGATTATGGAAGAAGAGAGTGAGAAGTGTAAGCAATGTGATTCGTGCAGAGATTGTGTTGCTAATAAGAATATACCTATAATGAATTCGAAATGGCTATTTGAATTCACGTTACTAAGTTACATATTTATTAAAAACAAATGCAAATATATATCTAAGATTTTTAAGAAGAGAACACTGGTTTTTATGTGTTTTAATGGTATATTGTATGCATTTATTTATTGTATGTGTGGAATTACAATAAGTACATTCGTATATTGTCTGTGTACAACTATACTTATACACATAAGTGTAATAGACTGGAATACACAATATATTCCGGTTGAATATAATATAATGATTTTAATTTTAGGACTAATTAATTTATTTTGTAATATTGATAAATTGTTAGAATATATAATTGGTCTTTTTGCAGTCAGCGGTTTTTTATTACTAGTCAATTTTGTAGGAAGTAAGGTTACAGAATATGATGGTGTTATAGGAGGCGGCGACATCAAATTAATGGCAGCGGCTGGCTTACTGTTAGGCTGGAAACTTAATTTATTAGCATTAATGATAGGGTGCGTACTAGGTGCGATTATTCATCTTATTATTATGGCAATTAAAAAAGGCAATCACGTATTGGCTTTTGGTCCATATCTATCTATGGGCATATTTATAGCAATGATATGGGGACAATGGCTTGTAAGCTGGTACCTATCAATGGCAGGCTTAGATAAGCTTGTATATTAAACTACTGATTAGCGAGGGAGGCTATAATATGGCGAAAAGTAATAAAGTCTTAACTATAGACATTACTAACGAAAGTATTACTATTATTGAAGCAACAGCTTCAGCAAAGAAACAAACATCAATTCATAATGCACTTATCTTCGAGACACCAGAAGAATCATACGAAGATGGTCAGATTCGAGACAAAGAGAAGATAGCAGGAGCTATTAGAGAACAATTAAGTGCCAATGGCATAACTAATAAGAATGTAATATTCATTCTTACTTCAACAAAGGCTGTTAATAGAGAGGTTCTTATACCTTTCGTAAAAGACAGTAAAATCAAAGGAATAATAAATGCGAATTCTTCAGAGTATTTCCCTGTTAATATAGAGGATTATGTAGTATCGCATTCAGTACTAGAGACGGTTGTAGCAGAAGATAAGACAAAGCAATTAAGAGTGTTAGCAGTAGCAGCACCACTTGCTATGGTTAAATCATACTATGACTTAGCATCAATGATAGGTCTTACTGTTCAAGCAATTGATTATATTGGTAACTCAATGCTTCAACTTATTAAGACACAGACAAGTACTAATACGACTACTATGGTTATCCAGTTAGGTAGTGAGTCAACAGTATTAAATATTGTAAAAGGTGACACGCTATTGTTACAAAGAACAGTACCATATGGTACTAGTGCCGTAGTTACAGAGATTATGGATGAGAAGGGTGTTGATGCAACAACAGCTATGACACTTCTTCAAAATGAAAGATTAATAACAGTAGATTTCGATGATAATGCAGCAACAGGAGCATTTAGATATCTTATTAATAATATTGGTAGAGTAATGGATTACTATGCATCAAAGAATCCAGATAAGCCAATTGATGATGTATTTTTAACTGGTGATGGCGCCCTTATTCGTGGTATTGATGGTTTGTTCAAGATACAACTTAATATATCAACTAGAATAATGGATAGTCTATATAACATTAAGTTTGATCCTAAGATTAACCTTAAGATATATAATCCAGTATATTTAATAGCACCAATCGGTGCAGCATTAGCACCAATGAATTTTGTACCAAGTGATGTAAGTAAGACTGTAGATAGAAAAGGTCAATCGCAGGTTGCGCTTGTAGGATGTATACTGTTAATAGTAGTATCACTAGCAGGAATTGGTATAAGTATGGTTGCCAAGAGTAATGCACAGAAAGAAAAAGATGTAGTTACTAATAAGATTAATTCAATCAAAGATATTGAAGATATAATTGCAAAGTATGATCAAGCAGAGGCTACTTTATCAGATGCTAACGCTATGTATAATGGAACAATGATTCTTAATGAGAACATGAAACAATTCATTGATAATTTAGAGAAGGTTACACCTAGTGATATTGCTATGAGAACATTTGAGTCTAATTCAAATGGAGTTAAAATATCAGCAGAATCTCAAACATATGATTCGATTGGAAGATACATAGTTGAACTTAGAAAGATAGATTGTATTGATAATGCATTTATCATGAACTTAGACGAAGAGAAAGATGATAAGACTGGTAGTGTAGTATACAAATTCAATATTACATGTACATATGTTGATCAGAATGTAGAAGAAGTAGTAGAAGAGGCTGATGGTGCTATTGATACTACAGAAGCTGAATAGAAGGAGGGAAGAAGTATGAAATTATCAGATGGAACAAAAAGTTTAATATTTATTATTGTAGGACTTGTAGCTGCTGCGGCTTCTTATTTCCTTGTTATCAAAGGTAACATTGAAGACACAAGTAATATTACAGTAGAAGTAGAAGCATTGAATCGTCAGTATGCAGACTTGGTTTCTAAACAAGCAAATAGACAACAATATATAGACGATACAGAAAAATTCCAAGGGGAATATGACGATATACTTGCAAAATTTCCAGCAACACTTAACCAAGAGAATACAATAGTATTTGTAAAAGAGATACAAGAAAAGCAAGAAGTGCTAATTGATCAAGTTAAGATGGGAATTCCAGAGCAATATTATGTATTAGGTGCTGGTGTAACAGGAATTGATGGTGCTATTGCAGAGGGAACAGAAGAAACAATAGTTGATAATAATTCATATGTGGCATACAAAGCAAGTTTTCCAATAGATTATTATTTTGTAGATAATTTTGATGGATTAAAGGAATTTATGGATTATGTAATTAACTATAAGTATAGAGCATCTATTGATTCTATGAAAATAACTTACAATGCAGATGACAAAGAATACAAAGGTGATTTTGTAATAACTTTCTATGCAGTATATGGAGATAGACCAGATCTAGATGTTAAAGAATTTGAAGATATTAAAGTTGGAGTGGATAACCTATTTTCACCAGGTGGTAGTGGTCAATCTACAGGAAGTAAGTTAAGTTTATTTGATGAGAATAGTGGTGCTGCAATAGAGACAGAATATAATTATTTTGTAAGAATTAATCCAACTACTAGTGATATTGCAGGAAAATTAGTAGGTATGGGTGGTACTAACAAGGCAGGTAATGATATAAGTAGTGACGAGAACAAATCAGAGAAGATTACTTTTGAATTTGTTGAGTCAGGAGATAAGAGATACTTAACATATAGTATAGGTGATGAGAGCAAAGAAGTTGAAGTTACTTCTGCTGATTATGCTACTATATTAATTCAATCAAGCGATATTAAAGATGATGCAGATAAGAACGCTGCAGTAATTACAATTAATAATGCTATGGGAATTCCAGTATATGTTAAGGTTGTAGGAGATGATACTGCTTCTAGAGTTAAGATTTCAAAGAGCGGTTCTGTAAAGGTATACCAATAGGGATTGGAGTTGTGTCTTATGACTAAATACAATAATAAAGGTGTCAGTTTTGTAGAAGTGCTTATATCCGTTACAATATTTGCTATATTATTGATTCCAATAATGACCAAGTTAATTACGTCTATGAATATTAATTCAAAGAGTAAAGAAAAGCAATATGTTGTTGCATATGCAGAACAGGCGATGGAATATTTCAAAGGCTATGACTTTGATAATGTGCCTATGTTAAAGAATGCAGATGGGGATAGTATTGCGCTTACAGCTAGTAACAAAATAGAAGATTATGTAATGGTTGGTTCCCAACAAGTAGACTATTATAAGTATACATATACAACAAAGGTAGAATTGGGACCAAAGCATAGAGAATATGACTGTAATGTCACTCTAAGTACGTTAGATTATGCCCTTAGAGCAGTAGGATATACTAGTGAAATAGATAATGATGGTAATATAACTACTACACCAATTGATGCATCGTTGGTTAGAGAAGATCCGAATATGACTAACTTAGGTAATGTAAAGTCTTTGGATTCATATGTAGATGCTATTATTACGAATACATCTAATTTTGATAGTGTTGCAGAAGATTCTATATATGCATCAAAGATAGATGTACTTAAGAGTATGGCAGAGGCTGATCCTACTCCAGGAGCACCTAGTTATGATAACTGGCTTAAATATCTTAATGGTACTTATAGATTTGATACTAATCACACAGTAAATAAGATTATAAGAATATCAATTGAGAAGAACACAGATGATGAATATGTAGTTTCTTGTAATGTTGAGTATCAAGATGCTATAACAGATTATACTGTGGATCCAATATCTTATAATGTATATAATCACAAATTTAAGAATAAGCCAGACATATACTTAATGTTCAATCAATGTATGTATAATGGATTGTATGCTGATGACAATATCATAATTGATAATTCAAAGCTTAATAATGAAGACGTTAAAGTATACGTTATTGGAACATATGGAACTAGTGGTGGCGGAGAAGTAGCCCAAGATACAGATGGCAATGATATAACTGGTAATAAGGTATATGAGATATTGGGAGAAGAAGCGCCTAATGCTACAAAGGTAGGCGATGATTATGTAGAAGCAGATCTTGTTAAGAAATCTAAGGATGGTTACTATCCTTATGATAAGGATAGCACTGGATCAAACTATCGCTTCAAAGTATATATAAATACAACATATGACTCGAATCAAGAAAGATTAAAGGTATATGTTTCTGATAGTCTTGATGATAGGTATGATTTATTTGCAAGGTTTAATGATCAGGAAATAATAACTAATATATTAGCTAGTGGTTCAAATATAGCTATGGAGGCAGGCGTAGTTAACAAAATGTCTGAAGAAAAACGTTTATCAGAGACAGGTAGTTTGTTTACAATACATGTTAGTTTGTCAAGTAATGATTCGCAAGGTAGTAGAGTAACATTAAATGGAACAAAGGGAGGTAACTAGATGAATAAGGTTAATAATAGAAAACATCGTAATAGTGGCTCCAGTTTTATTATGGTTGTTGCTACACTATCATTTATAAGTATATTAGCTGCTGCTGTAATAGTTGCAATCGGTATGTTTTATAGATTGAGAGCAATGAATGTTAATAATAAGAATAACTTCTATTATGTCGAAAAAGCTTTAGATGAGATATATACAGGAGTTGGAAGTATTGCAATTCAAGATTTGAAGACGGCGTACAGTGAAACTGTCGAGATAATGGTATATTATGATATCGAAAAAGGAACATATATAACTATTAGTGAAGATGCTGCTAATAAGGTAATGAAAGATAAGTTCCTATACTATGTATCAACTAACTCTTTGTTAAATCAAGATAATATATATAATACGTTAAACTATTTTATAAGTGATCCATATGATGCGACCACTAATGCTAATGGTGTAGAGCTTGTTACTTCAACTTTACTTCGTATGAATAAGGTGGTTGATGGAACTGATACGTATGTAAACATAGAGCATGTAGTAGTAAGACGTACTACTGAGGATGGATATGAGCAGTCAATCACTACCGACTTGGTTGTATCACAACCAGAGTTCAAAGTGGAATTTTCAGGAATGAATAATGACTTGAGTTCTCTATATGAATTCTCAATACTAGCAGATAGAGGATTAGAGATTACTGATTCATCTAGAGTAATATTAGCTGGTAATCTATATGCAGCATCAGATTACTATAATAAAAAATATGATGAACCAGATAAAGCATATTCTATATCTAATGAAGTATGCTATTATGCTGAAGAAAGCAATGCTATAGTAAATACTGCAGTAGATAAATATAAAGCTTGTGATGGTTTGTCAGAGAGTAGTATGAATTCAGGAGTATTTGTTACAGATTCATCTTCATTAACACTACAAGGTGAAAAAGTAATTGTTCCAGGTACTATAGCTGCATTTAATTCAAGTTCTATATCACTTACAGGTAAGGCATCGGCATCCGCGGATTCTCTAAGTCTATGGTGTGATAATATTGTATTAGGTGGAAGAATAGTAGGAACTAGTTCGTCTAGAATAGATATAGCGGCAGAGACTCATGTTGCAGATGATTTAGAAGTTAATGCAGACGGTGCTAAAGCTATGATATACGGAAAATATTATGGATATAACTATGGACAACAATCAGATTCATCTTATATGACATTAGTACAATCTGCAGAGAATGCTAAAGCGCATATAAATAGTAGTTCTATAGTTGTAAATGGACAGGATACAGTATTAGATTTGTCTAAGTTAGAAGAATTAGTAGTATCAGGTAGATCGTATATTGAGACTACAAAGAAAACTACTAAAACAGAGTCTACTGTTACAAATGATGAAGGCGAAGAAGAAAAGATAGTAACAAAATCATATAACTATATCACTCAAGATGAAGCAGAAACACCTGTAGATGTAGAAGATTATGCTACAGGAGAATCTATTTCAATTAAGAGTAATCAGTTAGCATATATGCCTATGTATACAAAAGATATAGCATCATACACAGCATTGCTTTCGGTTATACCTTGTACATGTAATAAACATCATAATTTTGCAGATGAACTAGTAGCAGATAAACCAGTTATAACATATGAACTTAATGGTAATAAATATTATTTCTTTAATTTCAAAACAAAAGAAGTAAAAGCATGTTATGTTGCAAGTTATGCAGCTTATCTTGAAGGAGAGCATGCAACTAGTGATTTCATGTATGATATTCTTAACTATAAGAATTTCTCGGTTGATACTGTTAAGATACCAGAAGGAAACGTATATTCATCTGGAGCATTATCAGTAGTAGATGGAAGCAATCTTACGATTCTTGCGTCACAATCAAATGTAGAAAGTATAGAATCATCAGTATATTCTGCAGGTGATAAATATGCGAAAATGTATAGTAGAGGTAAAGAAGATACTGAATCATATAAGAAAATGAGATACTTGTTAAAGGATTATACTGATGATGCTACTACAGTATCAAATGATACAAAGGAAGATATTAAACAAATTTCAAATGCTTCAATTACACCATTGAATACATATATTAATTACAAACTTGTAAAAGCCGAAGGATATGGTCATACAGGTAAAGTAGTTAATCGCGATTGTAGAATATGGGTAGTAGATGGAGATGTTCATATTAATTCAGGATATTGTGATTCTAAGGGTGTACTAAAAGGAATTATAATATGTACAGGAGATGTTACTTTTGAAGCTCCTAATGCAGCATCAGGAGTTGTAGGTGTTACACGTTTTGAAGGTATGATAGTAGCTGGTGGTAAAGTTAAGATAGATCATTCAATGAACTTAGTTGCAAATGCTGAAATAGTTAAGTCTATTCTTAATGAAGCAGATGTAAGCCGTGGTTCAGATGATGATTATAGTAAGTTCTGTGATTTGTTTAATGATTTCATTGCAGCTGAGACAGACGGTAAAGATAAAAGTACAAAGGTTATTAGTTCAGTAGAGATTAGAGATATCTTAGGATTCCAAAACTGGAAACGAAATGTAGAATAGGACGGTGGTTATATGAAGAAGAATAAGGGATATTCGTTTGTAGAACTTGTTATATGTATGGCCATCATGGCTGCATTAGCAGCAATATCGTTTATATCACTAGGAATACTTAATAATGCTAGAGCAAAGGATGTATCAAGTAAGATAGATACCCAACTTCATTCACTTTGGGTTAACACTAACGCTAAGTCTCAAGATGCTTGTATTATAATTGAGAGTGATCCTGATGTTGAAGGATACATATTGAGATGTGGTACTTATAATAGTACGGATGGTTTTACTCAAGAATTTGATAGTGCAGGAAATGAAGTATCATATGCATTGAATAATAGAATAGTTGTTGAATATGTACCAGACGGTGGTAGTGGAACAGATGTAATACAGTTTAATAAATCTGATGGTTCTGTAAAATCAGGAGCAGGTACTTATAATATATATATGAGAGCATCTAGTAATGATACAGATTATTCAGGAAAACTTATGACAAAGGTAGTATTAAACAAATCAACAGGTAGTCATTACATTGATTAGGTAAGAGGTGAAATATGATTAAAAATAATAAAAACAAGGGTTTTTCATTCATTGAATTAATTATTGTAGTAGCTATTTTATCTATTGTAATGATTATGGTTAGTAGGTTCATGACATCAACATTAAATACCTACACAAGAACGAATGCGGATAATAAAGTTCAGTCAAATGCTCAAGAGACATATGATAAGATAGCTAATCATGTGATGATGGCACAGGCTGTTAAGATATCTGTTACAAAATTAGAGGTAGATAATGTTATCCAAAAATCAACTATAAGTACAGGGGCAATTATTTCTACAAGCACATCACCTGGAACTATATTTATGGGTGTTAATGAAGTAGGTAAGGATATTGATGAAACTTGTACACATGAGGACGATGAGATATATGTGGATGCAAATAGTGGCTTGATAAGGTATAAGACGGCCTCTGGTAGTATGCCAGTATTATCTGTAAATGGAAAATCTGTATTTGCATTTAAATCTATCGACTCTACTGAAATAGAAAAAAATAGTGTTACAGATGTTATGACAGCGACAATAACTAAAGCAACGTTAACAACACAAGCAATTAATATCTTATACGAAGATAATGAAAGATATTATGTGGCTAAGTATCGTTTTAAAAAACCTACAGATGCTAATTCACATGATGGAGCATTATATCTTACGATAGAAGACACAGGATTAATGTTGGCAGATGAATTTGCTGGAACAGAAGCAGAGCAGTTAGTTTATAGGAAAGCAAAATTGTCAGCAGCAGGTTCGATAGAAGATCCATTTGTATTTAATGATGATAATTTGTTATCAAAGGGTGTTGAGAAATTTATAATAGTAACTGATGGTAATGGTAATTCCCTAGGAGTAGATATTGAATTCTATAACAAAGACATGAAGTACAAATCTAAAGGAATGATAACAATTAGAAACTCAAATGTACTGTCTAAGCAAGCTAAGCAATAAGAGGAAGGGAGATTGAATATGTTAAAAAGTAATAAGAATAAAATTATAGTATCAATAGTAGCAGTAGTTCTTATGATTGTAGCAGCGGTAATTGTCTCTGTTTCTCTTAAGGGTGAAGAAGTTAAAGTAGATGATGTTGTGTCAAATGAGGCAACAACTAACTTGGATGATTTCAAAAATGCATATGTTACAAATGTTGATAGAATCATTCAAAATGCTAATGATGCTGATTTGGTTGCATCAGGTAAAGATATATACAATGTTGTTCAATTAGTACCAAATGGTGCAGCAACTACAGGAACAGCACTTGAAAGCTATATAACTAGTGGTAAATTTGCAGATGAAGTACTTCATGCACATAGAACATCAGTTACATATAGTGGAGATGGCGTTGTAGATATTACAATTGACAACAAGAAAATAGTAATAACAACATATAATATTGATTCCTTAAATTCACTTATTGAAGCAGCTAATAGTGCTGAAGGTTCAACAGGAGATAATGTAGGAGCTTTAAATAATGCAGATTTAATATATGTAGCATGTCCTGTAAATAATACATATTTCGGTACGAATGATTTTTCGGAAGTAGTATATAACTTTTTACATACATATGCTGTAGGTAAAGATAAACCAATTATTATTGATGATACTGTGGAGATCAAAGCAGGTAGTCAAGTGGCTTCATCTAATGTAATTAACTTATGTACAAATGTATTATTTGAGAGACGTCTAGTAAATACACCACCATGGATTGGTGCATGGACTAATGAGAATTTTGTTAAGTTCTTAAATGGTGGAACTAATGGTTATTCAGCATATGGTAAAATTAATAACTCAAGAACTTCAGGATTTGACTACGATAGCAAGTTTGCAGTATTAGTAATTAAACCAGATAGCACAGATTATAGCGGAGTTATTACAGCTGAAACAATTAAAAATAATGCCTTTACGGATGCTGTACTTGCACAGAATATTGATGTAGTAGTACAAGAATTTGAAGCAAGTAGTATTAATGCAGCAGATGGTCTTAGATATACATACTCAGTGTTAGATGAAGAGGGAAATGTAGCTACAGACGAAAATGGAAACATAATAGTAGAGTCTGTTCCATACAGCATGGTATTTATTGCACCAGGTGATTATAGTGGAAATGATATTACAAGTGGAGTGTATTCACTTCTTCAAGATAAAGCTAATAATTCACCAACACATCGTATTATATATGCTAGTGATTTAAGACAGACATCTACAGCAAGTAGTGGTAATGCAAGTGTTACTAACTTTACTAAATTATTAGGCTTATTAGTTACAGATGGCGGTAAGGGTACAGTAAAATATAATAATGTACTTAAAGTATCAAACGGATATTTTGTTGGTATTGCAGGCAATTCATCAAAAGCAGATGCAGTTGCTAATGTAATTAATGCAGGTGCGTTTAGAGATTATGGTGGTACAGGTGCTAAGGCAGGTAAGAAATTTACTGTATTAGAGATTCAACCTTGTTATCCTATAGATATAAGTTTAGCTACAAAACAAAATGATTACTTCAAAGTTCCAGCTGATGTTATGTTTGGTGTTACAGCTGACGAGATACCTAGTGGAACAGAATATTATGATTTTGATATATCAAAGGCAAAGATAGCACAGGCAACTGGAATACCATATAATCAAATTGAATTGGTTCAAGTGTCTACAGAAGCCCTTATTGGTATGAAGGATGATATTAGTGATACTTATGATTTGGTATATATTGGTGGTAATGCATCAACATTAACAGATTGGACAGCGCTTAATTACGGAAGTTTCTTTCTTTGGGGACAGAATTTAGCACAGACCAATGGCACTACAGCATTTGGAATGTATACACATACTGGTCAAATGATGAGAGCTCAATATGGCTCAACAGATGTTGTTCAGATTAATGGAGATGCTACAAAAGCTTATGGTAATGTATATACTATAAATGATGGCGGTACTACAAAATATATAATGGGTGAAGATTTATCTAAATATAATAGTCCACAAGCACAGACTACATACAATACATATAATGGTAACGATCTTACTACTCTTAAATTACAAGAGTTAATAGAATATGTAGATGCAGGATTTCCTATTATGTTAGGAACTGATGTGTGGGGAGCATATAGTCAAGTTTCTAATAAAGGTAAATTAGCTCAATTGGCAGCACATGATATAGATCCAGATTCTAATATGTTCAAATTCTTAGAATATGTTAATGCTAACAAAGATGGTATGAATAATATATTAGTTGGATTTAATTATTCAGATGTTACTAGAGTTACAAATAATGATACTAATATATACGGAAATACAGTTACAGCAGATGTAGAAGTATTTAGTAAACTTACAAATGATTCTTTAATAACACTTATTAATTCATCTGAGGCAAGACCGACTTTTGAGATTACTAAGTGTCCAGTGGAATATATTGAAGGTGATACAAACACTTATATAAGCTATGATTCAGATGTTGGAAGTAATTTCACATTCAAGATTAACAGTTCAACAGCTGCTAACTATGTAGTTGAGTTATATGTTGATGAAGATGGTAATGGATTATTTTCAGAAGATACAACTCCAGATCCTGTTACTAAGTTGATTGAGTGGAAAGCATCGGTTGCAAGTACTGGTGGAACAGGAACATTAGCATATTTCTTAGAAAATCCAGATTTTTATGGATTGAAGAATTGGAAGTTACTTGTTAAGAAAGTTGATAGTGCAGCAGACATTAATACAGCAGGACCGTCAGAAGGTGTTGTAGTTGCATATTACACAGGTAATGCTAGATATAAGAGACAGGATACAGTTGAGAAGAAAGAAGTTAGAATACTACAAATATTTACAGCGTCTCCTGGAAAAGATAAATGGGTAGATGGTCATTCATTATTCTTATGTACAGAGTGTCAACATACAGGTACAATAAATGATATCAATATGTTCTATGATGGTTATGGTGGACCACTGTCTACTGCTAGTTATCTAAATGCATATGGTACATTAGCTGAGTATAAGTCAAAGAAGGGTTCTGCGGTAGTTAATATTGGTGCTCATAGACATAATTTTGGTATAGTTAAATACGACACTATGACTGATGTAGATGATTGGGATAGTAACTTTGCTGATATCCTTAAAGAAGATTATGAATTTGAATTAGATATAATGTCACTTAAAGATTATGAAGCTATGGTTAAGACTATTAATGGTCAAACAGAAGAGCAACGTTTAGATAATGCAGACTTGGCTGATCAAGCATATAGTGATTATATATCTGCACAGATGGCATTAGAAGCATCTGGTACAGAGACTGTATTAAGAAACCTTATGAAAGATGCAATGGCTAATAAACCAGCTGACATTATTACTACTAATTTTGATCATATCCTAGATTCACAGGAATATCATGAAATATTCTATTATAATTCTGGCGGTTATAATGGGGCAGGTTCAATTACAGGTATGCCAAACTTTACTAAACTTGTAAATGCGTATAACGATTACATTCTATACAAGGATGATGTTGTAAATTCATATAATGATTACAAAGAGTATTCAAATAAGGCATATACAAGCGAAGAGTGGTTGGTAAAGAACTATAACATGGTAGTAATTGGTTTCTCAGAAGATTTCGGTGGTCAAGATATGACTGATCAAGCTTGTGAAGATTTGATTTCTTATGAGGCAAAGGATGGTAGTATACTTACTACTCACGATACTACAGCTAAGTATGCAGAAGGAGGTTCTGTAAACTTAACATATCATTTGGCAGATGTGTTTGGTATGGATAGATTCCATGCAACTGCTAATAGTGTTGGTCTTACTGAATCAGATACTGGTGCGAAGAATATGGATGTAAGGATTTATCCTGTTCAAGGAGGAAGTTATAAGTATATTCAAGTATCAACATCGAATACTGATTATGAAGTAACATTTAAATTGATAAATGATGGTAATGGTAATTTTGAATATAATTTTGATCCAGTTGGAAGTGCAATTGCAGGTAACACTCATTCAGATTTAACTGAATCTATGCAAATGACAGTTCATATATATAAAAATGATGGAGTAACACCTGTGGTAGGGCATACCGTATCGGCAAGTGCTAACGGAGCAACATATACAGGAGTTACAGATGCTACAGGAACAGCTATTATGACTATTCCACAGAATGTAGTAACAACAACATCTACAGTTGCCAAATATATTAATTATGATTATCCAGAAGATTCAAGAACAATACATGGAGTTACATATCCAAAATACTTTGTTACTAACATTTCTGCCAAAGGTACAATTGGTGCTTGGGGTGATGCAATGGGAAGTAAAATAGATAGTGTTGGATATAATACAAGTATTGCTCGTACAGATTCGAAGGTTATATTTAGTACTTCAGCACAACCAAGTACACCATATAAATATACAGAGTATATATATAACGCAGCGGAGATATGGGATGCAGGATTTAAATCATCTCCATCAGAAGCCATTAAAGCTTCAGGTACAAGTAAAGCAGCGCAGGTAAACCATGGTATTGTTACAACATATCCATTCTATATTAGTAAGCAATTAGAGATTAGTAATACACATGCTCAAACACTTGCACTTGATATGGAAGATGATGAGTTGATTGTATGGTATACATTAGGTGGTTCTGGAAATACATCGCCTAAGGATAAAGGAAAGACAAAGACATATTCATCAATATATGCAGCTTCACCATATGATGGTATGGATAGTTATTATATCTATACAAAGGGCAATATAACATATTGTGGTGCTGGACATTCACATATTACTGGTGCTAATCTAGATAATAATGATGAGCGTAGATTATTCATCAACGTTATTGTAAACAGTGTTAGAAATGCTAAGTCTAAACCAAAGGTAACTTTATATGATCCAGGTTCACCAAAACCAGCACCAACGGATCAAGGAAAGATTACATTAACAGATTCAGGTGTGTATGAAATACCAGTAGAGAGAAAGGATGAATATCCACAATTCGACTTTACAATTAAGGTAGATAATACAGCATACATAGAGGAAGTTAAGGTATACTATGATTTAGATTATGGTATGCAAGATGAGAATACAGGAAAATATAATTATTCTGATAAGTATGTAGCAGGCGGAAATCATCCATTGATATTGGAGTACACAAGTGCTGAGATAGCAAGTGGTGAGAGAAAGATGGTTAGACCATCAGATTATGGTCCTGAGATAACACCTAAAGAATACTTTGAGAATTATGGTGGAAGTTATACATACATTGTAATTATGGTAAGAGATTCATTGGGTCAAGTAACATATACACGCATTAAGATTTACCATGTATTAGAATTATTTGATTTAACATTTGAAGATGCTAATTCTTTTAATCAAGAAATCGTGGTAGATATCAAGAAACAAATATAATACTTAAGAGGTAGGATTATTCCTACCTCTTTTTGTTGAGAAATCTTTTCTAGTATAGTAATATATAATATAGATTAAATACTGATATATATTTAGAAAGGCATAATTATGTTTAAAAACTTTTATCCAAGAGAGATGTACACAACTACATATGATATAGATTTTCAGAAATATTATGATAAAGGATATAAGGGAGTTGTGTTTGATATAGATAATACATTAGTACCTCATAATGCTGAGGTTGATGACACCGCTAAGGATTTTATTAGGAAATTAAAACAAATGGGTTTTGAGGTATGTCTGTTATCAAATAATAATGAAGAGAGGGTTTCTGTATTTGCAAGTAAGCTAGATGTCAAATTCATACATAAGGCATGGAAGCCATCTAGAAAAGGATATGTTAGGGCAATGGATGTACTAGGTACAGATATAGAAAATACTCTATTTGTTGGAGATCAAATATTTACAGATGTATGGGGTGCGAATAGAACAGGAATATACAGTCTATTAGTAAGACCGCTTAATCCTAAGGAAGAGATACAGATTGTGTTAAAAAGAATTCCAGAAAAGTATATAATACGTAGATTCCAGAAGCGACAGAATGTAAAATAGTAATAGATGAGCTATAATTATTAGATAACGTATAAGAAATAGGCAAATATAGATATATAGTTAGAGGAGAATTACTTATGAATATAGATGGAAACACAAGACTACTAGGCTTAATAGGTAATCCTATAGAGCATACAATGTCACCGATAATTCATAATACAATTAGTGATAGTAAGGATATTAATAATGTATATGTGCCATTTAGAGTAGAAGATAATAGTTTATCTGATGCTATACAGGGGGCGTATGCACTAAATATATTAGGACTTAATATAACAGTTCCGTATAAGAATGAGGTTATTAAGGAGTTAGTAGATATTGATGATACTGCTAAGCACATAAAGGCTGTAAATACATTGGTTAGAACACAGACTGGTTATAAGGGTTATAATACAGATATGTTAGGGTTGTTAAGAGCGATAACTGCAGAAGACATATACCTAGAGGATAGAAATATAATTATCTTAGGGGCAGGAGGAGCTGCAAGGGCTGTGGCATATATGTGTCTTGTTGAGAGAGCAAGTAAGGTATACATTTTAAATAGGACGCTTGATAATGCAGTTAGTATTGTCGAAGATATGAAAAATATTTCAGATAAAAACACCACTTTGTTTGAAGCTATGGATATGGATAGATATAGTTTACTTGATGATGATAAATATATTGTCTTTCAGACAACTTCAGTGGGATTATCTCCAAATAATAATAGATGTATAATAGATGATAAGGAATTCTATAAAAATGTAGAAATAGGAATTGATCTAATATATAACCCAGCGGTAACACGTTTTATGGAACTAGTACAGGACGCTGGTGGTAGAGCTATTAATGGATTGAAAATGCTTCTGTATCAAGGAGTAATTGCGTATGAGTTATGGAATGATGTACAAGTAAGTGACGATTTATGTGATGATATATATATAAAATTATATAGAAATATACATGGGATTAATGACAATGTAGTTTTGATTGGTTATATGGGTTCAGGTAAGACTACAGTAGGGAAAGCACTAGCAAAGAGTATGGGATATAATTTTATAGATACAGATGCATTAATTGAAGAGATGGAAGATATGCCTATTAGTAGTATTTTTGAAGTCAAGGGTGAGGAGTATTTTAGAAAACTGGAGACGTCGGTTATTAGAAATCTGACTAGAACTACGAGAAAAACAATATTTTCTACAGGTGGAGGTTTACCTGTAAATAGAATAAATGCCAATCTTATAAAACAATTAGGCGCAGTAATATATCTTAAGGCTGATGTCGATACTATTTGGAAGAGAGTGAGATATAGCACAACAAGACCCATACTAAATTGTGAAGATCCATATAATAAAATTATAGATACACTTGGATATAGGGAGAGCTTTTATAATTATGCAAGTGATTATACTATTAGTGTTGATAATGTAGATGTTAAGGAGATTGTTGATAACATAATGCGAATGATATCTGATAAAGATATCTAATGAAAGTAGAGTATATCTATAAATATTTAATGAAGTTAGAAGGTAATTATAAAAAGATATCTAATGAAAGTAGAGTATATCTATAAAAATATTTAATGAAGTTAGAAGGTAATTATAAAAAGACATCTAATAATAATTAGATAGTATGAAAGGGAGATAATATGAGAATATTAGTTATTAATGGTCCGAATATAAATTTTCTTGGTATAAGGGAGAAAGGAATATATGGACAAGAGGATTATGAATACCTTTGTAATATGATATATGACAAAGCGGCAACAATGAATGTTGATATTGAGATATTTCAAGATAATGGTGAAGGGAAAATAATTGATAAGATTCAAGAGGCATACCAAGACAAGGTTGATGGTATAGTTATTAATCCAGGAGCATATACACATTATAGTTATGCAATAAGAGATGCATTAGCATCTGTTTCTATGCCAATAATAGAAGTACATATATCTAATGTGCATAAGAGAGAAGAGTTCAGACATACATCTGTTACAGCACCAATATGCACAGGACAGGTTGTAGGATTAGGTCTTAATGGATATTTATATGCAATGGATGCTATTGCAAATATTTTAGAAGATAAGAGATAAGTATATGAGAGTTAATAGATTAAGAGAATTATTTGGGCAATTGAAGATAGATGCTATTTTGATAACTGATAAGTATAATATGAATTATTTTTCGGGTTATACTGGCGGAGAAGGATATATATTAGTGACAGATAGAAGTATGTATATATTTACAGATTCTAGATATATAGAACAAGCTTCTTTGGAAAGTACAGAATCAATAGTGTATGATGTGGGTAATAATTCTTATAGTAAGTTGGTTAAGAGTATTATAGATGAATGTGGCATTAAGTCACTTGGTTTTGAGAATCTTAATATTGGATATAATCCATATTTTCAATTAAATAAGGTGTGTACAGATACGAACTTTGTACCTATGGATAATAAAATAAATGTATTAAGATGTGTAAAATCTAATGAAGAAATTGAATTGATTAGAAGGGCTGAGGCTGTTGGAGACAAGGCATATTCTCATATACTAGATTATATTATCGAAGGAGTATCAGAGAGGGATATTGCAGTAGAACTTGAGTATTTTATGAAGAAATCGGGTGCAGATGGATTAAGTTTTGATACAATTGTTGCTTCGGGAAGTAATTCCTCAATGCCACATGCAATGGTTACAGATAAGAAAATATCGGCTGGAGATTTTGTTACAATGGATTTTGGGTGTATATATAAGGGATATTGTTCTGATATGACAAGAACGGTAGCCTTGTCTGGTTGCAGTAAAGAGCAAGAGAATATATATGATATTGTATTGGAAGCACAAGAAGAAGCTCTTAGTGAAATAAAACCAGGTATACCTTGTAATTATATTGATTCTATAGCTAGAGATATTATTAGTGATGCAGGTTATGGAGAATATTTCGGACATGGACTCGGGCATGGAGTTGGATTGTATATTCATGAAGAACCTAGATTTTCGCCAAAATGTGATGTGATATTAGAACCTAATATGATTATTACGGTTGAACCAGGTATATATTTACCAGGAAAATTTGGCGTTAGAATAGAAGATTTAGTAGTAGTTACAGAGGATGGATATGAAAATTTGACTAATTCTTATAAGGAACTTACAATTATATAAGCTATGAAAATTCTATAATTATGTTGTTTTGAATTGTATTTTTGGAGTTTAGAGACAATGTTTTTATGAATATATAAGTAGATATATGTATGTTTATAAAAAAATAGTTGAAATGTAAGTTTATTTATTATAAAATGTTGGTTATGAGATGATTTTTATTAAGGAGGATATTATTAATGATATCAGCAGGAGATTTTAAAAACGGTGTAACAATTGAGTATGAAGGAAATATATTTCAAATAATTGACTTTCAACATGTTAAGCCTGGTAAAGGTGCAGCGTTCGTTAGAACAAAGCTTAGAAATATTAAGAACGGTGGAGTTATAGAGAAGACTTTCCGTCCTACAGAGAAATGCCCTAAGGCTCATATTGATAGAAAAGATATGCAGTATCTATATTCAGATGGTGAATTATATCACTTTATGGATACAGAGACATATGATCAAATAGCACTTAACCAAGATGCAATCGGTGATTCTTTAAAATTCGTAAAAGAAAACGATATGGTTAAAGTTAATTCACATAATGGTAATGTATTTGCTATTGAGCCACCACTATTTGTTGAGTTAGAGATTACAGAGTGTGAACCAGGTGTTAAGGGTGATACTGCTCAAGGCGCAACTAAGCCATGTACAGTTGAGACAGGTGCAATATTATATGTTCCTTTATTTGTTAACCAAGGTGATGTAATTAAGATTGATACAAGAACAGGCGAATATTTATCAAGAGCATAATATGTATTAGCTGACGAGTTCGGCTATAGCCTGTATAATGCTAATGAAATTTGAATGGTTAGGCTATAAACAAATCAATTATTTTGATTTGTTTATAGCCTTTTTGTATTTCCAATAAAATTATGTTTTAGGTGAAGAATATTACTTTGTGAGACTATTTGTTATTATTTTAGTTCTATTTCTAGGACAACTTCATATATTTAGAAAAAGGAGTGGTGCTATGAATAAGGAAAATGAGATACTAAAAATATTATCGAATAAGCTGAAAAATTTATTGATTACAGCAAAACTGGATTATAACAAGCTACAAGAATTAAGGCTTAGAGTTAATGAGCCTTTTATTATTGTGTATGATAGTAAGGAATTCTTCGTAAATACAGAAGGATCATTAACTAACAAAAGTTATGATGCTTACATAGTAAATTCTTGTGATATTAGAGATACGTTAGAATTTATAAGTAATTATTCATTATATGCATATGAGGATGAAATAAGGCAAGGATTTATAACTATTCAAGGTGGGCCTAGAGTGGGAATCGCAGGAAAAGTAGTAATGGAAAATGGAAAAATAAAAAGTGTAAGGCATATTTCTTTCATAAATATTAGAATGTCGCATCAAATAAAAGGATGCTCAGATCAGGTTATTGATTACGTAGCAAATAATAATCAAGTTGCACATACATTAATTATATCACCGCCAAGATGTGGTAAGACAACCCTGCTTAGAGACTTGATAAGATCGCTATCTAATGGAGAAAATGATAGATCAGGATTTACGGTAGGGGTAATTGATGAAAGATCGGAAATAGGGGCTTGTTTTAGAGGGACACCTCAAAATGATGTAGGTATAAGAACTGACATATTAGATTGTTGTCCTAAGGTTGATGGTATGCTTATGTTAATTAGATCTATGTCACCGCAAATTATTGCAGTTGACGAAATAGGAAGCAGAGAAGATATTGAAGCAATAGAGTATGTAATTAATTCCGGCTGTAAGATACTAGCTACTGTACATGGCAATTCCATTGATGATATTAAGAACAAGCCTGTACTTAGAAAGCTAGTTGAAGAGAAAATGTTTGAAAGATATATTGTATTAAACAATGAATTTAAAGTTGGGCATATTGAAAGTGTTTTTGATGCTAGAGGAAATAGATTATACGGAGATGATAGATATGCTAGTTAAAATAATTGGATCAGCTATAGTTATTTTATCAGGGTTCCTAGGTGGTCGTTATATTAGTCTTACTAATACATTAAGATTAGAAGAACTGCATTTATTAAAAGAAATAATGATTCTATTAAAAGGAGAAATTAGATATAGTATAACTCCTTTGCCAGAAGCATTTATTAGAGTTGGTGAAAAAGAAAATAATGCTTATGGAAAATGGTTTGTAAATATGGGAGAAAGATTATCAGAATATAATGGAACTAATATTAAGGATGTATGGTGTGAGGAATTAGAGAAAATAGGACAAGATACATATCTAAATAGTAAAGACAAAAAAATGTTGGAATCCATTGGTACAAGCATAGGTTTTTTGGATAAAGAAATGCAAATAAATGCAATAGAATTGTATCTTGAGCAATTAGAAAATATGATTGAACAAACTAATGCAACTATTGGAGAAAAACTTAAACTATATAATGTATTAGGAATAATGTTAGGAATATTGGTAGTAATAGTTCTTATATAAATATGGAGGAAACTATGACAATACAATTAATATTTAAAATAGCTGCTGTAGGAATTATTGTTGCCATTTTAAATCAAGTTTTAAAACATTCAGGAAGAGATGAACAAGCTTTTTTGGTTAGCTTGGCGGGGCTTATTATTGTATTAACATGGATTATTCCTTACATATATGATTTGTTTGATAGCATATCGTTATTGTTTAATATGTAAGGGGGAGCGTTATGACAATTATCAAGTTAGGGATAATAGCAGTTATAACAGTTTTAATAGCCCTTAAACTAAAGAGTTATAATCCTTCGTTCAGTAGTTATTTAAGCCTAGCCTTATGCATATTTATATTATTTTTTGTGTTTGATAGATTAAAAATTATAGTTGAGTTAATAGAAAAACTATCTAGCAATATTTCTATTGATAAAACATATATAGAAGTTTTATTCAAGTTAATAGGAGTAGCATATATATGTGAATTTTCATCTAGTATGTGTAAGGATGCAGGATATAGTGCTATTGCAGGACAAATTGAGACTGCAGGAAAATTAAGTATGCTGGTAATAAGTATGCCAATAGTATTTGCAATTATTGATACAGTTAATGCTTTCTTATATTGAGGTTAATATGTGTAGTTTAATGATAATATGTGTAAATGTAATTTTATTTATAACTAATATAAATTTTAATCAAAATATATTGGATAGTAAAGAATTTTATATTTATCAAAATTTAATAGATAATACTGAAATGTATGCCTATAAAAATTTAATAAGAAATAGTAATATTCACATTTATCAAGAATCAATATGTGACAATATAGATTATATTAGTAAAAGCGTAATAGAAAATGATATAAGTTATATTAATTCAATATATGAAGATGATTATGATTTTTCTGACCTTGATGGATTTAGTGATAATGTGTATTCTGAAATATTTAGTTATCTTATAATGGGACAAGTAGATAGTGCATTAACCTTATGTAAGGATGCAATTATTAATGATGTAACCAAAGAACTTATACAAAATAAAAAGATTTTAGCACAAATAATAATTATAGTAATAATAGGAGCAATATTTTCTAACCTTTCAACTTCTTTTGCAGATGGATTTGCAGGAGAAAATGGATTTTATGTCACATATTTGCTTATGATAGCAGTTTTATCTAATTCATATACATTGGCATATGACATTGCATATGATGCAGTTAGAGATATCTTAGACATTATGAAAAGTCTTATTCCTGTATTTACTATGTCATTAGCGGCAACAGGAAATATCACAACATCAGTAGCTACATATAATTTACTAGTAATGGGAGTAGGAGCAACGCAGTGGTTGATTCTAAATATTATATTACCATTAGTTAATATGTACGTATTATTAAGTCTTATAAATAACATTTCAACAGAAGATAGGTTTTCCAAATTATCAAATTTAATAAAAAATATATGTGAATGGTCATTAAAATCAATAATGGCTTTAATAATAGGACTAAATACAATAAAAAGTATAGTAACACCTGCATTTGATTCGGTAAAAACACAAGCATTAGAAAAAAGTATTGCAGTAGCACCAGGTGGACAAATAGTAAGTGCATTTTCAAGTGTACTAATTGGTTCAAGTGTAATAATTAAAAATGGCGTAGGTGTTGCAGGTATGTTAATACTTCTTGTTGTGGTGAGTGTTCCTTTAATAAAGCTACTTATATTTCTTATGGCATATAGGATATTAGCAGCTGCATTGCAACCCATTGCAGATAAAAGAATGGTACAAGGTCTACAATCTTTATCAGATGGCAATGGTCTATTAATGAAATCAGTAATGGCGGCAACCGTGCTATTTGTATTATCTATCGCAATTGTTACAGTGGCTACAGGAGGTTAATAGTATGCATTATTAAAGAGTAGCTATAGGAGGGTAAGTTTAATGTTATTGGTTAAAGAGTGGTTATCAAGTATAGTTATATTTGCTATTTTAGCTACAGTTGCAACAAATATATTGCCTAATAGTAATTATAAGAAGTATATTAAGTTATTTATTGGACTTATGTTTATTGTTATTATAATTAGCCCTATTACTAAATATTTAAATGTTAATGAAGATATTGGATTTAATTATATATTAGAAGACTTTAGTGTTAACTATAGTTTGTATAGTAATAGCAAGGTTAAAGATGATAACTATACAAAAAAATTAGTAGAAACGTATGAAGAAAATGTTAGTGCAAATATCAAAGGATATCTAAGTGACCAAGGTTATAACATTAAAAATGTGGAAGTGAAATCTGATGAAGAGGGACAAATTAATTCTATAGATATTGAGGTTGTAAGTGAGGAATCTATATTAGAAGCATTTAATAATTCTAATGAGTCAGAGAACGTAGGTTTAAAAAATATTATAAAAACTTTGGTTTGTCAATTCTATAATGTAGATTCGGATAATATAAATATAAAGATTAAGGAGATATAGATGAAGTCAAATAAAGATAATGTTGAAGAAGATAAATTAAATATTTTAAAAAAATTTGACTTGAAAAAACTTTCACTTGATAAGATTGCTATTTTCTTCTTGATAGGAGTATTTTTACTTATAGTTACTATCCCAACAGATGGAGATTCTAAGAAAAAGGAAGAAAGTACATCTTTAGATAAAGCTGTTACAGTATCGGACATATCTGAGACTAATTCTTCATATAATGAAGAATACATTACATATATGGAAACGAAACTTACTGAAGCACTAGAAAAAGTAGAAGGCGTTGGAATGGTTAATGTAATGATAACCTTAAGGTCTTCTAAAGAATCTATTATTAACAAGGATAGTCCTTATGAACAAAGTACAACGATAGAGAAAGGATCAGATGGTGAATCATTAGAAAACAACCAAATGAAAAGTGAAATACAAACAGTTTTAATTGAACAAGACGGAGAAACAATGCCATACGTTCTTAAGGAACTAGAACCTGAGATAAAAGGTGTGATTATAGTATGCCAAGGAGGAGATGATCCTCAAGTAGTAAATGATATTACAGAAGCGATAGAAGCACTATTTAACATTTCTAGTTATAAGGTTAAAGTATTAAAAATGAAATAAAATAAATGGAGGTGTCTTTCATTGAAAAAAATAATGAAGAAAAATCAAATTATTATAACGGCTTTAGCAATAATGATAGCAGTAGCGGGGTATTTGAATTTTTCCAGTAGAGATGTAAGTTTAACGGATAATGATATTGCTAATGAAGCAGAAGGTGCACAAGGAAATTCAGATGATAGTTTAGTAAGTGCTCCGGTTGAAGATACTATAGATGATCAAGACTTAGCATTAGATGTTAATACAGATGTACTTCCAGAAGAGGGTGAAGATGTAGCACTATCTGATGAAGCATCAGGAGCATCCCCATCAGTGGATGAGCAATCTACAATAGGAGAAGCAGTACTTACAAGTTCAGATTCTGTTGCAAATTTTATGCTTCAAACAAAACTAAATAGAGAACAAGTTAGATCAAGGTCAAAAGATATGTTATTAGAAATTATTAATAATACTAATATAAGTGAAGAAATGAAACAAGATGCAGTTAATAAAATGATTTCGTTAACAGATAATATGGAAAAGGAATCTTCAGCAGAACAACAGTTAGGAGCCAAGGGATTTCTTAATTCTATAGTTAATATTAGTGAAGATAGTATAGATGTTACAATCAACAAATCAGAATTAACAGAAGTAGAAAAAGCGCAAATTGAAGATATTGTTGTTAGAAAAACAGGTTGTTCATTGGATAAAGTAGTAATTACAACTATAAAAACTCAAAATTAAATTGCAAAAGTACATATATTTGTTATAATAGAGGTAATGTTTAATAATTGAGATATACGTTAGGAGGAATAACCATGAACGTTGATATTAATGAAGAAAATGGATATAAGATTAGAGAAGAAGGCAAATTTGGAGCTGTTCAGATAGCAGATGAAGTTGTAGCGATAATAGCAGGTCTTGCGGCTACGGAGACAGAAGGCGTTGCAAAGATGTCAGGTAATATACCAAATGAGCTTGTAAGTAAATTAGGAATGAAGAATTTATCTATGGGTGTAAAAGTTGACGTTTCACCTTCATGCGTGAAAGTGGATTTGGCATTAGAATTGAAATATGGATATAGTATAGTAGAAGTATCTAAGAAAGTACAAGAAAAAGTGAAATCAGCTATAGAGACAATGACGGGATTAACAGTAGAAGTTGTTAATGTAAGAATTGTAGGCGTAGCAATAAAGTAGATTATAATTAGAGATTTTACGCTAGTGTTTTAAGAGGGATGACTGATATAATTATTGGTCATCTTTCCTAAGATACAGGAAGGATATATATGACAAGACGAAAGCTAAGAGATAGCATTTTCAAAATACTATTTAGAGTAGAATTTAATGAAATAGATGAGATGCAAGAGCAGATAGAATTTGGATTAGAAGTGGTTAATGAACCAGAAGATTATGATGAAGATAAAGAACAAGAGGAATTGTTACCGATAGAAGAGGTAGATTCTATATATATAACTGATAAAGTTAAGGCTGTTATTGATAATTTAGAAGAGATTGATAATACTATAGTTGAATTATCAGAAGGCTGGGGAATCAATCGAATTGGTAAGACAGAACTTGCTATTTTAAGATTAGCGATATATGAGATTAGATTTGATAGTGATATTCCAGATAGTGTAGCAATTAATGAAGCTGTTGAATTAGCAAAGATATACTGTCAGGAAAGTGCAAAAAGTTTTGTTAATGGAGTGTTAGCAAGGGTAGTAGCAAAATAGGTGTTTATATGGCTAATATATATTCAGTAGGACAAGTTAATACTTATATTAAGAATATGTTTGCCAATGATTTTTTTCTAAAGCATGTTTTAATAAAAGGCGAAGTATCTAATGTAAAGTATCATACATCAGGACATATTTATTTTTCACTCAAAGACAGTACTAGTACAATTAATGGAGTAATGTTTAAGGGAAGTAGAGATAAAGGTCTTAATTTTACATTAGAGAATGGTCAAAGTATAGTAGTAACTGGTAGTATAAGTGTATATGAGAGAGATGGAAGATATCAAATATATGCAACAGAAATAGCCCTTGATGGTTCGGGCGCATTGTATGAAGCTTATGAAAAGCTTAAGATGCGTTTGTACGAAGAGGGCTTATTTGAGTTTGAGCATAAGAAACCTATACCAAAGTTTCCTAAGAAGGTTGGGATAGTTACAGCATCTACAGGTGCAGCTATTGAAGATATTAAAAATATTGCAAAACGTAGAAACCCTTACGTTCAATTAATTCTATATCCTGCGAAAGTCCAAGGAGAAGGTGCAGCAAAGACAATAGTTGATGGTATTAAGGCTCTTGATAATATGGGAGTAGATACAATAATTATTGGTCGTGGTGGTGGATCAATAGAGGATTTATGGTGTTTTAATGAGGAGATTGTAGCAAGAGCAATATATGAGGCAAAGACTCCGATTATTTCAGGAACAGGACATGAGATAGATAATACAATAGCAGATTATGTATCTGATTTAAGAGCACCAACTCCGTCAGCAGCATGTGAGCTTGCTATATATGATGTAGTAAGTGCTATTAATGAACTTAATTCTATTAATGATATAATGGAGAGAAGTATAGTTAGAAGAATTAATTACAAAAAACTTGCCCTAGATAGTATATCAAATAAAATATATGTATTAAGTCCTATGAGTAAGCTTAATAATAAGAAGATATTTTTGGATGAAATTAGTGACAAGTTAACAAATAATATGGAAAGAAAGTTCCTATATAGAAAACACCGATTAGAGATTCTAACAGAACGACTTAATGGTTTATCTCCAACAGCTAAATTAATGGGTGGTTTCGGATATATAGAGAATAATAATAGAGGAGTATCATCAGTAAA
This sequence comes from Lachnospiraceae bacterium, assembly GCA_031556525.1. Taxonomy (GTDB): domain Bacteria; phylum Bacillota; class Clostridia; order Lachnospirales; family Lachnospiraceae; genus JAVBSN01. Next base: position 93,005 of record JAVBSS010000019.1, read on the forward strand.
AGATGTTAGTATAGATGATACAATAACAATAAACATTAATGATGGTAGTATAGATGCAAAGGTTATTAGCATTAAGGAGGTAAGTAATGAGTAAGAAAGAATTTTCTGTAGAGGATTCATTTGTAGAATTAGAAGAAATAGTTAGTAAGTTAGAATCAGATGATACTTCTTTAAATGATGCAGTTAAATTATATTCACAAGGTGTAGAATTAATTAAGGCTTGCAAAGATAATCTAGAAGGTGTGGAAAAAGAAATAATTGTACTTGGTCAAAAAGGAGATAGCAATGATATATAATATAGATGAACGTATAAGTGAAATAGAAAATATAATATATTCATATCTTCCTAAAGAAGAAGGTTATCAAAGTACAGTTCTTAAGGCTATGAATTATACTATGAAGGCTGGTGGAAAGCGAATTAGACCTATGCTTATGGAAGAGACTTATAAATTGTTTGGTGGAAGTAATAGAAGTATTATAGAGCCATTTATGGCAGCTATTGAAATGATACATACATATTCATTAATACATGATGATTTGCCAGCTCTAGATAATGATGATTATAGAAGAGGAAGAAAGACTGCTCATGTTGTATATGGAGAAGCTATGGCAATACTTGCAGGAGATGGATTGTTAAACTATGCATTTGAAGTTGCTTCAAAAGCATTTGTTGATGACGAGGGAGATGCAAAAGTTGCAAGAGCATTTATGGTGTTAACAAGAAAACCTGGTATTTATGGTATGATAGGCGGACAAGTTGCGGATATAGAATTAACAGGAACATCACTTAATAAAGAACAGTTAGAATATATATATAATAACAAAACAGGTGCTCTTATTGAGGCAGCAATGATGATTGGTGCAATACTCGCAGGAGCTTCATATGATGAAGTTAATGTAATTGAGCAAATGGCAAGGGATATAGGAATGGCATTCCAGATTCAAGATGATATACTAGATATAATTGGCGATGAGCAAACTCTAGGAAAACCAATTCATAGTGATGAAGAAAATGATAAATATACCTATGCAACAATTAATGGTGTTGATAAAGCAAAAAATGATGTTGAATTAATTTCAAAAAGAGCAATTGATAATATGGATAGCCTTCCATATAAGAATGAATTTTTAAGAGATATGATATTATATCTTATTAGTAGAGAAAAGTAGAGGATAATTATGAGTACATTAGACAAAATAGTACAGGCTAATGATATAAAAAACTTAAAACCCGATGAATATGAAAGTCTTGCTAAAGATATAAGATTATTTTTATTAGATAGTATTAGTAGAACTGGTGGGCATCTAGCATCAAATTTAGGAAACGTAGAACTTATAATGGCATTACATTTGGTTCTTAATTTTCCGGAAGATAAACTAATATTTGATGTTGGTCATCAAGCATATACACATAAAATACTAACTGGTAGAAAAGATGGTTTTTCTACACTAAGAAAATATGGTGGGATGAGCGGATTTCCTAAAACTTGTGAAAGTGATGCAGATTGTTTTAATACAGGTCATAGTTCTACATCTATTTCAGCTGCAATTGGAATGGCTGAAGCAAGACAACTATCAGGTACAGATGAGAGAATAGTAGCAGTAATAGGTGATGGTTCTTTCTCTGGTGGATTATGCTATGAGGGACTTAATAACTTAGCACATATTAATAGTAACTGTATAATTATTCTTAATGATAATGAGATGTCTATAACTGAAAATGTTGGTGGTATGTCAAAGTATTTTAATAAGATTCGTCTAGGTTCAGCTTATAATGATTTGAAATTAGATATTGAAAATCTATTTAAAAATGTTCCTAATGGTAGTGAAATAGTAAGAAAAATGAAACGTTCAAAGGATAGTCTTAAAAGCATGATGATTCCTGGTATGTTTTTTGAAGATATGGGAATAAAATATATTGGGCCAGTTGATGGACATAATCTTACAGAACTTGTTAGTACACTTAAGGCTGGATTTCAATTAGATTTTCCAATATTAATTCATGTTAAGACTAAAAAGGGTAAAGGATATAGATATGCGGAGAAATATCCTTCTCATTTCCATGGAGTTGAGCCTTTTGATTTGAAAACAGGTAAGGCTCTTAAGAAAAAGGAGAAGGCTAGTTATACGGATGTATTTGGAAGAAAATTATTAAGTTTAGCAGAGAGCAATGATAAAATTGTTGCTATTACAGCTGCTATGCAAACTGGAACAGGACTAGCAAAATTTTGTGAAAGTTTTCCTAATAGATTATATGATGTTGGTATTGCAGAGCAACATGCAGTTACATTTGCAGCAGGTCTTGCTTGTAGAGGATACATACCTGTAGTAGCAGTATATTCGTCATTCTTACAAAGAGCATATGACCAGATTCTTCATGATGTATGTCTTCAAAAATTACATGTTATATTTGCAATTGATAGATCGGGACTAGTTGGTGCAGATGGAGAAACTCATCAAGGTATATTTGATGTGTCATATTTAAATCACATACCTAATCTAACCATAATTGCGCCTAAGAATAGATATGAATTATCAAGATGTCTAGAGTATGCAGTTGATTTTGATGGTCCAATAGCAATTAAGTATTCTAGAGGTGATGCATATTATGGTCTTAAAGAGCTTCAAGAGCCTATAGAACAGGGTAAGAGTGAGATTATATATAATGGTAAGGATATTGCAATATTTGCTGTAGGAAACATGGTAGAAGAAGCGGTATCTGTATGTGATATATTAAGAGAAGAAGGATATAATCCAACCTTAGTAAATGCAAGGTTTGTTAAACCAATAGATTATGAAATGGTAGACCGTATAGCAACTAGCCATTCACTAATATGTACAATGGAAGAGAATGTAGCTATTGGTGGATATGGTAATCAAATAGAATCATATTTGTTTGAAAAGGAAATTACTGTTAAGAGTGTAAATGCTTCTATAAATGATATGTTTGTTGTACATGGTAATGTTAGTGAGTTAAGAGAGATGTTAGGTATAGATGCAAAATCTGTTGCAGCTAGAATAATAGATAAGATTAAGGAGTAACAGATGAAGGAAAGATTAGATGTACTATTAGTTAATAGAGGATTAGCAAATTCAAGAGAAAAAGCAAAAGCAATTATAATGTCTGGTATTGTATATGTAGATGGTGAGAAGGAAGATAAGGCAGGTTCCAATTTTCAAGATACAGCACTTATTGAAGTAAGAGGAAATACTCTTAAATATGTTAGTAGAGGTGGACTTAAACTTGAGAAAGCCATGGCTAACTTTGGAGTTACCTTAGATAATAAAATATGCATGGATGTTGGTTCTTCAACAGGAGGATTTACAGACTGCATGTTACAAAATGGTGCTGCTAAAGTATATGCTGTTGATGTAGGACATGGTCAGTTAGATTGGAAACTTAGAAATGATCCTAGAGTAGTATGTATGGAGAAGACTAACATTCGTTATGTTACACCTGATGATATAGCGGATAAGGTTGATTTTTCTTCTATAGATGTATCATTTATATCCTTAACAAAGGTTTTAGGACCAGTTAAAGAACTATTAACAGATGAAGGACAAGTAGTGTGTCTTATAAAGCCTCAATTTGAAGCTGGAAGAGAAAAGGTTGGCAAAAAAGGTGTTGTAAGGGATATAGAAGTTCATAAAGAAGTAATACATAAGGTAATTGACTATTCAATAGAGATAGGATTTAATATAATTAATCTAGATTATTCTCCGATTAAAGGCCCAGAAGGAAATATAGAATACTTACTATATATTACTAAAGATAAAAATATAGAATCAGTTAATATTAATGTTGATGAAATAGTATCAGCTTCACATGGTGAATTGGATAAATAATATGCAAAGGAGTCATTTTATGAAAAGGTTTTTAGTATTTACTAATACAATTAAAGATATTGAAACTGTCCTTACTAATAAGATAAAAGAGTATATTGAAAGTAAGAATGGAATATGTAATACTATTTTTGATCTTGAAGAAAATGGCACAGTTGATGAAGCTATGTTACTTGAGACGGATATAGCTATTGTACTTGGAGGAGATGGCACTATTCTTAGAGCATCTAATCTACTTTGTAATTATAATATACCTATAGTAGGTGTTAATTTAGGTACATTAGGATTCTTAGCAGAAGTTGAGCCAGTAAATATATATCAGGTTATTGATAGATTATTTAATGATGATTATATAATTGAAAATAGAATGCATATTGAAGGTCAAGTATATAGAGATGGACAACCTATATATGAAGGCAATTCCCTTAATGATATAGTAATAACTAGAGCAGGATATTCAAGAATAGTAGGTTTGAAAATATGGGTTAATAATGTACTTCTTAATACATATGAAGCAGATGGAGTTATAGTATCAACGCCAACTGGTTCTACAGGATATAATCTATCGGCAGGAGGGCCTATCGTTAGCCCTAATACAAGCTTGATAATAGTTACGCCAGTATCACCTCATTCGCTTACTAGTAAGAGTATAGTATTTTCTAGTGAGGATGAAATATCTATTGAAATAGTAGAGAAGAGAAAAACAGAAACTCAAGAAGAGTATATTACCTTTGATGGAAGACAGGGAATTCCATTATATTCAAAGGATATTATAAATATTAGAAAATCAATTAAAACAACGAAACTTATTAAAATGTATAATGTTAATTTTTTTGAAGTACTCAAAAATAAAATGAATTAGTATTAAAGTATGGAGGACACATGAAGGCAGGAAGACAATCAAAAATAATTGAAATAATTGAAAATAACTGCATAGAAACTCAAGAAGAACTTACAACTAGATTGCAGCAAGAAGGCTTTAATACTACTCAAGCTACGATATCAAGAGATATTAGAGAGTTAAAGTTAACAAAAATATCTACAGAGGATGGTAAACAAAAATATACTCTTCCTAAGGGTGCAGATATGGAAGTTCTAAGTAAGTATCAAAAGGTATTATCAGCAGGTATTATTTCTATGGAGGCTGCTGAAAATTTAATCGTTATCAAAACAGTTTCTGGAGTTGCTATGGCAGTAGGAGCAGCACTAGATAATCTTGATATAAATGGTCTTATGGGTTGCATAGCAGGTGATGATACAGTATTTGTTGTTGCAAGGACCAAATCTTTAAGTAAAGAAGTTATTACAAACATCGAAAAAGTAGCATACTTAAAATAATGGAGGTATAATATGTTACTTAATTTACATATTAAAAATATTGCATTAATTGATGAGATAAATATTGATTTTGAAGACAGGTTAAATATATTAACAGGTGAAACAGGAGCAGGTAAATCTATAATTATAGGTTCTATTAATATTGCTTTGGGTGGAAAATTTGTTAAAGATATTGTAAGAAATCAAGATGAAGTAGCGTTGGTAGAATTACTATTTAATATTGATAGTGAAGATACTATTAAAAGTCTACAATTAATTGATATTGAAGTTTCAGAAGATAATGAATTATTAATATCAAGAAAAATGCAAAATGGAAAAGTTATTAATAAAATTAATGGCGAGACAGTAACAGTAACAAAATTAAAAGAAATTGCTGAATTAGTAATAGATATTCATGGGCAACATGATAATCACTCTTTGTTATCGAAGAAAAATCATATTAAAATATTAGATAGATATGGTCATAATAGAATTAATGATATTTTAGAAAAAGTTAGAGAAGAATATAAAGTATATCAATTAATAATTAGTGAAATTGAAGATAATAAGATTGATGAAGAAGAGAGAAAAAGACAAATCGATTTTATTCAATATGAAGTTAATGAAATCGAAAGTGCTAATTTAAAAATTGACGAAGATGAAGAAGTACATAATATGTATAAGAAAATGTCAAATGCAAAGAATATAATAGAGAATGTATCTACTATATATGATTTGACAAATAATAATCAGAATTCGGCAAGTGAATTAGTATCAAAAGCATATAAAAATATGTTATTAATTAAAGATTTAGATCCAGATTTACAAAGAATCGATAGTATGTTATTAGATATTGATAATTTAATTAACGAATTTAATGTAGAACTTGCGGATTATATTGGTGATATGAGCTTTAGTGAGGAAGATTTTAGGGATGTGGAAACGAGATTAGATATTATTAATAATCTGAAAGCTAAATATGGAAAAACAATAGAAGAGATTTTTGATTATAAAGATAGTGCTGCTAAAAAATTAGAAAAGTATAATGATTATCAAGAATATATGAATAGTCTTAATAAGAAACTTTCTGATATAAAGAAGTCACTAGATAAAAGTTGTATAGAACTAAGTAGTATTCGTAAAGAAACTGCTAAAGAATTAACTAATAGTATTAAAAATGCATTAATAGATTTGAATTTCTTAGAAGTTAGATTTGATATGGTGTTTAATACATTAGATAATTATAGCTCACAAGGAATAGATGATCCTTATTTTGTAATATCAACTAATGTAGGAGAGCCAGAAAAACCGATTTGGGAAGTTGCATCTGGTGGAGAGTTATCAAGGATAATGTTAGCTATTAAATCAACGCTAGCAGATATAGATGATATAGATACTTTAATATTTGATGAAATTGATGCTGGAATAAGTGGAAGAACAGCCCAGATGGTATCAGAGAAGCTAGCAGTATTAGGAAATAAGCATCAAGTTATATGCATTACTCATTTACCACAAATAACAGCAATGGCTGATACACATTTTATTATAGAAAAATATGTGGAAAATGATAAAACAATTACCACTATTAAACCACTAGATAATGAAGCATCAGTAAATGAAATAGCTAGATTAATGGGTGGTGTAGAGATAACTGAGGCAGTAATTAATAGTGCAAATGAAATGAAGGATATGGCAAAGAGAACAAAAATATACTAACATTTTGTTTTTATAAGGTCACATAATAAGAGTAACGATTTAATGCGTTGCTCTTTTTTATTTTGAAAGGATGTGGCTGAGATGAAAAATTATAGAAAAATGTTATTTGTAATGATAATATTAGATATTTGTGCAATAGGATATTATGGATATAGTGGATATATGGATAACTTACCAAATGATATAAAACTAAAGGCTGGAACAGAGTCTGTATTTAATTTTAGCATTCCGGCTAATGCATATATTCATGATACAGAAGTTGATTTGAATAAACCATTTACATTATCAGCGGGGGATGAAGGAAGTTACAATCTAGATATTAGACTTTTTGGAGTTATACCTCTTAAATCAGTTGATGTTAATATAGTAGATGAAACATATGCTATACCGTCAGGAAATCCAGTGGGTATATATATTGAAACTGATGGAGTAATGGTCATAGATACTGGAGAAATTACAGCATTAGATGGGAGTAGAATAGAACCTGCACAAAATATTGTTAAAGCAGGAGATTATATAATTAAGGTTAATAATCAAGAAGTTAATACAAAAAAAGAACTTATGGAAATAATTAATAATTCTAACGGTGAAACAATGATATTAGATATAAAAAGAAATAATGAAATAATGCAATGTAAGGTGGCACCTATATTATCAGATGATGGCAAGTATAAGGTAGGAATATGGGTAAGAGATGATATGCAAGGTATAGGAACCCTAACTTACATTACAGCAGATAATTTTGGGGCATTAGGACATAGTATAAATGATATTGATACAGGAGAACAAGTTGATGTATCTGGAGGAAGTATATATAAAGCAGATATTATAAATATTGTTGCAGGAAAATCTGGTGAGCCAGGTGAAATAGAAGGTATTATAAATTATGAAGATGAAAATATTATAGGTTATATAGACGGAAATACTAATTATGGTATTTACGGAACCTTAAAAGAAGGAAATGATTTAAATATAGAGGGTGAAGCTATGCCTATTGGATTAAAACAAGAGGTGAAAAAGGGAAGAGCTTATATAAGATCATGTATAACTGGTACAAGTAAAGACTACGAGATAGAAATAGTTGATATTAATTTAGGAAAAGCAGAAACGACGAAAGGAATGGAAATTTTGGTGGTTGATGAGGAATTATGTGATATAACAGGTGGAATAATACAAGGTATGAGCGGAAGCCCCATAATACAAGACGGAAAGATCATAGGCGCAGTAACTCATGTTTTTGTACAGGATTCGAGGAGAGGATATGCAGCCTTTGTCGAAAACATGTTATCAACAGCGAAGGCTGAATAAAGTGAGTTTTAAATGTCACAACTTGCGCAGTTTAGTATATTGCCGAATTTTAACAATAATTATATACTAAACAAGAAGATTTACAAAAAATAACAGGAGGTTGTGATTTTGAATAGTATAAAAGTATTAATTGCTAATCATGATGAAAAAACTACGAAGGATATTGAATTTGCCCTAAACAAACATAAGGACATCGATATAATTGGAAAAACTGTAGAAGGTACTACAACATTGCAATTTATAAAGGAAAAAGATCCTAATATTGTAATATTAGATCCGTTTTTACCAGTAATTGATGGATTTGGTGTTATTGAAAAAGCAAATGAGTTAAATATCAAAGGTGTGAAATATATCTTATCAATGTACAGAGGACAAGAAAGAATAATAGAGCATAGTAAGGAGGGCGATATTGATAGTATAGTTATGCTACCAACAGAAGATAGCATCTTATATGATGGAATTAAAATGGCATTGACAACAAGATCTAATAATTCGAAAGGTGTTGTAGTATTTGAGGATGATAAAAATAATAATGACCTTGAAGTTCAAGTAACTAATATTATACATGAAATAGGTGTACCAGCACATATAAAAGGTTATCAATATTTAAGATCATCAATAATTATGTCAGTAGAGGATATGGATATTCTTAATTCAATTACAAAACAATTATATCCTTCAATTGCAAAAATATACTCTACAACACCAAGTCGAGTTGAGAGAGCTATAAGGCATGCAATAGAGGTTGCATGGAGTAGAGGGAAAATGGATACAATCAACGAATTATTTGGATATACAGTGAGCGCAGGACGAGGAAAACCAACAAATTCAGAATTTATAGCGCTAATAGCTGACAAAATAAGATTAGATAATAAGTTAAAATCGGCATAAAAAAAGAAATAAATTTTTTTGTTGACAAAATGTAAATTAATGTATATTATAGCAATTACCAGCATTTGACATATGACAGGAGGAAGAGAAAAATGAATAACATGAAAGTAGTAGTGGCTGATCAAAATTACAATAGTATTAGTAGTCAGCTAAAGAGTATTTTAGGTGAGGAAATTAGTATTGTAGCTACAGTGGACAATGGAAATGATGCTTACAAGGAGGTTATCAATAAGAAACCAGATATAATATTATTAGATATAATATTACCTGGAATTGATGGCTTAGGAGTTCTAGAAAAGATAAAAAGTAATTATCCGGATATTAATACACAATTTATATTTGTTACAAATGTTGGTTCAACAAATCTGATAAATTGCGCATTTAATTTAGGGGCAGCATATTACATAATGAAGCCATATGATATAAATGTATTAGTAAGAAGAATATCACAAGTATATAAATCTATAAATGGAACATCTACAGAAATGTTAGAAGGAAAAATATATAGTGTGGATAAGGAAGATAAAGAGAGATACTTTGAAAATAATTTAGAGAATGATGTTACTAATATAATTCGAGAGATAGGAATACCAGCGCATATAAAGGGATACCAATATGTGAGAGAAGCAATTATAATGTCAGTACAAGATATTAATATGTTGAATTATATAACTAAATTATTATATCCAAGTATTGCAAAAAAATATAAAACAACATCAAGCAGTGTTGAAAGAGCAATTAGACATGCTATAGAAGTGGCATTTAATAGAGGCAGAATAGAAGTAATTGAAGAAATGTTTGGATATACAGTAAATGCAGGAAAAGGCAAACCAACAAATTCAGAATTCATTGCTTTGGTATCAGACAAGTTAAGATTAGATTATAGAATGAGAGCTTAGAATTCTTTAAAAGATATGTTTATTTATTATTTAATATATGGTATACTATGTATACTTGGTTAGGTCTTTTCCGAGCCTAGTATAATATGGGTTTGAAGGAGTTTGGAAGATGAAGAAGATTGCTTATATTGCCTCAGAATGTGTACCATTTATTAAAACAGGTGGACTTGCAGACGTTGTTGGAACGTTACCTAAGATATTTGATAAGAAGGAATACGATGTAAGAGTTATAATACCAGATTATTTGTGTATTCCAAATAAATATAGAGAAAAGATGAGATATATTACCCATTTCCATATGGATATAGGTTGGAGACAACAATATGTTGGAGTTATGTATATGGAATACGAAGGTGTACCAGTATATTTTATAGATAACGAATATTATTTTAATGGAGTAACTCCTTATGCTGATGCTAAGTGGGATATTGAGAAGTTTTCTTTCTTTTCAAAAGCGGCTCTATCAATATTACCAGTAATAGGATTCAAGCCAGATGTTATTCATTGTCACGATTGGCAATCAGGACTTGTACCTGTATATCTTAAGACGATGTTTAATAATAATGAATTTTATAGGGATATGAAGTCGGTAATGACAATTCATAACCTACAATTCCAAGGACGTTGGGATATTAAGACAGTTAAAGCATTTTCAGGCTTACCTGATTATGTATTTACTCCAGATAAGTTAGAAGTTCACAAAGATGCTAGTATGCTAAAAGGTGGTCTTGTATATGCAGATAAGATAACAACAGTTAGTGATACATATGCAAAAGAGATACAGACAACATATTATGGCGAAGGAATGGAAGGCTTATTAAGTGCAAGAAATCAATCGCTATGGGGAATTGTTAATGGAATAGATTATAGTATCTATGATCCAGCTCAAGACCCACATATATACAAGAATTATTCTCTTAAAGCATATAAGAAGAACAAGGCAGAGAATAAGAGAAGATTACAAGAAGAATTCGGTCTACCAGTTGATGACAAACAATTTGTAATGGGTATTATATCTAGATTAACAGATCAAAAAGGATTAGATTTAGTAGATGCTGTAATGAATGAGATTTGTCAAGACGGAGTTCAATTTATAATATTAGGAACTGGTGATGCTAAGTATGAGAATATGTTTAAATATTATCAAACTATTCACCCTTCAAAAGTGTCAGCTAACATATATTATTCTGATGAACGTTCTCATAAGATGTATGCAGGATGTGATGCAATGTTAGTACCATCAAGATTTGAGCCTTGTGGATTAACACAATTAATGGCACTTAGATATGGAACAGTACCTATTGTCCGTGAGACAGGTGGTTTGGCTGATACAGTAGTTCCTTATAATGAATATGAGAAGACAGGAACAGGATTTAGTTTTGCAAATTATAGCGCTCAAGAATTGTTAAAGACAATTAATTATGCAAAAGAAGTATATTATAATGACAAAGCAAGTTGGTATGGAATCCAAGAAAGAGGTATGAAAGAAGATTATTCTTGGGGTTCATCAGCTAAAGTATACGAAAAACTATATCAAGAATTATAATAATACATAGGGACAGACTTTAGGAGTCTGTCCCTGTGCGTGTATTGATAGACTGGAGGAAGACTAATGGCATTCGATGGTGTTGTTATATCAAATATAGTTAACGAATTGAACAATCTGCTTGTTGGTGGTCGTATATATAAAATATACCAACCAGAAACAGATGAACTTAATATAGTAATTAAAAATAATAGAGAAAGTTATAGATTGTTATTATCTGCAAGTGCGTCATTGCCACTAGTATATATAACAACAAAAAATAAAGATAATCCGCTTACTGCACCAAATTTTTGTATGTTATTAAGAAAGCATATAGGAAATGGAAGAATAGTGGATGTATATCAACCTGATTTTGAAAGAATAGTTGTATTTGAGATTGAACATTTAGACGAATTAGGTGATTTGTGCAGAAAAAAACTTATCATAGAATTAATGGGTAAACATAGTAATATTATATTTACCGACAGTAAAGATATGATTATTGATAGTATAAAGCATATATCTTCGCAAGTAAGCTCTGTAAGAGAGGTATTACCGGGAAGAGATTATATAGTGCCACCAAATAAAGAAAAGATTAATCCTCTATTACTAGATAGAGATTATTTTAATGAGAATATAATGGCAAAACCTATAAATGTAGGCAAAGCAATATATACATCGATTATAGGATTTAGTCCATTGATAGCAAATGAAATCTGTTATAGAGCTGGTATTGAACCAGATAGACCAACAGACTCATTAGATGATATGCTAGGGGACAACTTGTATAACCAAATTATGAAATTTGTGTTAGATATAAAGGATAATATATATGTACCAAACATTATATATAAAGAGGGTGTACCAGTAGAATTTTCATCTGTTGTATTAGATTTGTACAGTGAATCAGAACCTATGATATTTGATAGTATATCTGAAGTGTTAGAGAAGTATTACAAAGACAAAGAAACAGTAACTAGGATAAGACAGAAGTCATCAGATTTAAGAAGAGTTGTAAATACATGTATTGAAAGAACTAGTAAGAAATACGATTTGCAAGTTAAACAATTAAAAGATACTGAAAAAAGAGATAAGTATAAAGTATATGGTGAATTGATTAATGTGTATGGATATAATATAGGTGCTGAAGATAGTATGCTTGTAGCAACTAATTATTATAACAATGAAGAGGTTAAGATTCCTATTGATAATACATTAACATCAACAGAAAATGCTAATAAATATTTTGCTAGATACAATAAATTGAAGAGGACTTATGAAGCCTTAAGTGAATTAACAAATGAAACAAAATCAGAGTTAGAACATCTATTATCAGTTCAAAATTCGCTTGATATTGCTATATATGAGAATGATTTGGCGGAAATAAAAGAAGAGCTTATTCAAGCTGGATATATAAAGGCAAAGTATACAAAGGGTAAGAAAATAAGAAGTGTGAAAACAAAACCTTTCCATTATATTTCTTCAGATGGATTCCATATATATGTAGGGAAAAATAATTTGCAAAATGATGAGCTTACATTTAAATTTGCTAATGGTAATGATATGTGGTTTCATGCAAAGCAAATGCCAGGTTCGCATGTTATTGTAAAACTAGAAGGCGAAAAAGATCTGCCAGATAAGACTTATGAAGAGGCAGCAAGATTAGCAGCATACTATTCATCGGGAAAATCAGCACCTAAGGTAGAGATTGATTATACAAGAAGATCTAATCTTAAAAAACCACCAGCGGCCAAACCAGGATTTGTAATATATCATACTAATTATTCTATGAATATTGAACCCAATATTGATGGAATCGAAGAAATATAGTTGTTTTGTAAGTTTTATTATAGTATTATATTACAGTTAGGGATGTATAGTGGAGGAACAGGGATGAAATCTTTTTTACAATTTATAAAGTTTTGTATAGTGGGAGTTTTCAATACGGTAGTGTCGTATTCAGTATATGTTATTACTGTATTTGCATTATCAAACACCACAAGTATGAATGAAGATCATCCTATAGTGTATTTAACTGCTAATGTTTTAAGTTTTATAATAAGCGTGTTTACAGCATTTTTAATAAGTAATAAGTTTGTATTTAAGGAAAGTGAAGAAGGGGAAAAACGCATATGGTGGAAAACCCTTATTAAAACATATATGTCATATGGTGTTACAGGATTAATAGTAGGACCTTTGCTTTTAGTTGTATGGATAGATATAATTAATATATCTAATTACTTAACAGGATTTAATGAAGTCTTAACAAAGTTAATAGGACTTAATATAACAAACGAGGCATTAGCGACCTATATAGGTCCGTTATTTAATATGGTTTTTACAATACCAATTAATTTTTTTATGAATAAATATTGGGCATATAGACAAAAAAGTGTAGAAATAGTATAATAGATTAGTTGAAATATAGACAAAATAATAGTAGGTAGGTGAACTTTTTGATAAGAAGTATGACAGGCTTTGGTAGATGTGAAATAGCTGATGCAGAGCGTAAAATAGTAATAGAGATGAAGGCAGTTAATCATAGATATTCAGATATTAATATTAAGATGCCTAAGAAACTAAGTTTTTTTGAATCAAGTATTAGAAACCATTTAAAGAAATATATTAATAGAGGTAAAGTTGATATATTTATTACCTATGAAGATTATACAGAGAATAAGGTTTGTGTTAAATATAACAGGGACATTGCAAATGAATATGTAAAGTATATGAATGAGATGAGTGAACAATTTGGTGTGGCTAATGATTTCAAACCAAGCATGTTAGCAAGATTTCCAGAAGTACTTGTATTAGAAGAGCAGACTGTTGACGAAGATAAACTTTGGAAGATTATTGAACAAGCACTAGATGAAGCAGCAAAGGCTTTTGTAGATTCAAGAATTTTAGAAGGTGAGAATCTTAAATCAGATATGATTAGTAAACTTGATGATATGATCAGTATAGTAGATTTTATTGAAGAAAAATCGCCTGAACTAATATCTGACTATAGAACAAAGTTAGAGAATAAGATTAGAGAAGTATTAGAGAATACAAGTATCGAAGAGTCGAGAATTGTTACAGAAGTGACTATATATGCAGATAAGATATGTGTGGATGAGGAAACAGTAAGACTTAGAAGCCATATAGAAAGTACCAAATCTATTTTACAAGAGGGTGGAAGTGTAGGTCGTAAGTTAGACTTTATTGCTCAAGAAATGAATAGAGAGGCTAACACTATACTATCTAAAGCTAGTTCGTTAGATATTTCTAACAAGGCAATTGATTTGAAGACGGAGATAGAGAAAGTTAGGGAACAGATTCAAAATATTGAATAGATACATAATGATTAGGAGAATGTTTATATGAAAAAAGGTGCACTTATAGTAATATCAGGGTTTTCTGGTGTAGGAAAGGGTACAGTTGTAAAGAAGCTAGTTGAACAATATGAATATAGTTTATCAATATCAGCTACTACAAGAACTCCAAGAGAAGGCGAAGTTGATGGAAAAGATTATTATTTTAAAACTAAGTCTGATTTTGAAAATCTAATTGATTATAATGGGTTTATAGAATGGGCACAATATGTAGAGAACTATTATGGAACTCCAAGAGCTTTCGTTGAGAAAGAAATCTCAGAGGGAAGAAATGTCATATTAGAGATTGAAGTTCAAGGTGCTATGAATATAAAAGAGCAATATCCAGATGCGGTCCTAATATTCCTTACAGCACCAAGTGGAGAAAGCCTAAGGGCTAGATTAGTTAATAGAGGTACAGAAGAGTCTAAAGTGATAGCTAAGAGACTTAAGAGAGCCTATGAAGAAACAGAAGATATGGAAAAATACGATTATTTAGTTATTAATGACGATTTAGATAATTGTGTTGCAACAGTTAATTCAATCATAATTGCTGAAAGTTGTAAGACTGAAAACAATATGAATTATGTAAAAAATATAAGCCAAGAGCTTTTTGAGATTAGAAAGGAGTTTTAATTATGTTACATCCATCATATACTGATTTAATGGCAGTTGTTAATAGTGAGGTAGAACCAGGAGAGCAACCAGTAGTTCAAAGTAGATATTCTATCGTATTAGCTACAGCAAAGAGAGCAAGAC
>JAVBSS010000055.1:0-10887 GCA_031556525.1 Lachnospiraceae bacterium
GATTCTATGATTGTTATAGGTGGTAAAAACAGTTCTAACACTCAAAAGCTATATGAAATTAGCAAAAAAGAATGTGCGAATACTTACTATATACAGACACTCGATGATTTGGATTTGACTACTTTTGAATCCTTTAGTAGGGTAGGTATTACAGCAGGGGCATCTACCCCAAACAATTTAATTAAGGAGGTTCATGGTAGCATGACAGAAAATTTTGCAGAAATGTTCGAAGAAAGTTGTAACAACAATAGTTACGTTGGAAATGGAAAGATAGTAGAGGGTACAGTAATAAGCGTTAAGGAAGACGAGATTGTACTAAATATTAATTATAAGGCAGATGGTATAATCACAAGAAATGAATATACTAACGAGCCTAACGTTGATTTAACTACTTTAGTTAAAGTTGGTGATACAATGCAAGCTAAAGTAATTAAGGTAAATGATGGTGAGGGACAAGTTTTACTATCATATAAGAGAGTAGCAGCTGAGAAAGCTAATGAGCAATTAGAGGCAGCATTTGAGAGCGGAGAAGTTCTTAAAGGAAAAGTTACTCAAGTATTAGATGGCGGTTTAAGTGTTATCGTTAATGAAGCTAGAGTATTTATACCAGCTAGCTTAGTATCAGATAGTTTTGAGAAGAATTTAGATAAATACAAGGATCAAGAGCTTGAGTTTGTTATTACTGAGTTTAATCCTCGTAAGAGAAGAATTATTGGTAATAGAAAACAATTATTAGTAGCAGCTAAAGCAGAGAAAGCTAAAGAGTTATTCGCTAAGATTAAAGTTGGCGATACTGTAGTTGGTAATGTTAAGAATGTAACTGATTTCGGAGCATTTATCGATTTAGGTGGAGCTGATGGTTTACTTCACATTTCAGAGATGTCTTGGGGAAGAGTTGATAAGCCTAAGAAATTATTCAATGTTGGTGATGAAGTTAAGACTATTATCAAAGATATTCAAGGTGAGAAGATTGCTCTTAGTTTAAAATTTGAAGATTCTAACCCATGGTTAAATGCAGCAGATAAATTTGCAGTAGATAACGTGGTAACAGGAAGAATAGCAAGAATGACTGATTTTGGAGCATTTGTTGAATTAGAGCCAGGTGTAGATGCATTATTACATGTATCACAAATAGCAAAAGAGCATATTGAGAAACCAGCAGATATTCTTAAGGTTGGTCAAGAAATAGAAGCTAAGGTTGTTGATTTCAAGATTGAAGATAAGAAAATAAGCTTAAGCATGAAAGCTTTACTTCCACAAGATGAAGAAGTAGAAGAAGTTGCTGAGGTAACTGAGGAGTAATTGGAGTTATTATGGCTTACGATTATGAGACTTTTAAAGTAAATATATATAAGTTAACAAATATAAACCTTGATATGTATAAAGAACGTCAGATGAAACGTAGGATAGATTCTTTTATAGAGAAGAAGGTTGAAAGTAATAATTATCAAGAGTTCTTTAATAAGGTTACTGTTGATAAAGAATTACTTAATCAGTTCATTAACTATTTAACAATTAATGTATCAGAATTTTATAGAAACCCAGCGCAGTGGGATATGTTTGAGAAAAGTGTTCTCCCTAATATAATTAGTAATTCCAAAGGAACTATTAAAATATGGAGTGCAGCATGTTCTACAGGTGATGAACCGTATACACTGGCTATGATTTTACTTAAATATTTACCAGCTAATAGGTTTAAAATATATGCTACTGATTTAGATGATAATGTACTTGAATTTGCAAAGGTTGGAATATATCCAAAGAGAAGTCTTACTGGATTACCAAAACAATATTTAAAGGATTATTTTGAGTCTAATGGCAATGAATATATTATATCGGAAGATATTAAGTCTTTGGTAGAGTTTAAGAAACATAATTTGTTAGAGGATAGATATCCAACGGATATGGATTTGATTGTTTGTAGAAATGTAGTTATATATTTTACTGAAGAAGCTAAGAGAGAGGTTTACTTGAAATTCAATTCATCCCTAAAGAACCATGGAATGTTGTTTATTGGTAATACCGAACAAATTATAAAATCAAAAGAATTAGGATTTGATATATTTAAATCATTTTTCTATATTAAGATGTAATACAAGGGTATAAGATTACCCTAAAAGAAACAGCGTAGTCGTAAGGCTACACTGTTTCTTTTTTTATGTAATCAAGTATGTGTTTGCTATAGATTGTAAGCATATCTATATCATTTAACAAACTATCTTCTATATCTATATAAGTTATTTTATCATTATGATTATATCTGTATCCGTATACTACGGCGTCTTTAACTTGCATAACATATTTACTATGTTTCTTAATATAACAATTAGATTTGGTAGCCCTTTCTCTATAATCTTTATCTACATATGTAGCTACGCTTTTATGTATTGCAGTATCCTCGGCAGGTAGATAAAAGTAATCTTTATAATCCTTAAAGAAAAATTTCAAAGTATCATCAATAATTGGTAGTGTAATAGTAGCATTATTATGAAGTCCTGTTAATAAAACATTGTTTACTCCACGACTTATTCGTTTTGGAATACTATTTTTAATGTTAATATTTATTATTAAGTTATTATCTTTAATTGATGCAGAAGTAGCAGTTATATTACCTTGAAACAAGTCTTTGTAGCATAATATATCAGATACAAGTAGAACACCTTCTACATCTTCAAAGTTATGTTGAAGTAATAGTTTTAGTAACTTGTCATTTTTGGAAGCAAGGTAATCGGTGTATACTTTGATTAAGTCACCACCACTGTATTTATCATATCTATCTATACCTAAGAATAGTTCTATAGTCTTTTGTTTTAAATTATCTAGATATAGAGAGTTCTTATAAGGACGAATTGCTTTATATATATCAATACTTGTAAGATGATTAAAATTGTAATCAAGCTTATACTGATTAAGTTTCTTACAAATATAAGGTATATCAAAACCGTCACCATTAAAATGTATAATATAACTATAATTAGTAGTAAACTTCATAAATGCTTCAAGTATAGCATTTTCAGATAATCCGTCATCATTAAAGAATTGTTTCATAATCCATTTGTTTATAGATGAATCATAATACATAGCACCAATTAGATATAATGAGGTTGTTTCAGGAGAGAAGCCAGTTGTTTCAATATCAAACAACATTAATCTATCTAATGGATAATGGGAATCTAAATAATGAGATTCATTTATATTTAAAATGGTTTCAATTATATTCATAGATAAAGTCTCCTTAGTAAAATAATAATTGTATTATATCACAAAACTATCCCCAAAAGGTGCAAATTATGATATACTAACTATGAATAATTTTAAGAGGTGTTTATATGTTGGCATATATCAAAGGAAATCTAGAAGCTATTAGTGATGATAGTGTAGTTATTGAAAATAATAATATAGGATATTTAATTAAGACAACGGGTAAAGTTTTATCAAGATTACCAGCTATGCATAGTTTGATTATGCTATATACATATATGTATGTTAGAGAAGATGAGATTAGCTTATATGGGTTTCTAACTACAGAAGAGTTAGAAGTATTTAAGTTATTAATTAATATTAGTGGAGTAGGTCCTAAAGCGGCAAGTTCTATATTGTCTACATTATCAGTGGACGAGCTTAGAATGGCAGTTCTTAGTGATGATACTAAGGCGATATCCAAAGCAAATGGTATAGGTGCTAAGGGAGCACAACGTATTATTATTGAACTTAAGGATAAGCTTCGTATTGAAGATATGATATCATTTAATGGTAGTGAGGATTCTGCAGATAACAATTCTAATGGCGTTATCGGAGAAGTTACAATGGCACTAGCAAGTATGGGATTTTCTAATTCTGATGCTATGAAGGCAATTAAGAATGTTGATTCTTATGAAAGTATGTCAGTAGAAGAATTACTTAAGAAAGCATTAAAGAAGATTATGTAATCTATATACATAAAATATATTAACTGATTAGGTGAAATAATGATTGATAGAATAATATCTACAGATGTAACAATTGAAGATAGTAAGATAGAGAATAATCTAAGACCAGAATATTTAAAGGATTATATTGGTCAAGAGAAGGCAAAGAATAATCTTAAAATATTTATAGAAGCAGCAAAACAAAGAGGAGAAGCTCTAGACCATGTTTTATTATATGGACCCCCAGGACTTGGTAAGACTACATTAGCCTCTATTGTGGCTAATGAGATGGGTGTTAACCTTAAGATAACATCAGGCCCAGCAATAGAGAAACCAGGAGAGCTTGCAGCAATTCTTAATAATTTACAAGAAAATGATGTGTTATTTATTGATGAGATACATAGATTAAACAGACAAGTTGAAGAGATTCTATATCCAGCAATGGAGGATTATGCAATAGATATAATTATTGGCAAAGGTCCTACATCAAGATCAATAAGACTAGATTTGCCTAAGTTTACTCTAGTAGGAGCAACAACAAGAGCAGGTATGCTTACAGCTCCACTAAGGGATAGATTTGGAGTAGTTAACAGATTAGAATTCTATACAAATAAAGAACTAGAGAGTATTATAATGCGAAGTGCAGATGTTTTAGGTGTTGGAATAGATATTTTTGGAGCGCAGGAGCTATCAAAGAGATCAAGAGGAACACCAAGATTAGCAAATAGATTATTAAAGAGAGTTAGAGATTTTGCAGAAGTTGAACATGATGGCATGATAGACTATGATGTTGCAAAGATTGCATTAGATAGACTAGAAGTAGATTCTATGGGACTTGATCAAGTTGATAGAAATATATTAGAAACTATGATGCATAAGTTTGATGGTGGCCCAGTAGGACTAGATACATTGGCTGCTTCAATTGGAGAAGATGCAGGAACTATAGAAGATGTATATGAACCATATTTAATTAAGAATGGTTTTATAAATAGAACCCCTAGAGGTAGAGTTGTATCAAATATGTGTTATAAGCATTTTGGATTAGAACATTTAATAGATGATAATGAGTAATGGATAAGGAGTGTTATAATATGGCTAATAAAAATGATATACCAGTAGTAATTAATGGGAGAGTATATACTTTAAGTGGTTATGAAAGTAATGATTATTTACAAAGCGTAGCTACATATATTAATAGTAAAAGTGCTGAATGTAAGGCAAGTGAGCAGTTTAGAAGATTAAATGCAGAGTATCAAAATTTGCTTGTTGCTATTAATATTGCTGATGACTATTTCAAAGCATCACAACAAAAAAATGCTTTGGAAAGTGAAGATGATCAAAAAGAAAAACAATTATATGATCTAAGGCATGAAATTATAGAATTACAGATAAAACATGAATCATCAATAAAACTTGTTGAAGAATACAAAGAACAAGTAAGTGCATTACAGAGAAAGATAATTCAATTAGAGGCAGAGAAAAAGAGACAATGATTAGAAAACCAGAAGTATTAGCACCTGCAGGTTCATATGAGATATTTGTTACAGCAATACAAGCTGGTGCAGATGCGGTATATATAGGTGGGTCAAAGTTTGGTGCTAGAGCATATGCTAATAATTTTAATGAAGAAGAGGTTATATGTGCAATTAATTATGCTCATTTATACGGAAAGAAAGTATATATGACAATTAATACCTTGTTTAAAGAGGACGAGATTAATGAGTTATATGACTATTTGTTTCCTTATTATGAGGCTGGATTAGATGCAGTGATTGTTCAGGATATGGGCGTGTTTGCATATATACGTGAGAATTTTCCTGATATTGCATTACATGGCAGCACCCAAATGACTGTTACAAATATTTATGGAGCTAAGTTGTTAGCCGATTATGGTGCATCAAGAATTGTACCGGCTAGAGAACTTAGCTTATTTGAAGTTAAGGAAATAAAAGAAAAGACTGGACTTGAAGTAGAAGTTTTTGTACAAGGAGCATTATGTTATTCGTATTCAGGTCAATGCTTATTAAGTAGTATGATTGGTGGCAGAAGTGGTAATAGAGGTAGATGTGCTCAACCGTGTAGACTACCTTATGATGTACTTGTTGATAATAAATGTATTAATAATAAAGAAAAATATGTCTTAAGTCCTAAAGATATGTGTGCTGTGTCTATGGTTCCAGAACTTATTGGAGCTGGTGTAGATTCATTTAAGATTGAAGGTCGAATGAAGTCAAAGGAATATGTAGCTCAAGCAGTAAAGACTTACAGAGACGCTATAGATGCATATTATAATAATATAGACGTTACGAATATTAATAATCAAAATATTGATAATCTTAGAGAAATATATAATAGAGGTGGATTTACTGAAGGATATCTTAGCAATCATAACGGAAAAGATATGATGTCCATGGGAAGACCTAATCATGAAGGTGTATATGTAGGAAAAGTAGATAAGATAGTAAGTGGTAAGATAACATTTAAAACAGAGAAAAATATTAATATTAAAGATGTGTTAGAGATACGTGGTAATACTAATATTGAATTGACGTCTAATGTTGAAGCAAGTAAAAATAGTAATGTTACTCTTAATGCCAAAAATTTAAATGCCATAAAGATAGGAATGCCTATATATAGGACAAGAAATAACAATTTGTTGTCAAAGCTAGATGATAAATATACTAATAACCAAATGAAAGAAAATATTAACATTATTTTAAAGTTATATAAAGGTGATTCTGCTATTATAGAAATTGGGTATAATGATATATGTGTATCTGTAGAGGGCGATGAGGTTATGGAAGCCGCAAATAAACCTTTATCAAAGGAAGATATAATAAGTAAAATATCTAAACTTGGAGATACAAGATATGTAATAAATGATATTAATGTTTTAATGGATGATAATATATTTTTACCGATTAAATCAATTAATCAATTAAGAAGAGATGGAATAGAGGCTTTGGAAAAAGCGATTATTAATTCTTATGAGAGAAAAGATGAATATAGAAAGCCAACCAGTTTTGAGAAAAAGCAGATAATAAATAGTAATCAAGAAAAATCTATTTCAGTTATGGTATCCAATGAAGAGTTGTTAGATACAGTATTGCTTTATAAAGAAGTGGATAATATATATTTAGATGAAGTGTTTTTTAATGATAAATCGTTATTATATAATGTGGAAAGAATTAAATCTGTTAACAAGAAAGTATATATTGTTTTACCACATATTTTTAGAAATAGAGCATCTAATAAGAATTGGTTAGATATTATTAAGGTTTCAGATGGTATAATAGTAAGGAATATAGACGAATTAGGATATATATATGAAAATAATATTAGAACAAATATAATCTTAGATTACTCTATGTATTCATATAATAGCAAAGCTATTGAATTCTATAATGGATTGCTTGATAATCCTATTATTACACTACCTGTAGAGCAAAGAAGTGATGAGCTCAAAAATATATGTAATAGCAATAGTGAATTAATAGTGTATGGTTATAATAATGTAATGTATTCAGCTCAATGCGTTAATAAAAACACATTAAAATGTGATAGCAAAGATAAGTATATTATATTAAAAGATAGAAAGAATTTTAATTTTACTGTAAGAAATGTATGTAAGTATTGCTATAATGTAATGTATAATCCAGTGCCTATGTCTATATTAGATTATTATGAAGATATAAGTAATATGGGAATTAATCATTATAGAATAGATTTAACTGTAGAAACTTCTACACAAGCTAGAATAGTATTAGATAAGTATATTAATAGATTTGTATATAATAGAGATGATAATATTAGCTTAGGTGAGGTAACAAAAGGACATTTTTACAGAGGAATAATGTAGGTGTAATATGATTCATATAATAACAGAAATAACTAAATATATAATTATAGTGTTAATGGTTTTCTATACTTTAAATTGTTTTAATGTATTTAAATCATCTAACAGTGATAGACAAAGTAAATTATTAAATAGACAGATTGTATATGTGTTTTTAATTCATTTTTTGTGCTACCTATCATTGTATCTACGTTATATGGAGAAAAAGATTCTTATGTTATATGGAGCTCAGATTCTTGTAGCTACCTTATATATGGCAATATATCATACGATATATCCAAAATCTTCTAGAGTGGTTACTAATAATATGTGTTTCTTGTTGTTAATAGGATATACCATGTTAACTAGGATAGATTATAACTTAGCAATAAAGCAATTCATAATAGCAACAGGAGCCTTAATAATGGTTTCGTTTATTCCGTTTATTATGATGAAGATAAAGACGTTTAGAAATTATTGTATGATTTATGGTGTGGCTGGTATTATATTTTTGAGTTCGGTTTTTGTGTTTGGTGTTAAGAAATATGGAGCAACTAACTGGATTAAGATTGGTTCTTTTTCATTACAACCATCAGAGTTTGTTAAAATCATATTTATATTCTTTATAGCAAGCATGTTATCAAAGGATCAAAGCTTTAAAAATGTAATTAAAACATCAATTATGGTTTGTATTCATCTAGGGATACTTGTTCTAGAAAAGGACTTAGGTGGAGCGGTAATATACTTTGTTATATATATATTAATGTTGTATACAGCTACAGGCAATTCACTATATTTAATAGGTACTTGTGGCGGTGGTGGATTCGCAGCACTAGCAGCATTTTTAATTTTTGGCGATAAGTTATTTAGTCATGTTTCTGTAAGAATACAAGCATGGAAAGATCCTTGGTCTGTAATAGATACAAAAGGTTATCAGATAGCTCAATCCCTATTTGCTATAGGTACGGGAGGATGGATTGGCTCTGGATTAGGTAAAGGAAGCCCTAACTCAATTCCAGTAAGTGAAAGTGACTTTATATTTTCTGCAATTGCAGAAGAGTTAGGTGTTATATTTGCATTAGCATTAATTCTTGTATGCTTTAGTTGTTTTATTTGTTTTATAAATATTTCAATGAAGGCAAGAAATTTATTTTATAAAACAATGGCATTTGGATTTGCTATTTGTTATATATTCCAAGTATTTTTAACTATAGGTGGTGTTACCAAATTCATACCATCTACAGGAGTAACGCTTCCATTAGTAAGTTATGGAGGTAGTTCGGTTTTAAGTACCTTAATAATTTTTAGTATTATGCAAGGTGTATGTATTATAGAAAATAAAGAGGCTGAAAAAATTGAAAAAGAAAAACGAAATTTCCAAGTCGATGAAGAAGGAAAACGTATCGCCGAAAGATAAAGAAATAAAGTTACCTTCTAACAAAGAGGATAAAAAACCAAAGAAGAAAAAAACGGTGGAAAACGAAGAATACAGAGTTCTCGTAGACAAGGAAAAGAAAAAAAACGAACTTAATACAAAGAGAAATAAACCAATATTGCTTATTACGTATATGTTTGCTGGATTGTTTTTATTTTTAATGGGATATGTAGTAAAATTTATGGTAGTTGATAAGGATAATGTTATATCAAACTCTTATAATAAAAGGCAAGATAACTTTGTTAATTATGTAACAAGAGGAGATATAATTACTAGTGATGGAGTAGTGGTTGCTACTAATCAAACTAATTCTGATGGTTCAGCAGGTAGATATTATCCATATTCAAATATGTTTGCGCATGCAGTGGGATTTTCTACATACGGAAAATCAGGCATTGAATTATCAGGCAATTATTACCTTCTTACTTCATCATCAAATATATTTGAGAAAGTATTCAATGATTTAAAGGAAGAGAAGAATATTGGAGATAATCTTATAACAACCTTGAATTATAATTTGCAAAGTGCCGCTTATGAAGCATTAGGTAATGCGAATGGTGCAGTAGTTGTTATGGAACCAGATACTGGTAAAATATTAGCTATGGTTTCAAAGCCAGACTTTAATCCTAATGATATTGATAATGTATGGGAACAAGTAACTAGTGAGGATTCATCAGAAAATTCGATATTACTTAATAGAGCTACGCAAGGATTATATCCTCCAGGTTCAACATTTAAAGTAATTACTATGTTAGAATATATAAGAGAACATAATGATTATGAAGATTATTCATATGTTTGTGAAAGTGAAGGTATATACAATAGTGTATCGATTAGATGTGCTGGTGGAAAAACTCATGGAGAAGTAAGTTTAGGTGATTCGTTGGCTTATTCATGTAACACATCATTTTCTAATATTGGAACAACTCTTAATATTAAAAAATATAATCAACTATGTACAGATTTATTATTTAATAATAGTTTGCCGTATGATGGAGTATATAAGAAAAGTTCATTTGTATTAACTAGTAATAGTGATAAATCAGAGATTCCACAAACTGTAATAGGGCAGGGAAATACACAGATAACCCCTCTTCATAATGCTTTGATTATGTCATCTATTGCAAATGGTGGTGTTATGATGAAACCTTATTTAATAGACAGTATAGAAAATCACGATGGTGC
Organism: Lachnospiraceae bacterium; assembly: GCA_031556525.1. Lineage (GTDB taxonomy): Bacteria > Bacillota > Clostridia > Lachnospirales > Lachnospiraceae > JAVBSN01. The sequence continues at coordinate 10,364 of JAVBSS010000055.1, forward strand.
AAATGTTAAAAAATTCACTTCGAAGTCTTATAAAAAAGTTATTACTACAGATGAGTCAGCGTTGTTAATTGATTATTTGAGAGGCGTATGTGAATATGGTACAGCATCTTCGACATTTTCAGGAACAAGCTATACGGTGGCTGGAAAAACAGGAACGGCAGAGTTTAATAATGAGGGAAAAGCTCATTCATGGTTTGTAGGATTTTCTAATGTTGATAATCCTGATATTGTTGTAAGTGTTGTTATAGAAGATTCAACAGATTCAGGTGTTACAGGAACACAAGTAGCTAAGAAAATCTTTGATGCTTATTATAGATAAATTATAAAATTTGTGAAGTAAAATAGAGTTTAGTTGCTTAACAATAAAACTTGATAAATATCACATATATTGATATAATATTGTTAGTTTTTGATACACCAAATAAATTGCAGGAGGAATTGCAATGATTGAAGCAACAAGCTGTGGTGGTGTAGTAATCTTCAGAGGAAAAGTTTTGTTATTATACAAGAACTACAAGAACAAG
>JAVBSS010000051.1:0-6646 GCA_031556525.1 Lachnospiraceae bacterium
ATAAATAATCTTCTAGATATTTTAGTGGGTGTTGTTTCATACAGTTATGCTCCCTTCTTAATATTATTATAACATAATAGTGAATTCTATCTAAATCATAAAATATTATATTTGTCAATTCCTTAAGTTAGTGACATTGCATAATGTGTCCGTCAGGTAAGAAAGTGAAATAAATTTTAAGATTTTTGCATGAAAAAAGAAACTTATAAATTTCTTCATAAGTTTCCTGCTTAAATTGTTTATTAATAAAATTGCATTACTTTTGTTTCTACTTGAGTTTCAGGATCATAGAAAATATAAAATACTCTTTCATCATTTTTTTGTTCCTTTGTTTGACATTTAAATACTAATGGTTTCCCGTCAACAATTGGCCATTCAGGATCTTGTATCCATCTTGGTGGTTTGTTATCATATTTAAACAACTCTTTTATTTTTTCTTTAAGCCACAACTTTTGTTTTGATTTTGATAATTCCTTTGGAGCTTGTTCAATAATTTCGTTCAAGAATTGCTCATCTTCAATATGCACATAACTTGGCTGAATAGATGTTCTGAATTTATGTTCATCCATATAAATGTTTGTCGGTTGGAATGGTACATTATAATATTGCAAATATCTTTTAATATAACTTTGGACAGTTAGTTTACCCAATGCTGTTGACCATTTGAAAAGAGGAAAATTTTTGTAATGTTGCAAACTCTGATCTATTGTTTCTCCTTTTTGATATGTAAACATTTCATTTGGTTTTTTGTCATCTAAGATTTTTTTATAATCATCATTCTTTTCATAATTCTTCTGAAATTCATCAAAGGACATTTTACCTTCTACAAAATCAACAAATTCTTTTACGATCTCTTTTTTATCCATATTAGAATACCCCGCTTCCTAAACTATAATTAACTGCACTCCACACTGCATTTTTATACCCTGTAATAGCATGTATTGCAAGGTGCTGGGATTGAGTGACCCCTACAACATTATATAAGTTTGCCCCCGCTCGACCCAGTGGGTGATGCAAGATTACTTTTTGACCATTTATTATATTCGTTGTTCCTTCGGCAAAAGTTCCAGGATGCAATCGTTCTTGTGCTGCAAATAATTTCCGTTTAAATGTACTAAACGAAGGATCTCTAGAAACACCTTTACTATTAACAAGTGGTGTTTTTGCTTCGGCAATCGCCGCATCATCAAACTGCATTACATCAAATGCGTCATCACCACATGCATTGTGAACAAGTGTTCCTGATTGTCCTACATAATAGGTATGAAAATCGGCCACTTCGAAATTATAGGTTACCTGTGGGCCACCAACAGTTTTAGTTTCTGATGATAATACAATCGCGATTTCTCCACTTTCAAGAATTATCCTATCCCCCACTTGTACATCTTTTGCGTTAACTAAACCTTTACCCTCTACATTATAAGAAGTGTCTTCTTTTGCTGTAATTTTATCTTTACGGTGAGGGGTTAATAACGGCAATGACACTTCTACTTCAAAATTATAGGTCGTATGTGGCTCATCATAATGTTCAACTTCTATTGATGTTATTATAGCATTTTCTCCATTAGAAAGCAATAATTTATCGCCAGCTTTTAAATCTTTTGCTGCTATCCAAGTACCTTGAGATTCTTTAGTTTGTTCATCAGAACCTTCAAATATTACTTTGGTTCTATCAAGTGAAGCATTTAAGACAAAGAATGGATGTTCAAAAGTACAAGTAATTAAATCTAACTCTTCTTTAGTGCTTTCTTTTGAAACTTTAACGTTAATCCAATCTCTAACACCTTCACCAATATCTTGATTTCGTGTATCATTTATTAACTTGCCGTTCCTAAACAAATTAAGTACATGCTTATAATCTTGTCTACCAGTCTCTTCATCATATGATAATACTTCATCCCCTACTTCTATATCTTCAATCTTTTTATATCCTTCCCTTGTTACTACTAAGGTACCAGATATGAAACAATAACTTGGAGCTTTTGCTTTATTTATAACATTTGCTATTGCTCCTATTCCTTGACTAACACAATACATAATAGCCCCAGCATTAAAGCCATTTATAAGTCCCTCTATTGCCCCATCTGTTGCCCCTTCTAAGAATTTATTTCCTTTTATTAGACTAGTAATCCCCCCTATTATTCCTCCTATTACAAAACCGTTTATTGCAAATTTTAAGCCATTCATAAACATTCCTATGCCAAAGGCTTGGGTTCCTGGTATAATCATCAATACTACTGATACTATTAATAAAACTAAAAATATTATGAACTGTACTGCTTTCTTCCAGTTGAGCTGCCACCAGCTTTTATCTTTATCGGGATCATAGTCTGGGTCAGGAAATAGTTCAGTTGATGTAAAGATATTGTCATTGTTTACCATAAAATCTACACTATTAGTTGTTGTTATGGCATGTCTATCAAGTCCATTTATGACATAAGCATTTTCTATAAAATTTTCAGGATTATCGGCATCTAAATATATCATTAACTCTGGTGAATAGTATCTTGAGTTAATATAGTATAATCCACTTTCTGTATCAAAGTAATGTCCTTTCCATCTGAATGGGTTATTATCAACAACAAATTTATCTCTTACATGGTATGTTCCAAGGTAACTAGTAGTACAGTTTCCCCACGCATCATAGTTATATTCGGCTATTAATTTTCCCCTATGCATTATTTTACTTATATTACCTATGGCGTCCCTTATAAAATTAAAATTATATCCATCATATCGAAGTCCTGCTATTCCTTGAGCGTTATAGAAATATCTTAGTTTTTTGGTCGTATTATCACTACTATCAATTCTATCTTCTCCAAGTATCCTACTTCCATCTAAGTAGTAGTTTACTTTTATATTTGATGATATCTCTTTTGTAAATCTTACTCCTTGGTGGTTATAATCATATATCGTATTTCCAACTTTGCTTATTAAATTACGATTGTTGTATGTTATTACATCATTCAAATGCTTAGTTACATTTCCATAATTATCATAGGTAATTGGATAATTAACTGAATAACTCTTATATGTTGTTTTTTTGTTATTAGTATAAGTGAATTCTTTAATAGTAGTACTACCTTGTTTTACTTTTTTTATTTTATTACTATTTACTACATATTCATAATCATAATCGTATTCTGTTTGATTAAAATTTTTATATGTTTCTTTCTTTAATCTATTTTGTGAGTCATATGAATATGTTCTTGTTTTATTAAGCGTAGTAGTATCGAGCCCGAATATTCTTGGGATTTCTATTTTTGGGACTTCTTTAAATCCTTCTCCTGTTTCAGTGAATACTGTTATATTTCCTCTACTATCATGTTCATATTCTTGGTTGATTGACAATGAATCTACTATTGTACCAAGTAAATAGTTAACGTGGTTTATATTATGAATCTGTTTTTTAATGAAAGTAGTTTCTGGTTTATATTCAGTGGTTGTACTTGGAATAACTCTATCCACTGCACCATATATACTTCCTCCACCTATAACCTTTTTTTGTCTTCCTAGGTGATCATATATATAAGTCGCTTGATAGTCATTTGGGGAAGATACAAAACTATCATCCTTGTCAATTGTTTTATATATACGGGGTTCTATGTACTTCTTTTTTCCACTATCTACTTCATTATCTTCTCTTATAATACTTGATGTTCTTTTACTTCCATCAGTATGAAAAGTATATTCGATATCATTTTGATTTAACTGTCTAACTTCAGTATCAATTGCTCCAGTTTCATCATTTCCAGATGCCCACCATCCAAAAGGTCTATTTTCTTCATCATATTGATAGTAATATGTTTGACCTTCATATGGATCCTCTATGCTTTCTACTTTGGCTAGTGTTGAACTTTCCGTAAATCTTGAAGAGTAATCTTGATAGGTATATGTAGTTGTTTTACCATTATTTGTTTGTGACCTAACTCTACCGTATTTATCAATAATAGTATCACTTATATCCGGATTTGTACTAGCAGTCCTATACCTCTTCTCAGTAACTTTATCAGCGTTAGGATAAGTTTTACCATTTATTGAAAAATTATTGTTTCTTACAATACTTTTTTCTAATAACAACTTATCTTCTTCATAGTACTTAGTTGCTTCACCAAAGATATTATATTCAAAACTGTAATTTCTTCCATCTTGGTCACTTACTTTTTTTAGTCTACCATTACTATCATACATAAATCTATTTTGGGCATTAATGGTTCCTGTTTGATTATTTTTGTTTTGGATACTTTTTATTTTGTCATGATGGGTATCATATGATATATCGGATGTGTTATCTTCGATAGTTGTACTACTTGGCATCATCCATGGGTCTTCATATGTGTATTCTTTAGTTATGCCGTTTGAGGTAACTGATACTGGTTGTTCTCTTAACTTTGGATATGTTGTTCCGTAGTTGTAAGTAGTTGTTAGTCTTTCTTTAGCTCTTGACTCTTCATCATTATCGTTGAACATTTCAATTGAGGTTATATTTCCATAATCATCATACTCGTTAAAAGATAGTACCTCATAAGCATCTTTTTTCGCTCTTAGAAGTCCATTATTATAGGTCCATATATATGTTTTAGAAGAGCTACTTTCATCTATATTATCATCTAAATCATTAACAAAATCAACAGCAGTTTTTTGTTCGTAATGGTCATCTTTTATACGTAATTGTGATTTTGTCACACACCATTTTGAATTAGCTGTTCTATTTCTTGATTCTGTGTAATAGTTTGGAAGTGCTCCGCCGCTGTCTAAATAGTCAAGTTCAAACTTATGTGAGTATTGACTATTTTGAAAAACTGCATATATTTCTTTTACTGAAATCATTCTTGTCCCACTACATACTACCATATCAAAAATTTTAGTGTTATCTAGTCCTTGTTGATGGTACATATTTTTATAGGTTCTAAACAGGTCTTCTTCAGTCATAAAGAATGATGAACTGATTAGTTCTTCTTGCATTGCATCTGTTTTTTCTTTATACTTTATTTTTTTTATATTATCAAAGTAGTCTCCTTTAATCATTAAATAATTTGTAGTTCCAACTGCAATTCTTAAGTCTGCAATTAATACTTCACCATTGTAGCCTTCAAAGGATAAACTCATACTATCTAGTTCTTCTTTGATTCTTTCAATATCGCTAGCATTTATATCTGAATCTTTTTCAGTAATATCAAAGTTAATTGGGATGGTTATATATTGCCATGAATCAGCCAGTACATCGCCTATAAAACTATGAAATGTTTCAGATACATACCTATTAGATATTGGATTAAAATTTGAACCATAAGAAAATTTTGCCTTTACATTATTTTTCGAGGTAGTGAATTTTGCCCAAAATGATACGGTAAACCTATCTGTATATTTATGTTTTTTCTTTGTTGAATTGGGATTATTAGGAAAAATGCTTTTAAAGTCATTTATCTTATCAATTGGGACCTGGTATGATGGGTTACTACCATTTAATATATTAGCTTTTTTTCCATTTATCTTGATACTACTTGCTCCTTCACTATTCAACTCCCACCCGCTGGTTTTGGTCATTGTTAGATATCCTTTAGTTACTGTATCTTCTAAGATACCAATTGTAAAACCTTCTTCATTAAAGAAGTAGGCAAATGTTATACCTTTTTCATTAGTAATGGTGGTTTTATTTTTATTTGTTGAATATGTGAATATCGAAGTGCTTTTAACATAAGAGTTTGGAACACCAACATCACAATTTATAAGGATTTTTTCTTCTTCGCCAACATATATGTCTTCTCCTAGATATATATCATATCCTACATAATTAACTTGTCCTTTGATGTAGTTTTGGCTTATGCTAACTGTACAATTTCTTACTTGATTTATTTTATTATCGGCTGTATAAATAAATTGTAATGCTGATAAATCACTTCCATATGCATATCTCATATTACTACCGTTATATGTGAATGTGGCAACTGTTTTAGAAGTTATGTTATTAGTCTTTTTAGTCATTGTGGTAATGTTTCCAAAGATGTCATAAGTATAATATAATGCTTCTTTTGATGCTTCACATTTGATTTCATATAATAGATTGTTTTTATATGTAAATAATATGGTTCTTAATGATTTTCTTGTATCATATATTTCAATTAATTGGCCTAGGGTATTATATCGATATTTCTTTTCAATTTCTGAATTGATTCCTGATCTCACATATAATAGTTTTCCGTTAGATGCGAACTCTATTTCATTACCTACTTCATCACTTATGATGGCTTTATATATATCTGCATATTTATTAGTATCCCACATTAATCCGGTTGTGACTTTTAGGGTTAAGCCAAGTCCGGTTTTATCATAATATGAATATGTTTTTTGATAGCATTCTTCATATGGAACTGGTCCTTGATAGTTAGCAGGTTTATTGGGCAGTAATTCATATTCATCTTTATATCTTATAAATCGATGTTCATATCCCATACTATCATAGTAATAATAGTCTGAATCTTCAGTATTGTCTACTTTCACTAAATACTGCTGTACATTTAACTTCCAGTTCTTTCCCATATGAGTATCATGTGAGATGTGTCCCTCAAAATGTGAGTTATATATATGAGATATCCCTATTTGAAAACTACCAGCACCTATTACCATATCCGGGTGTTCGAACAAT
>JAVBSS010000062.1:0-2509 GCA_031556525.1 Lachnospiraceae bacterium
AACCTCTAGCTACGTAACATAGTAATAGATATGTAGTTGGAGGTTTTTTATGTGTGGTATAGCAGGTTTTTATAGCAATAAATATAATTATCTAAATCAGTCACAGTATTTTACTGATATATTAAATAATATGAATAAAGCATTGTTTCATAGAGGACCAGATGAACAAGATATACATCTTAGTAAACACTTTGGTCTAGCACATACAAGGTTATCAATAATAGATTTGGAAAATGGTGGTCAACCAATGATGAAGAAAGTATATGGATATACTTATGGAATTGTATACAATGGTGAGATATACAATGCTCTAGAAATAAGAAAAGATCTAGAAGCTCATGGTTGGACATTTGATACTAATTGTGATACAGAAGTAATATTACTTGGCTATCTTCAATACGGAGCAGATATAGTAAATAAATTAAATGGCATATTTGCATTTGGAATAATAAGTGAAAGGGAAGATGCTTTATATTTATTTAGAGATAGGGCTGGAGTTAAACCACTATATTATACTTATCAAGATAGTAATATTATATTTGCATCAGAACTTAAGGGGTTATTCCAATTTCCTAATGTTAATCCTCAAGTAGATATGGATGGATTAAATGAAGTGTTTAGTATAGGACCAGCAAAGACTTATGGCAAAGGTGTATTTAAAAATATAGAGGAAGTATTACCAGGTTCATATATAAGATTTAGTCAAAATGGTAAACGAAGTGTTACTTATTGGAAACTAGAGAGTCATGCACACACCGATAGTTACGAGGAGACATTAGAGAAAACAAGGTTTTTGGTAGAAGATTCAATTAAACGGCAAATGGTATCAGATGTACCTATATGTACATTTTTATCAGGTGGTGTAGACAGTAGTATAGTTACAGCAGTATGTAGTAAGGAACTTAAAAAGCAAGGGAAGCAAATGAATACATTTTCCTTTGATTTTAAACATAATGATAAATATTTTATGGCTAATGCATTTCAACCATCACAGGATAGACCATATGTGGACATTATGGTAGATGATGTGAAATCTAATCATATATATCTTGAGTGTGATAGTAGTATACAAGCTGATTATTTATATAAATCTGTAGATTCAAGGGATTTACCAACTATGGCAGATGTGGATTCTTCATTATTGTATTTCTGTTCATTAGTAAAAGAGTATAATAAAGTAGTATTAACAGGAGAATGTGCAGATGAGATATTTGGAGGTTATCCATGGTTTCATAAAGAAGAATTCTTTAATAAGGATACATTTCCTTGGACAACAAATCTAGAGCCTAGGAAAACACTACTTAGAGACGATTTTATTGATAAATTAAATATGGAAGAGTATGTTGAAAATGCTTATAGAAATTCTGTTAATGAAACTCCTAGATTAAATAGTGATAGTGAAGAAGAGGCTAGGAGAAGAGAAATATCATATTTAAATGAGAAATGGTTTATGCAAACTCTATTAGATAGAATGGATAGAACTAGTATGTATTCAGGGTTAGAAGCAAGAGTGCCATTTGCAGACCATAGAATATTAGAATATATGTGGAATGTACCATGGGATATGAAGAGTAAAGATGGAGAGGTCAAACACATATTAAGAGAAAGCTTTAGAGGCTATTTACCTGATGAAGTATTATTTAGACGAAAAAGTCCATATCCGAAAACTTATGATCCCGGATATGAGAGAATTCTTATTCATAAGATGATTGATGTAATAGAGGACCCAGATTCACCAATTAATCAATTTATAGATAAGAAAAAGGTTTATCAATTTATGTCAAGTCCGTCTAACTATGGCAAACCATGGTATGGTCAATTAATGGCAGGACCACAGTTATTGGCATATATGCTACAGGTAAATTATTGGTTGGAGAAATATAAGGTGCAGATAGTGTAGATAATTAGAAAAATAGAGACTTTTTAAAAGTCTTTATTTTTTTGAAAATTATTATTAGATTGATAGTTGTACAATGTCAACAAAGAAAATTGTCCAAGTTTACAGATCAAAATAATTGACGAATGTAGTGAATAATTGTAAAATGATTAAAAGCTACAAAGTTAATTAAAACATGGATAGATAAACGGAGGATAAGGAAATGGGAGAATACAGTAGCATAACATTAGATAGAGATAGAGCATTTGATATAAATAACCTAAATGAATTACTTACACAAGGAAAGGCGATTCTAACAGAAGCCATATCTATAAGTGGAAAGATGGAAACTAGTATTGGGAAGATTTCATCAGTATATAATGAAATAGATGGTGAATATAAGGTAGGAGCCCTAGGAGTAGATATTAGTAACCTAGCAGGAACTCTTGTAAAAGAGAATTATCAAAATACTATAGATCAAATGGATGCTACACTTACTAAACTCATTAATGACATGCCATCTTATGATAGCAGTCTCTCCCAAAGTATGGATAGTTTACATGAAGTATTGAATGCAGTTAAAGGAAGAGTAGAAGGGCTAAAGGGACTGTTAACAACAGGGGCTGTAAACTT
>JAVBSS010000063.1:0-8639 GCA_031556525.1 Lachnospiraceae bacterium
TTCTATACGGGTGGTTGGTTTGTGGTGATTCAATTATACTGTTTTTTAGGGGGGCATTGCTTTTTTATTTGAAAAAGTTTTGTAACCCTTGATAAATAAGGATTTAAAAATAAAAAGCGGGTAGTAAATTTGACACTACCATATTAAATATGAAGGGGAATATATGAAAACAATACATGCAAATTTACCAGTTTCTCTTAATTTTGGAATGGATTTTATTGGAATTATACTAATTGTTGCGGGAGTGGTATATTGGAAAGAGTTGGGTGTGACATTTATTATATTGGGTATAGCTTTAATCTTTATATTTTTTTTATTAGTATTATATCATATAAGTCTCAGTGGATTAAAATAGGAGACGGAAAAATAATAATATGTCGTAGGGTTCCTAAAAAAATAAAATTAGACCCAATAACAGGGTGGGAAAAACCAGCTGGATGGATTCAAAAGATAGACGAGATACTGGTTGAGGAAATAGAAACATGGCTATACACAAGAGGTATTAAAGAATACAAAATGGATAGAATATCACGCTAGTGTAAGATTTTCTGTAGATGTTGAAATGTGTATTATACTAAAGGATGGAAGAAAGATTGGATTTGTAGCAACAAGTTATACAATACGGCAACAAGAAGAAATACTTAATTGTTTACGAGATGAGATAGGTATAGAAAGAAAAAAAGAAATATGAAAGGTGAGTATATGAAAACAATACATGCAAATGGATTAATGGTAATTAATTTAGCAGTGGATCTTACAGGAATTATGTTAATTGTTGCGGGATTAGCATATTGGGAAGAATTGGGCATGGCATCTATTGTAACTGGAATATTATTGATAATTGTAGTTTCTCTCGCATGCATTATAAGATATAGATCTCATTGGATTAAAATAGGGGAAGGAAAAGTTATAGTATGTCATGAAACTAAAAAAATTAAGAAAAGTTCAATAACTGGATGGGCAAAACCAGTAGGAAGATGGCAAAAAAAAGAAGATGAAATTTTAGTTGAAGAAATAGAAATATATGGGTATACATTAGAGGTAGTTAAAAATGCAAACTGGGTAGAATATAATCGTAGTCGTGGTGGAGGAGGACTTTCTACAGCAAAAGAAATTTGTATTATATTAAAAGATGGAAGAAAAATAGGATTTGAGGCAACATATTATACAATATGGCAACAAGAAGAAATACTTAATTACTTACGAGATGAGACAGGCATAGAAAGGAAGAGATGAAGAGGCTATAGAGCAAGGAGATAGAGAAGGATGTTTAGAATAAAAATGCAGTATCCTGATTTTAAGAGTGAAATTGGAGAAAAAGTATTAGGTATTTGTGGTGCAATATTATTAGTTCCAGCAGGAATATTCAAAATTGTATTTAAAGATTATAATCTGTCAGTTATATTTATGGCATTAGCTTTAAGTGCATGGTATCCCTTAATTATATTGATAGTATACGAGTGGTGGAAGGGATATATTATAGAAGATGACGGGATCTACTTTAAACACAGATTCTTAAAACATAAAATATTATATAAAAATATTAGATGTATTATTATTTCTAATGGATGTGTTCATAACATACATAGTACATATATGGATTATAAGAAAAAGATTGCTCCTTGGCTTACAATAATGGGCGGGGAAACAGATAAAATATTAAAGTATTGTATGGAGGATAACCCTAGAAGGCATGTATTAAGAAATATAGATATAGAATATGTACTTGGAGCAGACATAGGATGTTATAATCCAGAAAATTTTTATAAGATATTTAGTAAGAAATCATGGAAAATATATAATTATGGATTTGTTTGGAATATAAAAAATACGAATAAAATATTAAAAGCATATACTGGTGATTATTATATTGCAAGTTCGATTTCAAGTAATTATAGTGAAGAAATTAAAACTATATGTGAGAAATATGGTATTAATAATGAACGCATTCATATAATAGAAGATTCTACTAATGGTGAGTTTGTATGGCATAATTAATAAATAATATAAGTGGAGGAGCATAGCATATGTTGAAAAGATATAATCCAGTAATCGATTCTGATAATATAGGTAAAGGTGTAATAATTATGCGTTTATTGAGTATACCTTTTTTGGTTATTGCTATTGTAACAAGAATATTAGATATATCAAATGCATCTAGATTTTTCCTTCTGATGTGTATTCCTATGTTATGGTTAGATTTTATATGGTTTATGCAAAAGATGGCAGGAGGTTATAAGCTATCTGATAAAGAAATAATATTTTGGCGTAATTGTAAAAAAAACAGAGTAGAATATGAAAATATAAAATATATATTTATAGTTAACGCCTGTACAAATAATGTAGAAATATCTAGTTTGCCATGGGTTGCAATTATAGGTGGGAAGGCAACGGGAGTAGTAGAATATTGTATGCATACTAGGGGAGAAAATAATAGATTATTTAATACAGATATAGAAAACATACTTGTGAAAAACCAAGAAATAAAAAGTAATTATGGTTTTCTGTGGAATTCAAAAGAGATGTATAAAATTTTAAAAGGGTATAAAGGTGATTATTATATTGCGAAATCAGTTATGAAAGAATCAGAAGAATATAAGCAAATTTATGAGCGATATGACATAAAGGATAGAGTGCATATAATAGAGGATATATAAAATACTTGAATAGGAGAAAATAATGAAACTAAAGAAAAAAGAATGGAAAAACAATATTGCAATTAATGAGAAACTAGATATAGTTGTTGAAAATGTAAGGAAATCACAGATGTCAGCAGCGAATGAGTTTGAATACAAAAAACTTATGAGAGAGAATAATGGATTTTTAAATTGTTCTATAGAAGAAGACAAAGAGAGTCTTATAATTAGTTATGATACACATAATTTGAATTTGTGGACTTTTATTAAAAAAGAAAAATTAGAATTGATAATGTCAGCGTTAATGGACGTAGGGAAGTTGCATAAAACAGCAGAGCTTTATAAGTTTAGTTTGAGTCCTACAAATATATATTATGATATTCAAGGTAGAGCATTTATAAAAACAAGGGATGTCTATGGGGCAGAAGAAGAATTTTCTAATGAATTATTTATAAATCAATATAAATCTTTAATAGGATGTACGTTGACTAAAAAATATAAATTTGAAGATTATTATAATGGTGGACAGGATCTTTTAAAAGAAGATAAATTTTTAAGTGAAATTCTCGATTGCACAGAAGTTGAACAAATAATAGAAAAAGTGTATAGGGAATATTTGCGTTATAGAGAAATACACAAAGAAAAATTTATTGAAATATCTAAGGTAAAGAATAAAGGATATAAAGTAACCTTAGCTATTGCTAGTTTATTAATAATCGCTAGTATGGGATTAATGGGATATTTTATATTATGGGAAAGACCTTATAATCAAGCTGTTATTGCGGCGAATGAAGCATATCTACAGTCTAATTATAGTATGACCATAGAGAAGATGGAGAATGTAAAAGTTGATAGAATGAATATTTGTGAAAAATATATTCTTGCAATATCATGTGTTAAATGTGAAAGTTTTAATGAAGAAAATAGAAGAAATATTTTAAATACAATAGCACTTAATGGTGATGAAAAAGTAATGGAGTATTGGATATATATTAACCGATTGGATACTGAAAAAGCAGCAGATATTGCAATGCAAGAATCAAGTAATCAATTACTATACTATGCATATTTAAAAGAAAAAGCAGTAATAGAAAATGACTCGTCATTAACAGGTCAAGAAAAAAGTACCAAACTATCAAGTATAGATAGTAAATTAGCACCATTAGAAAATGAATATTCAACATTAGTAGAGGAATAGGGCGTATGGAATATATATTAATATTAAAAGATACTTGCTATGAGCAAATACCAGTTAAAGATACATTTGTATATAATGAAAAAGACTATAAGCTGAAAGATTTACCGTCATATCAATGGATTGAAGTACAAGATGGAAGTAGTTTGTTTTATATTCAAGATGCTCCACTTTTTTTTGAACATCAAGGAAGTATTATAATTGGAAAAAAAGATGCAGATATATGTATTTTAGATTTAGATTATAATGTAGTAATTGAGCAAGGACAAATAGTAACATATGGAGAATCAACAGGATATAAATTATTTGTTAATAGAAAATTAGTAGATGTAAATGAAAAAATAGAAATTTCATTAAATGATGGAGATCAAATGCTGATTGGTAATGTATTTATAAATTATCATGATAAATACATTGAAATCTTTACACAAATGGATAATATAAATATCTCCTTAGCAGAGTGTAATTCTATGAAAATTCCCTTTGAAGGATATCCTCAATTTACAAGATCACCACGTTTAATAATGAATGTTCCAAACAAAAGTGTAGATATAAATAAGCCTCCGTCAGAAGTTACAATGCCTAAGGGAAGTTTAATGCAAACTATAATACCACCAATTATTATGCTGTGTATAACAGTTGCAATTTCTATATTGATGAAAAGGGGACTTTTTGTTGTTATGTCTATTACTTCAACAGTAATGACACTTATTTTTTCTGTTACTAAATATATAAATGAGAAAAAAGATTGTAAGGAAAAAACAGAAATTCGTAATGAGTTATATAAAGACTATTTACTTAAAAAGAGAAAAGATTTAAATGAATTACATAGAAAAGAGGAAGAAGCCTATAGTTATAATTTTCCGGATATAAAAGATATAGAGAAAATGATAAGAAATTATAGTAGTCGTATATATGAGCGAAGTGCCGAAGACGATGACTTTCTTATGGTATCAATAGGTAAGAGAAGAGAACGAGTAAGTTTTCCTATTAAATATAATTATGATGAATTAAAAATGGAAAAGGATGTTCTTGAGGAAAAAGCTAAGGTAGTTGGTGAAAAGTTTGCCTATGTTGATAATAAGTCAGTATCTATTAATTTGAAGAATACTCACTTGGGGTTAATTGGAGAAAAGGAAATAATTCACGAACAGTTAAAATTGCTTGTGGCACAGCTTACTTTTCAACAAAGTTATCATGATTTACAGCTTATTGTAATTCATGATAAAAAATATAATGATGAATTTAAGTGGATGAGATGGTATCCTCACTTGCGAATTCAAAGTTTGAATATGTCTGGAGATATTAATTCGGAGCAAATGAGGGATCAAGTTCTTGGAAGTCTATTTCAGATTCTTAAGGACAGAGCATTGAAAGTAGAAGAGAGTAGTAAACAGGCGAAGTTTTTACCTCATTTTATATTTATTATTGATGAACCTAAGTTAATAATGGATCATTCAATAATGGAATATTTGAATAAGTCAGGTGTAGAACTTGGATTTTCTGTTATTTACACTAGCTATTTAAGAGGAAATTTACCAGAGATTATAGGAACAATTGTGGAAGTAAAGGATTCAGAAGAAGCTATATTATTAATGAATGAAAATGTAGTAATAAATAAAAAAGTTCGTCTAAATCATATAGAGAATTGTAACTTGGAATGGATGGCAAGAGATTTAAGTGTTTTAGTACATAATCAAGGTATTACTTCAAATATACCAGAAAGTATTACATTTTTTGATATGTATGGTGTTAAGAAACCAATTGAGTTTCATTCAGAAGGTAGATGGATAAAAAATCAGTCTCATAAGTCCCTTGCTGTACCACTTGGAGTAAGGGCAGAAAATGATATTGTATTTTTGAATTTACATGAAAAAGCACATGGACCACATGGACTTGTAGCAGGAACTACTGGATCGGGTAAGTCGGAAATTGTACAGTCTTATATATTATCATTAGCAGTTAATTTTCATCCATATGAAGTTGGATTTTTATTAATTGACTATAAAGGTGGTGGAATGGCTGGATTATTCAGAAATCTTCCACATTTATTAGGTACAATAACAAATTTAGATGGTAGCGAGAGTCAGAGAGCTATGGCTTCTATAAAGAGTGAATTAGCTAGACGTCAGAGAATCTTTGGACAAAATAATGTTAATCATATTAACTCATATAACAAATTATATAAGAATGGTGAAGTAAAGGAACCTATACCACATTTGTTTTTGATAAGTGATGAGTTTGCAGAATTAAAGAAAGAACAACCAGATTTTATGACAGAACTTGTTTCCACAGCAAGAATAGGACGAAGTCTTGGAATTCATTTGATACTTGCTACGCAAAAACCGACAGGTGTTGTAAATGATCAAATCTGGACTAATTCAAAATTTAAACTTGCATTGAAGGTTCAAAATGAAGGGGATAGTCGTGAAATTATTAAAACGCCAGATGCGGCTTATATTACACAGGCAGGTAGAGCATATCTTCAAGTCGGTAACAATGAAATATATGAATTGTTTCAATCAGCATGGAGTGGAGCTGAATATACTGAAGGTGGGGTAAAAAAAGCGAAAGATAATAGAGTGTATATAATCAATGATTTGGGTCAAGGTGAATTGTTGAATGAAGATTTAAGCAGTGTAGAGGAAAGTGGAGGAATTAAAGCTACGCAATTAGATGTTACTATTGATTATCTTAAAGAACTTTTTGAACAAGAGGGTGTGGAAATGGTGAAAAAACCTTGGTTACCATCTCTTTTACATATTTTAAAAAGTCCATTGGTATCAATTGTTGAGGACGAGCAGTGGAATGAAGTCCTTGAGTATGATAATGCTAAAATGCCAGACCTTTGTATTCCTTTAGGTATGATTGATATTCCAGAGGAACAACTTCAAATGGAATATAATATAGATCTAGAAAAAGAAGGTAATGTAGTATTCATGGCATCAGCAGGATATGGAAAAACTATGTTTTTAACGACAGTAGTTACTAGTCTTGCATTGAAAAATCAAGTAGAAGAATTAAACTTTTATATTCTTGATTTTGGAAACAGTGCTTTGATTCCGTTAAATGCACTACCACATACAGCTGATTATATTTTATATGATGATATAGAAAAACTAAGTAAATTTATAAATATTATACAAGAGGAAATCGTACTTAGAAAAAAACTTTTTGCTGAAAAAATGGTTCAAAATTTTACAGTTTATAATCAATCTAGTGAAGAACATCTAAAATCAATAGTAGTTGTAGTTGATAATTTTGATGTGGTTAGAGAACTTGGTATGGACGTAGAAGGATTTTTCACGAAATTATCAAGAGATGGAGCAGGGTTGGGTATCTATTTGATAATTACAGCTACGAGAGTGAGTGGTGTAAAATATTCTATATTAAATAACTTTAAGAGTAAAATGGCGGGATACTTTTTTGACGCAACAGAATCTAACAGTTTAGTAGGAAAAAGTAGTTATAAACTTCCTGAAATACGAGGAAGAGCATTGGTAAAAACAACAAATGTAAATATTATGCAGATATATACTATGGTTAAATTTGAAAATGATATTGAATATAATCAAAAAATAAAAGAATTGATTAATAAAATATTACTTAAATATCCAGATAGAAAGGCACCAAGAATACCCGTATTACCAGAGCGTTTTGAATATAATATGCTTTCAGATTTTGCATATGGAAAAGAACAATCTAACCTTTCGGTAGGTCTTGAAGTTGAATCGGTTACAAGGGCAGGATTTAATTGTGCTCAGTCGCCGTTTGTAATTATTGGAGAAACTGGTAAAGGTAAAACAAATGTATTAAAAGTATTATTAAATCAAATAACTGCTACTGGAACGGCATATTTATTTGATTCTTCAGCAATGAGTTTATATTCATACCAAGATAATGAAGGTATAGTTTATATTCAAGATGAAGATGAGTTTGAGGATTTCATGGACAATATAAAAGGATTATGTGAAAAGAGAAAACAAAAATTCAAGTCGGAGTTAGAGAAAAATAGTTTGTTATTACCACAACAATTTTATCAAAATGAAGAACCAGTATACATTATTATTGATGATATAGATCAATTCTTAATTACTGGAAAAGCATTTGAAGGAGAATTGTATGATTTAATGACTTGTGCCTCTGAATGTGGCATAGGAATTATTATTACTGTACATTCAGCAAAATTAAAAGGTTTTGATCCGTTGTCAAAGTGGGTTAAAGCAGCATCACATGGATTAGTTTTAAGCCCACAAGGAGCGCTTAATATTTTCCCTGTTCGTGTTCAGCGTGAATATCCACAGATGGGACAAGGATTATTATTCCATAATGGTGAATATGTAAAAGTGCAATTACCAGAATGTAAATAGAAGATAGATTTAAAAGAGGGGGTAAAAAATGGGAGAATACAGTAGCATAACATTAGATAGAGATAGAGCATTTGATATAAATAACCTAAATGAATTACTTACACAAGGAAAGGCAATTCTAACAGAAGCCATATCTATAAGTGAAAAGATGGAAACTAGTATTGGGAAGATTTCATCAGTATATAATGAAATAGATGGTGAATATAAGGTAGGAGCCCTAGGAGTAGATATTAGTAACCTAGCAGGAACTCTTGTAAAAGAGAATTATCAAAATACTATAGATCGAATGGACGCTATACTTACTAAACTCATTAATGACATGCCATCTTATGATAGCAGTCTCTCCCAAAGTATGGATAGTTTACATGAAGTATTGAATGCAGTTAAAGGAAGAGTAGAAGGGCTAAAGGGACTGTTAACAACAGGGGCTGTAAACTT
>JAVBSS010000056.1:0-24390 GCA_031556525.1 Lachnospiraceae bacterium
ATCTCTTACTTTATCTACATATGCTGGTACATTTTGAATAACTCTATATAGAGCAAACATAATTGGAAGTTGAATAAAACTTGTTAAACAACCATTTGTCATACTTGTTCCATATTTTTTATATACAGCCTGAGTCTCTTCGTTCATCTTCATAACAGACTCATTATCTTTTTTGTCTTTATACTTTTTCTGAATTTTTTGTATCTCTGGTTGAATATAAGCATTAATCTTTGTTGATTTCTGTTGCTTATATGTTAAAGGTAGCATCAAGGCTTTTATCAATATAGTAAATAATATAATTACTATACCTAAGTTAGCTATACCTCCAGTTTCCAATAAATTATACAACCAATTAATAATCTTACCTAATACCCAAGCTATTGGGCCTAATATCATACCACTCTCTGCTGTTAAAAACATCTAATAATTGTCCTCCTTTATGGAACTGGATCGAATCCACCTTCTGAAAATGGATTACATCTTAAAATTCTCCATATAGCCAATAGCATACCTTTAAATATTCCATACTTCTCAATTGCATCAATTGCATACTGAGAACAGGTAGGATAAAACTTACATGTTGGTCTACCTTTAAGTGGAGATATGTATTTTCTATATAATTTTATTAAATATATAAAAACTCGTCCCATTATTTTCAATATTTCACCATCTAATTTAAAATATGATGTATCTTTGATAAATGCATAAAAGCACTTTCAATTTCATTATATTTTCTATCCTTCGAACCCACTCTAGCTATAACTACAATATCAATTCCCTTAATAAGCTTGTCCTCATTAAGTCTGTAGCTTTCTCTTATTAATCTAGTAATTCTGTGTCTAACAACACTATTTCCGACTTTTTTACTAACAGATATTCCTATTCTATTTTTTTCTGTATTATTAGAAATCATATACATAACCAAATATTTATTAGCATATGATTTACCTTTACTATATACAACATTAAATTCTCTGCTATTTTTTAAAGATATAATATTTCTCATTATAATCACCATTTAATTATTAGAGAAAAGAAAAGGTCACAAAACTGCGACCTATGCTGATAATTTCTTTCTTCCTTTTGCTCTTCTTGCAGCTATAACTTTTCTACCGTTAGTAGTGCTCATTCTCTTTCTAAAACCATGAACTTTAGATCTTTTTCTCTTTTTTGGTTGAAATGTCATCTTCATTGTACATACACCTCCTTCGAACTTATAGTTAAAACAATATATATTTAACTAAATATAATTATCTGTTTTGAAAAACATCACTCCCTATTATATTTAATAAATGCCCATAGGTCAAGCATATATTAAATATTTTTAATTGCATTTTAGCAATATTAATTTATTACAATACATATAGAAGAAAAAAAATTTATACTACAATATGTTGTTATAAATTTATACGGCACTCTGCCAAAGCGAGATGAAGCGAAGCAAAATCGAGCTTATGGCTGAACTGTAATTAATATATAATATAATTAGATTTACATAATCTTATCCACATTTTGTTTATAATTTGTGGATAACTATGGTGATTTCATGTTTATTCATCCATTTTAGCTCTATTTTATCACCTTATCACAATTGTTTATAATTACATTATTGTAGGCTACATAACTTGACATTAATTACTTGGCAATGTTTTTTTAATCAAAATTGGAGTATATGTTACAAATCTAAGCCTAAATTAAAAGATTCTATTATCTAATTTATTATATATTTATTACTATTTTTTTAAAACCTCTACGCTTTACTTTAACCCTTTTTTGGTGTATTATAGTAATGTATGTTTTACACTTTTATATGTTTTTTTAAATTGTTTTTTATAGAAAGGTTTTTCCAAATATGAAAGAAAAAATAGAATCAAAATGGGATGATATTCTTAATCTTCTAGAAGTACAATATGATGTTTCATATATACTTATTAAGACTTGGATTAAACCATTAACTTTTTACAAAATTGAAGATAATACCATTATTTTTCTTATGGATGAAAAACTTGGTACTCAAGGTATCAAGTTTATTAAAGATAGATTATTTAATATATTTCTAAGAGACTGTATTAATGAGATATTTGAGACTAATTATGATATAGACATTATTATAGAAGATAATAGTGCTGAACAAGTTATAAATAATTCACCTAATAATAATGTTATTACTAATACTGAAAGTAATCTTAATCCTAAATATACATTTGATACATTTATCATTGGTGATAGTAATAGACATGCTCATGCTACTTGTGTAGCTGTAGCAGAAGCTCCTTCATCTTCATATAATCCTTTATTTATATATGGCGGTGCTGGTCTTGGTAAAACTCATTTAATGCAAGCAGTAGCTCATCGCATTCTTATGAATAATCCTTCTGCTAAGGTTCTCTATGTTCCTTCAGAGGTATTTACTAATGAAGTTATTGTATCTATTAGAAAAAATAAGAACGAAGAATTTAGAGAAAAATATAGAAACTTAGATGTACTACTTATAGATGATATCCAATTTATTATAGGTAAGGATAGTACACAAACTGAATTCTTTAATACATTTAATGTACTATATAATTCTAACAAACAAATTATAATATCTTCTGATAAACCTCCTAAGGAAATGGAGACTCTTGAAGAAAGAATTCGTACAAGACTAGAGTGGGGAATACCTATTGATATACATTCTCCAGATTATGAGACCCGCATGGCTATATTACAGAAGAAAGCAGAGACTGATTTTATAAATGTTTCTGATGAAGTTCTTCAATATATTGCTTCTAATATAGTTTCAAATGTTAGAGAATTAGAAGGCGCTCTTAATAAAATAAGCGTATATTCCAAATTAGGAAAGCAAGAAATAACATTAGAGATGACAGAAGATATACTTAAGGATCTTATATCAACTAATGTTATCAGGGATATAACTCCTGAGCTTATCATAAAGACTGTATCAGAACATCTGAATATTCCTTATGATGATATTATTTCAAAAAAGAGAAGTCGAGATATTGCAAGCGCAAGACAAATATCTATGTATCTATGCCGTACACTTACAGACAAGTCCCTTGATCTTATAGGAACTTCAGTAGGTGGTAGAGATCATACAACAGTTATTAGTGGTGTTAATAAGATACAAGAAACTATGAAAGTTAATCCTCAATTATCTTTAACCATTGATACTATTAAGAAAAAGATTAATCCTTAATATTTAATAACATTAATTGTTAGTATGTTGTTAATACATATTAATTATATTGTTTAATGTGTGTTTATACCTATTTTTTTAGATTATAATTCACATTTTAGCATTGTTAATAACTTAATAATTATTAACATCATTTAAATTAAGAATTAACATGTTTATAATTTAGAAAACCTATATTTTATCAATAATTTTGGCATTTCTAACTTACAAACATGTCCTACTAATACTATTACTAAATATAATAATTATAATATTAATATATTATCCTCGAAAGGAGTTAATAACAAAATGAGAATATCATGTTTAAAGAATAATTTACTTACTGGAATAAGTGTTGTAATGAAAGCTGTATCTAATAAATCTACTTTACCTATATTAGAATGTATACTAATAGAGGCTACTGGAGGAAATATTAAACTTACAGCTAATGATATGGAATTAGGTATAGAGACATATGTAGAAGGAAATATAGTAGAGAATGGTAAAATAGCTATAGATGCTAAATTATTTTCTGATATAGTTAGAAAACTTCCAGATAGTGAAATTGTTATAGAAACAGATGAATCATATAAAGCAGTAATATTATGTGAGAAAGCTAAGTTTAATATTTCTGGAAAATCAGGTGATGATTTCTCTTATTTACCAGAAGTAGAGAAAGATAAATGTGTTTCATTATCTCAATTTACTCTTAAAGAAGTTATTAGACAAACTATATTTTCTATATCTGATAATGAAAGTAACAAATTAATGTCAGGTGAATTATTTCAAGTAGAGGGGGATAACCTTAAGGTAGCTTCTCTTGATGGACATAGAATATCTATTAGAAATGTTAAGCTTAAAGAAAGTTATGATGATATAAAAGTTGTTGTTCCTGGAAAAACATTATCAGACGTTAGTAAAATATTATCAGGAAATGTAGATGATGAAGTTAATATATATTTTACTGATAAGCATATTTTATTTGAATTTGAAAATACCAAAGTTGTTTCTCGTCTTTTAGAAGGTGAATATTATAAGATTGATCAGATGCTTTCTTCAGATTATGAGACAAAGGTTGTTATAAATAAAAGAGAATTGTTAGATTGTATTGATAGAGCATCTTTACTTATTAAGGAATCTGATAAGAAACCAATTATTATAAATATTAATAATTCTAATCTATATTTGAAGATTGATTCTATTATGGGTTCTATGAATGAAGAAATAGAGATTGAAAAAGAAGGAAAAGATATAATTATTGGATTTAATCCAAGATTTATAATGGATTCATTAAGAGTAATAGATGATGAAAATATAAGTATATATTTAGTCAATTCAAAATCACCTTGTTTTATTAGAGATGATAATAGTTCATATATATATCTTATATTGCCAGTTAATATTAATGTTTCTAATCAATAATAAGTTAGGAGACACTTATGGAAGTAATACATTTGAGAGAAGAATTTATTAAATTAGGTCAAGCTTTAAAAGCAGCAGGTTTAGTGGATTCAGGAGTTACTGCTAAAGAAGTTATAGCAGATGGTTTGGTTAAAGTTGATGGAGAAGTAGAGACAAGAAGAGGAAGAAAACTATATGAAGGAATGGTCGTAGAATATGAAGGAGAGACTGTTCGTGTAGAAAAATAGTAGGTACATTTATGTATATTAGTTCGTTAAATATAAGTGATTATAGAAATTACTCAGATTTGAATATAGAATTTGATAAAGGAACTACAATTCTTTATGGAGATAATGCTCAAGGTAAGACTAATATATTAGAGGCTCTTTATTTATCGGCAACTACTAAGTCACATAGAGGAAGTAAAGATAGAGATATTATCAAATTTGATAAGGAAGAATCTCATATTAAAGTAAATGTAATTAAGAATGATATTAATCATAAGATTGATATGCACCTTAGAAAAAATAAAAGTAAAGGTGTAGCTATAGATGGTCTAAGCATCAAGAAGAGCGGAGAATTATTTGGAATAATTAATATAATATTTTTCTCACCAGAAGATCTAAGTATTATAAAAGATAGCCCAGGTGTAAGAAGAAGGTTTATTGATTTAGAATTATGTCAACTTAACAAATTGTATCATTATAATTATGTAAACTATAATAAAACTCTTATACAGAGAAATAATTTACTTAAGAAAATAGCATTTAAACCTGATTTAATTGATACTTTAGATGTATGGGATGATAAGTTAGTAGAGTATGCTATTAATATTATTAAATATAGAGAAGAATTTATAGATATGCTTAATGATATTATTGTTGGTATACATCATAATTTAACAGGTGGTAAAGAAGATATAAGAATAGAATATGATAAAAATGTTTCTATTGATAATTATGCAGAGTATATAAGAACAAAGAGGGATTCTGATATGAGATATCAGAGTACTGGAATAGGGCCTCATAGAGATGATATAAGTTTTTATATAAATAATATAGATGTAAGAACTTATGGTTCACAAGGGCAACAAAGAACTGCTGCTTTATCACTTAAATTAGCAGAGATAGAATTAGTTAGAAAAATTATTAGAGATAATCCAATTCTTTTATTAGATGATGTAATGTCTGAACTAGACAATAATAGAAAAGATTATTTACTAAAAAGTATAAATGATATTCAAACTATTATAACTTGCACTGGTTATGATGATTTTATAAAAAGTAGGTTAATTATAGATAAAGTATATAGAGTAAAAGATAGTAAGGTATTTACTATGAATCAGGAGGATTAAAATGAGCAACGAATATGGAGCAGATCAGATACAAATACTTGAAGGTTTAGAAGCTGTTAGAAAAAGACCAGGTATGTATATTGGAACTACATCAGAGAGAGGTCTTCATCACCTAGTATATGAGATAGTTGATAATGCTGTAGATGAGGCTTTAGCAGGTTTTTGTAAGAATATTGAGATTACAATTAATAAGGATAATTCAGTAACAGTATTAGATGATGGTAGAGGTATTCCAGTTGGTATTCAAGAAAAGGCAGGTATTCCAGCAGTTGAAGTTGTATTTACTATACTTCATGCAGGTGGTAAGTTTGGCGGTGGAGGATACAAAGTATCAGGAGGACTTCATGGTGTTGGTGCTTCAGTTGTAAATGCATTATCTAACTGGCTTGAAGTAGAGATATCAAAAGATGGCAAATTATATCGTCAAAGATATGAGAGAGGTACTGTAATGTATCCTCTTAAAGAAGTAGGTACTTCTAAGAAAAACGGTACAAAAGTAACATTTATGCCTGATGATACAATATTTGAAACAACAGTATTTGATTTTGATACATTAAGAACAAGACTTAGAGAAATGGCATTCTTAACAAAAGATTTAAGAATAGTATTATGTGATGATAGAGAAGAACCTTCAAAAGTAAGAGAGTTTCATTATGAAGGTGGTATTAAAGAATTTGTAGAATATATAAACAGACATAAAGACCCTTTATATGAAACAGTTATATATTGTGAAGGTGAAAAGGATGAAGTTGCTGTAGAAGTAGCACTTCAACATAATAGTTCTTATGCAGAGTCTACATATAGTTTTGTTAATAATATAACAACACCAGAAGGTGGAACACATTTAACAGGATTTAGAAGTGCAATAACTAAAGTATTTAATGATTATGCAAGAACTAACAAATTACTTAAAGATAACGAAGATAATTTATCAGGTGATGATTTAAGAGAAGGTCTTTCAGCAATAGTAAGTATTAAGATTGGTGATCCTCAATTTGAAGGTCAGACAAAGCAAAAATTAGGAAATAGTGAAGCTAGAGGAGCTGTTGAAGGTATTGTTAATGAACAATTAACTTATTTCTTAGAGCAGAATCCACAAGTAGCAAGAATTATAATTAATAAAGCTGTAATGGCACAAAGAGCAAGAATAGCAGCAAGAAAAGCAAGAGATGTTGCAAGAAAATCTACACTAGAAGGTGGAATGGCTCTTCCAGGAAAATTAGCAGATTGTTCAGATAAGAACCCAGAAAATTGTGAAATCTACATCGTAGAGGGAGATTCTGCGGGAGGTTCTGCAAAGACAGCAAGAAATAGAGCAACTCAAGCTATATTACCTCTTCGTGGAAAAATACTTAATGTAGAAAAAGCAAGAATAGATAAGATTCTTGTTAATAATGAAATTAGATCAATGATTACAGCGTTTGGAACAGGAATACATGATAATTTTGATATTAGCAAATTAAGATATCATAAGATAATTATTATGACAGATGCCGATGTTGATGGTGCTCATATAGCAACATTGTTATTAACATTTTTCTATAGATTTATGCCAGAATTGATAAAGCAAGGATATGTATATCTAGCACAACCACCACTATATAAACTTGAAAAAGGCAAAAAATCTTGGTATGCGTATAGTGATGAGGAACTAGCAAGCATATTAGATGAAGTGGGAAGAGATCAAAATAATAAAATACAACGTTACAAAGGTCTTGGAGAGATGGATGCTGAACAATTATGGGATACAACAATGGATCCAGAACAAAGAATATTGTTAAAAGTAACAATGGATCCAGAGCAAGAAGCAGAAGTAGACTTAACATTTAATACATTAATGGGTGATAAGGTAGAGCCTAGAAGAGAGTTTATAGAAGAAAATGCAAGATATGTTAAGAATTTAGACGTTTAAAATATAAGTTACTTATATAAACATGGAGGATATAAAATGAACGATAGCGATATTTTTGATAAAGTTCATGATGCTGATCTGAAAAAGACTATGGAAAAGTCTTATATAGATTATGCAATGAGCGTTATCGCTGCAAGAGCGTTACCAGATGTTAGAGACGGATTAAAACCTGTTCAAAGAAGAATATTATTTTCAATGATAGAGCTTAACAATGGACCAGATAAGCCACATAGAAAATGTGCCCGTATCGTTGGTGATACAATGGGTAAATATCATCCACATGGTGATAGTTCAATATATGATGCATTAGTTAAACTTGCTCAAGAATGGTCAACAAGATATCCATTAGTTGATGGACACGGAAACTTTGGTTCTGTAGATGGTGATGGAGCAGCTGCCATGCGTTATACAGAGGCACGTTTATCTAAGATATCTATGGAAATGTTATCAGATATTAATAAAGATACTGTAGATTTTATACCTAACTTTGATGAGACAGAGAAAGAACCAGTTGTATTACCAAGTAGATATCCTAATCTATTAGTAAATGGTACATCAGGTATAGCGGTAGGTATGGCAACAAATATACCACCACATAACTTAAGAGAAATAATAACTGCAGTTGTTAAGATAATAGATAATTATGTAGAGGAAAATAGAGATACAGATATTGATGAAATATTAGATATAGTTAAAGGACCAGATTTCCCTACTGGTGCACAGATTCTTGGATTTAATGGAATAAATGATGCATATAGAACCGGTAGAGGAAAGATAAAGGTTCGTGCTGTTACAGATATTGAACCTATGGCCAATGGAAAGCAAAGAATAATTGTATCTGAGATTCCATACATGGTTAATAAGGCAAGACTTATTGAGAAGATAGCTGAACTTGTAAAAGATAAGAAGATAGAAGGTATTACTGAACTTCGTGATGAATCAAATAGAGAAGGTATGAGAATTGTTATTGAGCTTAAGAAGGATTGTAATGCAAATGTACTTCTTAACCAATTATACAAACATACTCAACTTCAAGATACTTTTGGTGTAATATTACTTGCGTTAGTTAACAATGAACCTAAAGTTCTTACTCTATTAGAGATGCTTACATACTATTTAGAGCATCAAAAAGAAGTAGTAACTAGAAGAACTCAGTATGATCTTAATAAAGCAGAAGAGAGAGCCCATATATTACAAGGCTTATTAATTGCTTTAGATAATATAGATAGAGTAATATCTATTATTAGAGGATCAAAAAATGTTGCAGAAGCTAAACTTTCATTAATGGAAGAATTCGGACTAACAGAAGTTCAATCTCAATCAATTGTAGATATGAGACTTCGTGCTCTTACAGGATTAGAGAGAGAACGTCTTGAAAACGAATATAATGATCTTATGGCGAAGATATCAGAATTAAAAGCAATATTAGCTGATGAAAATAAACTTCTTCAAGTAATCAGAGAAGAATTATTATTTATATGTGATAAATATGGTGATGAAAGAAGAACAGCATTAGGTTTTGATGATGAAGAGATAACAATAGAGAGTCTTATTCCTAGAGAGAATACAGTTATTGCTATGACTAAACTTGGCTACATTAAGAGAATGACAATTGATAACTTCAAGAGTCAACATCGTGGTGGTAAGGGTATTAAGGGAATGCAGACAATAGAAGATGATTATATTGAAGATTTAATTATGACTACTACTCATCATTTTGTATTATTCTTTACTAACCAAGGTAGAGTATATAGAATAAAAGCATATGAGATACCAGAGCATAGCAGAACAGCAAGAGGAACTGCCATTGTAAATATTCTTCAATTATTACCAGGAGAATATGTAAGTGCAGTTATACCTATAAAAGAATATGTTGAAGGTAGATATTTATTTATGGCTACCAAGAATGGTATGGTTAAGAAAACTCCTATAACAGATTATATGAACATAAGAAAAAAAGGTCTTACAGCTATTAATCTGAAAGAAGGAGATGAACTTATTGAAGTTAAATCTACCAATAACAAAAAAGAAATCATTATGGTTACTAAGAATGGTATGTGTATCAGATTTAAAGAAACAGATGTAAGAAGTACAGGCCGTGTATCTATGGGTGTTAGAGGTATGAACCTTACTCATGGAGATGAGATAATTGGAATGCAATTAAATACTCAAGGCGATTCATTACTTATTGTTTCTGAAAATGGTATGGGTAAACGTACAGATATTAATGAATTTACACCTCAACATCGTGGTGGCAAGGGTGTTAGATGCTACAAGATAAACGATAAGACAGGAAATGTAATTGGAGTTAAGGCTGTAAATGAAGATAATGAGATAATGCTTATATCTACAGAAGGAATTATAATAAGATTAGAATGTGAGAGTATATCATTAATCGGACGTAATACATCAGGTGTTAGACTTATAAATATGGATATTGAACATGATATAACAGTTGCAAGTATTACAAAGGTTAGAGAAAAATCACCAGAAGAGACTATAAAAGAGATGGAGCAACAACTTGAAGAAGAAAAAGAAGTTGGCGAAGTTGAAGAAATAGTTTCAGATGAAGAAGTCAATTTTGATGAAGAAGTAGAGGTTGTTGACAATAGTATAGATAGATTATTAGATGCAGCAGAGGAAGATAAAGAATAATAAGTAATATATAAAAGTGGGAGTATAACTTAGGTTATGCTCCTATTCTTTTGTCAAAAAAATATAGTATAAGGAAAATTACAAAAAAATATACGTTTTATTACATATTATCACTATAGTTTATAATTATGTGTTATCTTATACTGGAGGAAAGTAGTATTCCTTAAGTATCTAGTCAACAAATTTATAATTATTATCAGGAGGAAAACAGATGAATAGCAAAAAGAGCAAAAAGAGAGTTATAAGTTTTATGGTAGTGTGTTTAGGTGTAATTTGTATAGGAATTCCTAGTTTTGCAGCAACAGAAGGTTCTTCAAGTGGTACATATGGATCTATTTATGTAACTAGATATGATGGTAGTGGAGGAACAGATGCCTATCAGAAAACATCAGCTGCAAAGTGGGTAGAAGCAAATACTACAATTTATAATACAGATGGTGCTGTTATTGGATCAAAAGTGGTAGGTGGGGAAGCTAATGCTGGAATGCCAAGATCAGCATATGCATATTCTTCAAATGGTGTAATAGTAGGTAAAACTCTTGGAAAGGGATTTGTTTATGGAGGAAAATCACCATCAACTCCTTTACTACAATCATTGTCAAAAACAGTTATTAGATAATAATTTATGCAAGTAGATATAGTTGAGTTATATCTACTTGCATTTTCAAGGAGAGAATATGAAATATGCAATTAAGAATTTAGTAAATTTTATAAGGCAGGATAGGCTAATATTTATACTTACAATGTTATGTGTATTAATTTCTAGTATTGTGTCTTGTTTTTCATATGAACTGTATAATAATTACTCTCAGCAGAGATTATCTTCCTATGGAGAAAATACGCAAATAGATATTACATTTAATTATTATGATAATTCAGATTATATAACAAAAAAAGATTTAGAAAATTGCTTAGCACAATTCTCAGATGGATTGGTAGAAAATGTTAAATCATATATTGTATATGCTATAGATGAAGATTTGAAATTAGAATGTTACTTTAAATATGATGGTAAGGAATATACTTTTTCAGATGAAATAAGAAATAACTTTATATCTAATAAAATAGTTACAGTATGTTTTACAGATGATCAAATGAGAAATGGAGAGAGAGTAGCATTATGTTGGGACTATATTCATGATGGTAGGGAAGAATATAATATATTTTCAAGAATGCCAGATGAATCTACAGTAATTATTCAAGGAAAGGTATATGAGATTATAGGATATCAAACATGGTGTGATGATAATGTGATGATTCCCTATTCAACCCTAGATGATAATACAATTTTATCAAAAGAAGGACTTCATCTATCTCTTAATAAAGTTATTACTAGAAAGCAGTATGAGGAGATAGATAATATAATGGTAGAGAATTTTGGTGATAGGGTAAATGTGCCAGATATGACAATACCAAATGGTGATGGAGAATTATATAGTGTAGTAATACTAATATCCGTACTAATTTCAGTAATTACAATGCTTAATTTTGCCATATTATATAAATATATATTAATGAAGAGAAAAAAATCAATATGCATATATATGATGTGTGGAATGAATAGATATAAGTCAATACAAATTTTTCTATTAGAATGTATGATGATAGTTATTCCGGCATTTATATTAGGAATTGTATCATACAATTATCTAGTATCACCATATATGATAGGGCATTTTAAATATATAGAAAATGATTATAATTTTACAATGTATTTGATTGAATTAGTTATATATATATTTGTATCACTAATTATATTAGGAATATTATTAATGAATGAAATTGTTGATAAAACGATAATTGATATAAAGAGGGAGGGAAATATATGATATGGAAATTGTCAATGAAAAATGTAAAAATGCACCGTGCAATAAATGTTATTATAGTTGTACAATTAACAATTGTGTTTATAATTAGTATATTATGTGTTTCTACTATAACCTCTAGATATAAGGAATATAGTTCAATTAAAGAATATCTACAAAAGGATGGATTATATGTATATATACTAAATTTAATTAATCCAGAATCAGGATTTATAGTGGAGGACAGTGCAGAGTTAGAAAGTAATCTGAAATCGGCAGAGGTTATATCTTGTTATAATCTTTGGATAGAATATAAATTTGATGGGTATTTTCTAGATATAGAAACTAGAGCTTATGATAAAGAAATTATATCTAGTTATAAGCCTGTGTTAAAAGAAGGTAGGTATTTAGAAGAAAAAGATAATGATACAGATATAATAGAAGTGATAGTTTCTAATAATAATACATTTAAAGTTGGAGATACAATATTTGCAAAGGGGGTTTTTGAAGAGGATAAAGATAAACTTATTGAAGTAAAGGTAATAGGAGTACTTGAAGAGGGAGCCACAATATATGGAAATAATACTATAACACAATATAATGGGAATTATACAGCACTTTTTGAAAATTACTATTTTGAAATAGAAGAAGCGCCCATGTTTCTAATGTCCAAAGAAGATATAGCTTCAACTATGAAAAACATGGGGGATTATTACATAACCAGCATGATAAAAGGAACAACTATAATTATATATAATAATGATATTAGTCAGTATGAAAAAGATTATAATACTAAATATTTAGATCAGAATGGAAATATTTCTATTGAAAGAGAATTAAGAGAAATAGATGAAAATAGTAAGGAATATATATTTTCTCAGGTATCAACATTATTACCTATTATTATTAGTGTTTTTATATTAACAATGATTAGTTCACTAAGTACAAATGCCATATCAACAAATAATCAATTAAGAAACTTTTCTATATTTTATATATGTGGATTAAGATGGAAGAAGTGTATATTGGTTAACATAACGAGCTCAATAATTTTACTAAGTATATCTATAATGCTGTCTAGCCTTTTGATATACGGGGGAATTAATATGGGAATAATAAGTAATAAAGTTGTGGAAGTAGGAATATATCAAGTAGGAATTTGTGCAATAATTGCAATAATATATATTATTTTATCAATGCTATTACCTATAAAGATTATTGGAGAAAGCACACCAAATGAAATATTAAAGCAAAATAATAGGGGGTAAATATGATAAAAATAAATAATTTAAGAAAAGTATATAACCAAAGTAGTGATAATGAATTTGAGGCACTTAAAAATATAACATTAAATATAAATGATGGAGAATTAGTTGCTATTATAGGCAAAT
Source organism: Lachnospiraceae bacterium (assembly GCA_031556525.1). GTDB lineage: Bacteria > Bacillota > Clostridia > Lachnospirales > Lachnospiraceae > JAVBSN01. The sequence continues at coordinate 13,697 of JAVBSS010000056.1, forward strand.
CAGGAGCAGGTAAATCAACTTTATTACATATAATGTCTTGTATTGATAGTTACGAAGACGGTGAGTATTATATTAATGATATACTAGTTAAAGATTTATCAGAGAAGGAACAAGCAAAAATAAGAAATAAAGAAGTAGGATTAGTAATGCAAGATTTTGCTTTAATAGAAGACTTTACGGCAAGAGATAATGTTTTATTGCCACTGGACTTTAAGGAGAAAAAGGATAGAAATAGAAATGAATTAGCAGATAAAGCATTAGAAAATGTAAGTATGTTGGAATTAAAAAACAAGCCAGTTAAGAAAATGTCTGGAGGGCAAAAGCAAAGGGTTGCAATTGCCAGAGCAATAGTAAATGAACCTAATATAATATTGGCCGATGAGCCAACAGGAGCATTGGATACAAAAACATCAGGGGAAATAATAGAATTATTTATAAAGTTAAACAAAGAAGGAAGAACAGTTATTATAGTTACACATGATTTATCTATAGCAAATAGATGTGACAGAATTATAGAAATAGCAGATGGTGAAATATAGATTATAAAAAAGAAACGAGTAATCCTCTCTAGACAATCATTGTCAAATGGCCAGAAACTCGTTTCTTTTTTTGTGTTAACTTATTCATAAATTAAAATAAAGTCTTTTACTAAATTTCTTCTACATTTTCAATTGGTTCATATCCCTTAAACACTCTAGTAAATATAAACGACATGCAATATGCGAAAAATGAAAATCCAACAATAATCATAAATACTCTAACGGCAGGAAATAAATATATAAGACCAAATACAAATATATGTAACAAAAGCAAAAGAGAAGTATATTTCAAGTTTGTTAATGATAACAAATAGGCATTCTTAATTGTATGTAAGAAGGAGTTCTTAAAACGTGCCATAAGTGGGAATACATACATTAGTCCACATATAATGGCAATACATAGCAGTAATGTGAGCACTGTAATAATAATTGCAGTTACACCATCAAGTGCTTTCCAAAATATAAAAGCAAATGATGTTATGAGAAGGGTTGCTGCGAATGTAACAAACGTAAAAGAACCTTGCCAAAACATTTCTTTGAAATGCTGAATATATTTCTTAACTAAATATCCATGTTCGCCTCGGGATTCACGGAGTAGAACTTGGTAAAGGGCTGCCACAGCTGGGCCTATAGTAACTACGGGGATACAACTTATTAAGAAAATTATATTTAAAACTATAAAATCTGCCGTGGTGTTAAGAAAATCTACGAGAGGGTTATTGAAACTTAACTTCATATTGAAGACATCCTTTCCTTATGTAATTATATATAAATATTTGGTCTTATATGAATTATGGCATTAGAACCATTAATATGCCTACTAATCTAATTCCATTTCCCATACCTATAAAATTCTAGGTTATCCCCCAAAATCTAATTTTTAGGTATTCTCATCTAAGAATTGCCTAGTGGCTCACATCTCTTGCAAATGATAGAATTTTATCAAACAGGAAGGGAGAATGAATTATGAGTAAGGAAGCTACAGCGGCGATAAGCCCGACGAAAAAATCTAAAAATAAATCTAAAAAAACAAAAACCATAAAACATGAATTTAAATCCAGAACTAGAAAAAACAAAGAAGGGTTTAAAATGTTTCTACTGATTTTACCGTTTCTTATATTATGTTTTATGTTTTCTTATTTTCCACTCTATGGATGGATATATTCACTCTACGATTACAAAGCACCTCTTAAATTATCACAATGTGATTTTGTAGGACTTAAATGGTTCAAAACAATATTTAGTAATAAGACGCAAGTATCACAGCTTTTAGTAGTCTTGAAAAATACATTTGCAATGAGTTTCTTGGGAATCTTAACATCATTTTTCCCAGTAATATTCGCAGTATTCTTAAATGAAATCAAAAGTACCAAGTTCAAAAATGTAGTACAGACACTTACAACATTACCTAACTTTATAAGTTGGACCTTAGTATATGCTATTGCATTTTGCCTATTCTCAACAACAGGTATGGTAAATACAGTATTACAAAACCTTGGCTGGATAACAGAGCCGCTTAGAATCCTAGATAGTGGAGAACATGTATGGTTACAGATGTTACTGTGGAGTACATGGAAAGGATTAGGCTGGGGAGCAATAATGTACCTAGCAGGAATAGCGGGAATTGATCAAGAACTTTACGAAGCAGCCACAGTAGATGGCGCTGGAAGATGGCAAAGGATTAAGAATATAACCATACCACTTATAATGCCTACATATTTTGTAATGTTAATGCTTTCTATAGCAAACTTTTTAAATAACGGAATGGAGCAATACTTTGTATTCCAAAACTCATTTAATAAGCAAAGTATACAAGTACTTGACTTATATGTATACAACATCGGTATGACGGGAAGGAGTTTATCTCTAGCAACAGCAATCGGAATACTTAAGAGTTTTGTTAGTGTAACCCTACTAGTTATAGTGAATTTTGTTTCAAAGAAAACTAGAGGTTCAAGCATAATATAGGAAGGAGGAAAATTAAATGCAAGACAAAGAATCAAAATATAAAAAAAAGAGAAAACAAAAAAAACCATCAGAGTATGCGTTTCAGATATGTAATCATTTAATATTTGCACTATTTACTATAATATGTGCCTATCCTTTTTACTATTTGATAATTAACTCTATTAGTGCAAATGATATATCAGCAGCAGGAAAAGTTAATTTTATAGCAAAGGCAATACATTTTCAAAATTATAAAGATGTATTTAAGCTAAGTGGTTTACCAACAGCAGTAGTAGTCTCAGTATGTAGAACAGTTATTGGTACAGTATGTACAGTTATGGCATCAGCATTTTTGGGATTTATGTTTACACAAGAGAGAATGTGGCAGAGAAAATTCTGGTATAGATTTGTTGTTATTACAATGTATTTTAATGCAGGACTTATTCCAATGTTTATGACAATGAAGATATTGCATTTGACTAACTCTTTCTGGGTATATATTATACCGGTTATCGTTCAACCATTTAATATAATTATTGTTAAGACCTTTGTGGAATCTCTTCCAGATTCTTTATTAGAAGCGGCGGAGATTGATGGTGCAGGAATACTTACAAGATTCTTTAAAATAGTACTACCAATAAGCACACCTATTCTTGCGACAACAGCTATATGGGCAGCGGTAGGCCAATGGAATTCATATCAAGATACACTTATCTATATAACAGATCAGAAGTTATACTCATTGCAGTATCTTCTGTATACATATATAAACCAAGCTAATTCACTAGCCGCACTTGTTAAATCAAGCGGTGCATCTGCTGTAGCAAGTCTAGCAACTCAGCAGACACCAACGTCAATAAGAATGACAATTTCGGTTATAGTAGTATTGCCAATTATGTTTATATATCCAATATTCCAGAAGCATTTTGTAAAAGGAATAATGATTGGAGCTGTTAAAGGTTAAGAAATATTGTTTCTTGCCATAAAAAATGTATAATAATAATAGGAGGATGGATTTATGAGAAAAAAGACGCTTAAAAGAGCGGTAGCAGCAGTACTTAGCATGTCATTGTTACTATCAGGATTAACAGGTTGTACATCTGACAATGGAGGTTCTGGTAGTTCAGAAAGTGGAAGTAGTTCATCTACAAACACAAGTGGTTATGAAAAAACATTAGTTGTTGATGTATTTGATAATCAAGCGAACTATCAAGGCATTCAATCAGGATGGTTTGCAAAAGTAATTAAAGAAAAATTCAATATCGAGCTTAATATTATTGCACCAAATGTTGCAGGTGGTGGAGATACCCTATTCCAAACCCGTTCTGCAAATGGGGACTTGGGAGATTTAATAATAACTAACCTTGATCAAAGTAGATTAAAAGATTTAGTAGAAGCTGGTTTAGTTCTTGATATGACAGATTATATCGGTTCAGCTAGTAATCTACAAAGATATATGACAGCAATTGAAGAAGCAAGTGCCTTAGCAAATGCAGATGGATTATGGGCAATACCAAGTGAAGTATCAAATCAATCAGCTACAGAGCCATGTGATGCACTAGAGCCAACAGTTGCACCATCAATAAGATGGGATATCTATGGTGATATTGGTTATCCAGAAATGAAAGATTTAAATGATTTTCTTGATGTATTAAAGCAAATGCAAGATGCAGCAGGAACTACAGAGTCTGGCAAACAAGCATATGCAATATCTCTTTTCAAAGATTGGGATGGAGATGCTATGCAAAATGCAGATGGTATCAAGGGTCTATACGGATATCAACAAGTAGGATTCTGTATGGCTAAGGTTGATGGAACAGATATTCAAAGTATAATTGACAAAGACGGAATATATGTAAGAAGTCTTAAATTCTACTTTGATGCAAACCAAATGGGAATTGTAGATCCAGAATCTACAACACAAAACTTTGATACATTACAATCAAAATATAGAGAAGGTCAAGTATTATATTCACTATGGCCATGGCTAGGAGCTGGTCAATATAATACAGCAGAAAATACAGCAGCAGGAAAAGGATTCCAATCAGCAACTATCGGTGATATGCAAACCCTTACTTACGGTTCAATGCCTTATGGTAAGATGGCAACAGGTATAATGATAGGAAGCAACTGTGAAGATCCACAAAGAATGGTAGATTTCGTAGATTGGCTATACTCACCAGAAGGTGTTGAAGTAGCTCTAGCTATTGATAGTAGTACATCAGGTCCAGAAGGACTTACTTGGAATATGGAAAATAGTGAACCAGTTCTCACAGATTTCGGAGTTGAAGTATTTGTAAACAAAACACTTAGTGCAGAAGTTCCGCAGGAATGGGGCGGTGGTACTTGGGAAGATGGTGCTTGTAAATTAAATTACAAATCAGTTGGTCTTGTTGATACACATCCAGATACAGATATGTACTACACATATCTTAAATGGGAAGATTATAACAATAGAATTGCAACAACTTTAACAAAAGATTGGTCAGAGCATAATGATGGTGCATTAACAGCTATAGATGCATTTAAGGCTAATAATAAATTACTTGTTCTTCCAGGAACAAACTATGCAACACCTGAGTATTCAACAGATATTAGTACAATTAAAGAACAATGTAAGCAAGTTATAGTAGAGTACTCATGGAAGATGGTATTTGCATCAGATGAGAAAGAGTTTAATAGTCTTTTAGAGGAAATGCAATTAACAGTTGAAGGTCTAGGATATAATCAAGTTCTTGCGGTAGATACTCAAAACTGTAAAGATCAATATGCAGCATTTGATGCAGCGAAAGAAGCTTCAAAATAAATTGATAGTATTGTTTTAAAATCCTATAAAATGTGTGTGTAAAAGGTAATAGCCTAATCTTTGGTAAAGATTAGGCTATTACTAATTTGCTTATTATTAATTGGCTATATATAACTATGAGCTACTTATTTTGACTATTACGATATTCGGTTGGATTAGTACCTACGATATTCTTGAATTTTTGTTGAAAATAGTCCACATTTTTAAACCCTACATGCATTGATATTTCATATATTTTCAAGGTAGTTGTACATAAAAGGTTTTTAGCATTTTCTATTCGGACATTATCCATATACGCATTAAAGTTTTGACCTGTTTTGTCTTTAAAGAGCTTACCAAGATAAGAACTGTTATAACCAAATAGAGAAGCAAGGCTTTCAAGTCTAAGGCTTTTTTGATAATTATGGCTAATGTAATATAATATATCATCCAGAACGCTATCACTTGAACTGTTTCCTATAGCACGCATAATCATTTCAAATTGCTCGTTAAAGTAGGTCATTATTTCATGTAGGTAATACTTACTTGAAAGAGATTCTATAATGGCTGCGTTGTGGGCAAAAGGTATATCAATAGAAATATAATTAGCTGCAATTGCTTGTTTTATCTGAAGGAATATATCAATTAAAAAATACTTAATAGTGTTGACTTCAAGATTGCATACATACATTTGGTTTGATAATTCATCAAGAAGTTCTGTAATACATCTTCTATTATATGATTGTATATAGTTTACTAGTTTGTCACTATAAGTTTTTGAGACTTTAGAATCTGTACTAAAGTCACTTATGCTAGATTCAGAATACATAGTGTTAGGAAGATCACTATAGGATAATACATGTTGATTTTCGTGACAGAAAAATCGTCTTTTCATTAATCTATTGCAAGTAAAATAAGAATCACGAAGATCATTTAAACTATTAATAGTAGGGCCATATGTAAGAAAGAGTATATCTAGTGGCGAACCCTTTTCAGTTCCTTGTCGATAATGTTCTAGGCAACTGTTAAATTTCTCAATGGCATAAGCACCCTTTAAAATAATTACTTCGTGTTCATCGATTTGAATATGCTCAAAAGCTTGGTTACCTTGGTTTGCAACTCTTAATATATCTGCAAAACTATAAGAGGTGTAATAAGGTGTGTAACTTTCGTACATAACAAGTTGATAGATATATGATGAAAGACCAAGACTTTCATAGTCAATACTGTAATCTACGGAGTCTGATAATATTAGATCATGTAATATAGAAATCTTTGCTTTAGAGGCATATTGAATTAGAGAATTTTTCTCAGAAGTCCGTTTTAGTATTTTTTCTTTTACTGATAGGACAGCATCTAACAGTTCGTGCTCATCAATAGGTTTTGTAAGGTAAAATGAAGCTCCATTGTGAAGGGCTGTTTGTACATATTTAAAATCTGAATAACCTGAAAGAATTATAAAATCACCAGCAAAGCCTTCTTTTCTAACAATCTCAATAAGTTCAGTGCCATACATTTTGGGCATACGAATATCAAGTAGAACTAGATCGGGTTGATACATTCTAATCTTTTCTACGGCATCTTCGCCAGTGCTAGATTCACCACATATACGGAATCCATTATTCGTCCAGTCAATAGTACTCTTAAGCCCTTGGCGAATAATCTGTTCATCATCTACAATTAATACATTAATAATTCCGTTTTCCATATCAAAGCCTCCTTAAACATTATAGATTGGCTTAGGCAAATTAAGTGTTATTGCTGTGCCCTCACCTTCTGTACTATCAATAAGAATATTACATTCCTCACCGTAAAATAATTTAATCCTTTGATTTATGTTATATAGACCAATGCTATGGGCGTTAGATTCGTGTGTAATAATATTTGAGCGAACAGTTTCGAGAGTTTTGGCATCCATTCCAATACCATTATCTTCGATTACTATGTTAAGCATTTGATCTTTAGTATCAATGGATATCAGTACATATCCTTTACCCTCAATTGCCTCTAAGCCATGAAGTATAGAATTTTCTACAAGTGGTTGAAGTAGAAGTGGAAGAATTCTTATACTTTCAAGGTTACATTTGGGGTCAATGTTAAATACGGAATTTACCCTATCACCAAATCTAAGATGTTGAATTGCAAGATAGGTTTTTATGTGGTCAAGCTCTTTATCAAGGGTAGTGCTATTAGTACCAGTATTTTCAAGAACATAGTGCATTGATTTTCCAAGCAAATTAATCGAGGATACAACATCCTTGTTGTTGCAAGAAAGGGCTTGTACACGAATGGTTTCAAGCGTGTTATATAGAAAATGAGGATTAATCTGACTTGCAAGCATATTGAATTCCATTTGTTGTTGCTTATTTATCAACCTTTGTTCTGTTATAAGATGCTCATAATATAGAGATTCTTTATCATGAATTAGATTAACAGTGGTTTTTAGGTCTTTAAAAGTTTCAGCAAGTTCGTCATCATTGCCCTTAAAAGTATCAATTATATTATAGTCTCCCTGACTAGCTTGATGCATTGCATATTTAAGTGTGGCAATACGATTACTAAAATAAGCAGAGAACTTTAGAATTATTATTGTTGGAACAAGGGATAATAATAGAACTATAATAAGGTACATCATAGTCATCTTATTTATGCTTGAATAAGCAGTATCATCGCTTACACATATATAGAATTTGTTGTTTGTTTTATAAGCTTGATAGGTAACTATATCTACAAGGGTATTCTCTCCATTCATAGAAAGAGAACCTGTATAATTGAAAAAACCACCTTCGAAATCATCTGGAAAGGAAAGGGGAGTATTTATTTTATTTAAGTTAGAAGAATAAAATATATTAGAATCATCTAAACTTGCCATAACATTGAAACTATTTTGATTAAGTCTATTTTTTAGGTTGTTATTATCAAGGCAAATAACAAGGTAGGCAGAGTAGTTAGAAGAATTCACAACCCACATTTTACGAACAAGGCATAGTTCAAAGGTATCATTGTTAAATCTATTTTGGTATTCTACTAATTCCCAGTTATTCAATACACCGTCGGGTAGATTGTTATACCAAGATTCCTCACTATAGTCACTCATATATTTAATATATGAACTAGTAGGAATGTTAGGATTATTTGTGTATATATATACAGAAGATATTGCAGCAATATCTTTGTGAAGATGAGATAAAGATGAGCTTATGGAGTCATAAGAATCATAGTATTTGGCTTCATTATATCTAGAACCAAATAGCTCCATATTATTTGTGCTATTTATAAGTGGCTCTGAAGATGTGTATATAGTAGTGGTTATATCAAATAAGGTTGAGTTAACACGAATACTATCTGCATGAACTTGTGAAGTGTAGTGCTCAAGCATCTGTTTTCTAACTTGCATAATTGAGAATGTGCCAAGTATCCACACAGGAATTAGAATAGCAAGAAGAGATATTAGCCTGATTTGCTGTTTGATTTTAAGTTTTGCATTAAGTATTCTAAGTTTTTCTCTCATATCATTCTCGCCCTTCTAATTAAAATAGCATAAGGTAGTACCATATCCACTAAATTCGATAAGACAATCTTCTCATTGACTTCGAAAACACCTCACCAAGGTATAATGGTCCTACACTAATTATAATGAAAAAAATTGGATTTTAATAGTGTAAAAATATTAGATTGAGCCCCCTAAAAATCAGACATATAATTTCCTTAGTTATTTTTCGAAATAAATCCTTTACTTTACAGCCTAAAACATTGTAAATGTTGACTTTCTTATGTATAATTGATTGTATGTGCAATTAAATAAAGGCAAATATAATGTTTAATGGAGGACTTATGAGAACTATTAATACAGATGATATAATTAAAAATATAGAAGAAATGTGTATAGAGGCAAACTATTACTTATCGCCAGATATGGAAGATGCCGTTAAGAAAGCAACTGAAAATGAAGATGGAGCACTTGGAAAACAGATACTAGAGCAACTTTGTGACAATATGGAGATAGCGGCAAAAGACTATATTCCAATATGTCAAGATACAGGAATGGCAATAATATTCTTCAAAGTAGGTCAGGATGTACATATTGAAGGAATGAATATAACAGATGCAATTAATGAAGGCGTAAGAAGAGGATATGACAAAGGTTACCTTAGAAAATCAGTAGTAAGTGATCCGTTATTACGTGTTAATACAGGAGATAATACACCAGCTATAATACATTATGAAATAGTAGCAGGCGATAAGATAGAGATATTAGTAGCACCAAAAGGTTTTGGAAGTGAAAATATGTCTAGAGTATTTATGCTTAAGCCAGCAGATGGAGAGGCAGGAGTTAAGGCATCAGTTCTTCAAGCAGTTAAAGATGCAGGTCCTAATGCATGTCCTCCAATGGTAGTAGGTGTAGGTATAGGTGGAGATTTTGAAAAATCAGCAATACTTGCAAAGACAGCCTTAACAAGAAATGTTAATGAAACATCTAATCTTTCTCATATTAAGAAGTTAGAAGAAGAGATATTAGAAGAGATAAATAGTACAGGCATAGGCCCAGGTGGTCTTGGTGGAAAAACAACAGCATTAGCAGTTAATATAGAAACCTATGCAACTCATATAGCAGGAATGCCACTAGCAGTTAATATTTGTTGCCATGTAAATAGACATGTTAAGAGAACTATTTAGGCTTATTAAGGAGATTAGTGATGAATAAAAATATACAAGCACCTATAAAAAAAGAGCAAGTTAAAGATTTACATGCTGGAGATTATGTATATATAACAGGAACTATATATACAGCAAGAGATGCAGCACATAAAAGAATGTTTGATACAATGAATGAAGGCAAGGATATACCATTTAGCTTAGAAGATAACATTATATATTATCTTGGACCAACACCTGAGAGAGAAGGGCAAGTTATTGGTTCAGCAGGGCCAACAACAGCAAGTCGTATGGATAAGTATGCACCACTATTATTAGACAATGGTTTAAATGGAATGATTGGTAAGGGCAAACGTTCACCAGAAGTAATAGATGCAATTAAGAGAAATACAGCAGTGTATTTTGCAGCAGTAGGTGGAGCAGGAGCATTACTATCGAAATGTATAAAATCAGCTAAAGTAATAGCTTATGATGACTTAGGTACAGAAGCAATAAGAAAGTTAGAAGTTGAGAATTTCCCTGTAATCGTAGTAATAGATTGCCAAGGAAATAACTTATATGAAACAGCAGTAGCAGATTATCTAGCATCAAAATAACAAGACAAGATCATTAGTAAGGGGTGTTACAATGAATATGTGGATGATATTAGGAATTGAAGAAACTAAAGACAAAAACATTATAACAAATGCATATAGGGAAAAACTTTCGGTGGTTAATCCAGAAGAAGATAGTGAAGGATTTATGAGACTTCGTGCTGCTTATGAAGA
>JAVBSS010000042.1:0-10766 GCA_031556525.1 Lachnospiraceae bacterium
ATTTGGAGCAGGAGTAAATCTAGGAATAAGAGACAAAGCAGGGAATATAACAACAGGAAGAGATATATTTGAGAATCCAGCACAACCATTTGGATATACAGGCTACCAGATGGAAGGAGCAGGAGGCTTATACTATGCTCAGGCACGAAGATATGATGCAGGTATGGGAAGGTTTGTAAGTAAGGATAATGATAAATTTATACACTTTGAAAAATCATTAACCTTAAATCAATATACTTATTGTTTAAATAGTCCACTTAGGTATATAGATCCAAGTGGAAATGACTGTTATATTTTCTATCTTCCAGAATGGGAAAACCAGGCGGAAAATAATCAAAGACAATTGGCAGATATATATGGATTAGATGAATCAGAAGTTCATCTTGTAAAAGTTACAGATAATCAAAGTTTTACAGATGGATGGAATGCAATGGGTACAGAGAATGGACAAACGGTTAGTATAGATGCAGTTGTTATTAATACTCATGGAAGTCCAACGACCTTAGGTTATGGTAATAGTGGTAATGCTTCATTAACTATAACAGATATTCAAGCCCTTGATAATAAAAGTATGGATACATTGGTGTTGTATGGGTGTAATGCTGGACATGTAGATTATGCTGTAAATGTAGCATCAGAATTTACACGTAAGGTAAATGGAGCACCAGTATTTGCTAGTGATGGTACTGTATATGCAGTTGGTAATGATACAGAAGTGAAATTTGACTCAAGAAATGATGATACTTTTAAAGACCTTTTAAATGATGAAGAACGTAATAATAAGGGATGGCTTATATATCAATATATATATAATAATGTTGAGATAACAGATGGATTTGGATATGAATTAGATTTAAAAATGATGATAGATAAAATACAAAAGTATAATAGAAATTGTGTAGATTAAATATAGCAAATAATAGATAAGTTAAAGGAGGAAGATGTAATGAAAAAAAGAGTTATAAAATATATAGCTGTTTTTATTATTTTACTTGGAGGTGTTGTTGTGGGAATTAATTATTTTCAAAAAGATAAGTATAATGATTTAATATCTTATGAAGAAAATTTGTTGGGTATTGAATTTAGAGAATATGTAGATGGAATTACAGGAAATATTAAAAAAAGTGATGGGTATGAAGACCATGCTTATATTAGGCTTGAAGTAAAAGATGTATATGAAGAAGAGATGATAGATGCTTTTAAAAGAGAATATCCATGTATTTCAGATATAGTTTCTTATACAATGCCAGGATATCAAAATCATGAACTTGCAATTGAAATGAAGTCGAGAACAATTAAGTATATATTTGTTATTCTAATGGAAGGAAAGCATGCAAAAACAAGAGAGTTTGATGTTTATATAACAGAAGATGAAAACAATAAAATGTATGTATATATATTTGGATAATATACAGATGTAAATAATGAGTCCAGTGTTGCCAGAAGCAGAGGGTATATTAAAAACATTGCCATATATATGTGTTGGTATAGGAGCAGATATTTTTGGAGGTAATCTTGCTAAATACCACAAAGAAATGTAAGATTTATTGAACAAGTATAAATTAACTTAAAATAAGGAGAGTTACATGTTAGAATTAATTCAAAACAATATTATAATTGTTATCGCATATTTGTTAATAATTAATATCATTGGTCTATGTGCATTTGGTATTGACAAGCAAAAGGCGATAAAGAATAAATGGAGAATACCAGAGGCTACATTAATGGGAATTGCTTTTATTGGAGGAACGATAGGAGCAGTCATCGGAATGAAGCTATTTCACCATAAAACTAAAAAACCGAAATTCTATATAGGAATCCCAGTAATAATAGCATTTCATATAATATTATTGGTACTTGGTGTTTTACTTATATCGTAATTTATGATAAAATACAGTTGCTAAAGAATAGCTAACTGTATTTTTTGAAATTTGGAGGTTGCATATGAAAAGAGTAGATTATTTGAGCTGGGATCAATATTTTATGGGTGTTGCATTATTGTCTGCAGATAGAAGTAAAGATCCGCATACTCAAGTTGGAGCATGTATAGTAGATGACAATAATAAAATATTATCAGTTGGATATAATGGTATGCCTTCTGGGTGTCATGATGACAGAATGCCATGGGGAAAGATAGGAAGTGCTTTAGAAAATAAGTATTTTTTTGTGTGTCATGCTGAACTTAATGCAATACTTAATTATAGTGGAGGCTCTTTATCGGGAGCAACATGCTATTCAACATTATTCCCATGTAATGAATGTGCAAAAGCAATTATTCAAAGTGGAATAAAAGAGGTAGTATACTTGTCTGATAAATATGCAGATACAGAATCTACAATGGCATCGAAGATGATGTTTGATATGGCAGGTGTACTATATAGAGAGTTTAAAAATAGTGGTAAGAAAATCACAATAGAAATATAAGATATAGGGGTAGAATAAATGGACATAACTAAGGCATTAGCCAAAGAGCTTGGCATTAAAGTAAGCCAAGTAGAGGCAACAATAAAACTTATTGATGAAGGATGTACAATTCCTTTTATAGCAAGATATCGTAAAGAGGTAACAGGTTCTCTTAATGATGAAGTTCTAAGACAATTAGGAGAGAGACTTACTTATTTAAGAAATCTCGAAGAGAGAAAAGAATCAGTTATTTCAAATATTAGAGAACAAGAGAAGTTAACACCTGAATTAGAGAAGAGTATATTAGAGGCTCAGACTTTGGTAGCGGTAGAAGATCTATATAGACCTTATAAGCAAAAGAGAAGAACTAGAGCTACAATTGCAAAAGAAAAGGGATTAGAAGGATTAGCAAATATTATAATTCTTCAAATGACTAAAACCTCTATTGAAAAAGAAGCAGAGGCTTATGTGTCAGAGGAAAAAGCAGTTGCAACAGTAGAAGAAGCAATCGCTGGAGCACTTGATATAATAGCTGAAAATATTTCTGATGATGCAGAATATAGAACGTATATTAGAGATATAACATTTAAAGAAGGAAAGATAATAACTGCAGCAAAGGATATGGAAGTAAAATCAGTATATGAGATGTATTATGATTTCTTCGAACCAATAGCAAAAGCAGCAGGTTATAGAATATTAGCAATTAACAGAGGTGAGAAGGAGAAGATATTAACAGTTAAGATAGAAGCTCCTGAAGAAAGAATATTAAGATATTTAGAGAAGAATGTTATTGTTAGTGATAATCCATACACAACACCATTACTACAAGCAACTTGTGAAGATAGTTACAAGAGGCTTATTTCTGGAGCTATTGAGCGAGATATAAGAAGTGAATTAACAGAAAAAGCTGAAGACGGTGCTATTTTTGTATTTGGAAAGAATCTAGAGCAATTATTAATGCAACCACCTATTGCAGGACAAGTAGTATTAGGTTGGGATCCAGCATTTAGAACAGGTTGTAAGTTAGCGGTAGTGGATGGAACAGGCAAAGTGTTGGATACTGTAGTTGTATATCCGACTGAACCTCAAAATAAGGTTGTAGAAGCTAAGAAAATCGTTCACGCAATGATTAAAAAATATAATATTACATTAATATCTGTTGGTAATGGAACTGCATCTAGAGAATCAGAGCAGATTATTGTAGAACTTCTTAAAGAAATTCCTGAAAATGTACAATATATTATTGTAAATGAAGCAGGAGCATCTGTATATTCAGCAAGTAAGCTAGCTACAGAAGAGTTCCCTAATTTTGATGTAGGACAAAGAAGTGCAGCCTCTATTGCTAGAAGATTACAAGATCCTCTTGCAGAGTTAGTAAAGATTGATCCTAAATCTATTGGTGTTGGTCAATATCAACATGATATGAATCAGAAAAAACTTGGCGAAGCATTATCAGCAGTTGTTGAAGATTCAGTAAATAAAGTTGGTGTAGATTTGAATACTGCATCAGCATCATTATTAGAATATATATCTGGTATTTCAAAGGTTATTGCAAAGAACATTGTTGCATATAGAGAAGAGCATGGTACATTTAAGAATAGAAAAGAATTACTTAAGGTAGCAAAACTTGGACCAAAGGCATATGAACAGTGTGCAGGATTTATGAGAATAAAGGGTGGAACCAATCCATTAGATGCAACTAGTGTACATCCAGAATCTTATGAAGCAGCCGAGAAACTACTTACTAAACTAGGTTATGATATAAATGATTTAAGTAAATCAGGACTTACAGGATTATCACTTATGGCGAAAAACACAAGTGTTTTAGCAAAGGAATTAGGCGTAGGTGAGATAACTTTAGTAGATATTGTTAAAGAATTAGAGAAGCCAGCAAGAGATCCTCGTGATGAGATGCCGAAGCCAATACTTCGTACAGATGTAATGGATATGAAAGATTTAACAGAGGGAATGGTTCTTAAGGGCACAGTTAGAAATGTAATAGATTTTGGTGCATTTGTTGATATAGGTGTTCACCAAGATGGATTAGTTCATATTTCACAAATAACAGATAAGAAATTTATAAAACATCCACTTGAAGCTGTAAGTGTTGGAGATGTTGTTGAAGTAAAGGTTATGTCTGTAGATTTAGGTAGAAAGAGAATTCAACTTACAATGAAGTTGTAATACAATAAAGGTGGTAGACAGTATGAAAGAAGACATAACATTTGACGTAAATATGAAAACTCGATATATGTATAGGTTTATGTTGTATCATAACTATACTACCGTTGGAGGTTTGTTTGGAGTACTGATTAGCTTAGTGGCTCTAATAGTGCTAATAAGTACGTTTAACGAACAACAAGAATCAGGAAAGATAATATTACTTTTAATATCGTTATTATGGACAGTAATTAATCCTATAATGTTGGCGTCTAGAGCTAAAAGACAGGTACTCTTGAATCCTTCATATAAAAAAGAATTAACTTATACCCTTAATAGTGAAAGTATAACGGTTTCTCAAGAAGAGAATGAAGAAAGTATTACATGGGATAAGATAGTAAAGGTTATATTGACAAAGAAACAATTGATTATATATAGCTCCAAAGTGCATGCATTTATTTTTCCGTTAGAGGAGATAGGGGATAATTTAGATGATGTAAAAGCTATTATTGTTAACTGTACTAAGGATAAGAAAATAAAGGTTAGTAAGAAATTATTAGATAAATAATCTATTTTAGAAAGAGATAAGATATGTTTTATGAAAGTTTTTCACCAGAAGATACATTTAATATAGCCAAGCAATTAGGCGAGAAGGCGGTAGTTGGACAGGTATATTTGCTATTGGGAGATTTAGGAGTTGGTAAAACTTTATTCTCACAAGGATTTGCAACAGGGCTTGGAGTGAAAGAATCTGTTAACAGTCCTACATTTACTATTGTACAAGAATATGATGATGGAAGAATGCCATTTTATCATTTTGATGTTTATAGAATAGCAGATGAAGAAGAGATGGAAGAGATAGGTTTCACAGATATGGTGTATGGTGAAGGAGTCTGCTTAATTGAATGGGCAAACTTAATCGAAGGAATCTTGCCAGATAAATGCATAGAGATACATATAGATAAGAACAATGAAAAAGGGTTTGAATATCGAACAATCACATTAGAGGAAAGAGTAGGTTGATAATATGAAAATATTGGCATTAGATAGTTCGGGACTTGTAGCATCTGTTGCGATATTAGAAGATGATAATATGATTGCTGAATATACAGTTAATTATAAGAAAACACATTCTCAAACATTATTACCTATGCTAGATGAGATTGTGAAGATGACAGATACTAATCTTGCCGAAATAGATGCAATAGCTGTAGCGGCAGGACCGGGTTCGTTTACTGGACTTAGAATAGGTTCAGCAACGGCAAAAGGTTTAGGGTTAGCTCTTGATAAACCGTTAATTGGAATACCAACAGTAGAAGGAATGGCATGTAACTTGTATAATGTAACTAGTCTCATATGTCCTATTATGGATGCTAGGAGAAATCAAACTTATACAGGATTGTATACTTTTGTTGATGGTAAGTTCACAGTTATTAGAGAACAAATGGCAGTGGATATAGAAGAGATTATTAGCATAATAAATGATATTGGCAATGAAGTAATATTTTTAGGCGATGGAGTTCCTGTGTTTGAAGATATAATTAAAAAAGAAATTAAGGTGCAATATACATTTGCACCAGCACATTTAAATAAACAAAGGGCGGGTGCAATTGGAGTAAGAGCTTTTGAATATTACAATATGGGTAGATACGAAGCCGCTGCAGAACACAAGCCAGAATATTTAAGATTATCTCAGGCGGAACGAGAATTAAAGGAAAGACAAGAACAAGCAAAATCATAAGCTCTGCTTATGATATAATGGAGATTATATGTTTTCTATCAAAAGATTAGATTTAAGTTACGCAGAACAACTATATGATATATCAGACAGATGCTCTAACGACAGTTGGTCATTAGAGAGTATTGAAGATATTTTTAAATATGATTATAACTACTATTATGGAGTGGTAGAAAATGATGTATTGATTGGTTATGTAGGAATTATGGCAGTAGGTGATGAGGCAGATTTGATTAATATAGCAGTATTACCTGATTATAGAGGAAGGGGTCTAGCTAGTAAGCTTATGACTCATGTTATGAAAGAAGCCATTATACTTGGATTACAGAAGATTACTTTAGAAGTAAGAGAATCTAATGAAATAGCTATAAAGTTATATTCGGATTTCAATTTCAACCAGATAGATATAAGAAAAGGATATTATGCTAGTCCTAGTGAAAATGCAGTTATAATGCAGACAGTTATTACCACTATCGAATAAAGGCGAAAGTGTGTATAATATGACTATGATTACATGTGCAGGAGGTCAGGTAATGTATAATGAGGATAAGGTTATATGTAATGTCTGTAGCAAGGAACTAAAGAAAGAAAATGACATAGTTGTAGAGGATTTTCTATATGTAGAAAAGCAATGGGGATATTTTTCCGAAAAAGATGGGCAGACTCACAAATTAATCATATGCGAAAGTTGTTATGATGAGTTAGTAAAAAAGCTTAAATTACCAATCGATATTGTTGATACTATTGAAATGATTTAAGTTGTAGAAAATAATATGAAATTTAAATAATCGAATATGAATATGATGTAAGTGCATCTGGTTGCCATATAGGCGGTTGGGTGCATTTTTAATTTTGACTTATAAACAAAATGTGGTAGAATAATATACATATTGCCACAAATAACTAAGTGGATTTGAAAAGAGGGATTATTATGTTAGATGTATGTTTGCTAGGTACGGGAGGCATGATGCCATTACCTAACAGAGCATTAACATCGTTAATGTTAAGATATAATGGAAGTAGTATATTAGTAGATTGTGGAGAGGGAACACAGGTAGCAATTAAAGAACAGGGATGGAGTTTTAACCCTATAGATGTTATTTGTTTTACTCATTTCCACGCAGATCATATTAGTGGTTTGCCAGGTCTATTGCTTACAATAGGAAATGCAGACAGAACGAAGCCGGTAACTATTATAGGTCCGAAAAGAGTTGAGCAAGTAGTTAAATCATTAAGGGTCATTGCACCAGAATTACCATTTGATATTGAATATATAGAATTAGAAGCAGAGGGTGGTAGTTATAATTTTAATGGACTTAACATAGATGCTTATAAAGTTAATCATAACATGTTATGTTACGGATATTCTTTTTCTATAGATAGAGCTGGTAAGTTTGATATGGATAAGGCAAAAGAAAATCAAGTCCCAATGAAGTTGTGGTCTAGGTTGCAAAAAGGTGAGAAGATAATAGAAGAAGGAATAACCTATACATCGGATATGGTGCTTGGAGAAGATAGAAGGGGTCTAAAGGTAACCTATTGTACAGATTCTAGGCCTGTTGATAATATAATTACCTATGCAAAGAATGCGGATCTTTTTATCTGTGAGGGTATGTATGGAGAGAAGGAAAAGGAATCAAAAGCAAGGGAATACAAACATATGACGATGTATGAGGCAGCTAGACTTGCAAGTGAAGCTGAGGTGGAAGAATTATGGCTTACACATTATAGCCCTTCATTAGTTAGACCAGAGCAGTATGGAGATAAAGTGAGAGCTATTTTTGCCAACACAAGTATCCCTAGAAATAGAAAAGACAAAACATTATTGTTTGATGAAGATTAGGAGGAGAAATGTATGAATAAGAGTGTGAAAACTATACGTACAGTAGGTGTTATAGGGCTATTAATTGTGCTAGCTCTTGTTTATTATAATTATCTTAATAATAAGGCTGGGGATAGATTTAGTAATACCCAACCAACAGAAATAGAAAAATTGAAAAACTATAATTTTGAAGCAGAGTATCCTAAAACTGTTAGAGACGTTGTTAAACTTCATTGTAGATATTTGAAATGTCTATATAATGGTGGGCTTGATGATAAAGAAATAGAAACATTAAACAGTCAGATGAGAATGCTCTATGATAAAGACTTACTTGCATATAACAAGGAAGATGTTCAATTGCAGAGTTTTAAGAATGAGATTGCTGCTTACAGAGATACAACAACTTCTATAACAAGTTATACGATGAGTGCAGCAAATGATGTTGTATATTATACGATAGAAGATGTAGAGTACGCTAAGATAGATGTTACAGTTAATACAAAGGTTAAGACTACAGGTGAAAAGACATATGAGGAATATGTATTAGCAAAAGATAGTAATGACAGATGGAAGATACTAGGCTGGAGAGTTGTGGAGGCAAGGGATGAGTAAGGAAGTAAAGATATTAGCAATAGAGTCATCGTGTGATGAGACAGCAGCGGCGGTTGTAGTTAATGGAAGAGAAGTTTGTTCTAATGTAATATCATCACAAATAGAATTGCACAAATTATATGGAGGTGTAGTTCCGGAGATAGCATCAAGAAAACATATAGAAAAAGTTAATCAAGTTATAGAAGAAGCGCTAGAAGAAGCAAATACTACATTAGATGATATAGATGCAATAGCAGTAACCTATGGACCGGGTTTGGTAGGTGCATTGCTAGTAGGGGTTGCAGAAGCGAAAGCAATTAGTTTTGCTAGAAATATACCATTAGTAGGAGTTCATCATATAGAAGGTCATATATCTGCTAACTATATTGAAAATAAAGATCTGGAACCAGAATTTATGTGCCTAGTAGTATCTGGTGGTCATTCGCATTTAGTAAAAGTAAATGATTATGGCGAATACGAAATAATAGGTAAGACTAGAGATGATGCTGCAGGTGAAGCTTTTGATAAAGTAGCAAGAGCAATAGGTCT
Organism: Lachnospiraceae bacterium; assembly: GCA_031556525.1. Taxonomy (GTDB): domain Bacteria; phylum Bacillota; class Clostridia; order Lachnospirales; family Lachnospiraceae; genus JAVBSN01. The sequence continues at coordinate 9,264 of JAVBSS010000042.1, forward strand.
AGGATACCCCGGTGGACCAAAGATAGACAAGCTAGCAAGAGAAGGAGATCCGTTTGCGATAAAGTTTCCTAGAGCCCATATAGAGGACGCACCATATGATTTTAGTTTTAGTGGAATAAAATCAGCAGTATTAAATTATATTAACCAGTGTGATATGAAGGGTGAAGAAATTAATAAGGCAAATATAGCAGCTTCATTTCAACAAGCAGTAATTGATGTATTATCTGACAATGCAATATTAGCGGCAAAAGAATATGGAATGACAAAGCTTGCAGTTGCAGGTGGAGTTGCATCAAACTCTTCACTTAGAAATATGTTGCAAGAAAAATGTAATGGGTCAGGTATAGAATTTTATTATCCGTCACCAATATATTGTACAGATAATGCAGCGATGATAGGTGTGGCAGGTTATTATGAATATATTAGAGGGGTAAGGCATGGTTTAGACCTAAATGCTGTACCTAATTTGAAGATAGGACAGAGATAGAATGAAAAGCAAAATTACAGCAATCATACTAGCAGCAGGACAAGGTAAGCGAATGGGAACTTCTGTTCAAAAGCAGTATTTGTTAATTGAAGACAAACCGGTGTTATATTATAGTTTGAAATGCTTTGAAGATAGTATTGTTGATGAGATAATATTAGTGGTAGGTAAAGATGAGATAGAATACTGTAAAAGAGACATAGTGGATAAGTATAGTTTAACTAAGGTTAGTAAAATAATTGCAGGTGGCAAAGAAAGATATAATTCAGTGTATAATGGATTATGTGAATCACAGGGTGCAGACTATGTAATGATTCATGATGGAGCAAGACCTTTTATCAACAATGATATTGTAAATAGATCTATAGAAGCAGTTATGGAGTATGGAGCATGTACGGTAGGTATGCCGGTTAAAGATACAATAAAAATAGTCGATGAAGATAGCTTTGGAAAAGATACGCCTAACAGAAAATATGTATGGCAAATTCAAACTCCTCAAAGTTTTAGTTATGAACTTATTTTAGATGCATATACAAAGATGTTAAGGACAAATGATGATGATATAACAGATGACACCATGGTGGTAGAGCGTTATAAAGCTAGTAAAATCAAGGTGATTAAGGGTGATTACACTAACATAAAAATAACAACAATTGAAGACTTAAAAATTGCTGAAAATTTTTTAAAAAAAGATATTGACATGTAAGTCTGAAAATGATATTATAGTCAATGTCGCTGGTGAGAACAGTGAAGAAAACAATACGGAGAGGTATCGAAGTGGTCATAACGAGGCGGTCTTGAAAACCGTTTGTCCGCAAGGGCGCGTGGGTTCGAATCCCACCCTCTCCGCTTACTTTTAAGACAAGTCTTAAGAGTATAGAACATTGAAAATTAAACATTGATAATTAAACAACCAAACAACCCTGAAAATTCAATAGAATATTCAGAAACGAACAGCAACGAAAGTTGCTAAACCAAAAACAGTAAAACGAGTGCTTAAAAATAAGCTAGATGTTTAT
>JAVBSS010000045.1:0-43457 GCA_031556525.1 Lachnospiraceae bacterium
AGCTAACTCTGCAAAGTATTTAATAGTTCTAACCATTTGGCTAGTGTAAGAGTTCTCGTTATCATACCAAGAAACTACTTGTACTTCATATAAATCATCAGAAATCTTAGCTACCATTGTTTGAGTTGCATCAAATAATGATCCGTAAGTAATACCAACGATATCTGAAGAAACGATCTCGTCCTCATTGTAACCGAAAGAAGCTGAAGCTGCTGCTTTCATAGCTGCATTGATTCCTTCTACTGTTACGTCAGCACCCTTAACAACTGCTGTTAAGATTGTAGTTGAACCAGTTGGAACTGGAACTCTTTGTGCAGAACCGATTAATTTGCCGTTTAATTCTGGAATAACAAGACCGATAGCTTTAGCAGCACCAGTTGAGTTAGGAACGATATTTGCAGCAGCAGCACGTGCTCTTCTGAAATCTCCACCTCTGTGTGGTCCGTCAAGTACCATTTGGTCACCAGTGTATGCATGTATAGTTGACATGATACCTGTTTGAATTGTTGCATACTTATTAAGTGCGTTAGCCATTGGAGCTAAGCAGTTAGTAGTACAAGAAGCTGCTGAGATAATAGTATCTTCTGCAGTTAATGTATCTTCATTTACGCTGAATACAACTGTTGGAAGGTCGTTACCAGCTGGAGCTGATATAACAACTTTCTTAGCACCTGCATCGATGTGTGCTTGAGATTTTGCTTTTGATACGTAGAAACCTGTACACTCTAAAACAACATCAACACCGATTTCTCCCCAAGGAAGCTCAGCTGCGTTAGCTTTAGCATAGATTTTGATTTCCTTACCGTTTACTACGATTGAAGACTCTTTAGCTTCTACTGTTCCATCATATCTACCTTGTGATGAATCATACTTTAATAAGTGAGCTAACATAGCTGGATCTGTTAAGTCGTTGATTGCTACTACTTCATATCCCTCTGCTCCGAACATTTGTCTGAATGCAAGACGTCCAATACGTCCAAAACCATTGATTGCAACTTTTACTGCCATGAATTAATTCCTCCTAAGTTTTGTGAAATTTATTTTTTTAAAATTGGTTTTTAAACCCATAACGTTATAATACATTCTTTATAAAAAAATTTCAAGTACAAATATACAATTAAATATTCAAAAATCACGGCATTTTACTTTATTTTTTATGCAATTTGACTATTTTCTGTTCAGTTAAATAGACTAAGCCTAAATATTATGTTATTATTTTATGAAATATATAGATATCTTAATTGATAATTATTCATTACAACAAGCGAGGAGGAATACCATGATTTTATCTGATAATCACATTCATTCAAGATTTTCTAGTGATTCTAAAGCTAATCCAGAAGATATTATAAATGCTGCTATTAACCTTAACTTTAATGGTGTCTGTTTTACTGAACACCACGATATAGATTTCCCACGAGATCAAAATCCTACTATGGATTTTCAATTAGATACTGTATCTTATTTTGAGGAATTAAATAATTTAAAAGATAAATACAAAGACACTCTTGATGTTGGAATCGGAGTAGAATTAGGCATAATGTCTACTACTGCTAATAAAATTGATTCTTATGCAAATTCATACCCTTTTGACTTTATCATAGGTTCAACTCATATAATTAATGGTATTGATCCCTACTACCCTCATTATTATGAAGGAAAAACTGAATTTCAAGCATATAATGAGTTTTTCGAAGCTACCCTAGAGAATGTATCATTAGCAAATGGTTATGATGTATATGGCCATCTAGACTATGTAATTAGATATGGCCCTAACAAAGCTGATAAATACTACTTCAAGGATTATGCTGATATTTTCGAAGCAATATTAAAAGTTATTATTGAGAACGGAAAAGGAATTGAAATTAACACTGGAAGTCTATACAAAGGATTAGCATTTCCACATCCAAAAAAGGAAATAATCGAATTATATAAAGAACTTGGCGGTGAAATAATAACTATAGGAAGTGATGCTCATTTTTCAAAATATGTGGGTTATGGATTCGATATTGCAAATGATATTTTATTAGATTGTGGATTCAAGTACTACACCACTTTCAGGGATAGAAAACCAAATTTTCATAAATTATAAATAAATACTTAATCTATATATTATTGTTCTTTCACAGAATAAAGGTACTCCTGAAAGTTTACTTTCGTGAGTACCTTTATTTTATTTCAATCGTTTATCAATATCCGATGCGCTATATAGAACATTCGTTACTATTACTTTTTCTTTCTGTATTACATAGAATACCGAATAATTGTCTATCAACATTCTTCGAATCTCTTTTGAATGTTCTGGTTCTGAATCCATTATACGAAACCGATCTGGAAACACATCCAATCTTAATATGGTATCTGCAATTCGATTGTACTATCTGATTGCATTCTCTGGTGAAAGTAATGTAAAAGCAATATGCTTATAAATTTGTTCCATATCAGTTAATGCTTCATTAGTGATTTCAACTGTATACTGTGTCATACTCCATGGTTCTCCCTGAATTTTGAAAATGCATTAACTGCATCCTGCACTCTACCTGCTTCGATATCATCATAACCTTTTTTAAGTTTGGCATGGAGTTGTTCATCAGTCATTATATCAGCATTAACCTCATCCGGTGCTTTGGGCAATGTCACGTTAAAGGGAATCCCACCAGTTAATGAAATCTGGTTCAAATACATATCTATCGCTGTTGACATTGGCACACCAAGCCTTGACAATACTACTTCTGCACGTTCTTTTACAGTTGGATTAACTCTTAAATTCAAAGTAGCTGTTTTTTCCATATTCAGCACCTCCTATCACTACTATTGTAACGCTTTTGTCGTTACTTTTCAAGAATATTTCATTTTATAACAATATCGTCTCTAAATTACTCTTACTCAAAACTTACTTTTACATCTCCACAGTTATTCTTTGCTTCAATACTGTACTTGCTACTTTCATTTCTAACTGCTGATGTTTTACGGTCTTCTCCATTAACTTTTACAGTTCCTAAATCAGTATTGAAATCGTAATCATAATCACTGATATCTCCTACAAGTTCTAACTTAATGCTACCTAAATCATCTTTTACTTTAAGGTCTTCAACTGTTACGCTCTCAAACTTAATATCCCCACAATTATTTTTCACTTCACCCTTTGTTAGAGTAGAATCACTAACCTTTATTTCACCTAAATCAACTTTCATTTCAATATTTCCTAATTGGCAATTATCTAATTTAACATCACCACAATTAGCAGTTAAATCAAATGTATCAGAAGTAATATTATTAATCTCAACTTCTCCTAAATCACTATCTATTACACACTCTGTAATCTCTGATAAATCTATTTCAATACCTCCACAATTAGCATTTATATCAACAAGTTCTAACTTATATCCTGCCGGTACATATATCTTTACATAATTTTCTCCATTAACAAAATTGCTTGGAACACTAAAGTTGAACCATGTCCAACCAACGTTCTTATTGTCTGGTGTTGAAAATGTAAGTGTGCCATCCTCTACACTATAAGTAGCTTTATTAGTTCCTGTATATGATGTAAATGTATATTCTATATAGAAATCATCACTTTCTTCTATAGTTATATCACCTAACGAACAATTCATTACTATGCTATCAAACTCTTCATTAATAACTGTCTTATCTAACTTATCTACATACTCTGCTGAATTATAATCAATAATCTTTCCGCCTGAGGTAAGCGCAAAACCTCTCGCTCCTAATAAAAATCCTATTCCAGCAAGTAATACACCAAAACCAAAACAACAAGCTGCTATAATTAATATTACTTTAGTAAACTTTTTCATCTATTTGTCCTCCTTCTTAATTGCCTTCTTAAATAATTTCGCTATTCCAGCAAACATTACTCTTACTAGTGCCACTCCACCTAGTGTAAATACTATTCCTAATGCAATTAATATCAATCCTGTTCCCACAGCCATTATTCCATTTACAGGGTTATTTAAGAATACTGCAAAGCTAAATACAAGAGACATTAATCCTGATCCTAAAAATGAAACTCCACAAAGGAAGATACTGAATGTTAATGAAATTGCTACTACTACCATTGCAAATATAACCGACACTAACATTATGGCTAATGGAAATGCTATTGGTCCTGCAAATATAGCCAATATTACTATCCATATTGTATCTAAACCACCTTTAACCGTCTTCGTTGGTTGCTCTATATTCTTGATTGCTCTATCAACAATAATTTGCTTTGCTACGTCTTCTGGCTTACCTAATTTGCTAATTACCTCTTGTTCATTCTCTGGTCCTGCTTCTTCAAAATATTCCGAATAATAAGCTAGTGCATCTAACATCTCTTCTCTAGGAAGTTTATTTAACTTACTACTTAATTCTTTCAAATATTCATTCTTAGTCATTATCTCTACCTCCTAACAGAACATCAATACTATCTTTGTACTGTCCCCACTCATTTGCAAAAAAATTGAATCTATCCAGTCCGGTTTCTGTAATCTTATAATACCTTCTATTCCTTCCTTGAAATGGCTGATCATAAGTTGTTAAATAATCTTCCTTCTGAAGTCTTCTAAGTACTGGATACAGAGTAGATTCTGAAATATCAACTGCTTGTTGTATCTGTTGTGTTAATACATATCCATATGCATCACCCTTTTGTAATACTCCTAGTACACAAGCATCTAATAGCGGTGCTCCAAGTTGAAATACCATATATATTTCCTCCTCGCGTTTTATTTTTACTCATAAATATAATATTATTTTATATTACATATTATACGTCGTATAGTATTATATGTCAACAATTTTACTTAAAAAATTTCAAACTTAATTTTTTAATTATTATACACTATAATTGTGTTATAAAAGGGAACTGGGTTTGTTACCGTACGGATTATTGCCAATGCGGGGGGCTCGGTTCCTTTTTTATGTTCACAATATCATACAAATACAATTTACTATCCGCATCGTCTCGAATAATACTTATATTTCTATTCTTCATCTTCACCTATATTCTTTCTTTTTTATGATTACATATTGAAAAATTAAAATTCACTCATAAAAATAACACAGCTAGATTATTAGCCATACATCTTTTACTACTTAAATTTGATAACTGGGATTGTTTAAGACCTTTTGATATTAAGAATTACTTACTATAAAAGAAATTGATATTTACTATGATAATTATTTTAATAAATCACAATTTCTTTTTCAAGGTACTTTGTTGTAAATCTTTATCGCACCTGTATAATATTGGCCAAGTGATTTTCACCAGAACCAACCGTTCACGAAATGAGTTAATTAGCATGGCACTACGGTATGCCCTCGACCACATGGAACTGAAAGATGAATACTAGCAATAAAAAAAGACTTTGATTATATAAATATTTCTATCTATATAATTAAAGTCTTATAATTTATCTATGTATTTAATTAACTACTGTTTTGCATCTTATATACATTATTTTGTCAGTAACTCTTCTAATTCTCCCACATTAGCAACTATATAATCTGCTCCTGCTTCTTCTAATTCTCCGTCCTCAGCATATCCAAATCTTACTCCAATAGATGCAATACCACATTCCTTTGCTCCTATTATATCTTGTTTTCTATCTCCAATCATAACTACGACATTCTTCTCATTATCACTTATATTCAAGTCCTCCAATACCTTAGCTATAACCTTTGTTTTTGTATTAAGCGTTTTATTATCTAATCCACTTCCTACAACTAATTCAAAGTAAGATAACAAGTTAAAATGTTCTAATATTTGCTTTGCATATACAGTTGGTTTACTAGTAGCAACTGCAAGAATATATCCCTTTTCTTTCAATGCATTGAGTAAATCCGATATTCCATCGTATACATTATTTTCGTATAAACCTACTGTTGAAAATCGCTCTCTATACTTACTTGTTGCATATTCTGCTCTTTCTTCATTCATATTATAGAAGTTCATAAATGAATCTAATAACGGAGGTCCTATAACCTTTAATAGATTATCACAATCTTCTTCTATGTCACAGGCATTAAGTGCATACTGAAAACATTTTGTTATTCCCTCGCATGGGTCTGTTAAAGTTCCATCTAAATCAAATAAAATATATTTGTACATATACACCTATCCTCTCTACATTATTGTTCCGCCACCAACTACTATATCCCCATCATAGAATACTACTGCTTGTCCTTTGGTAATGGCACGTTGTGGTTCATCAAATACTACCTTAACTACATCTTCATTTACCATAGATATTGTACAGGTTGCTCCTCTATGCGAGTATCTGATTTTGGCATCTACCCTTAACTCACCTTCAACTTTCTCAATAGACATAAAGTTAAGTCTATTAGCTAATAATGTATGTGAAAATGTATCTTCATTATCTCCGATAACAACTTCATTAGTATCTGTCTTAATATCTACAACAAAACATGGTTTACCCATAGATAATCCAAGTCCTTTACGTTGACCTATTGTATAATGAATAATTCCTTTGTGTTTACCTAATACGTTGCCATCCATATCTACAAAATTACCAACTGCAAATTCTTTTCCTGTCTCTTCTTTTATATATCCAGCATAATCATCATCTGGCACAAAACATATTTCTTGACTATCAGGTTTGTTTGCAACTAATAAATCTATCTCTTCGGCAATCTGTCTTATCTCATCCTTGGTATATTCACCAACTGGCATAACTGTATGCTCAAGTTGATATTGAGTTAAATTATATAATGCATATGTCTGATCTTTTGCTGCTGTAGCCGATTTCTTAAGAGCATATCTGCCATTATCAAGCTTAACTATTCTTGCATAATGACCTGTAGCTATACAGTCTGCACCTATATCTAGACTTCTCTTAAGTAGGGCTTCCCATTTCACATATCTATTACATGCAATACAAGGATTAGGGGTTCTGCCATTAACATATTCATCTATAAAGTAATCAATTACATTTTCCTTGAATTCTTTCTTAAAATTCATAACATAGTATGGAATGTCAAGCATTGCTGCAACTCTTCTAGCATCATCAACCGCTGATAAGCCACAGCATCCTCCATTTTCAGATGCTGTAGCTTGATCTTCATCTTGCCATATTTGCATTGTAACTCCAATCACATCATACCCTTGTTGTTTTAGTAAATATGCTGCAACAGAAGAGTCTACTCCTCCGGACATTCCTACTGATACTTTTTTACTCATATTTAATATTCTTCACTCTCTTCATCTTCGTGTATATCGCTCTTTGGTTTTGTTAAGCCTTCTATCTTAATACCATTTTTCTCAGTGTAATCCCATAATGCTGCATGAATTGCTTCTTCTGCCAATAAAGAACAATGTACCTTGACTGGTGGAAGTCCATCAAGTGCATCCATTACAGCCTTATTAGTAACTTCTAGTGCTTCATATATTGTTTTTCCTTTAACAAGTTCTGTAGCCATACTGCTTGTTGCAACTGCTGCTCCACAACCAAAAGTCTTGAATTTGACATCTTGGATAACTTGATTATCATCTATGTCAAAATATATTCTCATGATATCGCCACATTTTGCATTACCAACTGTACCAACACCACTTGCGCCATCTATTTCTCCTACATTTCTTGGGTTTTGGAAATGATCCATAACTTTTTCACTGTACATATTATATCCTCCTAGGTTTATATATTATTGACCGTATTGTTATTTTGTATTATTGACTTTCATAAAATCTTCATACAAAGGCGACATATCACGAAGCCTAGTTACTACTTCTTTTATTGAGTCTACAACATAGTCTAACTCTTCTTTTGTATTTTCTTCTCCTAATGTAAGTCTAAGAGAACCGTGTGCTATCTCATGTGGAAGTCCTATTGCTAGTAATACATGAGATGGATCTAGAGAGCCCGATGTACAAGCTGATCCACTTGAACCACATATACCTTTCATATCAAGCATTATTAATAATGATTCTCCTTCAATAAATTGAAAACTAATATTAATATTGTTTGGCAAACGGTTTGCTCTATCTCCATTAAGTCTTGCATAAGGAATCTCGCTTAACACTCTATTTATAAGATAATCTCTAAGTTCAGTTTCTTTACTTATTCTATCTTCCATTGTTGCCATTGCTATCTCTACTGCTTTTGCAAATCCAATTATCGCTGGAACATTTTCCGTACCAGCTCTACGTTTTCGCTCTTGAGCTCCACCGTGTACGAAACTTCGTAACTTAAGTCCTTTTCTTATATATAGGAATCCTATTCCTTTAGGGCCGTTAAGTTTATGACCACTAGCGCTTAACATATCTATTCCCAACTCATCAACATTTATAGGAATCTGACAATAAGCTTGAACTGCATCTGTATGGAATAGTATATTATTCTCTTTTGCTATCTTACCTATCTCTTTGATTGGTTCAACTGTTCCTATTTCATTATTAGCAAACATAACTGATATTAGTATTGTGTCTGGTCTTATAGCTGCTTTTAATTCATCTAATCTAACTAAACCATTTTCATCAACATTTAGATAAGTTATCTCATATCCTTTATTTGCTAAATACTCTCCTGTATGAAGCACTGCATGATGTTCTATTTTAGTTGTTATTATATGCTTTCCTTTATCTGCATAAGCTTCTGCTGTAGCAATTAATGCCCAGTTATCTGCTTCCGTTCCACCTGCTGTAAAATATATATCTGCTGTATTTGTTCCAAGTGATTTTGCAATTACTTCTCTAGCTTCAGTAATTACATTTTTATTATCTGCTGCAAAACTATATACACTAGATGGATTACCAAATTTCTCATTAAAATATGGAAGCATTGCATCTACTACTTCGGGTCTTGTCTGTGTTGTTGCTGCATGATCTAAATATATTATTTTATCCATATTATCTTCTCCTATCATTATATATCACATCCCGTACCTTCGGGGTTACTTTGTCTTACTCGTCTACTATCAGCTACTAATTCTTCTAACGTCATAGAATCAACCGCATCTTGTATACTGTCATTAATTCTCTGCCATACAAATTTGGTTACACAATGACCACTACCACTGCACGAGGATTCTCCTGTAAGTTCCGAACAATCCACTGGAACTAATCCACCTTCTAATGCTCTTAATACATCTCCTACCGATATATCTATAGCCGGCTTAGCTAATACGTAGCCACCTTGTGCCCCTCTAATGCTATTAACTAATCCTGCTTTCTTTAATTTTGCTATTAATTGTTCTAGATAACTAACTGATATTGATTGTCGCTCAGATATACTACTAATTGATACAGCCTCGTATTCACTATAGTCTGCTAAATCAATCATCGCTCGCAATCCATATCTTCCTTTGGTTGATAATTTCATATGCTCACCTCAAATCCCACTAATTCACTCGGATATCTATAAGCATAGTATCACCGCACCTATCATTTGTCAATACAATAAAATAGGAATATTATTTATAGATATAATTCCCTATAATATAATATTCCTTCATATTTATTCTTGTGATTACTTCCATTTCTTAGCCTTATATTCTTCATTAAGCCACTTTGCAATCTCATCCAAGCCTTCTTCTGATAATTCAAATTCTCTATTTGTCTTTAATTCCTCGTCTGTACTTTCGTAACTATATGGTTCTGGAAATATTGTAGCCAATAATTGATTCTCTTGCTTAACTACCCTATATCTCATTCCCTTATAACTTCCCGTCATTACACCTTTCGATGTATAAAATCTTGGAGAATATAAAACCTTTCTATCTATCATATTAACACCTTCCTAAATACCCTTTAATATACATATCATATCTTACATCTTGTTAGTTTGTATATTCGCCACACTACGTAGCCATCACTAACTAATATTTATTCTATCACATACGCATATTTTTTTCTATTAATTAATATATTGTAATGATAGAATTCATGGAGCCATTATGTCTACTAATAAAAATGCTATAATAAAAGGCACAATTACACTTACTGCTGCAGGTGTAATTACCCGAATAATCGGCTTCTATAATCGAATTTTTCTATCTAATCTAATCGGAGCTAGAGAGTTAGGTATATATCAACTTATATTTCCTATATATATGGTTGCTTTTAGCTTTTGTTGTCAAGGTATATCATTATCATTAACTAAATTAGTTTCTGAACATGTAAGTAGAAATAATATACCTCTTGCCAAACGTCTCCTTAAAATTGGTATGCTTATTTCACTTAGTCTTGGAATATTAACCGCCTTTATAATTCATCATTATGCTAGTTATTTTGCAAATACAATTCTTAGAAGTGACGAATGTACTCGTTGTCTACAAATACTTTCCTACGCTGTACCATTTCTAAGCATCAAAGGCTGTATTAACGGCTATTTTCTTGGTTTGAAAAAATCTGGTGTAAACGCTGCTTCTCAACTAATAGAACAAGTGGCTCGTGTAGGTGGCATATATGTAATCTACCTCTTTATAAATTCGTATACAGCTGTTAATGCCTCTATAGCTGTTTGGGGAATTGTTATTGGTGAGGCTGTTTCTACTATATATACTATTATTGCTTATTCAATTAACAATCATAGAGAATGTAAAAAAACTAATAATCACCAAAAACTTTCTAGCAATTATAGCTACCGCTTTGCAACTAAATTATTACTTAAAGATAGTGTACCCCTTACCACTAATAGACTTGCATTGACAACCCTTCAAAGCTTAGAAGCTGTACTAATACCAAGTATGCTTATGCTTTATTATCATAATAATGATCTATCCTTAGAATTATATGGAACGTTAACTGGAATTGCACTACCGTTCATAATGTTCCCTTCGACCATTACTAATTCTCTGTCAACCATGTTGTTGCCTGCTATATCTAGTGCAAATGCGACTACTGATAATAATTCAATTAAAAAAATCACCGAACGAAGTATGCATTTTTGCCTTCTAATCGGTATATTAAGCACAGGTATTTTCTTAATATTTGGAAAAGATCTTGGCACTATTATATTCGCAAATGAAACCTCTGGGGAATTTTTATTTTCAATGGCACTACTATGCCCATTTATATATTTAGCTACTACCATTTCTAGCATTTTAAATGGACTTGGTAAAACCACAACAAATCTTATATATTTTATATTATCAATTGCTATACGAATTGGTTTTATACTATTTGTAATACCTAATGTTGGAATTAAGGGCTATATGTGGGGATTACTAGTAAGTTACCTATTCTTAACTTTACTAGTCTTTATATCTATTAAGAAAAATACTCATATTTCCTTTAATCCAATAAAAAGCTTGATACTGCCTAGCGCAATCGCCGCAATATCAAGCTTCCTAACTTACTATTTCTATTCTATATTATGTGAATGTACTAATGTATCTCATTTTATACTACTTGGAATACTACTATGTATAAATTGTATAATATACCTTGCTTCATTAGTAGGGTTAAAATTGGTGTATTTGTAATGCTATTTTTCGATAAATAGTACTCCTAAAGTTCCATATCCACAGTGACTAGATATTACTCCTCCAGCTCTTGTAATAAGAATTTCATTAAAGTAATTAAGATCTTTTAAGTAATTATATACCCACTCAATTGCCTCTTCATCGCAACCAGAATGCGTTATAAATACTCTAGATGGATCTGCATTTACTATGTTAGTATATAAATCACTAACATATTTTTCAATAACTTTATTTTGCTTACCTCTATATTTTGTTGCGGCAAACATTTTGCCACCTTCAACAACTATCTTAGGCTTTAACTTAAGCGCATTACCTACTAATGCTGCCGTTGAACTACATCTTCCACCTCTATGTAAATACGTAAGTGTATCTACAACAAAGCTTGCATTAACCTTAGTTTGCAATTTTAATATGTTGTCTACAATTTCAGATAAATTTAACCCTTCCTCTGCCATCTCACAGGCTTTAATAATCTGTAATCCTATTCCTGTTGACAAATTTTTAGAATCAATAACATATACCATATCTTCAGCATCTAATTCTGCTGCTGCAAGTCTAATAACATTTGCTGTTGTAGACATATCTTCTGATATTGTAAATACTATAACTTCATCACCATTATTTACATACGGTTTTAATGTCTCTATTGCATATTCAATTGTTGGCGATGCTGTTTTCGGAGTCTCGTTATTATCATCAGACCACTTGTAAATTTCATCTGGTGTAATCTCTACAGAGTCTAAGTAACCTGTATCTCCCAAATTAATCGTTAACGGTATTATTCCTATATTATACTTTTCAATTAGTTCTTCCCCTAAATCACTAGTACTATCTGATATAATTTTAATCATTATTACTACCCCTTACCTCAATTTTTATTATTTTATAATTATACTCTCATTTTTGATAATTTCAACCTTATAATCAATTCTATTCCTAAATTATTTTTTACTTTATTACATTTTTCTTTCAATTTCCGATTAATTATGATATACTGTTTATAGTCAATTTAGATATGGTCGAGGATAGTCTGGTGATTGCTCTTTTCGGAAGTGGAAGGGAGGTATGTATGTCCATAATGGAAATTTTAACTTTAGTACTTGTGATATTTGCAGGACTAACTTACATAGATGATCACCATAAAGAGAAGTAAAAAAGCTATCCTCTACGCCAATAGAGGATAGCATGTGTTAAAGAAGTATTTTTATTACATAGCTTCCGATTGACAATCATCGGATGGTCAAATATCTTTTGATTGCTTCTGACTTGATTATAAACCATCTTTGTAAAGTTTGCAAGAGGTTTAGGATGAGAGGTAACTTAGGTTGCCTCTTGTTTTATTATATAATAATTATCAATTGACATAGTTTTTAAAAAAGCTATAATAATATTAGTAATTATTATTATTTTTAAATTGAAAGGAGTATTTATGGATAAAACAGCATTTTACAAACTAAGCTACGGCTTATATGTAATAACAAGTAGTAATGGAAATATTAACGGAGTACTTATCGCTAATACCCTTAATCAAGTAACCTCTTCTCCTGCTAGAATGTCAATCACTCTTAATAAGGATAACTTTACAACTGGACTTATTATGGAATCAAAGAATTTCTGTGCTACTGTATTAACTGAGGATGTTGATATGAATCTAATTGCTACTTTCGGATTTCAAAGTAGTAAAGACAATGACAAATTTGTCAATTTCAACACTGGTGTTGATTCTAACGGTGTTACATACGTTACAGATTATGCTGCCGCAAGATTTAGCTGTAACGTATTTGACTATGTAGACCTTGGAACTCACATTACTTTCTTCGGAGATGTTGTTGATGCTGAAGTTATTGAAGATAAACCTGTAATGACATATGCTTATTATCAAAAAGTTAAGAATGGAACCACCCCTAAATCAGCTCCATCATACCAAGAAAAAGAAGAACCTAAAAAAGGTTATCGCTGTACTGTTTGTGGATATGTATACGAAGGCGATCCATTACCAGAAGATTATGTATGCCCTGTATGTAAGCAAGGTTCAGATAAATTTATTCCACTATAGAAAAAAAGCTCCGTTCCTATACCTCTGGAACGGAGTTCTTGTTTATTAAATATAACCCACTACCTCTATTTATCTATCAAATAAAGCATACTATTGATAAGGCTATAAATATACTTGTATACAGAACTTTTCTTATAACACCTAATAAGTCTACACGTACCATTTCAAATTTATTCCTACAATATTTATCTCTCTTTGATTTTATAACACATTCCCTACCTATGTAATCACCATAACATCTTCTTATTTTAATAGTAAAACGACTATCCTCTGATTGTAATATTGCATAGTACGAATTAAGAGCTTTACTATATGAACGATAACCCACTACCCATTCAGTTATATCATCTTCTATATCAATAATTTTATATTTTTTTATTTCCTCACTTTTAAAGTTTGCATCTATATATTCACCAAATATATAATCAATTATTCCAATTAAGTACATTATAGCTAATCCTATAGTAAATAATACTATTACTAGTGTTTCTCCATCCATATTTCCACCCCACCTAATATGTGTATTCTTATCTATTTTCCAAATAAAATGCTGTCATATACTAACATCACCTATATATAATACTTCTCCTAATATGTATAGGTTTCATAATTAATAAATAATTAACTTAACTTAATTAACTAGTGTTTGAATGCAAAACAAGCCTAGAATATAGATTCTAGGCTTGTTATATATGCATAAATATCACTTGTTAATTTTTTATCTTATCTATTTATTCTCTTGATACAATATTCCTTCATAAAGCTAATTATAGCTTCATCATTATCTGATTCATAAAAATCAATTAGTAATGTTCTAAATCCTTCTAATTTCTCTATTGGTATCTGAAAAATTCCTATATCATTCTCAATTAATACTTTGTTTGCCATAAGTTGTGCAACTCTTTTATTTCCATCAATAAACATTTGTGTTCTTGCTATATAGCAAAAATATTTTAAAGATCGCAATTCTATATCTTCTATTTTCTCAATCTCATTTATTGTATCAATTATCACACTTGTTTGTGGCATTTCTGGTTCCCAAGATGTACCACCTATTTGTACAAATATCGTCCTGATTTCACCAGCATAATTAAACAACAATTCTCCTACTACCTTATTATATTCCCTAAGTAATGCAATACTATTACTGTAATCTAAATTATCTAACAAGAATTGCCATGCTCTTTTCATATTAATAATAAATAATACTTCTTCTGTCTTAGTAGTTGTTGGTGCATTAGCTAATATTGCTTCTGTCTTTGGAAAGGTAGTTCCTAAGCCTTCTAAATTTGCACTCTTCCATATACTATCTACAAGAAGTCGCTTTGCCATTTCTATAGCTGTATCTTGCATTTTGTTCACTCCTATACTTAAAATACTTCACTATACATTAACTTTTGCATTTCATAATCTAATTAATAATCATAATCCTACCACACATAAGGCGTATTTTGGTACACGTAATAATTGAGCCAGTTAGCATATAATGTATTAGCATGACATCTCCATGACTTAACTGGTTTATTCTCTGGATTGTCATCCGGATAATAGTTAACTGGCACTTCTGGTTCAAGTCCTCTATCCGTATCTCTCTTATATTCACTATCTAGAGTAACTGTATCATATTCTGGATGTCCTGTAACAAATATATTCTTTCCATCCTTAGCAACTATTAGATATGGTCCTGTTTCTTCTGAATCAGCCACTATCTCTAATCTATCATCTGCTAATACTTCTTCCCTCTTAATTTCTGTATTTCTAGATTGTGGAACATAGAAATTGTCATCAAACCCTCTTACTAGTGGTGTTTTCTTATGAAGTGGATAATGCTTGTACACTCCTGATATTTTCTTATCTAATGTATATTTCTTAATTCCATATCTATAATACAAACCTGCTTGAGCACCCCAACATATATGGAGTGTTGATGTAACATTTGTATTAGACCAATCCATTATAGTAGTTAATTCATCCCAATATTCTACTTCTTCAAATTCAAGTAGCTCAACTGGTGCTCCTGTAATTATAAGACCGTCATATTTTTTATGCTTAATATCTTCAAATGTAGCATAGAATCTTTCTAGATGTCCGTGCTTTGCATTCTTTGATTCATATGTTTCTGTTCGTATAAATGTTATATCTACCTGCAATGGTGTATTTGATAAACTTCTTAAAAGTTGAAGTTCTGTATCCTCTTTTAAAGGCATTAAGTTAAGTATAACAACTTTAAGAGGACGGATATCTTGAGCTACCGCTCTCTCTTCGTCCATTACAAATATATTTTCTTCTTCAAGTATTTTCTTTACTGGTAAGTCATTATCTATTTTAATAGGCATACATTTCACCTCTGCTTTATAATATTTAATGCCAGATTGATATTCTACCAATCTGACACTAACAATTTTAACATAATATTAATTATATATCAAATACTACACAAATACAGAATGCTTGTGTATACAATTAATCGTAATCTCTGTACCATCTTCGAGACTTGATTTATATTGTATTTTCCATCCATGCATCTTTATAATGTCGTGACACAGCGCCACCCCTAGTCCTTTTCCATTTATAACTTCCCTAGGTAGCTTACTATTACTATTTATTTTCTTCAAAACTAATGGTTTTATGTAATCATTACTATTTTGAAGTATAATTTTATTTTCACTAACTGTTAATATAATTTTTCCCTCTGAACGACTAAGATTTGATATTAGATTTAATAGCAGGCTAAGTAACAAAGTTTTATCACAACTTATATGTTCACTCTCTTTATTTGTTTGAATGTTAGGATAGTATTTCTTCAACTCAACAAAAATATCTTCTGTATATATCTTCTCCAATACGATTTCACCATCACTAATATGTTCCATAACTAACAATCTTTCAATAAGGTTATTAATATACACGGCTTCTTCATCTATCTTCTCACTGGCATACAGAATATCCTCTTGATTGATTTTTCCTATACTAATATATTGAGCATATCCTTGAATTGTTGTAAGTGGTGTCCGTAACTCATGAGCAATATTATTAATTGGTTGATAGATTTTTTTCATGCTAATATGCAATACTATTGCAACAAATATCGATAATATTCCACAAATCAATAGCCAGAATATCATTTGCCTTTGGGAATTCACATACACTTCCTCAATAGATTCCATATAATATATTTTAATAATGTTATCATCTTCAAGAGTTAGATTATCACTTATCAAAATATAATGACTCTGATTTCGTTCAATAATATAACTCCCTCTATCTGTATCTGCATCTATTTCAAATGGAAATGTATCAACCAACACATCTTCCTTCATTGTAATATAGATATATATACTTTGCTCTTTTAGGGACTCCCCATACAACAATAATTTTGTACTATTAAATGCGTTTTCTTTTACTGTAATCAAACTTTCAATTCCGTACGAAGTACTTTTCTCCATATTTATAACATGTTCACATTCTTTTTCTAAGCTTGTCTTAAATGAAAATGAGTGTACGAAAAATATACTTCCATATAATATAATTAAAAATATTGCCATTGTAAGCAAATAATTTTTCTCCCAAAGTTTCATATTTCTAACCTATATCCCATCTTAAAAATTGTTTTTATATAATCTCCCAAATCTAATTTTTTACGCACTCTCTGTATATGTACATCCACTGTACGAATATCCCCCTCATAGTCATACCCCCATGCCATATTCAATAATTGTTCTCTAGAAAGGGTCATATTTCTATTATCTACAAGAGCCTTCAATAGATAATATTCTTGTCTAGTAATCTCTAATTCTTCATCACCCCGAAACACTTTATAGTTAGCAAAATCAATAGTAACATCATCAATCTTAAATGTTGTTTCTTCCTTTTCATATCGCCTAAGGACTACATTAACTCTAGCAAGAAGTTCTTGAATATTAAAAGGTTTCACTAGATAATCTTCTGCTCCGCCATTTAATCCTTTAATTCTATCCTTTATCTCACCTCTAGCTGTTACATAAATAGTAGGAATCTTATCAATCTCTTTTATAACCTCAAATCCACTCATATCTGGTAAGTTTATATCTAACAGGATTAAATCTGGAAACATTTCCTCTGCAATTAAAATACCCTCACTGCCCCTAAGGGCAGTGAGGCAATGATGTCCAGCCATAGTTAAGCATCTAACCATTAATTCACTTATTTTTGTATCATCTTCTATAATTAAAATTGTTGCCATAATAACCTCGTCTTACTCAGACTTTGAATGTGTAGAATTCTCAAAAGTTTCTTGATCAATTCTTGCAATCTGCTCTACAGTTAAATCCTTAACTGTTGCTTTCGCTACATCTAATCCTTCTTCTTCGCAAACGATTAGAATCATATTCTTAGACCATTTTGTTGCATTCACATCATCTACATATGCCTCTAGAGAACTATCTCCATAATGTTCTGGAGTAGTGACATATTCATCTAGAAGTGGTACTTCTGACATCTCCAATACAATATATTCAGCAAAATCCATGCTTACCTTTGAAATCACATAATCTGCCTGTACACCATCTTCCGTAAGCGTTACATTACTGCTTTCTAATACTTGAGCTTCTACATTACGTGTTAAAATGCTATTTCCAATACAGAAAACTCCTCCAAGTGCTAACATCATAGCTCCAACTGCAACAATACTTTTCTTAACCTTTTTCTTATACATTTAATTTCCACCTTTCTTATTTTGTGCACCATTTCATATATATGTTTTGGTTATATAAGTATTATAAATCTTAGTTATTGCAGAGTTGTAACGTGGTTTAATATTTGTACAGATTTTATTTTGATAAAAATTTATCTAATACATTATAGATTTCATTGATATCAAGTGGCTTTTTGACGTAATCATTCATACCACTTTCTATACATTTATCAAGTTCTTCCTTCATTACATGAGCTGTCATAGCTATTATTGGAACATTAGAATATGGTTTATTACTATTTCTAATTACTTTAGTTGCCTCATGCCCATCCATAACAGGCATCATAATATCCATAAATAGCATATCAAATTCTAATTCTTCAAGTATTTCTATACCCTCCACACCGTTACTCGCTATAGTCGGGATAATTTCAAAAATCTCCATAACACCTTTCACTACTTCTTGGTTTATCTCATTATCTTCACAAATAAGAACTCTTGCATTAGGAAATACTTTATAGTTGCTATCTTCACCTTCTACAGCTTCATCACTTACTAATATTCTAGCAAGTTCTGATGGCATAAATGGTCTTTGAAGTATTTTAACACTACTTTCTCCAATTCCATCAGGCAAATCAAATTCATTTAATTGAGAAACAGACAATATCAAATTAGTATACTCACTATTATCTATAATCCACTTTATTGCTTCACCATCAGATTTATATATAGAATCACATACAATAATACTATAGAACTTTTTGTGTTCATCAAGTACATTTTTCATTGCCTCAATAGACGATACACATACAACTGAATAATTAATTAGGTCTAATATTTTTTCTGTATATTCTCTCATCCTTGATTCTTCTTGTATTAATAAAATCTTTTGCTCTTTACTAGCCCCATAAGTGGCAAGTTGTTCTTCAATGCTCTTACATTCATTTGCTTTAGGCAATGTAAGTTCAATTATAAATGTTGTTCCTACATTTACTTCACTCTCTATTGTAAGTTCTGCATTCATTAATGCAATAAGCTGTCTTGTAATAGTCATGCCAAGGCCTGTGCCCTCACCAAAAGTCTTACCTTCATCATGAAATTGTTCAAATGGAGTATATATTTTATCAATCTGCATTTTCGTCATACCCATTCCAGAATCTGATATTTCAAAAACAATTGTTGCTTCAGTATCATTAGAAGTCTGCAATTTTATATTAAGTGATATGAAGCCCTCCCTTGTATACTTGGCTGCATTATCAAGAATGTTCTTTAGTATTTGCCATATTCTTGATTTATCGCCAACTAATTTACATGGTACGTCTTGTTCTATTACTGCCGATAGTTCTATAGGCTTTTCTCCTATTTTTTCCTCTGCAATTAGCAATGCATTTGATACAATATCTTCTAAAGAAAATTCTTCTTCTATTAAATCAAGTTTCTCAGCCTCTATCTTAGAGAAATCAAGAATATCATTAATAATCTGCAATAAATAGTTAGCTGATCGATGAATTTTCTTAAAGGAATCATAACTTTTTTCTCCCTTAAAACGTCTTAAGGCTAGATCCGATAATCCAATGACTGCATTCATTGGTGTTCTAATCTCATGACTCATATTCATCAAGAAACGTCCCTTAAGCTGATTTGCTTCCTTCTCTTTATCCGCCACATTTTTCAACATTTGATTGCGTTCAACTTCTTTACTGTTATCTATATATGCCGCAACTATACAAGTTTCTTCATTATATATAACATGATTAGCTCTAATTGCTGCATCAAAACATTTACCATCACAAGCATATGCTGCCATTTCAAATATTCTTGTTTCATTAGAAGAGATTATTAAATCTATGTTTTTACCAATTTCATTTTCTATTTCTTCATTAATTATTTGAGATGGTGTGTGTAACTTTCTTACATTTATACCTATCATATTTCTTTTATTAGAAAATCCAAACATCTGACCACTAGCAGAGTTTGTATATATAATTTTTCTAGTATGTGGATTAAATAATATAATTGCTATTGGTACAATATCAATTATTTTTTTAAACTCACCTTGTGTATATCTAATCATTTGGTCTTTTTCATATATCTTTTTGTTTCTATTTCCTACTACTTTAAAAAAGAATATAGATCCAATAATAGTTATAAATGCAACGATTATTGATGTTATTGTAAAATAATAAGCTGTAGGATTAGATTCTTTAAAAGACATAGGGACATTAGTTATTATTGAACCTTCAGGCAAGTCTTTTTCTGAAATTCCTCTTTTACTAAGCTCATCATAATCAAACATCCATATGCCTGATTCATTATTATCATCATATGGTATTTCTAATATTTCCTTACCATCAAAATACTCAAGTACCATATTGGCTACTTTTTCACTTTGATATTCAGGTAAATCATAACAACCACCAAAGTGTCCATATCCATGAGATGTTCCATAAAGTCCAAATACAGGTAAATCTACCGCTTGATTCATCTGCGAATAAAATACTGATAAATCAGTATAAGTATCATTTCCATCAATATAGTACATACCTGTAAGTATTAATGTATTTTCGGGTAATTCAGATAAATCTTTTACTAATTCCTCTGTTGTTATATTTTCATTATATATAAACTTTACATTATCATTAAAATCTTCTGTTTGTTCATTTATTAGTTGTTTCCATACTGTGCCTAACTCTGTATAATCATTTATTACATAAATTTGTTCCGTATCAGGAAATAATTCTAACATTTCTTTAATAGTTTCCTTTATTGGAATATATTCATAAACACCTGTAATCTTATCTTTTGGTATAGTAATAATATTTTCTTCGGTTACCTTTTCAACACCACAAAAAAATACAGGTTTATCATTAAATAAATATTGATAATTACTTTGAACAAAATCAAAAGCATATTTATCTGAAACTATAATTGCATCAAAATCTACATTATGCAAAATAGCTCTAATTGATTTTATCGCTATTTTATCTCTTTGACTTGTATCTAATATACGTCTACCATTTAATGCTATCGTAGAAAGTGTTATAGTATTATTAGTTTCTAAAGTGTTTTTAATACTTTCTACCATCGTCCGTTCCCATAATGATTCTGAAGAATATGAAGTTATCAGCAATACATTCTTATTATCTCCATGTTGCATATAAGTACCATTATATATAGCATTATAGGTACCATCTTCTTTCATTTCATCTATAGTTTTCTCAAGTTCTGGAATTAAGTATGCATATTCTTTATTTAAATATGGGCATGAATAAGTATAATCAAGAATACCTACTTTTTTAATGCTCTCTGGAATAACTAACTCTTCCTCAATAGTACGTGTCATAACTGCTACATCACACTCACCATTTTCTAGAGCCTCTATCAATTGAGTCCAATTATCATATCTTATATGCTCTTTAATGTTTGAAGGTAAATTGTTTTCTATGTGATATTTTTGATAGAGAGTTCCAACACGAAGTCCTGATAGATCCTCCCATTTATTCATGTTATAGCTTTCATCTATTTTAGAAAACGCTTCAAAATATACTTTTGTCACATAAGAATCAACCATGACTAGATTCTCATATTTTTCCTCTAATCCTGGTCCTTGTACTAATAACCCATTCAACTCACCAGAATCAGCGCTGACAATAGCCGTTGTCATTCCTGACGTCTCAAATACTGCATTATACCCCATCCTCTTAAATGCTTGATATACCACTCTTTCTGTAGCAATTTGATTATCAAAGGAAACTCCAATATAAATAGTCTTTTCTTTTGTGTCATCTTCATTTTCTTTAGCGAAAACACTAAAAGGAAAAGCTGTTAATAATATTATTAAGCTTAACAAAAAACATTTTATTTTTTTCATAAAATCTCCTTGCCTTATAAATAATTATTGTCACGCAATAACATTTAATAGTATTTTTTCTTTAGTCGTATAATTTCATAAAATCTTCTTCACTTATAATAGGCACTCCCAATTCTTTTGCCTTCTTATTCTTAGATGAGTTAGATAACACATCATTGTTAATTAAATAATCTGTCTTAGAAGTAACTGAACCCGTTACTTTTCCGCCCTTACTTTCGATTAGTTCTTTAACTTCATTTCGATTAGCAAAATGCTCTACTGAACCAGTAACAACAAAATTCTTCCCTTCAAATACCCTTGCTGATGTATCTTCAATAACTTTTTCAAATTCTACCTCTTTTAATAATTCATCAACTATATAATTATTATGCTCATCGGCGAAATATTCTACAAAAGATTTTCCTATAACTTCTCCAATACCATCAATTACCAATAAGCTATCAATAGAAGTATTTCTTATACTATCAAAATCAT
Source organism: Lachnospiraceae bacterium (assembly GCA_031556525.1). GTDB lineage: Bacteria > Bacillota > Clostridia > Lachnospirales > Lachnospiraceae > JAVBSN01. Next base: position 22,522 of record JAVBSS010000045.1, read on the forward strand.
ATCCAAATTCTTTGCAGATAACCTTTGCATTTGATAATCCAATATTTAAAATACCTAGTCCATATATAAACTTAGCCATATTTACAACTCTAACATTATTAATAGCTTTTATTAGCTTGTTGTATGATTTTTCTCCAAAGCCTTCCATTACAACTATTTCAGATTCATATCGACTAATTCTATATATGTCATATAATTCTTCTAAAAATCCTGCTTCAATAAATTTATCTATTGTCGCTTCTGATAATCCATCTATATTAACTGCATTTCTAGATACAAAATGAGCAAACAATTTACTCTTTTTGGCACTACAAAAAGGATTACTACAATATAGGGCACGAACACCATTAGCATCTTTAATTTCCGTATTACCCTCACAAGTAGGACATCTATCTGGTGGCACAATTCCACCACTTCTTGTTATATTTTCTGCCACTTGAGGTATTATCATATTAGCTTTATATACTGTTATCTCATCGCCTATTCCTAGTGCTAGTGCCTCTACTATACTTACATTATGAAGACTTGCTCTACTTACACTAGTGCCTTCTAGCTCTACTGGTTCAAACACTGCTACTGGATTAATAAGTCCAGTTCTTGAAGGACTCCATTCTATTCTAGTTAGATGTGTTGTCGCTAATTCATCTGCCCATTTGAATGCTATAGAATCCCTTGGAAACTTAGAAGTTCTTCCTAAACTTTTACCATAATCAACGTCATCATACATAAGTACTAATCCGTCAGAAGGAAAATCATTGTCTGGAATTCTATTTGCAAAATCCATTACCGTATCAGGTAATATTTCAGCGTTAACTTTTACATATTCAACTATATCAAATCCCATACCTGCTAGCCACTCTAGTCTATTAACAAAAGAACCACCAAAATCTACATCATTAACATCAACTAGATTAAATGCAAAGAAATGCACATTACGTTTTGCAGTTATCTCATTATTAAGCTGTCTAACTGATCCACTACATAGGTTTCGTGGATTCTTATATTTGGAATCCACATCCTCTATTAAGTCATTTATCTTATTAAAATCAGAGTATTTTATTACGGCCTCTCCTCTGATTATAAGTTCACCTTTGTATGGTATTCTCTTAGGCAAATTTCTAAATGTTTTAGCGTTATTAGTAATAACCTCACCTACTTCGCCATCACCTCTAGTTACAGCCTTGTATAATTCTCCATCTCTATAGGTTATAACAACTGTTAATCCATCTAATTTCCATGATAGCACACCTTCTTTATCTCCAAGCCATGCTGCTAGATTTCCAATATCCTTAGTTTTATCAAGAGATAACATAGGTGAAGAATGAGCTTCTTTTTCTAGTTCACTAAGTATTTCATAACCAACATTAATAGTGGGACTGTTTGATAGTACTATTCCCGATTCTTTTTCTAACTCAGTTAGTTCATCATATAGTTTATCATATTCAAGATTAGACATTATCTCTCTGTCTTCTTGATAATAAGCTTTCCCTGCCTCGTTAAGAATATCAATTAATTCTTTTATTCTATCAATTTTGCTCATATCATACCTCGCTTCTCAATTTTCTTACCTATTCTTCATCTTAATCCACCATATATTAAGATGTTTATACAGATACACTAATACTTATGTTATATACCGATATTAAGTATATATCACTATTTTTTCATATCATCCTTTATAAGTTTCATTAGGCTAGCTACTTCTTCTCTTGTTAAATCTCTATATTCACCTACTGGCAAATCACCTAGTTCAATATTCATAACTCTAACTCTTTTAAGACTTGTTACTCTATATCCTAATTTCTCACACATACGTCTAATCTGTCTTTTTAGTCCTTGGGTTAGTATTATTCCAAATGTTTTATTACCTATCTTTCTTACCTTACATGGTTTTGTAACCCATGATTGATCAAGATCTTTATCTGTAATCTTAACACCCTTACTCATATTTTCTAAGAATTCTGCAGTTATATCCCTACCTACTGTAACAATATACTCTTTCTCATGTTCATTCTTTGATTTAGTAATTGCATTAGTTATCTCTCCATTATTCGTAAATAACATAAGACCTTCTGAATCCTTATCCAATCTTCCTATATACTGTAATCTAGTCTTATAATTAATATAATCCATTACATTACTCTTATCACCACGATGAGCTGTACAAGTAATTCCTCTTGGCTTGTTAAATGCTAATAATATAAGGTCATTTTGTTGTTTAATTAACTTTTCTCCAACCTTTACCTCATCACCTTTAAATACCTTAGTTCCTACAGTTGCTACTTCTCCATTAATAGTAACTTTTTTTCTCTCAATAAACTCATCTGCTTTTCTTCTAGAGCAAAATCCAGCCTCGCTCAAATATTTGTTAAGTCTAGTTCCTTCTGACATATTTATCTCCATTCTTATATAGATTATTACACTTGTTTTATTTGTTGAACATACTACGTATAATACCATATTCTTGTATTTCTGTATATAAACTTAGCCTACTATAAACCAATTTGTTTTGATTATTATATCTACTTTTATTTAGCTATTCCTATATGTTATTCAAATACATACATCTCAACTATTTAGTTTCTTAAAACAATTTTATATTTTTCACCTCTAAATATATATCAGTAATTTTAATTAAGTTTTTATGCTTTAACAAGGATTTTTTAATTTTTTTTCAAAAAATACTTGATAAAATTAATATATCAATATATAATTAGAACGTAATCACAAGGGAGTGTTTCATTTTTGAAACATTCCCTATTTTTCTATAATAAAAAATAACCGAAAAGGATGTGTTAAATATGGATAATATCGATAAGAAAATATTACATTTACTACAAGAAAATGCTAGATACCCACTTAAATATTTAGCGAGTCAGGTATATTTATCTTCACCTGCTGTATCTGCACGAATTGAGAGGCTTGAGAAGGCTGGCATTATTACTGGGTACCATGCCAATATTGATCATATCAAATTAGGCTATCATATTACAGCTTTTATCAATCTTTCGCTTGATCCCAAGCAGAAACCTAACTTCTATCCATTTATAGAAGCATGCCCTAATGTATTAGAATGTAACTGTGTTACTGGTGCATATTCTATGCTTATGAAAGTTTCATTTCCAAGTACAATGGAACTAGATTCCTTTATTGGACAGTTACAAAGATTCGGTAAAACAGAAACTCAAATAGTATTCTCTACTGCTGTCAAACCTCGTGGTGTTAACATATATGAGATTTTCGGCGATAATGAATAGTGTACTTATAAAACAATAATACTGCACGAGCGAAGAGGACATTTCTATATATACTTACGACTATATTAAATGAAATATAGTTAGTTAAGTATTAGAAATGCCCTCTTCTTTCCCACTCATATATACAAAAATATGTTATTGTTCATCTTGTTCGCCACCTTCAACCGGTGTCTCTGTTGTTGCTTCTGTAGAAATTTCTTCCGTAGTAGCTTCTGTCGTTACTTCCTCTGTTACCACCTCTTCAGTTGTTGCCTCTGTTGTAGGTGCTGTGCTTGAATTAATCAAGTCATAAAATGCAACCAAAGTCTCATCACTATTCTTAAATGCTACATTACAACTCTCTGCATCTGAGAATACAGTTAATATATCTTGATCTTTGGATATCTCTTCTATATATGCTTGTGTAGCTGCATCCAATTCACCATTGTTAATCAAATAATTACCATTACTATCAATAGTAAGATAAAATTGATATATATCAAATGGCTCTGAAGCAACATCCTTAAGCATAATATTAGTCTGCGCAAATACTACCATAGAATTCTCTGTATAACCAGGCTTAGTATAACATACCAAGTTATTATATCCCTTTATGTACACTGCTTTGTTCTGTAACTTAGTAATATCATCAAATTGTTCTGGATTAGTCACTAATGTTTTAAGAGTCTCAGCATCACAAGCTGCTATAGCTTGATAGTACTTATTAATTAATTCATTAACAGCTGGATATGCATCTTTCTCATACGGAGTAAATGCTTCCTCTGTTGATATTGGATCTTCTGTATCTGCTACTTCTGGCTTCTCTGTACTCTTAAGCTTAATAACTACTATTAATACTACACATAATAATGCAAATATTGACCAAGCTAATATTAGCTTAATCTTTGGGTTAATATATATTGAATCATTTCCTACACTAATCTTTGTATCTTTCAAATGAGTTCTTCTTATTCTATCAAACATATTAAATTTACTCATAATATTGCCTCCTAATTGTTTTTACAACAAAGTATATTGTATCAAATACTTACTAATAATTCAACAATATTCTTGATATATATTTTTTTATATAGTAAAATTACCTAGATGCACCAGTAGCTCAGTGGATAGAGCGGTGGCCTCCGGAGCCGCGTCTTGCGCAGGTTCAACTCCTGTCTGGTGCACTATATTACTTTTTGTCATATTTGCTCATACATATTGACATTTTTCAGGTAATCATATATCATGTATCTATAAAGTGGTACTAGGTTGTACCCCTTGCAGATGAGTAATTACAAAAAGTAACCACAATCCTTGCGACAGGGGTGGTTATTTTTTGCCTTTACGACTTATCTTATATACAAGACCTATAAGTGCTAATATAACTAATCCAATCTGGATTAAATCTTCATATGTAACACATCCCATAGGCATCTCCCCCTTTCCCAAGGGGCAACCGTTCCCACGCCTATAGTATATCACATGATACTAATTAATACTAGTGTTTTGTATATTTTATTTTTATTTTTTTACTCATTAGCCATATTGACTTTCCTAGCATAATCATATAGAATATGTTTATAAAGTGGTACTAGGTTGTACCCCTTGCAAGTGAATGATAAAAATAACCACAGTCCTTTGCCTAGGGGGTGGTTATTTTTTGTCTTTACGACTTATCTTATATACAAGACCTATAAGTGCTAATATAAATAATCCAATCTGGATTAAATCTTCATATGTAACATATCCCATAGGCATCTCCCCCTTTCTCAAGGGGCAACCGTTCCCACGCCTATAGTATAGCATATGTTATTATATAAAACCAGAGTTTCGTATATTTTATTTTTATTATTTTACTATTTTGCGAAAGGTAACTACCATGTTATATCGAATATTTATAAATCAAAACAAACTTGATACAAATATACTCCAAGCTATAAATGAATACACAAAGCGTCTATCTCCTTATTGCAATATAGAGTTACTTACATCTAAGGATATTAATAAGCTTATAGATTCTGATACTCAATCTAGTTATAAAATTGTTATTAACAAATCATCCGACACTATTTCTTCTGAGGACTTTGCTTCAAAGATAACTAATTTAACTAATCATGGGAATTCTACAATAGATTTTTATATAGGTGTAGAACCTAATAGATATGATGATATACTTACTATTTCAAAGACTAATATATCTATTCCTACATTAACCAATATATTATACGAACAATTATATCGTGCATATATGATTAACATAGGTAAGACTTATCACAAATAAACATTGGTTAGCTCTTCTACTAACACCACCCTCATAAGTTGATGTGGTAATGTCATTTTAGAAAAGCTTAATTTATAATTCATTCTTTTTCTTAATTCTTCACTTGTACCAAGTGAACCCCCGATAACATAGGTTATCTTATTATATCCATTATCATATGCCTTTTTTACAATTTGTTTGTGTTCACTTGTCTTAACTTCTTTTCCGTCAATACATAATCCAATTACATATTCATCGTCCTTAATACTTGATAGCATCTTACTGCCTTCAATATTTTTAACTTTATCCTCTATTGATTGACCAGATTTCTTCGGAATAGGTTCATCTATTATTTGAACAATACTAAATTTAACATTACCTCTATTTAATAATTTTGTCATTTCATCAATACTATTAATATAGAACTTTTCTTTAATTTTTCCTATACATACAATCTTTATATCCATAAAACTCCTCAATTTATCGTCTAATACCACTATTTACCGACATTGTTTGCAATTTGTTTGATAAACGTACATACTTTATTCATAATTACAGTTTATACTTATATTATAAATTTTTTCATAAATTCTCCCTTATATAATAATAAAAGATGGTGTCACACAGCAGGTGTGACACCATTATTTTTATATTATATATTATTCTACATTATCTGACACTACATCTTCGAATTCTTTAAGCATCTCTTCACTAGGTGCTTCTGTACATAAGCTTACTACTACTATTAACACTAAGCTTATTGCAAATCCTACTACTAACGAATACAATCCAGTCTGTGTTGCTAATGTATTATATACACCTTCTGCTTTTATAAATGGTATGTAATCCCATATTATAACTGTAAGTCCACCTGATACCATACCAGCAATTGCTCCTGAAAGATTTGTTCTCTTCCAATATAATGATAATAATACTAGCGGTCCAAATGTAGCACCAAATCCAGCCCATGCATTCGATACAAGTCCCATAACACTACTATTAGGGTCTAATGCTATAACATAAGCTATAACTGCAACTGCTATAACTGTAACTTTACTTACAAGTAATACTGTTTTTTCTTTTGCATCTTTTTTAATTAATCCTTTAAATATATCTTCTGCTACTGATGAGGCTGTAACAAGAAGTTGTGAATCTGCTGTAGACATAATTGCTGCTAGGATACCACATAAGAATATACCACCTATAAATGGCATAGAAAAACTTTTTGTAAATATTTTTGTAATCATTTCTATAAATACATTCTCTGTTGAAGCTGCATCGCCTGTTCCTAAAATTGTTGGATATAAATATGCTCTACCAACAATACCAATTATACATGCAAATACAAGTGATAATGCAACCCATACTATTGCTATTACTTTTGATTTCTTCATCTCTTTTTCACTAGATACAGCCATAAATCTTACTAATATATGAGGCATTCCGAAATAACCTAATCCCCATCCAAGCATTGATATTACATATACTAATGATACTGGTTCTCCACCATCATGTAATATATTAAGGTATGAACTTGCACCACCAACAACGCCAGAATCATTTAATAAGGCAATTCCATCGCCCTTTAATAGTATGTATGCTAATATTGGTATTATTAATAATCCAATCAACATAAGAGTTCCTTGAATAAAGTCAGTTGTACATACTGCAAGGAATCCTCCTAGGAATGTATATGTAAGTATAACTACTGCACCTATTGTTAGTGCTATCTTATAATCAATACTAAATACTGATGAAAATAACTTACCACCTGCTGTTAATGCAGATGCTGTATATACCAAGAAAAATATAACTATAAATATTGATGATATAGTTAACAATATTCTATTCTTGTCATGAAATCTATTTCCAAAATATGAAGGTAATGTTATTGCGTTATCAACCTTTATTGTATACTTTCTAAGTCTTGATGCTACAAATAACCAATTAAGTACAGTACCAATAAATAATCCGATTGCTATCCATGCTTCACCTATACCTGCCGCATAGATACATCCTGGAAGTCCCATTAACAACCAACCACTCATATCTGATGCTTGAGCTGATAATGCAGCTACCCAACCATTAAGTCCTCTTCCTCCTAGGAAATAATTCTCTACATTATTGGCTTTTTTCATATACTTCATACCAACAAGAATCATACCAATTAAATACGCTGCAAACGCAACTAAAATCCATATTGTTGAATCCATCTTTTTCTCTCCTCATTCTAAAAAATACATTCACTATCTTAACATATTCTTAAGATTAATTCCACTAAAATAATACAATACTTAACAAAATAAATAGAGAGTAAGTCTAATCCCTACTCTCTATTACTATTAAATATCCACCTTTAACAGATATATGTCCTATATCTGACTCTAATTCATTACTTATCCCTATACTTTCACCTATTGATAATGTAGCATCACATAGAGGATAGGCAAAACCCTCTAACGTTACACCTTCAACATGTTCACTATAAGGTAGTAGAGATATGTATTTACCATACATATTATTTTTCAAAATCTCATAATCACTATCCACCATAGTAATTACATTATTTTTATCTACTATATATGCACTAACATTATTATCAACACATAATTTCAACATACCTATATTAGCTAATACATGATCTATTCTTGTGCCTGTAGCACCAACTATTGTTATTACATCTGGATTATATTCAAATGCTGTAGTAATAGCAATATGTGTATCTGTATAATCCTTCTCTGGTGGATACACTATTATATTCTCTACCATACTACGATATTGCTCTAGAATACTTTTATCAACTGTATCGTAATCTCCAATTATAATATTGGGCATAAGATTAATCTCATGGCAATACTCTAATCCTTTATCTACTGCTATTGTATAATCATAATCCCTACTAGCAACATAGTCCTTGAACCATTCTGTATCAACGCATCCACCTGTAACAATCAATATATTTTTCATGTTACATCCTATCTAAAAATGCTTTTACATTTTTCTCGATATTACCATTATATACTGATGAACCTGCTACAATTATATTTGCTCCTGCTTCTATTACATCTTCTACATTTTCAAGTGTAATTCCTCCATCAACTTGAATATCTAGATTATATAACCCACATTCATTGGCTAATTCTCTAACTTCCTTTATCTTAGTTATAGATTCAGGAATGAACTTCTGACCACCGAATCCTGGATATACACTCATAACTAATACCATATCTACTTCATCAATAATCTCTTCTATCACTCTTACATCTGTATCAGGATTAATTGCTACTGCTGACTTGACACCTAATTCATTGATATATCTAACTGTTTTATGAATATCGTTACAAGCTTCCCAATGAACAGTTATTAAATCTGCCCCTGCCTCGTAAAAATCTAATATATATCTAATTGGTTCATATATCATTAGATGTACATCAAATACCTTGTCAGTCACTTTTCTAAGCGGTTTTATAACTGGCGCACCAAAAGAAATATTCGGCACAAAACTTCCATCCATTACATCTAGATGAACATACTCTGCCCCTGCATCACATACTACTTTTACTGCTTCTCCCAATTTAGAAAAGTCTGCTGCTAATACTGACGGTGAAAGTTTACAATTCATATTACCATCTCCTTTGTTCTTTCAGCTCATTATACATACCAACATAATTCTCATACCTAAGTTTACTTATATCTTCTCTATCCAATGCATCTTTTATTCCGCAATTAGGTTCATTTATATGACTACACCCTGCAAATCTACATTCCGATTCATATTTTGAAAACTCATTATAATAATCTTTTAATTCTTCTTTATCTAATTCATTAATGTATAACGTACTAAATCCTGGTGTATCCATAATATAAGTACTTCCTTCAACATTAATTATTTCTGAATGTCTAGTGGTATGTTTTCCTCTTTTTATCTTTGTACTAATTTCTCCTGTCTCCATGACATTATCTTCACATAGGATGTTAAGTAATGACGACTTACCTACACCTGATGGCCCTGCTAAAACAGTTGTTTTATCTCTTATATATTCCTTAACAATATCTATCCCTGTATTGTCATAAGTACTTATAAATATTATATTATAACCGCAGTTTGAATATATGTTTTTTATCTGCTCTATCTTATCTTCATCCACTATATCTATTTTATTAAAGCATAAAGTAGTATTAACCTGTTGTTTATTCATTAAAATCAAGAATCTATCCAACAGGTTAAAATTAGGATCAGGTTCTGCTGCTGCAAATATAACCAATGCTTGATCTATATTTGCAACCGCTGGCCTAATTAGTTCATTATTACGTTCATTTATCTCTATAATATTACCAATCTTATTATCTTCATCAATAACATCGATTGTAACATTATCACCAACTAATGGTTTTATTTTTTGATTTCTAAATATTCCTTTAGCCTTACATTCATATATTCCCATTCCATTAATATGAATATAATAAAATCCTGCTATTCCTTTAATTATCTTACCTTGCATTATCGTGTAACTTTCTCAAATGTTACTGAAGCATTGCTACTAAAACTACCTGTTACATCTACACCATTTACTGTAACTGTAACTGTAATACTACCTGTATTTGTAGTAAGGTTTTCCATAGCGCTAATTGTACTTATATCAATTGGTGCTTGGAATTGTGCTTGTGTATATGCTGCATTTAATAATTCATATGTTGCATTGCCTTGCTTAAATACAATTCTTACAACTGCAGTATCTCCTTCTTGCCATTCATAATTAGATGTAATACTACCAGCAAAACTTGCTCTATATGATACTGTTTCTTCTTGAGTTGCGGTAGCTGGATCTGGTCCTTTACTCAATGTAATATCTACCTTAGTACCACCGTTAACTGTAGTATTGGCCGAAACGCTCTGATTTATAACTCTTCCTGATTCATATTCATCACTATATTCCTGAGTAGTACTTCCTAATACAAGTCCAACTTGTTGTAAGGCTGCCTCTGCCTCTGTTAATGTCTTGCCCAATACATTAGGTACGATTGCATCAGTTACCTCTTTACCATTACTTACTGTAATTGTAACATCACTATTCTTTGCCGCATTCGTATTTCCTTCTGGTGATTGCTTAATAACATTATCCTTATCTACTTCTTCACTAAATTCATATGCGTGTTTTACTTTAAATCCAGCTTCCTCTAATAGAGTTGTTGCTTGCTCATCTGAATATCCAGTAACATCTGGCACTTGAACTTCTTCTGTTCCACTGCTTACTTGAATAGTAACAACATCTTCTGCTCCTACCATTTCTCCTTTGAGAACGCTTTGAGATACAACATAGCCCACTTCAATAGTATCACTTATAACATGCTCTATATTGTATTGTGATTCTACAAATCCCGCTTTCTCTAAAGCTGCGATAGCTTTCTCTTCAGACAATCCTACAACTTCTATCATCTCAATTTGTCCAGAATCTTCAACTATCTCATCTCTATTTCCAAATTTGAACCAACCTGCAAAACTTCCAATTAGAACCATTAAGAATATTGCTATTATTACAGCTACTACAATACCTGCAATGCTTATAATTCTCTCTAATTTTGGATCTACTTCTGCAATTTCATCTTCATCGTCATCATAATTATCTTCTAAATCTTCATCTTCATAATCTTCTAGAGACTCATCATCTCCATACAAATTATCTAATTCTTTAATTGCATCTTGAACTTCTCTAGATTGTGTTGTTTGTGGCATTTGAACTTCTTCTTGAGGTTCTTGAACACCATCTTTTATTGCCTTAAGTTCTTCATCAGTCATCATTACTGTTGGGCTATCTAATGGTGTTGTTGTAGTTATTAACAAATCAGCATTAGGATTAGCTTGAACTCTTTTTAAATCTGCTATTAAAGCATTAGCTGTTAAATAACGTCTCTCTGGTTTCTTTTGTGTACATTTTAATACTATCTTCTCCATACTTGCAGAAATCTCTGGATAGTATTCTCTAGGAGGTATAATAGTATCTTGAATCTGCATAAGTGCAACTGTAACATTATTTTCTCCTTCAAAAGGAACTCTTCCAGTTAACATCTCATACATAGTAATACCTAATGAGTATATATCACTCCTCTCATCACTATATCCACCACGAGCTTGCTCTGGAGAAATATAATGAACACTGCCCATTGCATTTGCACCTACTGTATTAGATGTAGCTGCTCTTGCAATTCCAAAATCAGTTACCTTCACGCTACCATTTTTTGATACAATAATATTTTGAGGTTTAATATCTCTATGAATTGTATGATTATCATGAGCCACTTCAATACCTGAAGCAATCTGAATAGCAAAATCAATTGCCTTATCTATTGATAATCTACCATTAACTTGTATGTACTCTTTAAGGGTAATTCCCTCAACTAATTCCATTACTATAAAATATATTCCTTCATCTTCACCAACATCAAAAACATTAACGATGTTTGGATGTGACAAACCTGCTGCTGATTGTGCCTCTACTCTGAATTTGGTAACAAAATTCTTATCATCGCTAAATTCAGACTTAAGTACTTTTATAGCTACAAATCTATTAAGTTTGTGACACTTCGCTTTATATACAACAGACATTCCACCTGAACCTACAACGTCCATTATCTCATAACGCCCTGCAATAATCATTCCTGGATTAAACATATATACACCTCTCTATTTTACTGAACAGCTATAACAACCCCAATGTTGTCCTTGCCGCCATAATAATTTGCCCTGTTAATTAGTTGCTCTACTGATTCTTTAGGTAATGAATGTTCCATTACTATATCTCTAACTTCATCATCATCTACCATATTAGACAAACCATCTGAACACATAAGTATTCTATCATCAGGTTCTAATATTATTTCAAAGAAATCAAGTACTACTTCTTCTCCAACTCCAATTGCTCTAGTAATAATATTTTTCTCTGGATGATATCTTCCTTTTCTTCTCTCAAGTTGACCAGTTCTTATTAATTCCTCAACTAATGAATGATCTAAAGTTATTTGCTTAATTTTATTATTTATTATATATAATCTACTATCACCTACATTAGCTACATATAACTTACCTTTTAACACTATGGCTACAACAAAAGTTGTTCCCATTCCTTGGTATTCTTCATTACTATTAGCTAGTTCAACAATTTCTTGATTAACTTCTGATACACATTTCTTAATTATTGTTATTGGATTACTACTCTTACATTTCTTAACCTTCTCAACAAAATTCTTAACTGCATAATCTGAAGCAAAGTCTCCTGCTTTATGCCCTCCCATACCATCTGCAACTATATACAAATTGGGAAGCCTTCCTACTGATTCGTCAGAGAAAAAAATGTTGTCCTGATTAATACTCCTAACTCTGCCTATATCAGTTCTTCCATATGAGATCATTAGTTTCCTCCCGTTACGTATTTTTCTACGTAAGCCTTCCTAAGCTGTCCACAAGCAGCATCTATATCGCCGCCCATACCTCTTCTTATAGTAACATTTATTCGATTTTTTTCAAGTATATATTTGAAATTTTCTACAGAATTCTTATCAGATTGCTTATAATTTCGTTCTTTTATCGGATTAACTGGTATTAAATTAACATGACAGTTGTATCCTGTAATGAGTTTTGATAATTTTTCAGCCTGTTCTTTGTTATCATTTTCACCCATTACTAAACTATATTCAAACGTTATTCTTCTTCCAGTTTTATCAAAATAATACTTACAAGCCTTTAAAGTTTCTTCTACTGAATACTTATTAGCGATAGGCATTAACGCTTTTCTCTCTTCATCTGTTGGTGCATGAAGTGATAGTGCAAATGTTATACCAAGCATTTCATCAGCTAACTCATATATACGTGGAACAATTCCACAACTTGATACTGTAATATTTCTTTGACTAATATTTAGACCATTTTCATCAGAAATGATTTTTATAAACTTTAGTAAATTATCATAATTATCTAACGGTTCACCAGTGCCCATAACTACTATATTTGACACTCTCTCCCCTGTTATGTTCTGTATATAATATATTTGATCCAACATCTCAGATGCTTCTAGATTTCTTGTAAGTCCGAGTAGTGTTGATGCACAAAATCTACAACCCATTCTGCAACCTGCTTGTGATGATATGCATACAGAATTACCATGCTTATATTTCATAAGTACACTCTCGATTATATTTCCATCATGTAACTGAAATATAAATTTGTTAGTACCATCTACTTTAGAAATTAGTCTCTCAACTTGAGTAACACTTAATAATCCCTCTTCATTAATTAAATCCTTAATGTCGCTCGGAATGTTATTCATCTCTTCAACATTTCTTACTAATTTTTCATGTATCCATTTGTATATTTGCTTTGCCCTGAATCTAGGTTTTCCTTTTGAAACTATCCATTCCTCTAATTCTGGCAATGTCATAGATTTAATATCCATGATATCCTCCACATCACATAAACTCTATTCTTAACCTGTCTTATTTATTACTATTTTTCTTGAATCTAGCAATAAAAAATCCATCACATTTCTCTTTCCCTTGTAATAATGCTACGTATCCGTCCTTCTTAGTATCACTATCTATACTTTCTGGCAAATACTCTTCTATACTATCGAATTCAAAATCATAATTATCTCTAAACCACATTGCATTATTAATATTTTCATCTACATTGATTGTACAAGTACTATATACTAGTGTTCCACCTGGTTTTACATATTGAGACACTATCGATAATATATTTCTTTGTAATGCTACTAACTCATCTAATTGCGCTGTTGATAATCTATATTTTATATCATTTTTCTTGCCTATTATACCAAGCCCTGAACATGGTAAATCAGCAATTACAATATCTGCTTTTTCTATCATTGATTCATCTAATACTGTTGCATCATATTCTTCACATGATACATTCGTATAGTTGCATCTATCAATATTCTCTTTAATTAACTCAACTTTATTCTCTGTAAGATCTCTAGCTATAATGCGTCCTTTATTCCCAAGTAAATCTGCTATATGAAGACTTTTTCCACCTGGTGCTGCACATACATCTAAAATCAAATCATCTTTACTTGGACTTGCTACTAATCCAACAAGCATTGAGCTCTCATCTTGAACAACAAATTCGCCATCAAAAAATCCTGGAACTTTTCTTATATAATCATAATTATCTATAAACAAGGCGCTATCTACATAATTACCTCGTGTAACATCTATACCTCTACCTTCAAGTTTAGCAATAAATTTATCTATATCAATGTTATTCTCACAACATCTAATAGTTGTTGCCTTATCAGTAACAGACGCCTCTATTATCGTCTTAGCAGTTTCATAATCATAATCTGCAACTAGCTTATCTACTATCCATTCAGGAATAGAATACTTTATTGATAAATACATGGCTGGATTAGCTTTTTCTGTTGGGTATTTTACATCTTCAATATTTCTAGCTATGTTTCTTAATACCCCATTTACAAATCCAGATAGACTTGAAAAACCTCTTTTCTTAACAAGTTTTACTGTCTCATTACAAGCTGCTGTATCTGGTATACTATCCATATATTTAATCTGATATACACCCATTCTAAGAGCACTTCTTATCAATGGTTTGCACTTATTTATCTTAGTATTAGAAAATTGATTAATGATATAATCTAATTGCAATCTGTATTCAGTTACGCCCTCACATATTCTAGTTATAAATGCTCTGTCTTGCTTACTAGAAAATTGATGTTTTCTAAGTGCTGTCTGAATTGCTGAATTGCTAAGTCTGTTATTCTTGTCTATATCGATTAATATATCTAATGCTATTTCTCTTGGGTTAATGTTATCTGCCACTTTAATTCCTCACCTGTTCAATAAACTGTATTATCCTAATTGGTTGCCTATCTCTACTTTGTATCCTAATAAAAATGCTGATGTATCCATTCTTTTCTTACCTTCTAATTGAAGATTCTTAATTCTAAGTGAACCTTCTCCACATGCAACAGTAAATGATTTTTTATCAACTGCCCACACACTTCCTACTTCACCTTGTGTCTCGTCAATCACCTCTGCTTCATATACCTTTAATGTCTTATCATTAAATTTTGTATAAGCACTTGGCCATGGATTAAGTCCTCTAATTAATCTCTCTATCTCAACTGCTGATTTGTTAAAATCAATTAATCCCATACCTTTATCTAACATTTTAGCATAACAACTGTCTTCATCATCTTGAACAGTTCTTGTAGCTGTATTATTCTCTAATTTTTCAAGGGTAGTTACTAGTAACTTAGCTCCTGCATCTGCCAATATATCATGAAGGCTTCCACCAGTTTCTTTGTCATCTAATGTTATCTCTACCTTATCAATCATATCACCAGTATCTAAACCTTTAGCCATATACATAGTAGTTACACCACTTGTCTTCTCTCCATCGATTACTGCCCATTGTATAGGTGCTGCACCACGATATTTAGGTAATAATGATGCGTGTACATTTATACAACCATACTTAGGAATATTAAGAATACTCTCTGGTAATATCTGTCCAAATGCTACTACAACAATTACATCTGGATTAATGTCTTTTAATAAATTCACAAATTCTTCTTCTCTAACTTTAATCGGTTGGTATACTTCTATATTATGCTCTAATGCCTTTTCTTTAACCGGCGTATATTGCATAGCTTTTCCTCTACCCTTGGGTTTATCTGGTTGAGTTATTACTGCTTTTACTGTATGACCTGCTTTAATTATCTCTTCAAGAGTATTAACTGCAAAATCAGGGGTTCCCATATATACTACATTCATGTACTTCTCCTCACATGCTCCATATATTATCTAATCACATATTCTAAATTCATTCTATACACTATCTAATTGCACATTCTAATTTTATTCTATACATTATCTAATTATATATTTTAAAATCACTCTATGGGTTCCACATCTCTTAATGGTCCATTAGCTATATCTTTATATAATACACCATCTAAATGATCTATTTCATGACACATAGCTCTAGCTAATAATCCTTCACCTTCAACTGTTATCTCTTCCATCTCTTCATTGTATGCCTTACATACTACTCTCAGGGGTCTTGTTACATCTGCAACTTTTCCTGGAAGACTTAGACAACCTTCATCACCCATTTGTTCTCCGTCTTTCTCTACTATTACCGGATTGATTAATAATATAGGTGTTTCATAATCTACATCTATTACAACTATTCTTTTTAGAATACCTACTTGAGGCGCTGCAAGCCCTACTCCATTTGCATCATACATTGTTTCAAACATATCATCTATTAACTCAAGTGTTCTCTCATTTACTTCTTTTACTTCTTTACAGTTTTTTCTTAATACATCATCACCATCAAACCTAATTTTCCTAATTGCCATTTTCCTATACTCTCCTTCGTTTAATAATTATTCATCGGATTAAAATCGAATTGAATATTAATACCCTTATATTCAATATTATCATCTATATAATTCTCTATAGTATCTTTTATTCTTATTAATTCATTATACTTAGAATGTTTAATATATACAACCCTTCTATATATATCACTTACTTTGGATACACTTGCTTTACTAGGGCCTATTACCAACATTCCATCTACATTCATATTTCCTATATACTTAGCTATTAACTCTGCTTGACTATCAACTAGCCCTTCATCTTTAGCCGTAATAAATACAAGCAACATGTTTGAAATTGGCGGATACGACATCAATTCTCGATATGCTATCTCCTCTTCGTAAAATTCCTCATAATCCTGCTTTGCTGCAGTGGTTACTGCATAATGCTCTGTATTATAGGTCTGAATAACAACCTCACCTGCTATACTTCCTCTACCTGCTCTGCCTGCCGCTTGTGTTAGCAAATCAAAAGTTCTCTCACCTGCTCTATAATCATTTGTAAATAATGATAGGTCAGCTAATAGTATTCCCACTAATGATACATTCGAAAAGTCATGTCCCTTTACAATCATTTGAGTTCCTACTAAAATATCAGCTCCACCGTCAGCGAACTTTGACAATATAGCTTCATGTCCACCTTTATTTTTAGTAGTATCCATATCCATTCTAAGAACTCTTGCTGTAGGAAATAATCGTTTAACTTCCTCTTCTATTTTCTGAGTTCCTGGTTTGAATCCACCTATATATGGTGAACCACATTTTATACATAATTTTTTGTTATCTTCTGTATAATTACAATAATGACATACTAATTTATTGTTATTATGAATCGTCAATGACACATCACAATGTGGACATTTAACTACGGTTCCACAACTTCTACAAGACACAAATCCTGCATATCCTCTTTTATTTAAAAACAACATAGTTTGTTGCTTTTTACTTAATCTATCTTCCATTAGTGCTTTTAATTTATTACTTATAGCACTACGATTTCCCTGTTTTAATTCATCACGTAAATCTACAATCTCTACGGATGGCATCTGTGCTGATGCAGCTCTTTCCTTTATAGTCCATAACTTATATTCACCACTAATTGCTTTTGTATAACTCTCAACTGATGGTGTTGCTGAACCTAATATTACTGAGGCTTTACACATATTAGCTCTCTCAATTGCTACTTCTCTAGCATGATATTTAGGAGGCGCATCACTTTTATAAGTAGTTTCATGTTCTTCATCTATTACTATAAGTCCAAGATTTTCAAACGGAGTAAATAGAGCTGAACGAGGTCCGATAATTATATCAACTTCGCCTTTCTTAGCTCGCAAAAATTGATCATATCTCTCACCTTTGCTTAACTTAGAATTAATAATAGTTACTCTATCTCCAAATCTTCTTCTAAATCTCATAACTGTTTGATAAGTTAGTGCTATCTCTGGAATTAATACAATTACTTGCTTTCCTTCTCTAATTACCTTATCTATAATTTCTAGATAGACTTCTGTTTTTCCACTTCCTGTTACACCATGTAGCAAATAAGTTTTATTTATATCATTATCATAATCTTCTATAAATTCATCTACAATACTACTCTGAGCATCATTTAAATCATTCACTTTCCTGTTTATTATATCTGTATTTATCGGATTTCTAAAAATTCTTTCGCTATCTATAGCTATAACTTTTTCTTCTTCCATTGCATTTATTGAAGCATTTGATACATTTAATTTTGTTGTAATAATATCTTTTGGTATTTCTTTTTCAGTTATTAATTCAGTTAATAATCTTAATTTTGCTTTACTATTTTTCTTTTTATAGTACTCAAGTTTAGCAATACTATCCTCTTCAGATAGTAACAATCTTATTGTTTTATCTTCGATTTTCTTAACTTTTTGCTTTATGGGCATTACTGTCTTAAGAGCATTTATCATTGTCGAACCATAATTTTGCTTAATCCATACTGCTAGTTTAATTAAATGAGATTCTATAACTATACTAGTTTTATTAATACTATTAATTGCCTTAATCTTATCTACATCATATTTTGGTTCGTCTGATAATCCTACAACATATCCCTTTCTTATAGTATTGCCTCTGCCAAAAGGTATACTAACTTCTTGTCCTATGGAAATTTCTTCACGCAAAGAATAGGGCACTTCATATTGAAACGCCCTATCTATCGCCTCATGCGAAATATCTATTATTATATCCGCATATTTTATCGACATCCTCTTCCTCCAAAATCTCTCTGATTATATCTCTTTCATCCATATGGTACTTCTTACCTTTTATCTCTTGGTAATCTTCATGACCTTTTCCAGCTAATACAATTACATCGCCTGAATGTGCATTCATAATTGCATATCTAATTGCTTCTTTTCTATCTATAATCTCAACGTAATTACCGTTAGTCTTTGAAAATCCAGTCTTAATATCATCTATAATATCTTGTGGCTCTTCATTTCTAGGATTATCAGATGTTATAATAGTTAAATCTGATAGATTACCAGATATTTCACCCATCTCAAATCTTCTAGCCTTAGATCTATTTCCTCCACATCCAAATAGTGTAACTAACCTCTTTGGATTATATTCTTTTAAGGTAGTTAAAATACTTTCTAAACTTGCTTCATTATGTGCATAATCAATTATAATAGTAAATTCATCTGATATTGGTATTAACTCTACTCTACCTTTAACATATATTTTGGTAAGAATATCTATTACTATATTCATTGGCACATCCATTACTCTTGCAATAGCTATTGCAGCCAAAGAATTATATACACTAAATTTACCTGGCATATCAACCATAATATCTGCATTTTCAGTTCCTTTAAGATTATATTCTATTCCTAAACAAGCATCCTTACTATATAATCTAACATCTTTGGCTATATAGTCCAAGCCTTCACTCATACCATATGTAATTACATCACAAGAATGACCTTTAAGTATTTCTTCATAATTATCATCATCAGCATTAAATATACCTACTTTACACAAAGAAAATAATTTGCTTTTCCACATTCTATATTCTTCAAAACTTTCATGTTCATTAGGTCCTATATGATCTTCTGATAAATTAGTAAATATTCCATAGTCAAAATCTACTCCAACTACTCTATCAAGCATTAGTCCTTGTGATGAAACTTCCATAACAACACTATCTAATCCTGAATCAACCATTTCTCTAAGTATTTGCTGAACAATCATAGATTCTGGTGTAGTATTAGGCGCTGGTGTAGCTTTGTCTCCTATTAAAATCTCTATAGTTCCAATAAGTCCTGTCTTATGTCCTGAATGTTCAAGCATTGATTGTATCATATATGCAGTTGTTGTTTTACCTTTAGTTCCTGTAATACCAATTACTTTTAGTTCTCTTGATGGATGACCATAATATGTTGCTGAAATCATTCCCATAGCATATCTACTATTTTCTACACGTATAACACATACACTCTCTGGTATATCAATATCTATATCTGCTTTCTCAACAACTATAGCTACTGCACCTTTGCTAATTACATCTTCTATAAACTTGTGCCCATCAACTACACTTCCAGATATGCAAAAAAATAGACTCCCTTCTACTACTTCCCTCGAGTCATTCTCTATAGTCTTTATCTCTGTAGATAAATCCCCTTTTAATATAGTGCAATTAAGCCCTTCTAACAATGTTCCTATATTCATATAAGTACACCTCCTCTATAATTGCAAACCGTAGAAAACCTAAAGTTCTCTACGGTCTAAAATATGTCATATAATTACTCGTCGTCGCCTACAATCTTAACCTTACTATTATATAATTCTTCAACTGCAACTGATAAAGGTTTCTTACCTTCATCATCAACTAAAGCTTCTTCTCCGCCTATAAGTTGTCTTGCTCTCTTTGCTGTAGCTAATACGATAGAATATCTACTTTGAACTACTGGTTGCTCTCCTGGTTCTACCTCACTATTAACAACTGCCATTAAATCAGTATATGATGGATGTAACATAATTAAAACTCCTTTC
>JAVBSS010000018.1:0-16302 GCA_031556525.1 Lachnospiraceae bacterium
GAAAGTCCATCCTGACACTTCGTGAGGTGTTTTCGAACGAAAGTGGAGTGGATGTTACAAGAAAAAGTTTTGATGAATTTAATACGCCGACGTGGCTCAATTGGCAGAGCAGCTGACTTGTAATCAGCAGGTTATCGGTTCAAGTCCGATCGTCGGCTCTGACTATATTAAGTCATAGTCACCAAGAAGTTAGTGTGAGAAATCAGACTAATGATATGGACCTTTAGCTCAGCTGGTTAGAGCAATCGGCTCATAACCGATCGGTCCGGGGTTCGAGTCCCTGAAGGTCCACTAATCAGATGATAAAGATTAAAAAACATAAAGTAAGGCCTAGTGGCTCAGTTGGTTAGAGCGCCGCCCTGTCACGGCGGAGGTCGAGGGTTCGAGTCCCTTCTGGGTCGTTGCTAATTTATATTAGCTACGATAATAATAATAGAATAATATCCCATGGGATCATAGCTCAGCTGGGAGAGCACCTGCCTTACAAGCAGGGGGTCACAGGTTCGAGCCCTGTTGGTCCCACTGACAGAGAACTTGATGAACACAAGCATAGCGAAGTGTGAATCTAGTCGTAGTCGTGTCACCACCCTTAGTGAGCAGTAGCGAATTTAGAAGGTGACCTGACAGAAAACTGACACTTAGTGTAGTGGATGTTACGATACAGAGTTTTTTGTTAATAGATATGCCGGCGTGGCGGAACTGGCAGACGCACAGGACTTAAAATCCTGCGGGACTAATCTCCCGTACCGGTTCGATTCCGGTCGCCGGCATTATATTATTATTTAAAATGTAATACAAATACATTTGTATTACATATTTTTTTATGAATACGTGCGTTTAGCTCAGCTGGATAGAGCGTTTGGCTACGGACCAAAAGGTCGGGGGTTCGAATCCTCTAACGCACAGTCAAAAACTCCTTGTAAATCAAGTATTTACGAGGAGTTTTTTATAGTTATAATTTTATAAAACAGGTATTTTTAAATAGTAATTGTGACAGAATAGAGTAAATATATAATGTAGGAGAATATTATAATGCTGAAAAGAATATATAGAAATATGGATAAAAAAATAATAATAAAATTAAGTCTATTAATAGGCTTAATATTTCTAGTAGCTTGTAACAACATAGAGGATAATACCATATCCACGGAAATCAGTAGTATAGAGGAAGAAGATGCCGTTGATAAGGTAATTAATACCAATGGTGATATAAAAAATGATGTACCAACAGAAAATAATAATGTAAGTGAAGAGAATAAAGAAGAAAATGAAAAGATACAAATAATGATAGAGAATATGACTATAGAAGAAAAAGTAGGTCAATTATTTCTAGTACATTGTAATGCTGATGATTATGACATGATGCAGTATAATGTAGGAGGAATTATATTATTTAACGATAGTATTAAAGGTAAAGATATAGAAGGTATGAAAACTTATATTAATTTTTATCAAATAGCCGCTAAGATACCATTATTAGTAGGTGTTGATGAAGAAGGTGGAACAGTATCTAGAGTAGGTATTAATGGTAAATTAAGTGATAGTAGATTTAAGTCACCACAAGAATTATATGCAGAGGGTGGATTAGAATTAGTAGCAGAGTATGTTAAGTCAAAATCAACCATATTGAAGGAATTAGGATTTAATCTTAACCTTGCTCCAGTAGCGGATGTTTCAACAAATAAGGATGATTATATATACAAAAGGACATTAGGGTTGAATGCCACACAGACAGCTGCATATATAACAACCGTTGTTATTGAGATGGATAAAATCAACATAGGTAGCACTTTAAAACATTTCCCTGGTTATGGAAATAATAAAGACACTCATGAAAACATAGTTATAGATAATAGAGAGTATGATAATTTTGATAAGAACGATTTACAACCATTTAGAGCTGGAGTTTTGGCAGGTGCGGATTCAATATTAGTATCTCACAATATTGTGGAGTGTATTGATGATGAAAATCCTGCATCAATATCATACAAGGTTATTAACCTTATAAGAGATAATCTGAAATTTGATGGTGTAGTTATGACTGATGATATGGGGATGAAGGGTATTGTGAATTATATGCCGGAAGATGAAGCTGCTATTCAAGCAATCTTGGCAGGTAATGATATGGTGATTAGTACGAATTATATTGTTCAAATAGAAGCAGTGATTAATGCTGTTCATGAAGATAGAATATCAGAAGACAGATTAGATGAATCGGTTAGAAGAGTATTGACATGGAAATACAAACTAGGATTATTAGATTGACATAAAAAGGTGTTTTTGATAGACTTGGTATATATAACTAAATATAATTATTATAGGAGAAATATTGTGGAGAAAATATTAATTACAGGTTGCAATGGCCAATTAGGAAGAGCAATGAACATAGAGCTAGCAAACGAAGAGTATGAATTGATTAATACAGATGTTGCAGATCTTGATATAACAGATATAGAAGCAGTTAGAGCATTTGTTAATGATGCTAGACCTTCGATTATTATAAATTGTGCAGCTCATACAGCAGTAGATTTATGCGAGACACAATTAGATAGTGCATATAAGATTAATGCGATAGGACCAAGAAATCTTAGTATAGCGGCAACAGAAGTTGGAGCTAAGATGATACAGATATCTACAGATTATGTATTTGCAGGTGATGGAGATAAGCCATACGTTGAATTTGATAAGACTAATCCACAAAGTGCTTATGGAGCAACAAAGTTAGCTGGAGAGAACTTTGTTAAGGAATTTTCTGATAAATACTTCATAATCAGAACAGCGTGGCTATATGGTGATGGAAAGAATTTTGTTAAAACCATGCTAAGACTTGCAGAAGAAAATTCTGAAGTTAGAGTAGTAGGAGATCAATATGGAAGTCCTACAAGTGCTAAAGAATTAGCAAAGATGATTCATTATTTAATGAAGACAAGTAATTACGGTGTATTTCATGGTACTTGTGAAGGACAATGTTCATGGGCAGATTTTGCGAAAGAGATATTTAGATTAGCAGATAAAGCTACAGTTGTAACAGCAATTACATCGGATGAATATAAAGCAGCAGCTAAGAGACCTGCTTATTCAGTACTGGATAATTATATGTTAAGATTAACTAGTGATTTTACATTTGCTGATTGGGAAGATGCAATAGCAGATTACATCAAAGAAGTTATATAAGAGGATTAGGTGTTATGGTAGAAGATTATAATGTTAAAGATATATCAGTAGCACAGAGACAGATTCATATATTGTCACTATTATCAAGTAATCCACAAGGGTTTAGTATTAATGAACTTGTGGATAAATTAAGAAAATGGGATATAGAAGTAAGTAAGCGTACTATATCAAGAGATATAGATGAATTGTCTGCAAGTTATTCTGTTTTTGAAGAAGAGAGAAATGGTAAGACATATTTCTATGCTGATAGATATAACTTGAAAAATGTAGATTTAACTATTTCTGATATGATTTCTTTATCATTTATAAAAGAACTCTTAGCACCATATAATAATACTGGTATTGGAGAAGATGGACTTAACATAATTGATAAGATTTTATCTGATACAGCACATATTAATAAAATGCATCTACAGGAAATGAAGAACATAATACAGATTGTAGATGTGAAAAATAATAAAAATATAGATGTTAATGTTGAAACTGAGCAAATTATCAAGACGGCTATAGATAAACAACATAAATTAAATATTACTTATAGAAGTTTTTCGAATGACGAAGAAACAAGTAGAATAATAAGGCCATTTTCGATAGTATTTAATGATGGATATATGTGTGTAGAAGGTTTTTGTGAACTAAGAGAAGAGATACGTTCTTTTAGAATATCTAGAATCATGAGAGCAGATATATTAGATAATAAGTTCGAGATACCTAATGAGTATTTTGCTACAAGAAGAGATAATCAATTTATTCATTTGAGTGGTACTAATAAAGAGAATATAAAGATAGAATTTTATGGTAAGTCAGCTAGATTTGTGAAGGAATATGATGGTCAAATAGCTGATAATATAGTTGATATTGATAACGGTATAATATTTGAAAAAGAGACAGCTATTACGGATGAGCTTATCAAGTGGATACTAGGATATGGAAGTGGAGCAAAGGTTATAGAACCGCCTAGGTTAGTAGAGTTAATTAATGACGAGATAAAACACATGGTTGATATGTATTAATAAAAGTGGAGTGTCGCAAAATAACTAAATTCATGAGAATTTATGTTGTCTTGCGACACTCCACTTTTAACTGGGCTAGTAGGATTCGAACCTACAGATGACGGAGTCAGAGTCCGTTGCCTTACCATTTGGCGATAGCCCATCACAAGATTGTATTATACACGATGAAAGTTGTGTTTTCAAGGGATATTTTAAAATAGTTATACGGTATTAGAAAATATTTATTAACGGTTTAAAATAATTAGGATATAAATTTGAAATAATTACATGGTAATATAAAAAAATATATAGTATAATTAATCTGTTATGGATATTTATGAGAAGAATTAGAATGGAAGTATTATTATGCTTCTATTAAGAGGTGCAATATATGTATACAGCAAACGAAACAGTAAGATATAGTGATGTTAATTCTAATAAATTAATTGGTATGTCGCAAATAGCCAAGTATTTTCAAGATTGTACATTGTGTCATTCAGAAAATATAGGTATGGGATTTGATTTCTTGGATAAGACACATAAAGCTTGGTTTTTAACAGGATGGCAGATAGTAGTGGATAGATTTCCGACTTTTAATGAGAAGATACAAGTTAGAACTTGGCCATATGATTTTAAAGGTGTGTATGGATATCGTAATTTTGATATTTTAGACGAAGAGGGTAAGCGCATTGCTTGGGCCAATTCGATATGGTTATATTTGAATATAGATACAATGGGACCACTTAAGGCAACTAAAGAAGACTTAGAAGCATATAAGCTTGAGGATAGATTGGATATGGATTATCAACCAAGAAAGATTAAGTTAGATGGTGAGTCATATACAGAGAAAGCCTTTGCTATTAAGAAATCAGATATAGACAGTAATAATCACGTTAACAATTCTAAATATATATCATTTGCTGAAGAATATTTGCCAGATGATATGGATATTAAGCAAGTGAGAGTTGATTACAAACGAGCTGCAACATATGGAGAGACTTTGTTACCAGTAATATATGATAATGGAGAAGTATTTTCAGTGGAATTATGTGGAGAAGATGGCAAATCAAATGTAATAGTAGAGTTTATGAGAAAGTAACAGCAATAATAAAACAGTAGAGATATAAGAAGCGAGATGCAATAGTAACATAATAGAGTGGATAAGAAAGTAAGGTGTTAAGATGATAGAATTAGGAAAATGGCAGGAATTAGTAGTATCTAGAAGTAAAGATTTTGGAGTTTATTTAAGTGATAAAGAAGATGATGGAGAGGCAGTATTACTTCCTAGAAAACAAGTTCCAGAAGGACTAAAAGCAGGAGATACAATAGAAGTATTTATATATAAAGATTCAGAGGATAGATTAATTGCAACAGTGAATAGACCATACATAACTGTAGGTGAAATTGCTCCACTTAAGGTAGTTAATGTGACAGGTATTGGTGCTTTTATGGATTGGGGATTAGAAAAAGATATATTGCTTCCGTTTAAAGAACAAAAAAGTAAAGTTGTTGAGGGTAGAGAGTATCTTGTAAGAATGTATATAGATAAGAGTAGCAGGTTATGTGTATCTATGAAAGTATATGAAGATTTGTCAACGGATTCACCATATGAAAAAGACGATGACGTTACAGGAATTATATATGATTACAAGGAAGACTTAGGAGCATTTGTAGCAATTGATAACAAGTATTCAGCTTTAATAGCTAGAAAAGAGTTGTTTAAGAGAGTATCTATAGGTGATAGAGTAGAAGCTCGTGTTACAAATATTAGAGAAGATGGCAAGATAGATTTAAGTATTAGAAGACCTGCATATATGCAAATGGATGAAGATAGTGAGATGGTACTTCAATTAATAGAAAGTTGTGATGGTGTATTACCATTTACAGATAAGGCAGATCCAGAAGTAATTAAAAGTGAATTAGGATTAAGTAAGGCAGCGTTTAAACGAGCTGTAGGAAGATTACTTAAAGAAAAGAAAATCGAAATTACAGATAAAGAAATAAAATTAATATAAGAACAATATAACATGTAAGGAGTATTTTAAAATGAAGAATATTATATCAACAGACAAAGCGCCAGCAGCAATAGGACCATATTCACAAGCAGTAGAGGTTAACGGAATAGTATATACATCAGGTGTAATACCAATTGATCCAGCAACAAACACATTAGTTGAAGGTGATATTAAAGTTCAAGCAACACAAGTGCTTAGCAATCTTATAGCACTTTTAGAAGCATCTGGTGCAAATGCTGATAGCGTTATTAAAACAACAGTATTTATAAAAAATATGGATGAGTTTGCTACAATTAATGAAATCTACAGTACATTCTTTACAGGTGAATGTCCAGCTCGTTCATGTGTAGAAGTTGCAAGATTACCTAAAGATGTATTGATTGAGATTGAAGCAATAGCAATTAAAAATGCATAGTATATTTTAGGGATATATACAAGGAGAAGAATAAATGCAAGCGGAGAACAAAGGTGTTTTTAGGGGCAATATATTATTTTTGATACTGGTAATTATAGACTTTCCTATATATTTTATTATAAGTGGAATCGAGAAGTTATATGGTTTTGAGTTATCTAGTGAATTAAATATAATAATAACTCAGTTATCAATAATAGTACCAGTAATAGTATATTTATTGATTACAGAAAAAAATGTTTTCAAATTTATTAGATTTAAAAAGATTAATATATGGTCAGCATTTTTACTTATAATACTGGCATATTGTATGTGGCCATTAGTATCCATAATAAATGCAATAAGTATGTTGTTTGCTACAAATATGATTCAAGGTACAGTAACCGATATAGCAGATAGCTATAGCGTGGGTGTAGCGGTATTCATAATAGCAGTGCTTCCAGCCATTATTGAGGAGACAACGTTTAGAGGGGCATTGTTAAATAACTATAGAAAGTACAATCCTTTGTTTGCTATAATTTTTTCAGCCGTACTATTTGGACTGATGCATAAAAACTTTAATCAGATGTTATATGCTACAGCAATGGGATTAATATTTGGTATAGTAATAGAGGCGACAGACAGTATAATATCTACAATGATAATGCATTTTGTGTATAATGGGACATCGGTTGTTATAACATATGGTTTACCTAAGTTATATGAAATGGTGCAAGGTGCAGCTGCTGAGAATGGTCTTGATACTGGGGCTGCATTGGATTTGGCATCTACAGAAATGAGTAATTCGGATTTATTATTAACTATGGTAGTTATGATACCGTTTGCGGTAATAGGATTAGTTATAGGTGGATTAATCTTATACTTAATTGCTAAACTTAATGGAAGAGAAAAATATTTGTTGAGATTAATTAAGAAAGATAAAACAGATGTATCTACAAATACTGAACTAAAACCTAAGAGAAGTATTAAGGAAATGATTATTACATATGTACCACTTGTAGTGGGTATGGTAGTTTGCTTAGTAATGGCAATAATGTATGAGATAGCATAGAAATAGGAAAATTGAAATAAATAGAACTAAAGTAATATACCCCTTGTCAAATTTGGCAAGGGGTATATTACTTTTCTATTATGTGACAATTACTTATCTTGAGCATCAAGAGAAGCAGTGATAAATCCTTTGAATAATGGATGTGGCTTATTAGGTCTTGATTTGAATTCAGGATGAGCTTGAGTACCAATGAACCAAGGATGATTGGTAAGTTCAACTATTTCTATAATAAGATCATCTGGCGAATGACCAGACAATAACATACCGTTTGAAGTAAGGAGTTCTCTGTAATCGTTATTAACTTCATATCTGTGACGATGTCTTTCGTTAATCTCTTCTTTACCATAAACTTGGTAGGCTTTAGAAGTTTTATCAAGTATACATGGATAAGAACCTAATCTTAATGTACCACCTAAATCAGTTACACCATTTTGATCTGGCATTATATGAATAACTTGGTGAACGCTACTTGGGTTGAACTCGCTACTATGAGCATCTGTATAGCCAAGAACGTTTCTTGCAAATTCAACTATAGTTAGTTGCATACCAAGACATAAACCCAAGTATGGAACTTTATTCTCCCTAGCATACTTTATAGAAGATATCATTCCGTCAATACCTCTATCGCCAAAACCACCAGGAACGATTATTCCGTCAACATCACCTAATTGCTCAGTAACGTTGTTGTCGGTAATTAATTCTGAGTCCATCCACTTGATTTCTAAATCGGAATCACATGCAACAGCACTGTGTTTTAATGACTCTACGACTGATATATAAGCATCATGTAATGAAACATATTTACCAACTAAAGCAATCTTGACTTTCTTGCTTGGATGTTTCCATGCATTAACCATTGCTGTCCATTCTTCAAGATCTGGTTCAGGACAATCCATATTAAGACATTTGCATACAACATTAGCTAATTTTTCTTTTTCCATATATAGTGGTACTTCATATAATACTTCTGCATCAAGATTTTGAATAACACACCAGCTAGGTACATTGCAGAATAATCCGATTTTTTCTTTAATACTTGCATCAAGTGGATAATCTGAACGGCATACAAGGATATCAGGTTGGATTCCTAAACTTTGAAGGTTTTTAACACTTGCCTGAGTTGGTTTTGTCTTCATCTCTCCAGAAGATTTTAGATAAGGAATTAAAGTAACATGAACCATAATACAATTATCATGACCTACTGTATGTTGGAATTGACGGATAGCTTCAAGAAAAGGTTGGCTTTCAATATCACCTACAGTTCCACCAACTTCAATGATGGCAACTTCGTTTTCAGTACTATCTGGATTTTTGTAAAATCTGCTTTGGATTTCGTTAGTGATATGAGGAATTACTTGAACGGTGTGACCACCAAAATCTCCATGTCTTTCCTTTTGAAGAATACTCCAGTATATCTTACCGGTAGTAACATTTGATTTCTTATTAAGAGCTTCATCGATAAAACGTTCATAGTGTCCCAAGTCAAGATCTGTCTCAGCACCATCGTCGGTTACAAAAACCTCGCCATGTTGAATTGGATTCATCGTACCGGGATCAATATTTATATAAGGGTCGAATTTTTGACAAGTTACTTTGTAACCTCGAGCCTTGAGTAGTCTACCCAGAGAAGCGGCAGTAATTCCTTTGCCAAGACCAGAGACGACACCACCTGTTACAAAAACGTATTTAACTGACATATTGTTTTCCTCCGTAAAATAGATAAAATATAGGTTTAATAATTTTTTTATTATAGGTTAAGACAAAATAGAAGTCAACAAAAATAACGTAATTTTTTGTAGAAAAATTGAAAAAAAAGGCAAAAAACATTAACGCTTTAAAACGTTGAAGCGAAAAAGCTTGACAATAATATAAGGATGACTTAATATAATAAAATAAGGTCACTAAATATTAAGGAGAATGATTGTAAATACTTACGATTATTAGTTTTTGCTATGAATATTATAATTAATAAAAAAACTTCATATTCTTTTAATTATTACTGGAGCTATTACTATTATAGCGCTGGTTATTTATGTTACAATGAAGGAAGAAGTTAAGACTATTATTTATAATTTTTGATATAATATTAGACTTTAACCGATATTCGTTGTAGCGAGTATCGGTTTTTTTAATTAAGATTGGTATAAAATGATTTAATAAAAAACTTAAAGGAGAGAAATACTATGATTATTATTTTTAAAGAAAAAGCAAGTAAAGAGCAAATTAATAACTTGAAAACAAAGCTAGAAGGAAAAGGATTTAGTACAAATATGTCGGATGGTGTGTCTACGACTATTATGGGAATAATAGGTGATACATCTAAGCTTAATGAAGATAGTTTATTAGCAGATCCAGCAGTAGAGCAAGTTAGGAGAGTTCAAGAAGCATATAAACTTGCAAATAGAAAAATGCATCCAGAGGATACTGTAATTGATATTGCAGGGCAAAAGATAGGTGGAGGTAATTTTCAAGTTATAGCAGGACCTTGTTCGATAGAAAGTACTTCTCAAATAACAGAAGTTGCTGTTGCGGTTAAAGAATCAGGAGCAGGGCTTCTTAGAGGTGGAGCTTTTAAACCTAGAACCTCACCTTACGCATTCCAAGGATTACATGAAGATGGATTAGATTTACTTTTAGCAGCTGGTAAAAGTTCTGAGTTACCAATAGTTACAGAAATTATGAGTACTGAACATATACATTTATTTAAGGATGTAGATGTAATTCAAGTAGGAGCAAGAAATATGCAAAACTTTGAACTTCTTAAAGAATTAGGTAAATTAGATAAACCAATATTATTAAAGAGAGGTCTAGCAAATACTCTAGAAGAATTAATTATGAGTGCAGAATATATAATGGCAGGTGGAAATGAAAAGGTTATATTATGTGAAAGAGGTATCCGTACATTTGAAACATCTATGAGAAATACATTGGATATTTCAGCAATTCCAATGTTGAAAAAATTAACTCATCTTCCTATTGTTATTGACCCAAGTCATGCAGCAGGAATTAGATGGATGGTAGAGCCACTTGCATTATCTGCCATTGCAGCAGGTGCAGATGGATTAATGATAGAAGTGCATAATAATCCAGAACAAGCATTGTGTGATGGGCCTCAATCGTTAACTCCACAGATGTTTGATGAGTTAATGATTAAGATAAATAAAACCGTTTCGTTTATGAAAAGTTTATGATTTGTTTTGTTGATTTATTTCTACTTACCACCTATAATGTAATTTGGTAATATAAAATACGCGAAGGGCGGTATTAAGATGGACGATAATAAAAAAAATGATAACAATAAACCTAATAAGAATCAGTCTTTTAAATCGGGAATGTTTATGTTATTTATAGCAATAATATTATCACTTGTATTTTGGAAAGTATATTCATCAGTTTCACAAGCTTCTGAAAAAGAAATAGAATATAGCGAATTTCTTCAAATGGTAGAAGATGATAAGATAGAATCTGTAGAGATTAATAGTGGTAGAATTACTATTAAACCTAAAGAGCAAGAAAATGATTTAGAAGAAAATATTTATTATGTAATAAGAATAGCAGATCAAGACCTAGTAAATAGACTTGACGAGGCAGGAGTGACATTTAAAGGGTTAGATGAGAGTAGCAATGCGTGGCTTGGTACGGTGATATATTACTTGATAATGTTAGCAATAATATATTTTGGAATAAGCATGCTGTTCAGATCCGTTGGAAAAGGCGGAGGAATTATGAGCGTAGGAAAGAGCAACGCAAAGGTATATGTAGAGAAGAAGACAGGTGTTACGTTTAATGATGTAGCAGGCCAAGAAGAATCAAAAGAATCACTTACTGAGATGGTGGATTTTCTTCATAATCCTAAGAGGTATTTAGATATAGGAGCCAAACTTCCTAAAGGTGCATTATTAGTTGGACCTCCAGGAACAGGAAAGACATTACTTGCTAAAGCCGTTGCTGGTGAGGCAAATGTTCCTTTTTTCTCACTATCAGGTTCAGATTTCGTTGAAATGTATGTTGGTGTTGGTGCATCTAGAGTTAGGGATTTATTTAAACAAGCAACAGCTATGGCTCCTTGTATTATATTTATAGATGAGATTGATGCAATTGGTAGAAGTAGAGATGGCAAACATGGTGGGGATTCAGAGAGAGAGCAGACTCTTAACCAATTACTATCAGAGATGGATGGTTTTGATACATCAAAGGGTGTAGTTATATTAGCAGCAACTAATAGACCAGAGGTGTTAGATAAGGCACTACTTCGACCAGGACGTTTTGATAGACGTGTTATTGTAGAAAAGCCAGATTATAAAGGAAGACTTGAGACTCTTAAAGTTCATAGTAAGAATGTAAAACTTGATGAAACTGTAGACTTTGAGGATCTTGCAATGGCAACATCAGGTGCTGTTGGAGCAGATCTTGCAAATATTATAAATGAAGCAGCTTTGTTAGCAGTTAAGAATAATAGAGAGTTTGTTAGTCAAGGGGATTTATTTGAATCAGTAGAAGTTGTATTTGCGGGTAAAGAGAAGAAGGACAGAATACTTAGTGAGAAAGAGAAGAAAATGGTTGCTTATCACGAGGTAGGTCATGCTTTAGTAAGTGCATTACAGAAAAATACTGAACCAGTTCAGAAGATTACAATTGTTCCAAGGACAATGGGTACATTGGGATATGTATGGCATACTCCAGAAGAAGAGAAATATCTTAATACCAAAGTCGAGATGGAAGAAGATATAGTAGTGTTTACTGCTGGTAGAGCCGCTGAGGCATTAAAGTTTGATACAGTGTCAAGTGGAGCATCTAATGACATAGAGCAAGCTACTAATATAGCAAGAAGTATGATAACTATATATGGTATGTCGGATGAATTTGGAATGATTGGATTAGAATCAGTTGAGAATAGATATCTTGATGGAAGAAGAGCTATGAATTGTTCAGAAAAGACTTCAGCTAAGATAGATAAATTGGTTAGTGATATGCTCAAAGATGCATACCAGAAAGCATATAATATGCTTAAGGATAACGAGAAAGTATTAGATAAGATAGCAGACTTTTTGGTTGAGAAAGAGACTATTACTGGTAAAGAGTTTAGAGATATTTATAAAGAAATAACAGGTATAGAGCTTATTGTTAAAAATGATAAAAAGGATTCGGACAATAAAGAAGTTAAAAAAGAAAGAACCAATTATGACTTAGAATATTCTAATAATGATATTAATGATAATTAAGTTATATTAGTAATAAATATTATAATAAACTTTGCTTATTATATAGAATATGGTATTTTAAAAGGGACGGTAAGTATACTGTCCCTTTAATAATGTAGGAGGTGATACAGTGTTTGATTTTGATGAAGAATTAAAGAAGCTACCTAGTAATTCAGGTGTTTACTTAATGCATAATAAATATGATGAAATTATATATATTGGAAAAGCAATAAATTTAAAAAATAGAGTTAGGCAGTATTTTCAATCAAGAACACGTACACCTAAAATAGAGAAAATGATATCTAACATAGCTTGGTTTGAATATATAGTTACAGATTCAGAACTTGAAGCATTGGTTCTAGAGAGTAATCTAATTAAGGAACATAATCCAAAGTATAATACAATGCTTAAGGATGATAAAGGATATCCATTTATTAGAGTAACAGTAGAAGAGGATTATCCAAGAGTATTTAAAGTAAGGCAAATAAAAAGAGATAAATCAAAATATTTTGGACCTTATACAAGTGTAAATGCAGTAAATGATATTATTGAATTACTTAGAAAATTATACAATATAAGAAGTTGCCATAAGAATCTTCCCAAGGATATTGGTAAGGAAAGACCTTGTCTATATTATCAAATAAATCAATGTAAAGCTCCTTGTCAAGGATATATTAGTAAAGAAGATTATAGAAAAAATATTGATCAAGTAATTTCATTTTTAAATGGGAATTATAAAAACATATATAATGAAGTAGAGAATAAAATGAAGCAGGCAGCAGCCGAAATGGAGTTTGAGCAGGCAGCAGAATATAGAGATTTGCTTACTAGTATTAATCATATAGCAGATAAGCAAAAGATAACAAATATAGATACAGAGGATAGGGATATAATAGCTATGGCTATGGAGGATAATGATGCAGTAGTGTCACTATTTTTTGTTAGAAATGGCAAGCTAATAGGAAGAGAACATTTCCATATGGCGGGTATAGAAGGTGAAGAAGAGCATCAAATTATCACTTCGTTTATTAAGCAGTATTATACTGGAACACCGTACGTACCTAAGCAGTTATTAGTTGAACAAAACATTGATGATAGAGAATTATTAGAAGAGTGGTTGTCTGATAGAAGGGGTACAAAAGTAAGTATTGTTGTGCCTCAAAGAGGTGATAAACATAAGTTGTTATCACTAGCTAAGGATAATGCAAAGATGGTATTAGATAAGGATATTGAAAAATTAAAACGGGCAGAAGCAAGAACTAGAGGTGCTGCTAGAGAAATAGCAGACCTAATAGGCATTGATAAAGCAGATAGAATAGAAGCATTTGATATATCCAACACAAGTGGATTCCAAGCAGTTGCATCTATGGTAGTATTTGAAAATGGAAAAGCAAAACGTAATGATTATAGAAAATTCAAATTAAGAACAGTAACTGGTCCAGATGATTACAAAAGTATGGAAGAAGTACTTAAAAGACGTTTTACAGATGAGAAATTTTCAATACATCCAGATGTAATTATGATGGACGGTGGAAAGGGACAAGTAAACGTAGCCCTTAAGGTATTAGATGAATTAAGAATAACTATTCCTATATGTGGTATGGTTAAGGATGATAATCATAGAACAAGAGGATTATATTATAATAATGAGGAAATATTATTTCCTAAAAATAACGAAGCATTTGGATTAGTAACAAGAATACAAGATGAGGCACATAGATTCGCAATTGAGTATCACAAATTATTACGAGGAAAGGCTCAAGTGAAATCTGTATTAGATGACATAAAGGGCATCGGACCAGCTAGAAGAAAGAATCTGATGATGCATTTTAAAGATATAGATGTAATAAAAAATGCGTCTGTAGAAGAGTTAGAAAAAGCTACAGGGATAACCAATGAGGTAGCTAAGGAAATACATTCGTATTTTCATTAAATAGTAATAGCCTGAAATATAAAATATTAGGCTATTACTATTTGTAAAGATGAGCGTAGTATTCTATTGTATCTACATTAGATTTTTCAAAATCAAGTTGTAAAATATGCTTAAGTGCATGTATATATCCATCGTTTTGTTGTTCTGAATTTAGTCGTGAATTAAGAAATATAGTATAACTACCATCATTATTTTCTACAACCTGTTCTCTAATTTTTGTATTCATATCAATAAGTTGAATGTTAATATCTTGTATCATATCTCTGCCTCCTACCATCTGCATTAATAGTAACATACAGTGATGACAAAGTATGACAACTACGATTCTTTGTTTTTTAATCTTTGCATAAATTCAATATGTGCCTTTAATTCTTCAGGAGATATATCTCTAGCAACATCAAATAAAACTCTCATATCTGGATTCTCAAAAGCAGCTTGTGCTATTGCTTTTGTTTCATCATTAAGATAGTAGTATTCTTTGCTACTATTCTCAAGTGAATCTTCCATTAAATCAGATCGTTTAATTCCAAAGTACTCACACATCGCATCAATCTTATCCATCCTAGGTATTTTAATGCCTTTACACCAATATGACACAGAAGAAGTACCTACATCTATTGCTTTTGCAAGTTCTAATTGAGTAATTCCATGGATATCAAGTTGTTTATTTAGATTACGAGAAAATATCATTTTAAAATCACGTTCGGACATATTAAACACCTCTTTACTATATTATATAGGATATTATAGACTAAAAGTGAATTAAAATCAATGATTTTTTAAAAATATCCACTTTAAGTATTGACATTCACTTTAAGTGGATGTATAATGTGAATATGTTAAACGAGACAGAGGAAATAACTAAGATATATTTTTTTAATAATGACATTCACTTTAAGTGAATTAGGGATGGCGCCAAGGAATAATCTTATATTAAAAAATATTAGTAATACCTCATATCGATTTAACGGTAATTAGCTGAAAATAATTTTAAAACAGCTAAAAAGGAAGTAGGTGCAAAATGACAATATCAGAAAGTTTAGCCAATTGGCTAAAAGAATTTCTAGAAATAGTAACTATTGAGACAAATGAGATTGAGGGAAAATCAGATAGGTGTGGACTATATAGAAATTTCGAGAGAGATGTGGAGCAACATATTTCTAATACTTATAACATTACTGAGTATTATCAATTCTTTGCTAAACAACCATTACAAGATGAAGAGAGTAATGATGAATGGTTAGAAAAGATTATGTATTTGGTAGATGATAAGAACTACTGTGAGGAATATCCTGTTCTAGGCAACAATAGAAGTTGTTTAGAGATAGAACTTACAGGTCAGCCTTATAAGTTTGAAGAAGAAACAAATAAGACTATTTATAAAATCAAAATTAAAATTAAGTATTTAAGAAAGAGAGATGTAGAACAATGGTAAAAAAACACAAGATAGCATTATTTATGAATGGTGGTACTTCAGAATCACCAGAATGGTTAAGAGTTAAAAAATCAACACAACTTACATTA
>JAVBSS010000050.1:0-47013 GCA_031556525.1 Lachnospiraceae bacterium
CTGACGCATCTCCAAAATAGTGTACAGCAAACAACCTTGTAGATGTATCTTCTACATAGGTATCTTCACGTTTATCTTTTATTCGGGTACTAATTCGGATTCCAATAATTATTACTATAGTTAATATAACTCCCCATATTATTTTAGTAGATTTTTTCATTTATTCTCCACCCCTATTATTTCAACTATTTCTATAGCTAATTTTTTTGTATCAGTACCACTAGCTTCCGTAGTAGTACTAGCCCCTGTAGCCTCATCAGTGGGTTTTAATGCTTCTTCAATTGCTGTTATATCTGCATATACTCCTGTTAATCCACCATCGTTATATACTCTATATTTTTTCTCACCTTCCTTTACTACACAGACTGTATGAACCATACTAATTCCCATTACCCCATCCCCTGTTGTATATGAAATAATTATTGTATCACTATCCTTCAAATAATTATCATCAAATGTCTTTACATCATCTGTTACATATACATCATATCCCATAGTCGAAAAATATTTTGGTATTTCATAAGGATTGGTTCCAAATACTCCCCTAGCCATAAGACTATCTGCATCATAATATCTTACTATATTAGATAAGTCTTGCTTATTACCTAACGATACCATTGCATTATAAGTGGCTATACATTCACATCCTGTATGATTCAGAGTTGCCACTCCTAACCTCATATGTTCAAACAATTCTATATGTTGTCTATTAATATATTTACCTTCTACAAGTACTTCCTTTATAAAATTTTCATCCTTAAAGCCTTCTCTTTCAAGACGTAAATTATTTAAATAATTATCATTACTCAAATAGGTTATTCCATATACTGGCCAGTCCTCATCTTCTGCTATAATTGATATTAATCTTATTAGTTCTTCATCTGTTATATTTTCTGCTATAGTCATTCCAATCTTATATATATTTTTTGTTGCATTATCATTCAACCAATTACTAGTTATAGTTCCCTTTTCTATATTCTCTTGTGAACGTATACTCCACAATAAATCCAAATTAATTTTCCAACTATTATTATCTAAAACACATGTTGGTGCATTTACATCAAAATCACTTATACTATTTAATCCATTTTGTACATGTGTAAATAGTGTTTCGGCTCCATTATATAAGTCTATTGTTTGCTTTGTTATCCAATATAATGTTTCTAATTTGCTTTCAAGCATAGCTATTATATTGTAGCTATCATTAATTAATAATAAGTATTTAGCATACATATACGCATAATATCCAGAAACTTCTATTCCTGTATATTGACTGTTCATCAAAGTTTTACAAGTATTTGCTGTTATTAGCCAATCACTAATACAAGCATTTAACTCTTGTATCGACTCCCTTATTTCATCCTCGATTATATCTTCATCTCCAACTAGATAAATTAAAGTTTTACTATCACTAATTATTTCGTCACTGCCTTGTATAATTCCACGTATTAATGATATATGATTTTCCATTTGAACCTTAACATTTGTCCATGCGGTTCCTTCCAACTTTGGATTTTCTATAAATTTTTCAATATCATCTATTATAATGTTTAAACAAGCTTTATTACCTTCCAAGATACTATCCATACTACTTATTTGTTCTTTCAATTTTGATGGATATATAGCTAACCCCATATATTTACCTTCTTTCTATATATAAATCAATTATTAAACATCTTCTTTTTCGTCCCATATATTTTCTATCTCTCTATTTAATTTATTTTGTTCTCTTTTAATACTTTCTCCTAAATCACTTATAAAATTTTGTCTATTAACTCTAGCATCTTTCAATTCTTCTATATTATTATTTAAAAGAATCTGAATATTGCTATCCTTCAATCTATATATTTGCTCCTCTAGTATTGCTTCTGCTTTGTCATCCATATATTGATTATCATCTTCAGTCCTATTAACCTCTTTGTTAATATTATTATATTCAGATATTTTTTCTTCCAATTTCATTATTCTTGATTGCTTATCTTCCATAATTATATCCTTTTTACCCTTATTTTTTACTATTCAATTGCATCATAATATTCATTTTATTATCTAATTCTGAAAATTCTGTTCCTAATTTGCCTATTGCTTCTGAATCTTTATATAATCGCTCTTTATATCTTTCCATTATATCCATGCCAATTTTATATACTTCCTTTAAGTTTGTATTAGCTGTAATATTAGTATCTTCATCATAAGCAACTGTTTGCTCAATTATTAATTGATTACTTTCTATTTGTAAAGAATCCTTTGCTTTTATAGCATCAGTTAAATTATTTTTAATTACTCCCGACATAACATTTTCCTCCCAAGCTTCAAATAAATTTTGTAAAGCACCCCATATAATTACATTGTACAACGTTTAACTACATAAATCAACATATTTGAATTCTTGAAATCGCAATAAATATAGTTTATAACCCTGTTGCAATATCTTTATGTCTTTACCCCTTGACCGTAGCAATTAAAAAACTCTATAATACATTTATTAATATACACATTATAGAATATATTTTATGGAAATGAGGTAATTATGAGTGATACTTTTAAAATAGCTATTGGCATTATCCTACCATTACTAGGAACTTCACTAGGTGCATTTATGGTATTTTTTATGAAAGGAGAAATGAAGCCCCTATTACAAAAGGCTTTACTTGGATTTGCGTCAGGTGTTATGATTGCTGCTTCTGTATGGTCTCTTCTTATTCCTGCTATTGAAATGACCGAAGAACAAAACGGAATTGCTTGGCTACCTGCTACTGTCGGATTCTTATTCGGAATTGGATTTTTGTTATTACTTGATTCTATTATTCCCCATCTACATTTGAATTCAGATAAACCAGAAGGTAAAAATGCGAAACTAAAAAAATCTACTATGCTTGTTCTTGCCGTTACTCTTCATAATATTCCTGAAGGTATGGCTGTAGGTGTTGTGTTTGCAGGTATATGTGCAGGAAGCACTACTATTTCCCTTGCTGGCGCATTTGCTCTTGCTATAGGAATTGCAATTCAGAATTTTCCAGAAGGTGCAATTATATCTATGCCCCTAATCGGTACTGGTGTATCTAAGAAAAGAGCATTTTCATATGGTGTACTTTCTGGTATCGTAGAGCCAATCGGTGCATTACTTACAATTATGCTTACCTCATTGGTTACACCTATCCTACCATATATTCTTGCCTTTGCTGCTGGTGCTATGATCTATGTTGTTGTAGAAGAACTTATACCAGAAGCACAAGCTGGCGAACATTCTAATATTGGTACAATTGGTGTTGCAATAGGTTTCGCTCTTATGATGGTACTTGATGTTGCTCTAGGATAATTCATTTGCCCACAATTTAAAAAGGTGACAATTTGTCACCTTTTCATCTTCACTCTACATATTCAGGATCAAATGCATACAAATTCCCATCGAATTCAACAACCATAACTGTTATCTCTTCTTCAACTTCATTGTTTGTATTACTCTCTTCTATTTCCTCATCTTCTTCATATTCCATCTCATTACTGTAAGTACGGCTAAATTGCTTACTATTATAATCTATCTCTTTGTCGAATCCTTCTTTAACTAACAATTGATAATTATTTAAAAATGAAGCAACCTTTAGCATATAACATTTATATTTTCTCTTTTTAAATTTTCTATATTCCAATTGAATTGATAATCCACGACCTCCTGAAAGTAGCACTGCAAAAAATAATATCACATATCCTACTATCATTCCTATAGGATTAGCAACACCATTTGCCAAGATATATTTTCCCAAAAACACACCTAGCAATACAAAACCTAACGCCATTATGTAACATATAAAGATTTCAATCGGAAACTTCTTAACTTCCTTATAAATTCGCTGATGTAATTCATTATCAATATCTGTAGCTAGTACATATTCACCATGTTCATCTTTTTTCGTATTCATTAATTTCTCTTCTTTCTTATTATTTTCCTAATAAATAGTATATATAATACTATTAGAAATAACAATATTACAGATGAACCTATACTTATAAACATATCACTTCCCAAGTTCTTTATAAGCAAATATGCAAACAGGCATACTATTCCAAAATAAAGCAAACTTATTATACTAACAGTAGTTACTTTAACCCACTTAGGAAGTTTTTCACTTTCTAATAATTCTAAAATTAATAATTCCATTAAACATTTCCCCTCTTCTATAAGTTCTGATTACTATTATATTTTTCATACGCTTTTTCTATCAAAGGTTTAAATCTATCATAATCAGCCCATTCAAATGCAATTCTATAAACATCATCCGCATTATCAATTTTTATATCCAATTTATCTTCTACAAATTTTTTATAATCATCAAAATATTCTCCTTCATAATAATACATAAAGAAATCCCCAATATTTTCCGTTATATCTTCCTCTGTTATCTTGCAATCTATAGATTCTATTAATTCATCTGGCGTTTCTTCTCGCCTCTTTACTTGCCTAATAAGTTCTTCGCCGCTCTCCCAATCTCCAATTACAAAATAGTCATTTTCAACAAGCCACATGACCAAATAGGCAATTCCATTATCGCAATATCTCCAAATCATACTTTCATCTGTCTCATTAAGTTCTTCAACCTTTTTGTTATACTGTTCACAATATATTTTACAAGCTGAATCCCATACATAACTAGAATCCCAGAATTTTATATTTCGGAATTCTACTTTGTTATTTCCACCAACAAGAGAATATTTTTCTGGATGTTTGTATTTTCTATATCCACTAATAGTTCCAAATATACAAGTAACTAGCAATATACCTATCGCAAATATTACACCTGCTACTTCTGACCACTCATTATTCATTATAACTATAATAGCGATTATTATTGATACTGCACTAGTAATTAGACAACATTTCATAATATAGCTACCATTTGCTTTTACCTTATCCTGTTCCATTAAATCAATCCCCCTTGGTTTTAATATTCATCTATAAATATTTACTGCAAATAATTATAGCAAAATACTACGCACAACACAACTTGCACATCGTTGCCTTACCTTGATTATAATGCACTTATATTTCAGCATTTTCCACAATTTTTTGACAAAATCATATCTAAGCCTACACTAGCATTTGAGCTATTTTTGCGATATACTATTATTACTTATCAACGTATTATTTGTTATATGTAGATTACCCATTTTAGTCTAGGAGACAACTATTATGAAACACGAAAAAATATATCTTTCTACGGAAAGAAATGCATACTTTAACACTTATTTTATTGAGAATTCTATAGAGTTAAAACCAAACGTACTACGTCCTGTTGTTATTGTCTGCCCAGGAGGTGGTTATTGCTTTTTATCAGATAGAGAGGCAGAACTTATTGCTCTTAAATATGTATCTAACGGTTACCACGCTGTTGTTCTTAATTACGGAATAAATGAACATGCTGTTATGCCTGGTCCGATAAAAGATCTTGCCGATACAATTGCTTATCTTAGAACTAATAGCAATGATTTATATATTAATCCAGATCAAATATATGTATCTGGTTTTTCAGCAGGTGGACATGTTGCTGCCTCTATAGGTGTATTCTGGAACAACCCTGATATCCTACCTGAATATGCTAATAAATCATCACTTATCAAGCCTAACGGTATGATTCTAGGTTACTCTGTATTAGACCTTAGAAGTTCTTCAACTCATCTTGATATAGGAATTCAACCTAATACTGATATTGAAGATATAGAATTCGGACAAATACATCCAAATATTAATCGCAAAGATATATTTGTTCTTGATAATGATAGATATTTTGTAGACTTTGAAAAAGCAATGAATGCATATATATTTGGTGGTAATTATACTGATGAACAAGAGGATTACTATTCACTA
Organism: Lachnospiraceae bacterium; assembly: GCA_031556525.1. Taxonomy (GTDB): domain Bacteria; phylum Bacillota; class Clostridia; order Lachnospirales; family Lachnospiraceae; genus JAVBSN01. The sequence goes on from JAVBSS010000050.1 coordinate 5,864, forward strand.
CAAAATCAAGTATCACCAGATACTCCACCGACATTTTTATGGCATACCGCTACAGACGGTCTAATATTACCAACCAACTCAATGCTATTTGCAAGTAAACTTCAACAATACAAAGTTCCTTTTGAACTTCACATATTTGGAAATGGCGATCACGGACTTTCACTTGCAAACAATGTGTCAGCTAATTATCCCCATGAAATTGTTCCTGAATGTCAGGTATGGATTGACCTTGCACTTGCTTGGTTAAACAAGCGAACAGGAGCTAATACTTTAGGAGGTGAAACCTATGTATAAAGTATTAATTGCAGATGACGAATCAATTATAAGAAAAGGTCTATGTTGCATCGTAGATTGGAATGCACTAGGCTATGAAATAATAGGCGAAGCTTGTAACGGAGAAGAGGCTCTTAATTTTATTACTCAGAAGAAACCTGATGTTGTTCTAATAGATATTAGAATGCCTAAAATGTATGGTTTAGAAACAATTAAACAAGCTAGAGAACAAGGATTTGAAGGTAAGGTTATTATTCTAAGTGGTTATTCTGAATTCTCATATGCACAAGAAGCAATAAGATACGGAATTCAATTCTACCTAACAAAACCTGTTGACGAAGACGAACTCGAACAAGTATTGATTGACATAAAATCACAATTAGACACTGACCAAAAAGAACGTGATACCAACGAGGAATATGTAGTAAAGGCAAAAGATACTATGCTTAGAGAATTCCTACTTGGTTCTCTATCTGTTGATAAATTAGATGTAAATACTCTTAACATAGCTTCAAACGTATATCAAGTAATTATATACGAAAAGTACAGCCATATTTCATTAGATATATCTTATAACTTTTCAGAATTACTAAAAGTAACAAACCAAAATTGTAACACCTACGACTTAGTTACTATTGATAATAATAAAGTTATTTTATTAAAGGGAGATTATGCTATAGAGAAATTAAATGATTTCCTTAAAAAGTATGACAACGAGCGCCGTCCCGAAAAGGACTCCCCTCTAGATTCTATATTTATTACTTGTGGTCGTCCTGTTAAGTCACTAGAAGATGTTCCATCATCATATAATGATGCTTATCAACTACTAATGCGTAGATTTTTCTGTGATCAGTTGCAACATACAATGGTATATTCCGAGATGCCTGTACCTGTAGAGAGCAACAGCAGAACTAACGAAGAAATAATAAATGAATACTCTCAAGATTTTATAAATCATATGCAATCATTTAACAGAAACATGGTTGCTGAGACACTTAATAAACTTAAACAAGAATTGTATAGTGATTCATCTGCTATGTCTATCGAAGCAGAGAGAATGTTACTAGTTGATCTATATCTAATTATCAAAGAAAAAATGGATCACCTATATAACACTATGAACATTCCTTTTTTAGCAAACTCAGATGTGATTAACTTTATTCATCAACACTATTATTTGTATGAAATTATACAATTTCTTTCAGAACAATTTGAGATGATAATGACTGCTATAGGCAGTTCCTCTAGAGATAGTATTATCGATGATATTGTACATTATATTGATCATAATTACTCTGAGAATATTACCTTAGAAAATATAGCTCCACTATTTGGATATAACAGTTCATATCTAGGCAAGATATTTAGCAAGAAAATGAATCTTAACTTTAATACTTACCTCGACCAAATTAGAATCAGCCATTCAAAAGACTTATTACTAAATGATTCTATGAAAGTATATAAGATAGCTGAACTTGTTGGATATCGTAACGTAGATTACTTCCATATCAAATTTAAAAAACACGTTGGTATAAGTCCAGCAGAATACAGAAAGCAACACTTAAATAAGTAACATAACAAAAAAACTATGAGAATATGTCAAACATTTTCTCATAGTTTTCTTATAAAAACAGGAGATAGCTGTTCTAGCTACCTCCACATACTTTATTCTTCTATACTTTTTCTAAATTCAACTTCTTTTCGTACTATCTTAGTCATCTTCTCTTGAACTTCAAGCGCTCCTGCATCTATTAATTCGTCCTGAAGTATCTTCCACTTAGCATCAAATTCTTGCGGCTTACACACAATACAATCAACTAATCTATTCCATGATATTCCATCTAACAACTCTACTTCTTGCTTGATATCATAAGGCAGATTCTTAGACCATAGTGGCGTATAATATTTCTTCTCAAATTCATCTGCTTGTGGGAATATATCCGTTAGCATTTCACAATTCCAAGCTTCTAATGCCTCTTTTTCTATCTGACTATATCCTGCTATTGTTGTTGCCTTATTTTCTGTAGTATAGGTATTTCCCGTACTATCTAATACTCCTGAACCATAACAAGGATAGGGATAAGTATGGTAGGTTACACCGGTTCTTAATTTATAGTTAGCATCTGTCTCAAATGCTTCTATCTCTTCATCAGTTCTATATCTAATGCCATCTTCATCATAGAAATAGTTAACATCTTCTATACCCCAATTAAGAAGTATCTGTGCTTCGTCTGTACACATCCAATCTAGAAATTGAATTGCTCTAACTGGATCTTTACATGCTTTTGTAATTCCTATTCCCCAACCAATTGCAAGACCTTCATCCTTTAGGGCCGCACATTTAACCGATTCATCTATTGTAATTGGAAGCCCTGCATATGTTGCTTTATAATTACCTCTAGCCTTAAGAATAGTCTCTGCACTTGAATAATCCCAATCTGTATCTAATAATCCAAGCACTCTTCCATCCGCTATTTTACCAAGATAATCTTCATGGGTCTGAGTTGCAAATTCAGAATCTAAAATACCCTCACTGTACATCGCGTTAAGCCATCTAAAATAATCCTTTTGACCGTCTGCAAGAAATTTGTATGATACATTATAATCTTTATCCACTATCCATTGCCCATCATCACTAGAACCATTTGCAATATAACCTGCAGGGTCACTTAGGGTTGTATACCAATGCCAATCTGAACATGATATAGAAATACCTATAGTCCTATCTCCATTCTCAGTAGTCGGATTCTCATCAAGGTAATTGCGAATCATAGTTGTATATTCTTCTAGTGTTGTTGGTATCTTATAATCATTGGCTTGTAATACAGCCCATTGCATTTGAGCTGTTCCTGACGTTGTTAGTATTTCACTATGAGCTCTACTACTGCACAATGTATATATAGCAGGATTATCTTCGCTATATCTTAGAGCCTCATAATACTCTCCATATAATTCCTTAATATGTGGACCATATTCATCTATTAACGGTGACATGTCTATCAACTGACTTCTATCTATCAATAGTTCTACGTCACCTTTTGCAAATATCAAATCTGGATATTCACCTGTAGCAACCATTAATTGAATTCTATTCTCGCTACTCTCTGATGATGGATATTCTATATTAACGGTAACTCCTGTAGCTTCTGTTATCTTCTTGGCAACAGGGTCATTCCATGGATCTTCTGTTCCATCTGCATTGTATAGTGTAAATGTTATCGGATCTGTATTAATATCATTTTTGTTATTATTCGTACAGCCAAATGTATTAAGCATAATACTTCCAATCATTCCGACTACCAATATTCTTTTAACCTGTTTGATACTAATCCTTCTCATTCACATTACCTCTTCTTATTTTTTAAGAATAATCACTAACACTACACCAACCACTATCACTATAATAATCGATATAATTATTATAATAGTGTTAATATCAATTTTTGCTTTTACATCTTGTTTGTCATCTACTGCAACTTCTGATTTATCAGCCACAAGCACAACATCTGATACCGATATTTCATAATCTAGAGTTGTTCCATCTTCAAGATACGCTGTTACTACAGTCGAGCCATTTCCTATAGGATAAATATTAGTAGTAACACTTCCATCTTCTACCGATAGCACTCTATTATCAACATAGGCTACACTATTATCTTTTGATACAAATGCTACTAATGCTCCATCTTTATCTGCATCTACATTAAGCATCAATGCATCATCTGTCTCTGTACCTTTGATGTCAATAGTTAACTCATCAGCTGTAACCGAAGATACATTTATTATATCATCATTAGTTCCTTCATCAAACACCAAATTGCTAATTGTAAATGTAACCTGTATCTTTGAAGGATTCTCTATATCGCTAATATTGAGTACATGATCTACTACGCTTACCTCATCTACATAAGATCCATCCCATGAATTAAGAGGATCGTTAGTGTCTAATACTCCCGAAGATTTTATTGCACTCTTAGGTTCTGTTTGATTTACAGTTAGATTAACACCATCAACTACTATCTCATCATAGAATATATCACAAGATAACAATGGTGATGTTTTAGTATCTCCTTTTGTTACTGCATCGTCTTTGATATATACTGCAGTCATGTTTTTAAGAGCTTTTACTCCTGCACTTGTTGCTGCTGCCGATAGATCTTTAGCACAATCAAATTCTAATGTGTATTGCCCATCTTCTGTAATTGTTATTGCCCCTCCACATTCGTTACTATAATATTCTGTTTGAGAATCATTATAATATACATTTAATGCAAGAGATATTTCACCTGTCGAATCACTGCCAATTACTGTTGCTGGTATTACTTTAGTTTCTCCGTTAGAAGCTGTAACTACTATATAAGCTGTTCCAATTCCTACACCAACTACTTTTCCTATAGTAGATACTGTGGCAACAGCATCATTAGTTGACCTATAACTACATACCATTCCATCTGCTGATGCGTTAATAAAACTGCTCTTACCTGCTACTACTGTTAAACTATTAGTTGCAACTACTATTTCACTATCAGCTTTTTCCGAACTTGGCAATACATTTACTCTAATTACTACTTCTGTTTCACCACTCTGTGCATATCCGATAACGTTAGTACTACCAATTCCTCTAGCTCTAATATTTCCATCGTATACTGTCGCTATACCCGCATCCTCTGTCTTCCATATAACAACGTCATTATTTTTTTCTGGCACAGTAGAATAATTAACACTATACATATCTCCAAACACTAGATTTACCTCTGTGTTATCAACATTGATTTCTGTAATAGGTGTGATTTTTGTATCTTTGCTTATATCTGATAAATCTTCTTTGCCTTCTACAAATAAACCTCTCATCATCGCTGCTTTAAGTTCTGGATATATACACTCACCAGTTGTTCTATCAATAATAGTAAAACTGTAATCTGGCTCCATTGATAAATCATACCAACCTTGATCCCAATAACAAGGAACTATCTTGCTATTTTGACACATTCTATTCATTACTTCAAAATGATAAGCTCTCTCAACATCATTTTGCTTATTAATAGCACCATACTCTCCTAGAAGTACCGGAATTCCCTTTGATGTAAATTGCTCTTCTAATAAATCAAACTCTCTCTTTATACTAGTTGCATTTTTCGAACTCCAAGTAGTTTTACCCATAGTCTCTACTAGACCAAATGTATAATCATAATGATGAACTGCTACAAATAATTTATCTGAAACAGTATCTGTCGGAAGTGTAAATCCATAATTCTTATTCGTTGTTGTTCCTATATTAGTGTATCTACCCGGTATAACTAACCATCTGCTACTATTATTAGAACCCGACTCACGAACTGTATCCACAAATACTTGATTAAGCTCATTTATTACTTCTAAGTCTCTCTTTATATCTGCATCTGAATCACTAGGACCCTTTACCTCATTCATAGATTCAAAAACAACATGCTCATCATAGTCTTTGAACTCTTGCGCTATCTGCGCCCACACTGCTCCGAATTTCTCATATAGCGCATCTCTATCATCTGTTGCTACGCGAAGCCAACCCATCTGCTCTGCTCCATCATGATGAACATTTATTATTACATACATATCCTCGGCCACTGCATAATCCACAATGTCTTGTACCCTGCTCATCCAAGCTTCATCTATCTTGTAATTATTCTCATCATCTATCTTCGTACCCCAAGTTACAGGAATACGAACTGTGTTAAATCCTTCATCATGCACCGCTTTTAGTAATGCTTTAGTTGTCTCTACACTCTGCCATGCTGTCTCGCTAGGAGTAAATCCTGTATGCCCATCCATAGTATTGCCTAGATTCCAACCTGCTCCCATCTCTGCTACTATCTCGTTAGCATCTAAGTCTCTCATTGGTCTGCTACTTGTAGTCGCTTCTGACGAATCGCTATCTTCTACTGTCGCTGCTTGTACATTAATAGTTAATATATTAATAAACATTAATGCACATAACATTAACGCTATTGCTTTCCTCATTTTTATTTTCATACAAACTCTCCATTCATTTATATATAATTTCCATCTATAAACATTAGTCTTCTATATTTTCATCTTCGTTATTCTCTTCATTATTTTCAGTTTCACTAACTGTTTTTACTACTACTGCCCCTGGTTGCAACTCTATTTGCTTAAATATATATTTAGCAAACCCACTTATTGTATACATGATACATGCTGGTCCTATAAGAATTCCTATAAACACTAATACATCATTCCATAAAAACACAAAACACTCAACTCCTACAACAAATATCATCATTACTGTTCTTACTATGTATTTCATAGAGATTCTGAATGAGTTTTTAAGTGTCTTTCCTACTGTATTTTCATATCTTGCTATTAACGGATATGCATATATAAGTGAGCATACAAACACAAAACAAGATACTATTGCTATTATTAAAAACATTACTGGATTACCTTCAACTGCTTCAAATAATTGAAAATCCATATACACTACATAGATACAAATAAAGCTAATAATTCCTAGCAAAACTCCTTGCTTAAAGTTACTCTTAAATGCTTTTATAAATTGTTTTACTATATATCCTTCTTCGTCATCTACCATTTTAAGAGCTACATCGAACGCTGCTACTGTTGCAGGACCTATAGTTATAATTGGCAGGCACGCTATTAACCAACAAAAATTAAGTGTAACTACATTTAATAAAGCGCTCATAAATCTATATACAGGACTATCCAAACTAAAAAACTTCATACCGTACCTCCACGTTTTTATAAATTAAGGGCTGCCCCAAATGAACAGCCCCTAGTTTTATATTATACATCACATTTTAAATTCTATCTACTTACTTCCCAGCTTTTAAATCATCCTCATAACCTTTACGTGTTGCCGCTTCATTTGTAGACCATTCAATACATTTATCATAACCATATTCATTAGCTTTGCTAATCATTTCTGCAACGATTTGATTATACTCTTCATCTGTCTTAGCATAGATTGCTTTCCAAGAATAGGTTGTAATACAATCTGTTACTTGTGCCCAAGTTGTCTTAAGTTCTCCTGGTCTTGAACTTTGAACATATGCTGTAATTGGAGCTACTCTGTAATTAGTTGCTTCCATATATTGCTCAATAGTATCTGCACCTGTGTAATCTCTCCAGTCTTGCTCAATATCACTCTTAGCTTCTGTTAGATTACTCTTCCAAGCCTCATCATTATAAGTCTCACCATTTGAATCCGGATTCTCTGAATCTAGATTCCAAGTAGTATTACAGATTTGCAATTGTCCATCTTTAAATGTTCCTGTATAGTCACCTTCCATAGGAGTTAATACATCTGCATTTGTTTTTAAACCTAACTCTGTAAAGTACGTATTTCCATCTTCGTCATAATCCCAAGTTAATCCTTGAGGACCATATTCCATTACCATTCTTCCTTCTGGAGTTGCTAAATAGTTGATTACTTCCATACAAAGTTCTGGATATTCTGTCTTCGCACCGATTGACCATACACGAACACCGCCTAATACACTCATACCATATACAATAGGTCTTGCATCTGTAGGTGTTAATGATCTCATCATTTTATTATCAGCAATATGCTCATCAGTGTTATATGCAAGATATCCTGCATAGTTAAATATTGAGAAGAATGTTCCACCCTTCTTAACCTTTTCAAACATAGTGTCATAAGTTGCTGTCATTGAGTCTGGGTCTAATAAATCATTTTGGTATAAAGTATTATAGAACTTTAGCATTTCTAAATATGGGCCATTTTCTTCTAATGCATCATGATAATCACCTGTCTCTGGATCATATAATCCAACACCTAACTCGTCATAACCATAGTAAGCAGTTGCAGTTGCTTTAACATACATAACCATAGTTCCATCCCAATCTGGCCATAAAGATACAGCATATGTTGGATTTCCTGCATCATCTGTCGGACAGATTTCTTTCATATCTTTAAATAATTCAACCATGTCATCTAAATCTTTAACTTTTGGATAACCTAATTCTTTGTATAGATCCCAACGAGTATCCCATGTATAGAAGAATGCTTGATGCTCTTCACTGTTAAGTGCAACATCATGTCCGAATCCATGTAACAAACCGTCCGAGTTCATATTTTGATTCTTCTCTAGAGCATAAGGCATATTCTCATATATATATGGGCCGTATTCTTGCAATAAATCATCTTCATTCCAGTCATATAGAAGTCCTGCTTCCACCGCTTGTGGGTAACCATAATCATCGTCATCACTACCCCAAACTACGATATCTCCTAAATCTCCTGCTTCCATTCTCGTATCATATACACCATCTGTATCAGGAATAATATTTAATATAACATTAAACTCATCTAAGAACACTTGACCTGACCAACCTGTTTGCTCACCTGAGAAGTTTGCTGTTTGACTATATACTGTTAGTGTAACTGGCTTGCCACTTCCTCCAACTCCACCTGTACAACCTGTCATTGTCCCCATTACAAACGCTAAGCTTAACGCTAACGCCGTAGCTTTTTTAGCTACTTTCTTAAATCTGTTTTTACTCATAGTCTTCCTCCTTAAATTATATATCTCAACCTTGCTCTTCTCTATACTGTTAGGTTACTCTTACTAGGTTCGAAAACACAATCTTTACATTGATTTCGACAATACCTCAATCAATTTCAAGATATTGCTACGACTAAGCTCGAGAATACCTCGCTAAGTTCTCTGCATATCGCCAAGTTCTCTTTCAGCCCTTAACCGCACCGAGCATGATTCCTTCTTCAAAATATCTTTGCATAAATGGATATACCATTAGGATTGGTATAATAGATACCATTGAGATTGTATATTTTATTACTTTACCGTTCATTGCATAATCTAATGCCGCTGATGAACCACCTGCTGTATTCATTAATGCTCCTAAGTTTGATGTACTATTTAGATAGATATATAATCTATGTTGTAGAGTATATAATTTAGGTGCATTTTGCATTAATATTAATGAATCTGTGAATGAGTTCCAGTTGGCTACTGCACCGAATATCGCTATTGTTGCAAGTATCGGTTTACTAAGTGGCCATACTAATTTTCTAAATACCGTAAAATACGAAGCCCCATCTATAAATGCACTTTCCTCAAGTTCTGCTGGTATAGACTCGATATAAGTCTTAACCAAGATTATGTTATATGGAGCAACAATTCCTGGAATAATATATGCTATAAAGTGATTTGTTAATCCAAGCATTGCCATATTTAAGTACCAAGGAATTAATCCTGCGTTAAAATACATTGTAATAACTAAAAATCTATAGAAAAACTTTCTGTTCCACATTTCTTTCTTTGTTACTAGATAACCCACAAATGCTGATGCTATTACCATTAGTGCTGTTCCTAGAATTGTTCTTGCCACTGATACAATAAATGATGAACCTAGGTCATTAACATTTTTAAGAGCTATATAGTTTGCAATATTTATTCCCTTAGGAATAAAATTAATCATACCCTTACTTACCAAATCTCCAGAAGAGATAGTATTTATAAATAGGTAGTAGAATGGGAAGATACAAGATATTGTAAATACTGCAAAGAACAAATAGTTAAGTATACTAAATATCACATCACCAAATGTTAATTTGAATTTTTTCTTCTTATAGTTAATCTTAACTTCTTCACCATCAGGTGTAGTTACCATATAATATTTAGGCTGTTTCTTTTCACGCATAGCTTCTTCTTTTTCACGTTTAGCCTTTTCTTTCATTCGTTTCTTATGTAATTCTTTTTCTTGCTTTTTTAGTTCAGCGTCTACTTCTGCTTCAGCTTCGTCAACAGTTTCAACATCTTTATCAATTACTTCTTTAACGATATCTTTTTCTTTATTATTATCCATTTCTACACCTCCTTATACTATACTTTCACCACGAATTAATTTGGAAATACCATTTGCTCCAAATAGTAATACTACGCTGACTACCGATTTTACCATACCTACAACTGTTGATAATGAAATACCACCACCTGTGATACCTAAGTTGTATACATACAAATCAAGAACTTCCATTGTTGACTTATTAGTTGCATTAGAGAATACCAAATATTGATCCATACCATTACTTAATACACCCGCTACTGACATAAGAAGTAATACGCAATATGTAGGCAATAATCCTGGTATTGTAATGTTCCACATTCTCTGGAATCTTCCTGCACCATCTACTGTTGCCGCTTCATAAAGTTGCTTATCTATACCAGATATACCAGCAATATATATGATTGCGCTCCAGCCTACACCTTTCCATGTTCCCCATGCTAACATCTTAAGCCATGTGAAATTGTCACCCATTAGGTAGTTAGTTCCTTCTGTAATCCAACCTTGACTCATTGCAAATGTATTGATAAAACCATCTGTAGAGAATATAGCTAGTGCAAGTGTGTATACCAATACCCAACTTATAAAGTTAGGGATTGTTGTAAATGTTTGAACAAATCTTCTGAATTTTTGATTCTTTATCTCTGATAGGAATACTGCAAATGCCATTGGAATCCAACTTGTTGCTATTCCCAATCCACTCATTGCAAGAGTGTTTTTAAGAACTCTAACAATATCTTTTCTTGTTGCTGCATTTTGGAATAAATAAGTGAACCATTTGAATCCTACAAAGTTATCAATGGATAATGTTCCACCTGATCTATAATCGAAGAATGCATATCTCCAACCCCAAAGAGGAAGATAGCAGAATACAAATGCTAATAATCCGAAAGGAAGAAACATAAGAAACAACTTGTATTTTGATTCCATCTCATATTTCATCTCTTCTTCAATCTTTGGTAATGCGAAGAATAAAATAATTGATACTATAATTACTATAACTGCCATTACTGCAAACACATAAAAACCACTTGGAAATGACGGTTGCACTTTCTCTATTCTATTAGTTCCACTTATCTGTATATAACTTACAAATATTAAGACAAATCCGATAACTTGTGAAAGGCATCCTGCCAAAGAAGCTCTAACGCTTACATGTTTAAACTTAAGATTACCTAATGACATACATGCTCCAGCCGCAACTCCTGCAATTCCTAAAGCAAGTAAAATTGATCCTATAAAAATTAGTACAAATGATAACTGGCTTACCCATCCTGTTCTTATAGCTCTACCTGCCTCACCTGTTAAACTAGAATATGACACTGCTGATGTAAATAAAGATAAATTCTTATTTATTAAACCTGATATCTTCGCTGGATTAACACTTGGTATAAACATTAAAAATACTGCTATCAATGCTACTGCCCGTTGAACCCAAAACAAATACTTGGAATTATCTTTACTATTTGTTTTTTCTTCTTTTTCTTCCATAATAGCCTCCTATATATTTTCTCTTCAAGACATTAGACGGTCTTTAACTTAATACTATTATATCTAATACAACTTTATAAAAATACCGTAAATACTTGATTAAAAATACATGGAATTTTGGAAGTAGCCACTAAATATTAGGGTATTGTTTATACTCCTTCAACTTGTACGGCGACTTGTACGGTATAATACCGTACAAGTCTTTATAAATCTACTATTTTCAGTATATAACACACAAAGGCCCAACGCATTACACGTTGGGCCTACACATTTTATTAGTTTGTTTTTTTACTTATATTACTCTTCGCTAGAGCCATCTTTTTTCTTCTTAAGAACTACCACTACTACGATTACTGCAACAACTGCTACTACAGCTACTACGATTGCAATGATTGCTCCCATTGATAAACCATCTTTTTCTGCTGCTACTGGAGCTTCAGTCTCTTCTGCTCCACCTTTTCCAAGGTATGCATCGATATCTGTATCTGCATCACTGTTGAATCCTGTTCCTGATAAAGAGAATACTACTTTGATTTCTTTTTCTGGAGTTAATAAAGCTGGTGATACTACTGGTTTCTCAGCAGTTCCTGCGTTGTCATAAGCATTGAATAAATCAATTCTTAATCTTCCGTTTTGCTCGATGTCACCAAGTACAATGTTACTGCTCTTAGAAGTTACTTCTTCACCATCAACAAATACTGCTACTTTAGCAACTGCATCAGTTACTATATATTTCTCATCATCATTCATGTCTAGAGTTCCTGCATCAATCATCGCTTGACCTAAGCCTTCGATATCTACAAGGAATACTAATGCTGACTCATCTGGAGCTGCTTGACCAGTAGCACCACATTGCTCTGCTGATAATGATACTTCATAAACACCATCACCTAATACTGTACACTCTGTACCAACGCCTGCTTCATAGTTCTCCCATGCTTTGCTACCATCAGCAAACATTAAGAATGCATTGAATCCGTTTGAAGTATCTACTTTTACTTCTGAAGCTTCACCTTCCATTAATTCAAATGTTACTTCGATTGTTTTAATATCTGTATATTTTGTTCCATCTACAGGAGTTGCTGTAGCATCTGCTAAATCAGCATCGCCAGCACGACCTTCTGTTACTTCTGTTACCCAAGTATTGAATAAGTTAGTTCTTGTTGCAATACCATCATCTGAACTTGTATAAGTTGTTCCAAGTTCAACTTCTTCTCCGTTAATCTTAACTGATTTAATATCCATATAGCAGTTAGGGAAGTATTCTTCTCCACCAGCTACCTCTACATCCATGAATACCATGTCTGCAGCTGAACCAGCTTCTACTCCTGATAAATCAAGAGATACTGTATACTCACCATATCCTGTTACAGTTGCATTCTCAGCAACGATTGGTGCATAGTCTTTTCCATCAAACCAATATTGAACTGCCCATGCATTATCAGCAAATGATAAGTAAGCTGTTGTTCCCTCTGCTGGAAGTTCTTTAGCAGTTGTTGCTCCTTCACTAACTTCACCAAAAGCTACGCCTGAACCTAATGTAAATGTTACTTCTATTGTCTTGATATCTGTAAATGATTTTCCATCGATAGGAGTTGCTGTAACATCATCTGATTTTCCATCTGCTGTACGTCCCTTATCTACTGAAGATACCCATTCATTGTATAAGTTAGTTCTTGTTGCTATATCATCATCTGAACTTGTGTAAGTTGCTCCAACTTCAACATCTTTACCATTGATCTTTACTGAATCAATTGTCATAAAGCTATCTGGGTAAGCTGCCTCACCGTTTGCAATCTCAACATCTAAGAAAGCTATATCTGCTGCCTTACCAGCCTCTGTACCTGAGAAATCAAGTGCAACTGTATATGTACCATCACCTGTTACATCTGCAGTTGTTGCTTTAACAGCATATTCATTATCATCGTTCCAATATTGAGCATCCCCCCAGCCACTATCTGCGAATGATAAATATGCTACTGTGTCGCCTTCAGCTTTTACTTCTTTACCTGCTACTTGAATACCACCAAGTACCATTAAAGCTGCACAAAATACTGATAGGCCTTTTTTAAATTGTTTTTTCATATCTTATTCTCCTTTTCTCAACTAACGCCTTAGTTAATTTACATGCGTATGCACTATAAAAATCTTACCCTAAGAATACCTAGAAATATACCTTAAGAATTCTATCTTTTTCCTTGAATAATTGCACTTTTATATGTATTCATCTAATTTCTAAGGTATTCTACATAATTCATTGCACTAAAAAAGGAGCTTCCAAAATAATCATCTGAAAGCTCCAAATATATAACTAACATCTATATAATTCAATGTATTATCACCTAAACAGAAGGTGACTATTTTCTTACATCATCTACTCCTTATATATGGCAGGAAGTTTTATAGTAATTTTTGTACCTACATTTTTCTCACTTATACATACTACTCCGTATTCCTCGCCATATTTTAATTTTATTCTTTGGTTAACATTACATATACCTATATGGGTTCTGTCAAGGTTTTCAAAATCATTAAGATACTTAATAACATTCTCAAGTTCTTCGCCGTTCATTCCACAGCCATTATCTTGAATATAGATATATAGGTCATCTATAAGTTCAACCTTAACTACTATCTCCCCATCGCTTTCTTTGTCTTCCATACCATGTACAAAAGCATTCTCTACAAATGGTTGTACAAGAAGCGGCATAACCATTAACCCTTCAATATCTGCATCAACAACTTCTATTCTAGACGTTATTCTATCCACAAACCTATAATTCTGTATCTTCATATAACACTCAACTAATTCAATCTCCGATTTTAACGTTTGAAGATCATGTCCTACTTGTATATTTCTTCTAAGTAACTTAGTAAGCATTCTAGTTAATTCTTCAATATCTGGTTGCTTATTTACTCTAGCAGTCATTCTTATAGTCTCTAGAGTGTTATATAAAAAATGCGGATTTATCTGGCTAGCTAGCATCTTGAACTCAACATCTTTTTGCCTTGAATATATCTGTTCTTTCTGAACTCTCTCTTCTACGGCAGTTACCATTAGATGTTGAATATCTGTTATCATGCTATTGAGGTCATCATATAATAAACCTATCTCGTCTTTTCCAGTTATACTGTTTTTGTCTATATTAAAATCACCTGATGCAACTCTATGCATTGTATCCTTGAATACATTTACCCTCTTCGAAAACCAATCAGTAAATAACGTAATAAGCACTAGAGTTATTATCATACATATAATCATCGGAACTAAACTGCTTAGCGAGTTCTTGGTTGCTGCTGCCACAATATCACTATAAGATTGAATACTAACAAGAGAATAGTAATCATCAGAATAGCTAGGCTGAATCTTAATATATGTGAGAAGACATTTTTCACCTTGGTATTCTACTCTACCACAGAATTCATCTTCCTCCATATCCCTAACCATCTTAATTACTTCAGAATAATCATCATTTTGATAATTGCTATGAACCACCTCTTTGTTATTGTATATCAACATTGTATCAACCGGTCTATTATGAATAGGGGCCTCGCTAACCTTATTTTGAAGAGTTATACTTATAATACCCGCCATGTTTAAATTCTCTGTATATAATACACGTGTAAGTCTAATTCTCTTATTTCCTGTAAGTACATCTGTCTGATATGACCATACTGGAGAGCCACGATACTCCATGGTTTTTCTGTACCAACCCTTTTCTTTTATCTTAGATGTAGCAAACTTGAAATACTCATTATCCGATATAGATTCATTATTAACGTATATACTAATACTAGCAATATCCTGATAATAGTATTTTAGATAATCTGAAATGGCTGTAGAATCCCTATAATCTTCTAATATTTCTGAATAACTACTATATTTGTGAAAAGCTATCTTCTCAATATCATCATTAAAATACAATCTCTTAGACACATCTGCAGATATATCCATACTGCTTTCAATTGAATCTGCAATTAACCTAAGTTCCCCTACTTCATTTTCTTTAGCTTGATCTAACAAAAGCTCCTTGGTTCCGTTATACATATATAGATTTACAAAAACAAGAGGAATAATGCAGCCAAATAAATATACTAGCTGCATTCTCCTCTTTAACTTTATATCTCGAAATATTGACTTAATCTTTCTGTATATAGTCATTGCCTCACCGTAAACTACTTATCTTTTTTAAGTATTAATACATCCTTTTTCTTAAGTGTAAAGTGTGCATTTTCCTCGATTACATTCTTATCAAGTAGATTTTCATAAGTACTGTCCATAATAATTTCTTTGTCCTCGTTACTATGATTTAACAAGAACAATACACTATAATCTTCTTGCTCTCTAACCACTGCCTCTACTCCTTCAATAGGGGTAAACATTGGCTTAATATCTTTCTCTTTGCAAATATCAGCTGTAAACTGTGCATAGAACGAAACATCAGATCTAGCTCCAACATAGTATGCCTTACCACTACCAAATTGGTTCTCAGTTATAACTGGTGTCCCTGCATAGAAATCCTCTTCGTAATCGGCTAATCTAGTCGCACCTTCTAAGTGGATTATATCCCAAAGTAGGGATGCTTCATATGTGTTATCTTGGTAAATAAATGAATTAGTTTGACCTTCTGGCAATGCATCGCTTTCTTCAACCCATATTCCAAGAATATCACTAAGTTTTCCTGGATATGCACCTACTACCAAATCACTATCATCTACATAACCACTAAAGAAAGTCGTTACAAATGTACCACCATTTTTAACATAACTTCTTACTTTTTCATCATAGTTACCTTTAACCATATATAAAATAGGTGCTATAACCACATCATATTTATTAAGGTCATCATCAACACTAATAATGTCTACACCTATATTTTGAGAATGAAGCGCCTCATAATAATTAATAACTTCATCATGATATTTCATTAATATACTAGGGCCTGCTGAGTATTCAACCCCCCACCAGTTATCCCAGTCAAATAGAATAGCAACCTTAGATTCCTGTCTTGCGCCTAGAGTAACATCTTGTAAGACATTTAATTCCGCACCAAGTGCTGTTGCCTCTCTAAATACCCTTGTATTCTCACGTCCTGCATGGTCAATAATAGCACCATGATATTTTTCACAAGCACCAATACTTCTTCTCATTTGGAAGAACATAACTGTATCTGCACCATGAGCGATTGCTTGATAACTCCATAATCTCATTACCCCTGGTCTTTTAAGTGCATTATATGGTTGCCAATTTGTAACGCTTGGTGTTTGCTCCATAAGTACAAATGGAGCACCACCCTTAAGTCCTCTAATTAAGTCATGATTTATAGACATTCTTGCTGGCGAATCACTATTTGATGGATAGCTATCCCAAGATGCAAAGTCCATATATTTAGCCCATTTTTGATAATCAAGTGGTTTATAAAATGCCATAAGATTCGTTGTAATAGGAATATCTGGTGTAATTTCTTTAATTGCATCGTATTCCATTCTATAGCAGTTAAGCATACTATCTGAATTAAATCTTCTATAGTCAATTGATATTGATTGGAATTGTGTACAATCACGACCACACATTTCAAAATGCTCACTTAGTATGTTTGGTAATACAATCTCATCCCATTCATAAAATGTATGACCCCAAAATGCTGTATTCCAAGCTCTATTAAGCTCTTCTATAGTCTTATATCTATCTTGAACCCATACTCTAAATGCTTTCTCACAATTCTCACAATAACATTCTCCACCATATTCATTTGATATATGCCACGCAAGAATATTATCATAGTCCTTATATCTATCAGCTAGTAATCTAGCAATCTTTGTTGAGTATTTCTGATATACCAAGCTATTTGGACAAGAGTTATGCCTTCCACCAAATTTGTGCTTTCTTCCTTGAAAATCAGTACGAAGAATCTCAGGATATTTCTTAGCCATCCAAGCTGGATGTGCTGCTGTAGAGGTAGCAAGACATACCTTTAAATCATTGTCTGTAGCCATCTTCATAATCTTATCTAATTTTTCAAAATGATAGGTATTCTCGTCTGATTGCAGGCTTGCCCACGAAAATACATTTATTGTAACAGTGTCAATATTAGCAACCTTAAACATTCTCATATCTTCTTCCCAAGTTGCCTCATCCCATTGTTCAGGGTTATAATCGCCACCATATGATATTTTATTGTGGTTCCATACTTTATTCATATGTATGCTCCTCCTATGCCATTTCTATTTTAATTACAACAGGGAAATCACTTGATACTTCCTTAGTAATGAATTCAAGTCCTTCGTCTGTTATCTCATAATCTATCTTCTCATCAAATCCAAGTATACTTACCTTATCAATAATTCCGTGAAATTCTGGGACATTTTGATCTGCTGATCTTTTAAGAGATGTAATTACTATTTTTCCGTCCTCTGGATAATTCATTGAAAATGCATATATAGCACCATTATTTACAGTGAATCTATAGTCCTCACTTGTATATGTTTTTTCCTTGCCATCACCAAATTGACCTTCAACATCAACTGTTGGGCCTTCTTTTGCTTTTCGCCATACCTTACTACCCTTTATGGATTCGCCATTTACCTTCATCCAAGCACCCAAATCTTCAAGAATCTTCTTATCTCCTTCAGGAATTGAACCATCTGCCATAGGGCCAACATTTAATAATAAGTTACCATTCTTACTAACAACATCTATTAGTGTAGCTACTACTTCATTACTACTCTTATACTCTAGAGTGTCTGTATAACACCAAGAATTTCTTGCTACAGCAGTATCTGTTTGCCAAGGATATGCTTTAACGTCTGCAAAAGCACCTCTCTCAATCTCAACTATACCTGTTCCAAACATCATGGCATCATGCTTATAGCATATTGCTACTTTCTTGCCCCACTGTTCACCTCTATTATAGTAGTAGGCTATAAGCTTTTTAAGGTATGGTTTAAATGCTTCATGCTGTATCCACCAGTCAAAATATAATAGAGCTGGTTTATAGTTATCTATTATTTCACAAGTACGAATTAACCAATCGTCTAAGAATTCTTCTGTAGGATAAGGGTCGCTAAATAAATCCTGATTATCAGGCTCTGGCATTGCTGGCCAATAGAAATCTCCTCGCTCCATTGGGTCTTTTATATCACTATCAAACTCTTTGCCATGACCCATAAAGAACCAATGCTCGCCTCTATGTGAAGATGTGCAAAATACCATATCTTGTTTTTCAAAAGCAGTTTTAAGTTCACCTAATACATCCCTCTTAGGCCCCATTTCATAAGCGTTCCAATGAGATATTTCACTTTTGTACATTTGAAATCCATCATGATGTTCAGCTACTGGAAATGCATACTCTGCACCGGCTTCTTTAAACAAAGTTGCCCACTCATCAGGGTTAAATTTTTCTGCTGTAAACATTGGTATGAAATCTTTATATCCAAAATCCTTTTGATTACCAAAGGTCTTAACATGATGCTCAAATGCTGGCATTCCTTCTATGTACATATTTCTTGAATACCATTCATTTGAATTAGCAGGAACACTATAAAGACCCCAATGAATAAATATTCCAAACTTAGCTTTAGTAAACCAATCTGGCACTTGCCAGTTCCCAATAGATGACCAATCTGGTGAATATGGCCCTTGCTTAATTACTTTTTCAATATTTTCAAGATATTTCTGCATAGTATATACCTTTCTTTATCTATTCCAATCTATTTCCATAGCATCAAATAATGCTTTAGCAATAATTGCGTGTCCTTTATAATTAGGATGAACTCTATCTGAACTTAAATAATACTCATCTAAGCTCTCCATAAATGTATCAATCTTACTCTGTACATCTACATATATTAATTGGTGCTTATCAGCTAACTCTTTAGATATAGCAGCATATTCTACTGCTCTCTTTCTCATTGGTTGTTCCTTATTTGCATCCATCATAAATGGACTGATTATAAACATACCTTTTACAACTGGTTTTGTTTTAAGAATAATATCCTCTAAAGTACTTCTATAAACTTCTGGAGTAACTATATCCATTCTCATAAGTTCTCCATCAAATTGTCTCCATACATCATTTATACCTATCATTACACTTACCCAAGAAGGATTAAAACTTAATACGTCCTTATCCCATCTTGCTGCAAGGTCTACAACAGTATTTCCACTTATTCCTCTGTTGACCACTGATATTTTATTTTCTGGATACATTGATGTTAGAAATGCATCAACCAGATTAACATAGCCATCACCTTGTGAGCCCCAGCCTGCTGGAATTGCATTGTAATCTCTTCCACAGTCTGTTACGGAATCTCCAGCCATAACAAATACATCATTCTTATCTAATAGCATATAATTCTCCTTTGCTCTCTATCTTCTATTCACCAAATACTTTTTTGTAATCTGCTTTAAATTTTTCAATTCCTATATCAGTAAGTGGGTGCTTAGTCATTTGCACAATTACATCATAAGGCACTGTTGCAATATGCGCTCCTGCCAAAGCACAATCTATTACATGAATAGGATTTCTTACACTTGCTGCAATTATCTCTGTATCAATTCCTGATACGTTAAATATATTAACAATTTGTTCTATAAGATCAATACCATATGTGCTTATATCATCTAATCTTCCTAAGAATGGTGATACATAAGTCGCGCCTGCTCTTGCTGCAAGTAGCGCTTGAGTCGCTGAAAATATTAATGTAACATTTGTCTTGATACCTTCTGACGATAATACTTTAACAGCCTTAAGTCCTTCTACCGTCATAGGAATCTTAACAACCATGTTAGGATGAATAGCTGCTATCTCTCTTCCTTCAACAATCATTCCCTCAGCATCTTCTGTTGATGCTTTAACTTCTCCGCTTATTGATCCGTCTACTATTGATGTTATCTCTTTTATTACTTCATTAAAGTCTCTTCCTGATTTGGCAATTAATGATGGATTAGTTGTAACTCCACATATTACTCCCATTTCATTTGCCTTCTTAATCTCTTCTGTATTCGCTGTGTCAATAAAAAATTTCATTATATCTCTCCTCATATATTCTATTTTCTTGGTTATATTTTTAATGGTTATATATTATATTATCCCACTTTAGTTCATAGTATATCAGAACGTGGTTAATTAAAATATATAATAAATTGGATACACTTTACTATATTTATTTTAGGTATATAATATTAAAGGGCTTGCTCTGACGAGCAAACCCTTATCGTACCTATACAATATTTAGAATACTAATCCTAACTGGTATTTCCTCCCAAAAATCCTCTAAATTCACTCCAGACGCAATAACTTCTTGCCTTAATTGATTAAAGTACAATGCATCTTCTAACTTATCTAATAAACCGTATTTATTAGGAATAATATTCTTCTCTAGCAACTCCGACCTACACGCATCTAGCTCTGTTTGCAAATAGGAATAGTAGACTGTTCCAATGCAATCAAAACCAAGCACCTCACAAATCTCTAATTCATCATCAATAACTATCCTATCATTTAATGATTCAAAGAGTAAAACTTCCACTTGTAAATTAATACTCTCACAATAATCAAGGTATCTTTTGGTATAGTCCAAATCTGGTGCAATATGTTGCATTCTTTGATACTTTAGAAACCATTTATCATCTGCTTCGTCAGTTAATAACTGAGCAATCTTATCATCAGATAAATCATTAAGAGGCCATGCATTATAGGTGAAATCCTCAAAATTCACTTCTGCCACAACAAACCCATTTTTGTATAAATTCATATTTCATCCCCCTATTTGTCTTAATTAAAACCTAGTTTACATCACAAAATACCAAATTGTTTATCTAACATAGATAGTCCATTATTAAATATAGACACACATTTTTCTATTTCTTCATCATCAAATGTAGGATGATATTCTTCATCTCCTACACTTAATACTCTTAAATTACTCCCATAAAATAATTTTCCATAAATATCTAAGGTAATCCCTTCGTCCATATCTCCAATAACTCCAATAAATTCTCCATTTATTAATTTTGCTATATCACTTAGCATGTTCCATATATTAATTAACTCATGGCAATTTTCAGAAAGTTCAATTTTATCTATTAATTCAGTAATGTTAGATAAATCATATAACGATATACCTTCGTTAAGTAGCCATTCCTGTTCTTCGGCAAAGGACTTGGCTTCCTCAACATTTGCAAATGTTAAAAGTCTTTCCTCATGCACCAACACACCGTCTTCATCATCACTACAATACCATATCAAATACACATCTATATCTTTATAAATTATTCTTATTAAATAGTAATCTCTCATATCTTCCACCCTTAAGCCATTACTTAAACTAATAAATCTGCTATTTCCTTCTTTTCACATTCTAATGCATACTTCAAAGCATCTTCCTCCCACATAAATGGAGTTGAATATTTTATACTTTTATCTATATCGTTATCTAATAATAATTTTACAACCTCTACATTATTATTTGAAATGGCTGTAAAATATGGATTAAACTTTGGATCTGATAGATTCAGAATAACGCTATTTGATAGTAGATACTTTACTATTTCATTTTCACCCATTTTTATTGCATAGTTTAGTTCAATAGAGTTAAGTTTATTAAAATCAAATCCTCTTTCTAACAATTCAAATGAAATATCCGTAGCATTTGCAAGTATTGAAGAGTTAAGTATTGATCCTTCTTCCGTTATTATATTCAATGAATCTTCCCTCTCCTCTAATACGTGTACAAAGCCTTTTAAATCTTTATTTTTAATTAAGTGCAATAATTTAATCGCATATTCCACATAATCATCATCTTCTCCCCACATATACTTAGGTGAATAACGCTTTGTAAACATCTCATATTCATCACTTTTAGGCTTTACGCCCCCTATTACCGCTATCACAAATTCTTTAGGAGGAATATAATTTTGATTTAATATATCAATAATTATAGAATCTAATGCTGCATATCGTACATTTTTTCCATTCACATTAGCTATCACTCTTATTTCAGACATACCAACTTTTCTAGTTTCATTATTAAATGTTACCTCTTTTAATGGCAAACTTCTAATCTTATTAAATGGTTGTTTAATATACATCCATAGATTTTCAAGAAAGTCGGAATCAAATTCTTCATTATTATCAATAGTTTCAGTCTTTTCCCAACCTACATTCAATGCATTTTCATAATGCATATAAGAATAATATGTAAACTCCCTATACTGTTCCATAATTAAAGTCCCCCCATTACTTAATAATAATCACTATCCCTATTATACCACTAAATATTCTTTATTGTTAATACTACAAAAAAATGACGTTAGATTAATCTAACATCATTTTTTCACACCTATATTATATTAATTTGACACATTTTCATTGCTTCAAGTGCGTTGTTATGACTTTCTGGTGTAACTCCTGCACAACAACTACTATCAACACTTACTTTAACCTCTGTTAAAAATGTCTTTGTAATCATTGCATTTGAGATTACACATATGTCTGTACATAATCCAACTAGCTCAATCTCTTCTACATCTTCGTATACTCCATCGCTTAAGTCCATTGCATATTCACTTGAACCAAAAGTTAATTTCTCATATACTGTGCTATCTTCTGGATTAATAACCGCCTTAATCTCATCACATATATCATGACCAGCAGTTCCTTTTATACAATGCTCCACAGGAAGATTTTTGCCTTCTTGGGTTTCAAGGTAATTCTTAAAGTGAGTATCCTTAGTAAATACTATTTGACTACCTTCTTCTTGGTATTCCTTTATTTTTCTAACTACATTAGGAACAATCTTAACTGCTTCTGGTGTACCTAAACTTCCTGTTATAAAATCATTTTGCATATCTATTACCATTAATAATTTTGACATATGTTTGCCTCCCTATAATATGTATTAATAATATACCATTACTTAATTAGATTCTTTCTCTACAACAACTGTTCCTGCCACAATATCATACAATGTTTGATTTTGCTCTGTAAAAAATACAGTTATACATGGCAAGAAAAATAAATACCTTGATAGTGCTTTAATGCTACTTCTTATTAATATTGTTAATATACTAGGTTTTTCATGGATTCCGTAACTACAACGCACTCTCCCACCCATTATCATATTTCCTATGGTTCCTTTTTTAGTGATAATCTCCATTAAAGTGTAATACATTACTTCCGTTATAAATATTACTACATATATCATTAAGAAGCCAATTCTTTTTGACTCTGGATATGTAATTATATCACCAAACATCCCATGTGGTAACATAACTATACCAAAGGCAATAAATGATTCTGCTCCACTATAATCTGGAACAAACCCAAATAATCCATAGACAATGACAGCCCCAAAAAATATACCATATAAAATAATATAATCTAATATTCCTGCCGCTAGTCTTTTCAAAACTTCTAAATATTCCATCAGTTCCCCCCTTAACATAATCCAATTTCATTACTATAGTTTTTCGTATCTTTTGTATGGTTATTATATTATTATTATCAAACATTGACAAGAGTGTCTTATACTTCATAAATTTTGATTTTCTCCACCAATTATTGTATAATCAGTCAACCATTTCTTTCCCATTATAGTGCCTATCAGGTTTTTATGTTGGTAATCTTATTAGCACAATGGTTAGGTGCAAAATTTATTCAAAAATAAATATTTTTTATCTCCTTATGTATACTTTACCTCTCAATTGGGAAGTATTCAATTATAAAAATTTTGGAGGTAATTATATGATTTTAACACAAAAAGAAACAACATTATTAAACGACATTAAAACTCAGGAGCAATTATGTGTAGATAAATATACTCAATACTCTGATGCTGCTATAGATCCTGAGTTGTCTCAAATATTTACTGATATAGCAAATCACGAAAAACAACATTTGGATACAATTAACACTATTCTTGGCGGCACTGTTCCTTCTATGAATACAGCTGGGCAAAGTCAATCTCAAAATCAAAATGCTTCTAATTGCGAAGGCAAATATGCACCATTAGGCAATTCTGAAGATAAGGCTCATGACAAGTATTTATGTGACGATAGTCTTGCTACAGAAAAACACGCTTCTTCAACATACAACACAAGTATTTTTGAATTCACTAACGACCAACTTCGTGATGTTCTAAACCATCTTCAAAAAGAAGAACAAGAACATGGCAAGAAAATATATGACTACATGAGCAAAAATGGTATGTACGGTAATTAATTACTAGCACCTGTAATTAACTAACGAGTTGTCTAAAGTAATATCTGTTCCTATTCATTTGAATGGTCAATATTATTTTAGTACAGCTCGTTTTATATTTTTCGCAATACCTAGAATTATTTATTGATATATGGTACACTACTTTGAAATGATTTATTTATAATACTTTTTAACAATTGGAGGATAAGAAAATGTCTAGTCGTAACTTGACACTTCTTACAGATTTGTATGAACTTACAATGATGCAAGGATATTTTAAAGAACAAAATAATGATGTTGTTGTATTTGACGTTTTTTATAGAAAAAACCCATCTGGTAGTGGTTACTCAATAGCTGCTGGTTTACAACAAGTAATAGAATATGTTAAAAGTCTATCTTTTTCATATGAAGATATAGATTATTTAAGAGGTCTTGGCATATTTGAAGCTGACTTTCTAGAGTACTTAGCAGGATTTCATTTCACAGGGGATATATACGCTATTCCAGAAGGAACTGTTGTGTTTCCTAAGGAACCTCTTGTAAAAGTTATTGCTCCTATTATGGAAGCTCAACTAGTAGAGACTGCTATATTAAATATAATTAATCACCAAAGTCTAATTGCTACAAAAGCATCAAGAGTATGTTTTGCTGCAAAAGGTGATGGTATTATGGAGTTTGGTCTAAGACGTGCTCAAGGTCCTGATGCTGGTACTTTAGGCGCTAGAGCTGCTATGATTGGTGGTTGCGTTGGTACTTCTAACGTATTATGCGGACAGCTATTTGATGTTCCAGTTAAAGGAACTCACGCTCATAGTTGGATTATGAGTTTTGGTGATGAATATTCAGCATTCAAAGCATATGCTAATATGTATCCTGAATCTTGCATTCTGTTAGTTGATACATACAACACATTGAAATCTGGTGTTCCAAATGCAATTAAAGTATTCCATGAGATGAAAGCTTCTCCTATTAAGCCAAAATTTTTAGGTATTAGACTTGATAGTGGCGACTTAGCTTACCTTTCTAAAAAAGCACGTAAGATGCTTGATGAAGCTGGCCTCCCAGAAGTTGTTATCTCTGCATCTTCCGATTTGGATGAATACTTAATAGACAGTTTGAAGACACAAGGTGCTGCTATTACATCTTGGGGTGTTGGCACTAATCTTATTACCTCTGCTGATTGCCCTGCTTTTGGCGGCGTATATAAACTTGCTGCTGTTAAAAGTCCAGATGCAGAAAAATTCACTGCTAAGATTAAAATATCAGAAAACCCTGTTAAGATAACTAACCCAGGAAATAAAACTGTATTCCGAATATATGATAAAGAAACTCACAAACTAAAAGCTGATTTAATTGCACTAGTCGGTGAAACATATGATGAAAACGAGGATTTGGAAATATTTGATCCTATTGATACTTGGAAACGTTCAACCCTAGAAGCTGGAACTTATATAGTAAAAGAAATTTTAGTTCCTGTATTTATAAAAGGACAATGCCTATATGAATCTCCAAAAACAATGGATATAAGAGACTATTGCGCTGAAGAGCTTAACACTCTATGGGATGAGACAAGACGTCTTGTAAATCCACAGGAAGTATATGTTGATTTATCTAAGCCTTTATATGATCTTAAATTACAATTACTTAATGAGAAAAATAAAAAGAATAAATAATACAAAACACAGAAGCCAATTTTCTCATTTTGAAAATCGGCTTCTATTTCTATTATATTTAATTAGCTGCAAACTGACCTATTAAATGTCCATCTGTTACATTCATATCATAATACCATGTTCCGTCTGTTATAAGACCTCTTGCTACCATTCCATTCCAATGATAAAATACTGTATTTCCGAATGGATCATATCCAAAACCTGTATTTATTAGACTTCCATCTGCCTGTGCATAACCTATATCTACTCCGTTATCAAACTTAAACCATTCATTTTGTTTCATTTTTCCTGTTCCATCTAGGTAATAAGCCTTGTCATTACTAAATGTTATTACATCCTTATACAAATATCCATAGGTATCAAAATAACATGTATACCCTACATCTGCACAGTATTGAAATTGATCAAACAATTCATGTCCCTTATCATCAAGATATATTAAATGTATTCCATCTGGATGATAAGTTAATCTATTCTTCATTGGTGTTCCATCAGCTTGAAGATAGTATGTATATTCTCCCTCGGAAAAGAATATATCTGTCATCTTTACTCCACCCAAGTAATATGCACCATTCTGCCATTTCCCACCATGGGTATTAGCATTATAATAATCCGCTTTATTAATTGTAATTGTCTTAGTAACAACTCCTCCATAATAGCCTATACCTGTAATAGTAATTGTTGTTTTTCCTATCGCTTTATTATCAGGATATTTTACTGTATATTCTCTTCCTTCCTTTAAAGTTTTAGATCCATCCATTACTGTTATTATAGGTTTCTTTTCCTTACCATCATATGTATAAGTTGTGGTTGATAGAGTTACTTCGCATAGGTACATACTAAACTCATAAGAATGTTTGTTTTCTGTAGCATATCTATATGCATCACTACCTGCATTACAATATATAGTAAAACCACTTGCACATTTATCAAAAACCCATACATCAATATATGTTACACTATTAGGAATTGTTATTCCAACAAGATTACTACATTCATAAAAAGCATTACTCTCTATACGTTTTACAGTATTGGGTATTGTTACATTAGTAAGCCCACTACATCCTCTAAATGCAGAAGGTCCTATGCGTGTTACACCATTTGGTATTGTTATTGATGTAAGATTACTACAATCATATAAAACTGAATTCCCTATATATGTTAAACCCTTTGGAAGTTTTATTTTAGATAGACTACTACATCCTTCAAAAGCACTAGTACCTATAACTGTTACACTTTCTGGTATTATTATTTCTTCAAGACTACTACAATCTTTAAATGCTTGCGCCGCTATAACTGTTACAGTATTTGGTATTATTATCTTTTTAAGACTGCTACATTTTTCAAAAAGTCTACTTTCTATTCTTGTTATTCTACTTTGAATAGTCACTGTTGTAAGGTTACTACACTCATAAAAAGCTTCTGATTCCATACTTGTTATACTGCTAGGTATTGTTATTGTTGTAAGACTGCCACAATTCCCAAAAGCATACTTTCCTATACTTTCTATACCATTCTGAATTGTTACTATTACAAGGCTACTATTATCCTTAAAAGCCTCTTCACCTATACTTGTTACTTCCCTACCCCCAAGCACACTTGGGATATCCAGTGTTGTTGCACTTCCTGTATATTTTACTATTTGCACAGTTCCGTCCTTTAATACAGTGTATGTATAATCTTCTGATACAAGGTTGGATCCTACAACACTAGTTTCTCCTGTCAAATCTTCATCATCCATTATAACTTCTATTTTCTCTACATCTTCTAATTCTTCCGCCTTAACGTTACCATTAGGCAATATCGTACCACATAAAAATAATGCTATTAATAATCCTTTTAATCTTTTTTTCATACCCTTTACTCCTTTTCTTAAATATTTTCAATCGTTGTATAAGCTCACCTTTCTACCCCCTTGCCCTTATTGTATCATATTTTTCCTGTAAATACATCTCTACTAAAGAACGTTTCCTAATCCTAAACAACTAATTTCTCCACAATAAAAGGCAATCTAGATATCAATATCCAGATTGCCTTTTATTTATGTAGATTATTCTCTCACTCTTATTTGAAGATTATTTGAATTCCACCAAACCATGGTGCTGGCTTCTCTTCTTCATTAACTGCGTTTACAATACCCATAACCTCGAATACACAAATTATTATACCTAATATCCATCCTATACATGGTATTGGACTTAATATTGCAAATAATCCAAGAACTAGTCCTTGATTTAAGTGAAATTGTGATAATGAGCTTTCCTTATCGCCAAAGATATATGCTACTAGGAAACCTATAATGCCTATGTGTGCTATAACTGATGTAGTTTTTGCGTCCATTTTTGAATCCTCCTATTTTTTATATAGAATACTATACAAATAAAGTCCCTTTTTGTCAAGGTTATACACCTTCTCTTAAGGTCTAACATTAGCAAGATATACTATGGTATTATTTCATTTTTGGCACAATATACTTATTATGGGAAGTTATTGTCCGCTTTTTCTTGTAAAAACACATGCAATTATGTATAATTAAAAATGTTGTGTATTTACACAAAACGTACATTTTCATTAACTTTCTAGTTAATTCGACTTTAGGAGGATACATTTATGGCAAATATAACTGGTTTAGAACTAAACCATGATAAATATGCTGGTATTCTTGCCCATCCAACATCATTTCCAAGCCCTTATGGCATTGGTGATTTAGGAAAAGGTTCTTATGATTTTGTAGATTTCCTTGAGAAATCAGGACTTAACTTGTGGCAAGTATTACCAATAGGACACACCGGATTTGGCGATTCGCCTTATCAACCATTTTCATCTTTTGCAGGGCAACCCCTTATTATTTCTATAGATGAATTAAAAAATTACGGTTTATTATTAAATGAAGACTTTGACGATATGCCAGCTTGGAACCCTGTTGACATTGATTTTGGTTCGCTAATTGAATTTAAGACAGGTCTTCTCAAAAAGGCTTACTCTAGATTTATAGATAAAGATATCAACGATTCTTTTTCTAGTAACGAAGAGCTTATGAAGGAATACGAAGATTTCTGTAACGATACCTCTTGGCTATTTGATTATTCATTATTTATGGCAGCTAAAGATTATCATCAAGGTGCCCCTTGGTACATGTGGGAACCTACCCTTAAGAAGCCAACCGCAAAGCAAAAGAACGACTGGGCTATAAAACTAGCTGATGAGATGGGTTACTATAATTTCATTCAATTTCTTTTCCAAAAACAGTGGTTTGCATTGAAAGAATATGCTAATAATAAGAATATAAAAATTGTTGGAGATATTCCTATATTTGTTGCTTTTGATAGCGTTGATGTATGGTGCAACAAGTCATTATTTCAATTAGATAAAGACGGTTATCCAACCGTAGTTGCTGGTGTACCGCCAGATTATTTTAGTGCTACTGGTCAGTTATGGGGTAATCCACTATACAAATGGAGTGCACATACCAAAACTGGTTACGCATGGTGGATTGAGCGAATTAAATATCAATTAACACTTGCTGATTTTATAAGAATAGATCACTTTAGAGCATTTGATACATACTGGGCTATACCTTACGGTGAGGACACTGCTATAAATGGTAAATGGGAAGAATCACCTGGTATTAATTTCTTCACTACACTTGAAGCTACTCTTGGTTATCATCTTCCAATTATTGCAGAGGACTTAGGTGAAATCGGACCTTCTGTAATTGAGCTTAGAGATAAATTTGATCTGCCAGGAATGAAAATTCTTCAATTCGGATTTGAAAATCCAGAAGAAAACAACTTCCTTCCACATAATTTTGTTAGAAATTGTGTATGCTACACAGGTACTCACGATAATGATACCACTCTTGGTTGGTATAAGAACGCTTATGAATCTTCAAAGGATAAGCTTAGAAGATATTTTAATACTGATGGTGGCGATGTCTGCTGGACTATGATTAGATCTTGTTTCTCTTCTGTAGCAAACATGGCAATCGTTCCAATGCAAGACGTATTAAGCCTTGACTCTTGGGCTAGATTCAATACACCTGGCGTTGGAGAGGGCAACTGGTCTTGGAGATTTACTGATAATGATATGAATGACCAATTAGCAGCAAGATTATTTGAAACTGCTAAACTTTATGGAAGATAGGTGATATTATGACATTTAGAAGTTTTTTAGTTCTTGGTTTTCTCGTATTATTTTTAATACTTTCATCGCCTCTTCACCTTGTTATATGGTTGATAGGCAAGAAAAAGCCAACTGTAAAATGGAATATTGCTCACAAATGTATTAACTGGGCTTTCAGCAATTGCATATTCTTTAATAGTGTAAAAATTGAAGTTATTAATCATGAAGTTATTCCCGATGATGAACCTATATTGTTCACACCAAATCACAGAAGCTATTGGGATATATTATGTGTTCACAATGCGATTAGAAAACCTGTAGGTTTTATAGCTAAAGTTGAGATGAAGAAAATTCCATTTCTTAATTGGTGGATGCAAGACATTGGTTGCCTATTCCTAGATAGAGACAATCCTCGCGAAGGTCTCAAAACCATCAAGGAAGGTGCCGAATATCTTAAACTAGGTCACAATATGGTCCTATGTCCAGAAGGAACAAGAAGTCAGAAAGAAGAAATGCTTCCTTTTAAGGAAGGCAGTCTTAAAATGGCCGAAAAGTCTGGATGTAGAGTTATTCCTGTAGCTATTATAGGAACTGATGATCTTTTAGAAAACTTAGGCAAATTGCGAATGAAGAAGGGCTCTGTTAAAGTTATTTTCGGCGAGCCCCTTAACTTAAAAACCGATCTTCCAGAAGAATACAAGAGACGTTCAGCAGCATATGTTCAAACTAAAGTTCAAGCTATGCTAGATGAACACAAAAACTAAATTTTATAATCTCTCTTTGCAAATGTAATAAAAAATGCTAGAATGATTACTTAGAATAATAATTTAAGGAGGTACATAGATATGACAGGATGGCAGATTGCCCTATTAGTTACTGCAATTGCTATGATTATATTAGTTATATTATATATAGTCGGAAACAGACTTCAGAAAAAACAAATGTCACAGAGGGATCAGCTCGAAGCCGCAGCTCAACCTATGACAATGTTTATTATAAGTAAGAAAGTTATGAAAATGAAGGAGGCCGGTCTTCCTAAGGTGGTTTTAGAACAAACTCCAAAGCGTATGCACAATTCAAGACTTCCTATTGTTAAAGCAAAAATAGGCCCACAGATTATGAATCTTATCTGTGATGAATCTATATTTGATGAACTTCCTATCAAAGGTGAAGTTAAAGCAATGGTAAGTGGTATATACTTAGTTAGTGTTAAAAATGTTCGTGGAAAAGTTGAAGCTGCTCCTGCTAAAAAGGGATTTCGTTCAAAAATGCGTGGAAAACAAAAAGAATATCAAGAAATATACGCAGCTGAAGAAAGAGCTAAAGCAGATAAAAAGGCTGCTAAACAAGCTAAGAAGAAAAAATAAAATCCATTTTCTTATATTTGTAGAATAATATTAATTATACGAAATGCAAATTCTCTTTAAACAAGAATTTGCATTTCTTTTTTATTATTGTATTCCATATATTGACATATTGTGCCAAAGTATGTTAAACTACGCCTATCATATTAAAAAGGAGATTTTTATGGCAAATTCAATAAACTGTTCTAACATTAACAAACATTGGCAAGACGATTTTTATTTTTGTGAAGAGAAGATCATTTCTACAATAACAGAGTTTTTTGGTTGTGATCACGACTTAATGTTTTCTGGAACAATGAACTTCTCATATACAAAAACCGACGGAGATAAATGCATTGGTAATAGAATAGGAGTTCATTATTTAGATTTAATGGATTTTCTAAATACTTATCAAGGTGTATTTATTAATAAGATTGACAAAACTGATACTGATTATTCACCAACACACGTATATAACCTATGCAAAGAAAGTGTAAGTCAGGGTGCCCCCGTTGTAATAGGGCTAGATAACTCATCGTCAATTTGGGATATCAAACAAGGAGAAGAAGACCTTAACATTCTTCCTTTTCTAGTTGTTGGTATTAACGAAGACCAAAGCATTAACTTAATTAATTTTCATGAATTAGGAATTACTATTACAATTTCAAAAAACGTGTTTTTACAAAGTTATCAATGGTATTCTTCCTTTTCTAAAGAAGCTGCAAGCAAAGATATTGATTTATATGAAATACTAGATAGAATATGTCTAATTCAAAAATTAGATACTCCTGTGACCAATGGGTGCAATGAATATTTCTCTAAGTACCCGAACCTTAGTAAACCAGTAACATCATATTGCTATAGTAGTAGCCATAACTGGCACAAAGAAATGTTACAGCTTGCCGATGATGTTTTAGATATGGATCTACAAACCGAAGTGCAAGATCGCAAAAGCGTCCTATATGTTCCTTTTTACTTTGACTTATTAGTGCTATATAGAAGTAGACTTGTTTTCACAAAATGTCTAACTTACCTAAACAACTATTTTAACTTCAATCTATTCGATGACATAATTAATAAGGCTATGATTTCCTCTTCAAAATGGAATTATTTAAGAATGCTCTTTGCAAACAGTTATCACAATAATAATTTGTATACCGAAACAAAAATAGTAATGTCCAAAATAATTAAAGAAATAGCTGAATATGAATGTAGTTTAAATGCTGATTTAGAATTTTTAAAAAATAAGTATAATCATCAACAATCAAACTCTAATTTCAATATGATTGATTTATCTAATTACTATAACCATTCATTATTTAATTCAGATATTACTAAAGATTTGGATATTAGAATTATACATAATCGATATTTTTATGAAGGTGATGTGCCTTTTGGAACAG
Organism: Lachnospiraceae bacterium; assembly: GCA_031556525.1. Classification (GTDB taxonomy): domain Bacteria; phylum Bacillota; class Clostridia; order Lachnospirales; family Lachnospiraceae; genus JAVBSN01. The sequence continues at coordinate 39,217 of JAVBSS010000050.1, forward strand.
TATATGATCTTCAAGATGAACATTTTACATTTCCAACTCCTACAGAACGTGGGGATAGTGTTGTTTGTATAGGTCAACAGATAAATGTAGAAAATGATATATACTCCTCTGTTACATTTATAGGCTCCGCCCTATATAACGAAATGGTATATGACTACATAACCATTAATTATACAGATGGTTTTAAAGAAAGAATTTGTCTAGGATTTAATGGTTGGAATCACAACGAATATGATATTGATGTTTCTCCAAAGAAAATAGTTTGGACTGGAAATGTTTTAAAGCGAATTGTTGATGCTGAGCCCCCAAAGGTTAGAGTTGCTAACATATATAGCAAAACTATTAACTTTCGCAGGAAAGGGATAATCTCTAGCATATCTCTTCCAATTAATTCATTTTTAAATATTATAGCTATAACTATAAACAAGTAAATTACATAGTATATTTTAAAACCATATAATAAAACAATTAATAGGAGGTTTTTATAATGAATAAAAACGCAATATGCACCATCGTTTCATTAAACTATTTTGCTCAGGCAAAAAGCCTTATGAATAGCATTAACAAACACAACAAAGACATTGATTTATATGTTCTTATTGTTGATAAAGTATCCGAAGATATAAAACCTAAGCTTGAATCTAACTGTTCTTTTCCTATGAAGATAAATTACATATTCGACTTAGGAATTGACAATGTCGACAGCATGGCATTTAAGTATGATTTAGTGGAATTTAATACTGCCCTTAAGCCATATTACCTTGGGTGGATTCTTGATACTTATAACTATAACAGTATTACATATTTGGACTCTGATATACTATTATTTAATAGTTTAGATGATATGTATAGCTTATTAGAGGAACATTCAATCATCATCACTCCTCACTTAGCTAACGGGAAAGAAGATAGAGACACCGATATTTCTAAAATTGACGACTTCCTCCAATACGGCGTATATAACCTTGGATATATCTCTATTAAAAATGATAAAAATGGAAGAGAGTTAATATCATGGTGGAGTGAGAAATTATTTAATAAATGTTTTCTGTCATCAGAAGATTTCTTAGCTTGGGACCAGAAATGGATAGACTTTGCCCCTGCACTATTTAAAGCAGTATATGTATTAAAAGACCCTGGATACAATGTTGCATTTTGGAATATTCAAAATCGATTTATAACTAAAATTGAAGATGAATATTATGTAAATGACAAGCACAAATTAATCTTTTATCATTTCAGCCACTATAGATTAAGTAGACCTGATAGAATTGCTGCTTTAGAACAAGAAGAGCGTTGCATTAAAATTGATGATAGACCAGATTTAAAAGAATTATTCCAACAATATCATGACAACGTTATGAAGATGGATTATGAATATTATAGTACTCTTTCTTACGGTTTTTCATCTTTTGATAATGGAGAAAAGATTGAAAAAGCATATAGAGATATGTATAATGATATCCTTAACAGAGCAAGAAAATACGGTAATCCATTTGTAAGTTCAAAGGAGAATAGTTTCTACGACTTTATTAAAAAAGAAGATACATTAAAATATATATAGAAATTTGAGGTGCATCGTGTCCAAATGAGTACAATAAAAAACAACATTACAGATATGACCCAAGGCAATATTATGTCACATATTTTTATTTTTGCAATTCCTTTATTCATAAGTTGCTTCTTTCAACAACTATATAATATTGTTGATATTATGATTGCAGGATATCAGCTAGGTGATAATGCTGTAGCTGCAATCGGTGCAACAAGCGCCTTATATAGCCTTATTGTTGGTTTATCTGTTGGTCTAAATAATGGTTTTGGAATAGTTGTTGCTAGAGTTCTTGGGTCTAAAGATACTAATAGGCTTAAAAATACTATAGCGCTTATGCTTGTTTTTGACATATGCATCTCAGTTTTATTTACTTTTGTTTCAATTTTATTTTTAAAACCCATGTTATCATTACTTAACACACCAGACTCTATATTTAATGATGCTTATTTATATGCCTTAATCATTTTTATAGGAATCCTATTTAATATGTTTTTTAATATGCAAGCTAGTATATTAAATGCTGTTGGTAATAGTAAACTACCATTAATATTTTTAATTATATCTACTATATTAAATATTGTTTTAGACTGGATATTTATTGCCATATTCCATATGGGTGTTGGTGGTGCAGCACTTGCAACTGTTTTTGCACAACTTGTTAATGTAGTATTGTGTTTTATTCAATTAACAAAAAAATATCCTGAACTATCTATTAGCTTACAGGATTTTGTCTTTGATAAAGCCCACGCCCTTGAAGTACTTATGAGCGGATTATCTATGGGCTTAATGTCTATGATATTTTCGATAGGCTCGGTAGTTTTACAAGCCGCCGTTAACGGTTTAGGCGAAGGAATAATAACTGCTCAGACTTCATCACGCAGAATTATAGATATATGCATGCAACCTCTTGCTACATTAGCAACTGCAAATGCTATATTTGTTAGTCAGAATTACGGAGCTGGAAAAATTGATAGAATTAAAGAATCTATTAAAAAGACTTGTCTTGCTGCTTCTTGCTGGTCTGTTTGTGCCTTAATAATTGTATATGCTTTTGCTAATCCTCTCATACATTATATAACCGGGACAACTAATGAACATATTATATCTAATGCTGTTATGAACCTAAAAATAAATATGCCCTTTTATACTTTTCTTGGAGTATTACTAATACTGAGAACTTCTCTTCAAGGACTAGGTCGAAAAGTCACTCCTCTAATATCAAGTTCCTTGGAATTAATTATTAAAATTATTGCTACTTTTATATTTGTTCCTATCTTTGGCTACGCTGGTGCATGTATTGCTGAACCATTTTCATGGGTTATATGTGTAGTGTTTATGGCATCCGTATTTTGGAGCATTCGAAAAGAGTTATAGATAATTCTTGTATACATGTATTTTCTCATAATAGTCATAATCATATTCAGGAAGTCTAATTAATCTATATATAGAATATCCCCTATTTCCTAATATCATTCTATATCCTTCAGTAGCATGGTACATTATTATTGTTATCATTCTAGGATGTTCTCTAAGAGAGTCCTCTATTTTATCCATAATTATATTAAATATATTTTCACTAAAAGGATTAAATAGATAAAACACATTGTCTTCAGGTTGAATATCATAATCCTCTGCTTTGCCAAGTATTGTTTCTATTTCTTCTTCTCTTCCATGAAACCTTGCACCGTAATAAGCTTTGTTATCAAGAAGCTTCTCATATACTTCCTCATCTGCTTCTATACCTGTTACTCTACACAAGAATCTTTGATTACAGTAAAACATTACTCTACCAAGTCCACAGCCAAAATCCACTAGCTTGTCTGTTGGTTTTAACTCAAATTCCTCAAATAATGAAACTAGCCCACTATAAGAAGTGGGCTCATATATATTATAATCTTCATTATCATTAAATGTATAGATCTTTCCTGTTGTAGAGATTCCTAAGAATCCTTCATGTATTCTCTCTTGGTTCATTATAACTCCATATTATTTTAGATTCTTTCAGTCTATTAAACAGATTCTATTCTGACACTTACTCTATGTCCTGATGTAATATCACTATTAAAAGTTAATTCATAATCAATATCAATATCAATAATATTATCTAGAAAACTATATTTATATGATTTGGTATCTATATCTATATTCATTAATCCCATTACAGTCTTATACACTGTAGAGTGATTAGTATTGACATTAAACCTCATTGTAGAATTCTCTTCTTCTCTATTAGACATCTCAACTTGACATGAATCAAACTTTATTGTTTTCTTATACACCGTCTTATCATCTAAATCACGATGTTCATAGAAGCAATAATGTTTTCCACCTTTTTCATAATATGTTCCAAGTCCTCGTATCTCTGTCTTATCTTCAATTCCATCTATATATTGAGTTCCAATAATATGTATCCGAACATTTTTAGTCATTATATCACCTCAATATATCTAGTATTTTTCAATATTTATTACTTCTGTTCCTGTCACATGACAAGGCAATACATTTTCTGCAAACGATATAAATTTATCAACACCATCACTTACATAGTATTCATGGTTAACCCCATGTTTTTCAATGTTAAGCAACTCTTGTTCAGAAAGTAATTCTTTAAGACTCTTTGCTGTCTCATAAGCAGGATTAACCAAATTAACCTTATCCCCCATAAATCTCTTTAGAGTATTTCGAAGTAGGGGATAATGAGTACAGCCTAATATTAGAGAATCTACATTATACTCTTTGATTTCTTGGAGATATCTACCTACTATATCGTCGGTAACCCTATCTTCAAGAAGGCCTTCTTCAACAAGGGGTACAAGTAGAGGGCAAGCTTTACTTACTACCGTAATATTAGGATTCAATTCTCTTAAATAATCCGTATATATACCTGACTTAATAGTAGCTTCGGTAGCTATTATACCTATATTATTTGTTACTGTTGTCTCTGCTGCCATCTTCGCACCAGGCATAACAACACCAATAATAGGTATATCTAACTCTGCTTGTATCTCATCAAGAGCAAGGGCACTTGCAGTATTACAAGCTACCACAATTGCCTTTACATTCTTGGTCTTTAAAAATCTTACTATTTGTTTTGAATATTTTAATACGGTCTGTTTCGACTTGCTTCCATATGGAACTCTGGCTGTATCGCCAAAATACACTATATCTTCATTAGGTAATTGACGCATAATTTCCCTTACAACAGTAAGTCCACCAACACCTGAATCAAACACACCTATAGGAGATTGTTTCATAATATCCTCTTTCTTAACTTATACTCTTTGATAACTACTTTCGATGAGTTTTTCTACTAGAGTCTCTATGTCATATCCTTTGGCATTCCATAACATTGGATACATACTTATTGATGTAAATCCTGGCAATGTATTTATCTCATTGAATACAACTCTATTAGTATCTTTTTCTAAGAAGAAATCTACTCTTGATAATCCATGACCATCTACAGCCTTAAATATAGCTATCGCTGCTTGCCTTATCTCTTCTGCTTTACCTTCTGGTAGCTCTGGACCAATTACAGTCTTTGATTCAGCATTATTGTATTTTGCATCGTAATCATAGAATTCTGCTGCCGCAAGTACTTCTCCTATTCCTGATGCATCTACTTCACTGCCACCATATACTGCACATTCAAGTTCTCTACCTATAATTGTTTCTTCTACAAGAATCTTGCTATCTTCTATAGCCGCTATTTCTAGCGCTTTTACTAATTCTTCTCTATTAGATGCTTTTGAAACACCCTTTGATGAACCTGCACATGATGGTTTAACAAATACAGGATAAGAAAGTTTATTCTCAACTCTAGCAACTGCTTCATCCATATTTGATAAATCACATCTTCTAATACCAACATACTGTGCTTGATTTATTTCAAGTGTATCAACGATTATTTTTGTATATAATTTATCCATAGATACCGCTGATGATAATACTCCACAGCCTACATATGGAATGTCAGCAAGTTCAAATAATCCTTGAATAGTTCCATCTTCTCCATTTAGTCCATGAAGTACTGGGAATATAACATCAATTGATACACTACTATAATTATTATCTTCTAATACAATTAACTCTTTTGTTGTAGTATCTGGTGATATTACTGCTGTCTTTCTAGAGTTTCTCCACTCACCAGTCTTTATATCTGAAATGCTATCTGCTAGTAACCATTTTCCTTCTTTGGTAATACCAACTAGGGTTACGTTATATTTATCTGTATTAATCGCATTTGCAATAGTAACTACTGACATACATGATACATCATGCTCAGAAGATCTACCGCCAAATATAACTACAATATTCTTCTTGCTCATACTAAGTCGCCTCTCTATTTAATCTCTGCTCCATTAGGCATTTCTTTTCCAGTTGTTAGAAGTGCTAAGTTACCCTCTGCATCTTCTGCACATAATATCATACCTTGTGATTCTACTCCTGCAAGCTTAACAGGTTTTAGGTTAGTAACTACTACTACCTTCTTACCTACCATCTCTTCTGCAGTATAATGAGCTTTGATTCCTGATACAATCTGTCTTACTTGACTACCTATCTTAACTTGTGAACATAGAAGTTTCTTAGATTTCTTAACTTCCTCACACGCAAGTATTTCACCAACTTGTAATTGAATCTTGTCAAATTCATCTATTGTTATCTCTTCTTTTGCTTCAATATCAATTCCTGCCTCTGTAACTTCTTCCTCTTCTACTACTGGTGGACAAAGTTCTTCAACCTTTGCTAATACTTCAGCTAAATCTAATCTTGCAAATAATATCTCTGGTGAATCTGTTACCTTAGTACCTGATTCATAACCACCAAATGATACTAATTCATTTACTTTTCTTGTTGGTGCATTTAATTGAGCAAGTATTCTATCAGCTGTCTCTGGCATAAACGATTTAAGAAGGTTAGCTCCTATAACAATACTCTCTACTAAATTATATAATACTGTCTCTAAACGTGGTTGAGTGTCCTCTTCCTTTGCTAATACCCAAGGCATTGTCTCATCTATGTATTTATTACATCTCTTAAATAAATTAAATATTTCTGTAATTGCATCCGCAACTCTAAGTTTATCCATGCAAGCATTTACTTTAGTTCTTGTATCTAATACCACTCTCTTAAGGTCTTCATCAACATCCTCTTTAATATTAGTATTATTCACAACACCGTCAAAATATTTGTTAGACATAGATATTGTTCTGTTAACTAGATTACCTAATGTATTTGCAAGCTCTGAATTAACTCTCTCTACAATTAGCTCCCAAGAAATAACACCATCATTATCAAATGGCATTTCATGAAGAACAAAATATCTAACTGCATCTACACCAAATACTTCTACTAAATCATCAGCATATAATACATTTCCTTTTGATTTACTCATCTTTCCATCACTCTGAATTAACCAAGGATGACCGAATATTTGCTTTGGTAAAGGCATATCTAACGCCATTAACATAATTGGCCAATAGATAGTATGGAAACGTAATATATCCTTGCCAATTAAGTGTAAATCTGCTGGCCAGTATTTATTAAACATAGCATCTGATCTACCATCAACATCATATCCAAGTCCTGTTATGTAGTTAGATAATGCATCAATCCATACATATACTACATGCTTATTATCAAAATCTACAGGTATACCCCATTTGAATGAAGTTCTTGATACACACAAATCTTGAAGTCCTGGAAGAAGGAAATTGTTCATCATCTCATTCTTTCTTGACTCTGGTTGAATAAAATTAGGATGTGTATTAATATGATCAATTAATTTATCTGCATATTTTGCTAGTTTGAAGAAATAAGCTTCTTCTTTGGCTGGCTGTACTTCTCTTCCGCAGTCTGGGCATTTACCATCTACTAGTTGTGACTCTGTAAAAAATGACTCACAAGGTGTACAGTACATTCCTTCATAGTGTCCTTTATATATATCACCTTGATCATAAAGCTTCTTAAACATTTTCTGAACTTGTGCTTCATGGTATTCGTCTGTTGTTCTAATGAATTTGTCATATGAGGTATTCATTAGATCCCAAATACTCTGAATCTGTCCTGCAACATCATCAACGAATTCCTTTGGTGTAATGCCAGCTTCATCTGCTTTAATCTCAATCTTTTGTCCGTGTTCATCTGTTCCTGTCTGAAATCTTACATCAAACCCCACAAATCTCTTATATCTTGCTATGCTATCTGCTAATACTATCTCGTAAGTATTTCCTATATGAGGT
>JAVBSS010000064.1:0-8262 GCA_031556525.1 Lachnospiraceae bacterium
GCAAAGGATAAATAAACAGGAAATTATCTTTAAGGGAAAGGAAGCACTAGAAGGCTACGAAGATTTGGTGTTTGTTACAAGAAACAATAAGCCAACAAACCAGTTTCTTGTAAAAGAATGTATTGAATTGATTATTAAAAATATTCAGAAGGAAGATTCTAAGTTTAAATATTTTGCATCACATACATTTAGACATACGTTTGCAACAAGGGCAATTGAAAATGGGGTACAACCTAAGACACTCCAAAAAGTGCTTGGGCATGGTACACTTCAAATGACTATGGATTTATATTGTCATGTAACAGAAGATACTTTGTTTGAAGAAATGCAGAAGATGGAGCAAAGAAGAGCATAGGGACAAATGGTGTAGTAATGGTGTAGTAGAGCAAAATTTAGAAAATACAATAGGCTAAAACCCTATAAAATAAGGAGAAAATGGATATATGGAACAATATAAGCGCGAATTTATAGAATTTATGATCGATTGTAAGGTATTAAAATTTGGAGATTTTACAACTAAGAGTGGTAGACAAACACCATTTTTTGTTAACACTGGTTTTTATAGAACTGGTGCTCAACTAAAGAGATTAGGTGAATACTATGCGGAGGCTATTAATTCTACATTTGGATTAGATTTTGATGTTTTATTTGGACCAGCATACAAGGGTATTCCGCTAAGTGTAGCTACAACAATGGCTATAGCTGATACTTTTGATGAGGACATAAGATATTGCTCTAACCGTAAAGAAGTTAAAGATCACGGTGATACAGGTATTCTATTAGGAAGTCCTATAGAAGATGGCGATAAGATTGTAATAATTGAGGATGTTACAACTGCAGGTACATCAATAGAAGAGACTTTACCGATAGTAAAAGCACAAGGTAATGTAGATGTGTTAGGTCTTGTTGTATCAGTAGACAGAATGGAAAGAGGTCAAGGCAAGAAGAGTGCTTTAACTGAAATTGAAGAAAAATACGGAATTAAGACTACAGCTATTGTAACTATGGCCGAGGTAGTAGAGCATTTATACAATAGACCATATAGGGGTACTGTAATTATAGATGAAGATATAAAGAAAGCAATTGATGCTTATTATGATAAATACGGTGTTAAATAGAGTAATTAATTTAGAAATATTATAATATTTAAGGAGGTAGTTACAATGAATGAGAAGATTTATCATGAAATGAAGAGTGTGGGTATTTGGAATCTAGTATTAGGAATAGTATTAGCAGTGGTTGGAATTACTATGGGGGTTCTATGTATTATTAATGGCGGAAGATTATTAAAGTCAAAATCAGATATTATGTTTTAGCTAAGGAGAAAGAGAACATTGAGTAAGATTAGAACTAGATTTGCACCAAGTCCTACAGGTAGAATGCATGTAGGTAATTTAAGAACAGCATTATATGCATATTTAATTGCAAAGCATGATAATGGAGATTTTTTATTAAGAATTGAAGATACAGACCAAGAGAGAGAACAAGAGGGTGCGGTTGACATAATATATCGCACACTAGAAGGAACTGGTCTTATTCATGATGAAGGTCCAGATATCGATAAAGGTTGTGGACCATATATACAAAGTGAGAGACAAGCACAAGGCTTATATTTAGAATATGCTAAGAAACTTATTGATAAGGGTGAAGCGTATTATTGTTTTTGTGATAGTGAGCGTTTAGAGACTCTAAGAACTACTATAAGTGGCAAAGAAGTTTCTAGATATGATAAGCATTGTCTACATCTTACTAAAGAAGAAATTGAAGAGAAACTAGCTAGTGGTATGCCTTATGTTATTAGACAAAATAATAATCCAGAAGGTGTTACAAGTTTTGAAGATGAGATATATGGAATAATTACAGTGGATAATAGTGAACTTGATGATATGATACTTATAAAATCAGATGGTTACCCTACTTATAATTTTGCTAATGTTGTAGATGATCATTTAATGGGAATAACACATGTTGTTCGTGGACAAGAATATCTATCATCATCACCAAAGTATAATAGGTTATATGAGGCGTTTGGCTGGGAAGTTCCAGTTTATGTACATTGCCCTACAATTACTAATGAAGAGCATCAAAAATTAAGTAAGAGAAGTGGACATTCTTCATATGAAGATCTATTAGAGCAAGGATTCTTAACAGAAGCTATAGTTAACTTTGTAGCATTACTTGGATGGAGTCCAGAATCTAATGAAGAGTTTTTTACGTTAGAAGAGTTAGCGAAAGAATTTAATTATAGAAATATATCTAAGTCACCAGCTGTATTTGATATGACAAAATTACGTTGGATGAATGGTGAATACATTAAGAATATGGATATGGATAGATTTAAAGAATATGCTGAACCATATATTAATCAAGTTATTACAAGGGAAGTAGAAGATATGGATATGATTTATGAACTTGTAAAGACAAGAGTAGAAGTATTCCCAGATGTTAAGGATCATATTGATTTTATAGAAGAATTACCTGATTATAGCATTGATATGTATACACATAAGAAAATGAAGACTAATAGTGAGAATGCTCTAGAAATACTTAGAGAAGAATATGAAGTATTGAAAGATTTTGAAGATTGGTCAGTAGATGGACTTCATGACAAGCTTATGGAATATATTGCAGGAAAAGAAATTAAGAATGGAACAGGTCTATGGCCTGTCAGAACTGCAGTTTCTGGTAAGCAAATGACTCCTGGTGGAGCATTTGAGATTATGCATATTCTAGGTAAGGAAGAATCTCTTAGAAGAATGGAAGTTGGTATTGCCAAATTGGAGGAAGCATAATTGTCAAAGGGTTTTAATGATTCTCAAAAGCAAGCTATAATTCATAAAGATGGACCTATGCTTGTGCTTGCTGGACCAGGTTCAGGAAAAACAACGGTAATTACACATAGAGTAAAATATCTAATTGAACAATATAGTATTAATCCAAATAATATACTTGTTATAACATTTACCAAAGCAGCAGCTACGGAGATGAAACAAAGATTTGATATATTAACACAGGGAGCATATGCTCCCTGTACTTTTGGTACATTCCACTCAGTATTCTTTTATATGCTACGAGCTGCATATGGATATACTGTAGATAATATTCTTACAGAGGATGTTAAATATAAGATATTACACGATATAATTAGAAACCTTAATCTTGAATACGAGGATGAGGAAGAATATATAGCAAATGTGGTAAGTGAAATTAGTTATATAAAGGGTGATATGATTAGTCCTGAAAACTATTACAGTACTAATTGTGGCGAAGAAGTATTTAGAAAAATATACTATTTATATCAACAAAGTCTAAGTAAGATGAAGAAATTAGATTTTGACGATATGCTTGTATATTGTTATGAATTACTTAGTCAGAGACCAGATATATGTAGTAAATGGCAAGAGAAGTATCGATATATTTTAATAGATGAATTTCAAGATATTAATAAGATTCAATATGAGATAGTAAAATTATTAGCAACACCAAGAAATAATCTTTTTATAGTTGGAGATGACGATCAATCCATATATGGATTTAGAGGTGCTAAACCAGAAATAATGTTAAATATAACAAATGATTTTGCAGATATTAAGCAGATATTGTTAGATATTAATTATAGATGCAGTAAAGAAATTGTAAGTGGTTCATTAAAGGTAATAGGGAATAATACTAAGAGATATAGTAAATTGATAGTCAATAACAATCCTAGTTGTGAACCTATACATATACATTATGCAAAGAATCAAATAGAGGAAAGCAATAATATTATTAGACAGATACGAGAGTATAATGAAAAGGGCATAGCTTATAAAGATATGGCAGTTATATATCGATTAAATACTCAACCTAGATGTATGGTAAGCAAGTTAATGGAGTATAATCTTCCATTTAAAATGAGAGATAAGATACCTAACATTTACGACCATTTTGTATCTAAAAATATATTTGATTATATTAATGCAGCACTAGGAAATAGAGAAAGAAGTCTGTTTCTTAGAATATTGAATAAACCTAATAGATACTTAAAAAGGGATATTTTATCTGATAGTTATGTAGATTTTGAAGAATTAAGAAAGTATGTAGAAGGTAAAAACTGGGCTATAGATAATCTATATAAATTAGAATATGATTTAAAAATGTTAGCTAAGTTAAAACCGTATGCGGCAATTAATTTTATTAGAAAAGCTATTGGATATGATGAGTATATAAAAGAGTATTCAGAATATAGGCGTATGAATGAAGAAGATTTGTATGATGTATTAGATGAATTAATGGAAAATGCCAAAAATTTTGAAAATTATGAGGATTGGTTTAATTATATTGAAGAATATAAAAATAAACTATTGGAACAAGTCAAGAATAATGGTAGAATAAATAACGATGGCATTACAGTGACAACAATGCATAGTGCCAAAGGATTGGAATATGATGTGGTATTTATCATTGAAGCTAATGAGGGGATAGTACCATATAAGAAAGCAGTTAAGCAGTCAGATATAGAAGAAGAGAGAAGGATGTTTTATGTATCTATGACAAGAGCAAAGAAACATCTTCATATATATTCTTTGAAACATTTATATAATAAAGATCTAGATGCATCAAGATTTTTATTGGAATTACTAGATGATTAGCTCATGAGGGGTTATTGCAACAATGGAATTCAGTAGTGTAACATTTTTATTTGTATTTTTTCCAATAATATTAATAGCATATTATAGTGTACCAAAGTATTTGAAGAATACGATTCTTCTTATAGGTAGCTTAGTGTTTTATACTTTAGGGAAGCCGATATATTTACTAATAATTATATTGGCTATTTGTGTTGCATATATTCAGGGATTGATAATCAGAAAATATAATAAGTTGAATATTAAGAAGAAATCTAGAAATACATTGATATTTGGTATAATAATAAATTGTGCTATGTTAATTGTATTTAGATATTTTATAGTGCTTCCGTTCGGAATTGCTATATTTACATTAAAAATAATGTCTTATTTGATAGATGTATATAGAGGTGATAGTAAGGCGACCGAGAATCCAATGGATTTAGCATTGTATATATCGATGTTTCCACAGTTGGTTGCAGGTCCGATTTTAAAATATCAGGTAATTGAAAATCAAATTAATTATAGAGATGAATCAATAGAGAAATTTGCAATGGGAGCTAAACGTTTTATTATTGGATTAGCTAAGAAGATGATATTTGCTAATACTATGATGGATATATTTAATCAATTGAAGAATTTGAAATCATACAATAATTCGGTAGCGCTTTCATGGATGTGTGCAATTGCTTATATGCTATATGCGTATTATAATTTCAGTGGATTTACAGATTTAGCAACAGGATTAGCGAATATGTTTAGTTTTGAATATGTAGCAAACTTTAATTATCCGTATATATCGAGAAGTATTACGGAGTTTTGGCAAAGATGGAATGTAATGTTGGTTTCGTGGTTTAAGGATTATGTATTCAATCCATTAGGCGGAAATAAAAACAAGAAAATTCGTATTATAATTAGTACGATAATTACATGGGCTCTTATAGGAATGTGGCATGGAACAACTATTAACTTCTTATTATGGGGATTGTTCTATTCAGTTATACTAATACTAGAAAGATTATTCTTAGGTAAAATATTAGAAAAATTACCTAATGTGATAGGAAAGTTATATACTTTGTTCTTAATAAATATAGGCTGGGTAATTTTTGCATACGATGATTTGGGGCAAATGATAAATACTTTTAAAAATATGTTCTTTATTAATGGGTTACCAGTATGGAATCAGTTAACAACATATTATTTGATTTCGTATGGAGTTATAATTATAATACTAATTATTTCGTCAACACCATATATAAGATTGTTTGTTACTACGTTTATGAAGACCTTAAGTAAATCTAATAAACGTTTTGAAGTGTTTGGATGTATTGTTGAACCTGTTTACTTTTTAATGTTATTAATAATGTCTGTATCCTTTATGGTTAGTAGATAAAATAAGTTGGTGATGGTTGATATGAAAGATAAGATTACAATAGGAATATTTCTAATATTTATTGCTGTATTTTCAATAGGACATTTGTTTGTAAAAGACAAGTCTTTTTCTAATACAGAAAATAGAAGACTGAATAACTTTCCGACAGTAACTACTGAAAATATTATTTCGGGTGATTATATAGCAGGAATAGATGATTACTTAAAGGATCATATAATATTCAGAAATACATTATTGAAAAATAGAATAAATATATTGAGAACACTAAATGTTACAGAAGAAAACGGTGTGTATTTTGTTCAAGATGGTAGATTGTTATTAGATTATGAAAAACCAGAAGAACAGTTAGAAAATAATCTAAATGATATAGAGGAATTCAGTGATAGATTAGGCTTAGATTGTACATTGTTGATTGTACCTACAGCAACAGAAATTTATGCGGAAAAATTACCATACAAAGCGGAATCATATTCACAGAACATTATAATAGAGAGTATTCAAGAGTCGATAGGAGCAAAGTTAAAGATAGTAGATGCTACGAATATATTGAATCAGCACAAGGATGAATATATATACTTTAAAACTGACCAGAATTGGACAATGGAAGGTGCTTATTATGGATATACAGAATTGTGTAAGGGACTTAATATAGAACCAACAGATAAGAGTAATCTTACCAAAACGGTAGGGAGCGATGAGTTTTTAGGAGCATTATACTCTATGGCGCCGACTAGAGGACAAAAAGAGGATGATTTAGTTATATATACAAATGGCAATGGTACTTATAAAGTAGACTATGTAGATGATGGTACTAGAGCAACGACACTAATAGAATATGATAATTTGAAGTTGAAGGATAAATATTCTGTGTTTTTAGATGGAAACCATTCATTATTAAGAATTAATAGTAATGCTACTAGTAAAGAAAATGTATTGATTATTAAAGATTCATACGGACAAGCATTGATTCCGTTTTTATGTGATAATTATAGCGATATTCATGTTATGGATCTAAGATACTATCATGACAATATTGATAATTATATTGCTAGAAATGGTATTACTAAAATAATATTTATATATAATGTTGATTTTATAAGTAGTGATGATAACTTTAGATATTTGAATCAGTAAATAAGAGTCTGTAATTAAATAATGTCAAAATAAAAATACTATGTTTTCAAGTTGAGAACATAGTATTTTTATGTAAATATTTAATTATTATTGCTCATCGGCTTCGTTGAATTCTTCTTCGTCTAGTAGTTGATCAAATGCATCAGCAACTGCTTCGTATTCATCTTCATCTTCTATATCGATTAATTCAATCTCTTCTTCGTCGATTACTTCATAACCGTATAAGAATACTTCACCTTCCTCGAAGTCACCATAAGGTTCAGTAGGAAGTAAAGCAATATAATCTTTTCCGTTAACAGGAAATGTAGCAACTATTGCACAATCAACATCGCCATCCTCTAATTGAAGTGTGATAATTTCTTCACATTCGCCACAATCACAATCTTCATCATGTAAAAAATCAGACATTTAAATATACCTCTTTTCTCTAGAATAAATTAAATATACTAAAACAATATCTGATTGTCAATGTAGTAAATAAAAAATGTATTAATTGTACGAAAACACTTGACTTTGTGGCGCTATGAAAATAAAATATTATAAGTGGCATATGTCACATAAAAATAACATACATCGAGAGGAGAACAGTGGTGGAACGCACAGAAGGTAGACCAGCGGGTAATAACGGAGAAGGACAGGGTAATAGAGGTCCTAGAAGTGAAGGTCAAAGAAATTATAATAATGAGGACAGAAGGGGTCAGGGCAGAACAGAAGGCGGAAGACCACAGGGAAACAGAGACGGTAATCGTGATGGTAATAGATCGTATGGAAACAGAGACGGTAATCGCGATGGCAATAGATCGTATGGAAACAGAGACGGTAATCGCGATGGCAACAGATCATACGGATACAGAGATGGCAATCGTGATGGCAATAGAGAAGGTAATCGTGACGGAAACAGACCATATGGAAATAGAGAAGGTAATCGTGACGGAAACAGACCATATGGAAACCGAGAAGGTAATCGTGACGGAAATAGACCATACGGAAACCGAGAAGGTAATCGTGACGGAAACAGACCATATGGAAATAGAGAAGGTAATCGTGACGGAAACAGACCATATGGAAACCGAGAAGGTAATCGTGACGGAAACAGACCATATGGAAATAGAGAAGGTAATCGTGACG
>JAVBSS010000032.1:0-33187 GCA_031556525.1 Lachnospiraceae bacterium
AGATTTGAGATACCAGCTTAATGAATTCTTGAAGGATTTTGGGCATTGTGGTTATAGTGTACGTCCAACTGAACGTAATAAAGGATATGCTACAGAAATGTTAACTTGTATTTGCTCAAAAGCAAAAGCTTATGGAATAAAGCAATTGCAACTTGCAGTAGAAAAAGATAACTTACCATCAATAAGAACAATATTAAAAAACGGTGGTAAGTACCAGCGTAGCTTTTTGTATGAAGATGAAACTGCAGACATATATATTATTGATTTATAGGAGTTTGAATGAAGGCATAAATCTTCTTGAAAACGAATTAAACGAACTGGTTACAGATATATTAGAGTAAAGTGAAAAAGTAAGAATGAAAGATTAGTGGTGTTATTATGTGGATATTATTTGCCTTTACTTCTGCATTTTTTGCAGGAATTACATCAATACTTGCAAAATGTGGAATTAAGAAAACAGACTCTGATATAGCCATGGCGTTCAGAACAATTGTTGTACTAATATTTTCATGGATAATGGTTTTTATAACAGGTTCATGGAAAGATATTGGCATGATTGAGCCTAAGACTTGGGTATTCTTAATACTATCAGGTCTGGCAACAGGAGCTTCGTGGTTATGTTATTTTAGAGCTTTGCAGGTTGGCAATATAAATAAGGTAGTAGCAGTTGATAAAAGTAGTGTTGTATTAACTATGGTACTTGCCATAGTGTTTTTAAAAGAAGATATAACGCTGATAAAAGGGATTGCAATTATTTTAATTGGACTAGGAACATATTTGATGATTGGGAAAAGTAGCAAGGAGCAAAGGTCTGCTAAGAAATCTACATGGATTATCTATGCTGTACTATCAGCAGTATTTGCTAGTTTAACAACTATATTAGGTAAGATAGGAATTACTCATATAGAATCAAATCTGGGAACAGCTATACGAACTTTTGTAGTGCTTATAATGGCATGGATATTAGTAATCGCCAGTGGCAAAAAAAGTTTAGTAGGTAGTGTTCCCAAATTAGAAATAATATTTATATGTTTATCAGGAGTAGCAACAGGAGCCTCATGGCTTAGTTACTACAAGGCACTTCAAGATGGATATGCTAGTGTAGTTGTGCCTATTGATAAACTAAGTATTTTAGTGACTGTAGCATTTTCATATATAGTATTCAAAGAAAAACTTTCTAAGAAGGCTATACTAGGATTAATATGTATAGTAGGTGGCACATTAATAATGATTATCTAGCACCTAACAAATCATTTAACTGACCTATTAGATTAGAGTTACCTGACAATGATACGCTACCTACTTGCTTACAGATTTTCTCCATATACTCTAACTCTTTCAACTTGTAGAGAGTTTTATTCTCATCCATAAGTCTAGCAGTATTAAGTAAAGAACGAGTTGAAGCAACTTCCTCTCTTCTTGATATTACATTTGCTTGAGCAGTTTTCTCTGCTACTAATACAGTATTCATTATATCTTTTATCTCACCTGGTAAGACTATGTCTTTGATGCCAGCTGATGTAAATGATACAAAATATGTAGAAGCATTTTCACAAAGTTTCTTATATATATCTTCGGAGATCGTAGTCTTTTGCTCTAAGATTTCATCTAAGCGATAGTTTCCAACCAACTCTCTGATTGCTAATTGGCAATAAGAATATAATTGATTATCCAAGTTGTTTATCTTGGATACTATGCCAGATGCATCAGTTATCTCATAAGAGCAAGATACATTGAGACGTATACCTATTTTATCAGCAGTTAAGATTTCTTGACCTATGATATTTAACTCTTTTAACTTCATATCAACTACCTTGCATGAGATATCTCTATTATAATTCCAGAAAGTATATGTACCAGTTGATAATTCTTTCTCTAATTTATGATCTAAATATAATAGACCAACTTCACCCTCATTTATACAAAGCTTTGTATAAAATCTTGATGGTACAAATGATAAAGTATGTTTTGTTACCTCTTCTGACATTTCAAGATCGTTCATTGATATTAAAGTATAAGTTACAGTTTCGAACACATTCCAGAAAACATATTCAGATTTATCCAAGCAAGCTTTCAAAGAACCATTAACATATAGTAAGCCTAAGTAACCATCAGGTACTTGTATTCTTACGGTGTTTTTCTTAAATAATTCGTCTGTTGCTAATATGTCATATGGAAGTGATTTGTAGTTAACAGATCCTTGCATTTCTTCTATGCATATTTTATAGCCAAAGCCCATTGGAAAATAGTATTTTCCAGCTCCTACTACTTTTATGAACTTGCCATTTTTAAGTACAAATGCGCATTGATTAGCGCCTACATAATATTTCATTATAAATTCCTCCTCTATAATTTGAATTTAATTAATTGTTTTTGTAATTTTCTTATCCGCCCTAATATAAATGCGGAATCCTTTTTTAGTAAAGGAAGTGTAGATGGATTGATAAACCAAATTCATTACATTCCGATACGGTATCCAAAAGATTTCAAGCTTTATACTAGGGTTACAGATAAGGTAGCACCATATACACTAAGTTCGAAAAAACCGAACTAAGTGTATAGGTGTACATTCATACTAGGTTCGAAAAAACCGAACTAAGTATTCATAGCACCCTAAGGCTTTTGGAGTTGAAATCGCTCAACTTTTTCATACACGTGACAGGTGTATAACATTCGCTTACCACTTGCGTATCGATTCTTCAATCGAGGAGGATTCGAACCTCCGAATAATGTTGTTTATTCATGTTGATTTTGAGCCAACATCGAGTCTACTTAACTCGTGATTTTTAATTACGGTATACCTATAGATATAATCTAAGGCACCACACAGCAGTGAATAGTTCACAATACTGAAGTATAGTAATTTAAAAATCTATATACCAACCGGTACTTAATACCGGATATGGACATTTATCCTTTTACAACGCCTACTGTTTTTAACTTAAGGATAGGAGTAACCAAATCTTGCTGATTATCCATAACCGTATCAATATCCTTGTAGGCAAAACGACATTCCTCTGGAACATCTTTTTTCTTATGTTTACCAAGAACAACACCTTGTTCTCTTAGGTCTAAGATAACCTCTTCTACAGAAAAAGCACTCATTGCACCTTTTCTTGAATATGCTCTACCAGCACCATGTGAAGAAGAATCAAAAGATTCAGGATTACCCTTACCTTCTACAATATAGCTGTAAGAACCCATTGCTCCAGGGATAATGGCAATTTCACCATCGCGAACCCTAGTTGCACCTTTTCTATGAACCCATACATTTGCATCATAGTGGTTCTCAAGAGAAGCATAATTGTGATGACAGTTAATAGAAGGTTCAAAATCAACATTAAGGTTAGTGTGTTTTTCTAGATAGCTTGCAACAATGTCACAAGTTCTCTTCATCATGCTCTCTCTGTTTTCATAAGCATAAGCAAGAGAAAGGTTCATCCAGTTAATATAATCTCTACCTGCTTTAGTATCTACTGGTAGAAATGCAAGTCTATATTCATCAGGAACACTAGAATACCATTTATTATTTAATTCCCTTGCAGCTTTGTGAAAATAATCACATACCTCTTTACCAAAGTGACGAGAACCTGAGTGAATCATAATTCCTAAGTAACCCTCGTTATCTTCTTGCAATTCTATAAAGTGATTACCACCACCTAATGTACCTACTTGGTAATAACCATCTTCAATTAATGGATGTAAATCAGGATTATTCTTATATTTATTCCATTCCTCCTTAGCAGTATCAAGTGCTAGGCAAGGTTGAGGTGTTTTATATCGATTAAAACCTACAGGAATATTTCTTAAAATATCTCCAATAATTGCTTGAATCAAAGAACCATTTCCAGTTTCAATGTCTTTAATATCTTCAATCTTAATATTAGTACGAGTAAATATCATACCGCAGCCAATATCAACACCAACTGCATTTGGGATAATAACATCTTTAGTGGCAATAACACCACCAATGGGCATTCCCATTCCGGTATGAGTATCTGGCATTAAACTAACCCATTTATGTATAAATGGTAAGTTGGCAAGGTGATATGCTTGCTCTAGACAACTATCCTCAATATCCCCTATTTCATTTAGCCACACCTTAATTGGGTATTTAGTATTTTCATTGCAAATCACAAACATTTTCTTCACCCTTTCCTTAATTAATTGTTTTGTTGCTGTGTAATCGTAATATATGTTAAAATCGATATATTATGATTACCATTTATTTGCTGTGCTTTACTGAAACTTATAATAGAATATAATGGTAAATATATCATTTAAAAAAAGTTGCGAGGATAGGAGGGAGAGCATGTCTGAATTTAATGAGTTAATAAAAAGCTTTGGAAAAAGTAGAAACTATGTGAGAGACTTTTTTGTATATGGATTTAAATCTAGGGAAGATTTCTCCCATAAGAGTGCTCGAACTTATGATAATGAGAGAAGAAGGATTGAGAGTTGGTTGTCAGAATATATTCAAAGTGACTATACCAAATCAGTTAAGAAGATATCCCTAGCAATTGATAGTAATCAATTAGACACTAACCCGTTATATAGAGTGTGGAAATCTAAGAGTTTTACTGCAAACGATATTATGCTTCATTTCTTTATATTAGATATACTTAATGATAATGAAGATATAAATGCTGAAAGTGTTACAGACTTAATCGGAGAAAAGGCAGAGGTTGTATTCGATACACAACTAGTTAGAAAGAAATTAAATGAATATAGCAAAGAAGGAATAATATTAAAGAAGAAAATAGGAAAAGAAATAGTATATAGAATTAATAATATAGAAGAAATAGAATCGTCTATGATGGATGCAATAAGTCTATATCAATTATGGGCACCACTCGGAATAGTAGGAAGTACATTGCTAGATAGATATAGCGTGAAAAATAATATCTTCCGTGTAAAACATGGATTTTTTGTACATACCTTAGAAGATGAAGTTTTAACAGATATATTGCTTGCTATGAAAGAAGAAAAAGAAATTGAGATAGAGAATAGAAGTACAGGTGGAAATCGTACTTGGTATAAGAAAAGTATTCCTCTTAAAATAATGGTAAGTACAAGAACAGGAAGAAGGTATGTATGTACATATAATAGTAGAACCAGAAGATATATGTGCATTAGATTGGATTATATTCAATCAATAAGTTTAGGAGATAAGGTTGAAAATTATGCTGACATGAGGGCGAGGGCAGAAAATAATTTTGCCAAAGCATGGGGTGTTTCATTTGGAGAAAATAGAAAAAGAGAGCCTGACTATATAAAACTAGTGCTCTATGTAAATGAAGAAACAGAACAATATATACTACATAGATTAGAAACTGAAATGCGTGGTGGAAGTATTACTAGACTAGGAGATAATACATATTGCTATGAAGTAGAATTGTTTGATGGAACAGAGATGATGCCGTGGATTCGTTCATTTATAGGAAGAATTATTTCTATAGAATCTAATAATGAACATATTGAACGTACTTTGAATAATGATTTACAATACATGTACCAAATGTATGATTTAGATGATGAAAGTCTGGATAAAACATAAGATGGTTCTAACTTAAAATATGTAGATTTTAAAAAATTCAAGAAAGTTTATAATATTATGTAGTTAAGACAATAAGAAAGGGGATAATATGGAATTATTTTCAGAGATATATGGTTGCTACTATCAAGTAGTGGGAAGTATTTTGAATGAAGCAACTAACAAATCTATTACAGTTAAAGATATGGAAAGTGTTATAAGTAAGTCAGGATATGATGAGAGTAACTTTTTTATTATTCCTAAATTAACTGATGGAGAGTGGAGTCTATTAGATAGTAGTGATGAGGGATATATTTCAAAGGTAGACACTGCGCATGCGTTACCGCTTACAACATTACAGAAAATGTGGCTGAAATCTTTATTAAGTGATATAAGAATAAGATTATTTTTAAATGATAGTGAAATAGAAAAATGGCAAGAATATTTAATAGATGTAGAACCTTTATTTAAGGAAGATGATTTCTATTATTATGATAGGTTTAATGAGAGAGATCCTTATGAAGAGATAGAATATATAGATGTATTTAGACAACTAGTTATAGCAGTTAAGAATAAGCAATATGTTCATATAGATTTTTGTTCGGGACATGGAGTGGATATACACCGTATGTATATTCCTTGTCGTATTGAATATTCGGTTAAGAATGATAAGTTCCGATTACTTGCAGTCTACAAAAGAAAGAATGGCATATATCATTTTGACACTATTAATATAGGAAGAATTAAGACAATACATCCTATGGATCTATATTGTGATGAAGACATTGATATAAATAGGATTATTACCAACTCCTATTATAAAGAACCATTAGAATTAATTATATATAATAATAGAAATGCCTTAGAACGTACTATGTTGCATTTTGCAAACTATGAGAAGAATACATTTAAAATAGATGAAAATACTTATAAGTGTTATATATATTATAGTAAGACTATGGAGACGGAACTTTTAATAGAAGTATTATCATTTGGACCAATGGTTAAAGTGGTAGGGCCAAATAGGTTTTTAGAGCAACTTAAGGCTAGATTAATAAAGCAAAGGAGATATGAATATGAATAATTTTGATTTTTGCAGTCCAACTTATTTTGTCTTTGGAAAAGACAGAGAGAATGAGGTAGGAACATATGTTAAGAAGTATAATGGTACCAAAGTATTATTACATTACGGCGGAGGTAGTGTAATAAAAACAGGATTATTAGATAGAGTAAAGACTTCTTTATCAAATGAAGGTATAGAATATGTTGAACTTGGTGGAGTAGCGCCTAACCCAAGAAGTGGATTAGTATATGAAGGTATTAATTTGTGCAAGGAAGAGAATGTAGATTTCATACTTGCAGTAGGTGGTGGTTCAGTTATTGATTCGTCTAAGGCAATAGCAGCAGGTGTTCCTTATGACGGTGACTTCTGGGATTTCTATTCAGGAAAAGCTAGACTAGTTAATTCTCTGCCTGTAGGAACAGTATTAACAATTGCGGCAGCAGGAAGTGAAGGATCACCTGATTCAGTAATAACACATGAAGATGGAATGTTAAAAAGAGGGGCTGGCGGAGAATGTCTAAGACCTAAATTTTCTATACTTAATCCAGCATTAACTCAAACTGTATCAACATATCAAACAGGCTGTGGATCAACAGATATAATTGCTCATGTATTTGAGCGCTACTTTACAAATACAACTGAAGTAGAAGTTACGGATAGATTATGCGAGGCATTAATACTAACAATGATTAAAGAAACTCCAAGAGTGATAAGTGATCCGAATAATTATGATGCTAGAGCAAATATAATGTGGGCAGGAATGGTAGCTCATAACAATATTGTTGGTGTAGGTAGAGAGCAAGATTGGAATAGTCATGGAATAGAACATGAATTATCAGCATTATATGACTGTGCTCATGGAGCAGGTCTAGCAGTAATCATGCCAGCTTGGATGAAATATGTAATGAAACATGATGTAATGCGTTTTTGTCAAATGGCAACTCGTATATTTGGTTGTGAGATGAATTATGCGCAACCGGAAGTTACAGCACTAGAAGGAATAAATAGATTCAAACAATTCTTATCATCAATAGGAATGCCAACTAGCTTTAGAGAATTAGGAGCTAAGGCAGAAGATATAGATTACTTAGTTGATACATTTGGACTTGGTGATGGTAAAACAGGTGGATTTGTAAAGTTAACAAAAGAAGATATAAAGGCAATCTATGAAATAGCAGCAAATGAGTAGATTAGGGTGTAGATATGAATTATGTGTTTCCAGATTACTATAGCCAGTTTGAATGTATAGGAAGTGAATGTGAAGATACTTGTTGTGCAGGTTGGCAAATAGTAATAGACAATAAATCAATGAAAAAATATATGGATTACAAGGGCGGTTTTGGGAATCGCCTTTGTAACTCTATAGATTTTAAGGAACAGACATTTAAACAATATAATAGAAGATGTGCATTTTTAAATGAAGAGAATCTATGTGATATATACAGTGAAGCAGGAAAAGATATGCTTTGCAGAACATGTAAGAACTATCCAAGGCACATTGAAGAATTTGAAGGATATCGAGAAGTATCCTTATCTTTGTCATGCCCAATAGCAGCAAAGATTATGTTAACTAATACTAACAAGGTAACATTTATAGAAAAAGAAAAATCTTCTAGAGATGAGAGTTACGATGACTTTGATTATTTACTGTTTGATAAGTTATTAGAAGTAAGAGAAGCTATAATAAGTATTTTACAAAACAGAGAAATAAATATATATACAAGAATGGCAATGGTACTCGCACTTTCGCACGATGTTCAAACTAGAATTGACAAGAATTCTATATTTGAGATAGATGATGTTATATGTAGGTATGCAAGAGAAGATGCATACATTAGATTTGAAAGCGAAGTAAACAGTAAGAAACAAAGTTGTACAGATAGAAAAGATATAATGAAAGATGTATTTAGTATCTTTCGTAAGTTGGAAAAATTAAAGCCCAACTGGGAAAAGCAGATAGGAAAATACGAAGATATATTATATAGAAGAAACAGCTACGAAAAACTTCTAAAATATAGACTAGATGATAATACATTTGAACAGTTAATGGTGTATTTTGTATTTACATATTATCTAGGTGCTGTATACGATTGCAACCAATATAGCAAAATGAAATTAGCAATTATAAGCACAATGTTAATAAATGAAATAGCGATGGCTACATATTATGAAAATGCTAACATATCTATAGAAGATATTATAAGAATCTCATATAGATATGCCAAGGAAGTAGAACATTCAGATATTAATCTTGATATATTGGAAAAAGAATTTATAAATAATAAAATCTATAGTATAGAAAATATTATTTATAAAATATTAATGTAAATGTAAAACTATATATTTTTATATATGTTAGATTGTTCTATAGGGGGTGATTATTATGTATAAGAAAAACATAAATAGAATATTAATGGGAATCATTCCGATTGTTGTGATATTAACAATAATAGTTTATAAAGAAAATACAGATCAAATAATGACGTATGTACGGAATTTTCAGAAAAATACTAATCAAGTTATAATATATAAGTGTAATTGGGAAGAAGATGGTCTTTATGAATCCACAGTAATTATTAAAGAACTTACACCAGAGAGTTTAATTAAAGCATTAATGCGAAAAAAGCAGATACCTAAAGATGTAAAATTATTAGATTTTAAACAAGAGGGCAAAGAGCTAACACTGGATTTATCAGATGAATATAGAATATATGCAGGTTCATTAGGCACTAGTGGTGAATATTGTGCAGTTGGAAGTCTTGTTAATACATTTCTGGATGCATACGACGCAGAGACAATAAAGATCTTAGTCGAAGGAAAGGAATGGGGGTCAGGACACATAGAATATAAAGACCCGTTAACTAGACGTTATTCTGATTAATCATTAATAAAAAAGACGACAATCATTGAATTGACCATATAAGTTAGAAATAGGCAAACTAACTTGTCAATATGAATTACCGTCTTTTTGTTTGTTATAGAAAACCACCGTCTATAGCTATTATTTGACCAGTCATATAAGCAGGACTATTAATCATAGAATATATAAGACTAGCAACTTCTGTAGGCGTTCCCATTCTTCCCATTGGAATATCATTAGTTAGTGTATCTATATCTTCTGTAGAAAAACAAGAATTCATCGGGGTATCTATGACTCCACAAGATATAACATTTACACGAACATTACTAGGAGCAAGTTCTTTGGCAAGAGCCTTGGTGAAAGAATCCACGCCACCCTTTGAGGCTGAATAAGCAACCTCACAAGAAGCGCCAACTTGTCCCCATATAGAAGAAATATTGATTATATGTCCTTCTTTTTGTGAAACCATATAAGGAACAGCAGCTCTACAGGTATTAAATACAGATGTTAGATTAGTATCAATAACCTGTCTCCAATCATCATATGACATATCTGTTAGCAAACCTACATATGATATACCAGCATTATTAACAAGAACATCTATAGTGCCACATTCGTTATATACAGAGTTTATAAATTCAGAGGCATATGGAAAATCACTTATGTCACCTACACTAGCAATACAGTTACAGCCATTTGCTGTAATTATATCTCTGGTCTCATATAGCCACTCAGCATGTTTATATGAATTAATAGCTACATTATTATAATGTTTAGATAAATAAATGGCAGCTTCTTTGCCAATTCCCGACGAAGCGCCAGTAATTATTGCAGTACTCATAAAATTCTCCTTTTATGATATATTTAAGAATAAGTTAAGTATACCATAATATTAAATCAGTTGAAAATAAAGATTTAATTTGTTATACTATTATCACTTAACATGGTGTTACCATAAGTACTTAAGATGAATGATAATTTTGGGAGGTCAATTTTTATGAATAAAGGTACAATTGTTAGAATATTTGCAGAGGCGTTTTTAAGAGCTACAGTTATTATATTAGGAATAGCAATAATAGGATTTGGTGGTTTCTTCTTAGTTAGCTTTATATCGGAAGCTACGGGTAATGGTAATGGAGATACTACACAAGACCTATCGGATGAGGAATTGAAGAGAATGCTTGAGGAACAGGAAGCTACAGCAGAGCCAGATTCAATTGATACTGAAGCACCTGTAACAGAGCCTGAAGTGACAGAAGAGCCAACAACAGAAGAGCAAATAATATCTTCAAAAGATGCTAAGATATTAGTGCTTAATAGTACACCGACAAAAGGACTAGCAAAAGCATGGGCAGATAAACTTGTTGGAGAAGGATTTGCAAAAGTTGAAAAAGGAAATTATTCAGCAGAGAAACTTACTAGTACAAAGATTATTGTAACAACTGATGGCAGAGGTAAAGATTTGGTAGCGTATTTTAATAATGCTACACTTGTAACAGGAACAGCACCATCAGGAGTAGATGTGTCAACAGATGGTTATGATATATTTATAATAGTTGGTACAGAGGATGATATTAAGTAAATAAAGAGGTATTCATATGACAGGCAGAATAGAATTGCTTGGGATTGATGTTGATTTATTGGATACTGAAGAGGCGTATGATGCAACTAATAAGTATCTAATGGAAGAAGGCTTTAATTTGGTGTATTTAGTAGATACCAAATTGTGTATGGAGACTGATAATAATTTGGAAATATCACAGATTATAGATAAAGCAGATATAGTATTACCGGCAAATGATAGCACGGAATCTAGTTTGATTAATGTTTTGGGACATTCTAAGGGTAGATTATCTATAAGAGAATATTTTGATAAGTTATTAACAAGTGTAGAAGTAGAAGGAAAAGAAGTCTTAGTCATAACCAATACCAAGGAAGAACTTGAGAAGTTGTTAGCGGTATTGAATACAAAGAGGCAGTATTTATCTGCCAGAGGGGAATCTTTGGATACTATTGGAGAAGGTCAATATGAATTAGTGGCAAATACAATTAATTCGATTGCACCAGACTTGCTTATACTTTGTCTCGATGACAAGGTTCAACTTGAATTTTTGAAGGATTATAGAAATAAGATAAACGTTAATTTGTGTATATGCACAGGTGAATCATTTTTGATTTTATGGTTTAAAAAAGGGAAAAAACTGTATACTACTATTATGAATACTTTTTTTAAGAATAAAGTAAAGAAAAAAATAGTAGAAAGGTAAATCAAGATGAAAAGCTTAGAAGTTAAAAAAGCAAGCCGAGAATATTTATTTATATTGATAGGGGCATTTTTAATGGCATATGCAATTAAGGCTATATTTAACACTATGAATATGGTTACTGGTGGAGTAAGTGGTATAGCGATAATAATAAAATATCTTACGAGGAATATTAACATATTAGGTGAACAGGGGATCCCTCTGTGGTTCACTAATGCGATTGTTAATGTTCCTCTTTTTATATTTGCGTATAAATATAAAGGAAGAAGATTTATAAAGAGAACATTAATTGCAACGGTGGCCATAACTATATTTTTGGGCATTATACCTAATTTGACGATTTTGCCAAAGGATAATTTATTAAATACTATAATAGGTGGGGCACTAATGGGAGCTGGATTAGGTTTAGTATTTGCAAGGGGATCTACAACGGGCGGAACGGATTTGCTGGCATCATTAATTAACTTGAAAATAAGACACCTATCTATTCCTAATATACTGCTTATAATAGATAGTGTAATTATAATATTAGGTAGCATGGTATTCGGATTGGAGAAAGCAATGTATTCAACAATTGCCATATATCTATCTACAACTATTTCAGATAATATTGTAGAAGGACCTAAGCATTCTAAAATGGCATACATTATATCGGATAAGGCACAACAGATATCGGATGAAATAATAGAAATATTAGAAAGAGGAGTAACTGGAATATCTATTGTGGGAATGTATACAAGAAATGAAAAGAAAATGCTTATGTGTGTTGTGTCAAAGAAAGAAATAGTGACTTTAAAGGAAATAGTGGTAAATAATGACGAAGAGGCATTTCTAATAGTTAGTGATGTTCGAGAAGCATTGGGAGAAGGATTTATTAGGAGTTAGAGAATGTTAATAAATGTTTAGTAGTTTATACCATAAAACGACTATAAATAATGTGCAATTTAATAAAGAAACGTTGTTCGTATACAAATTGAACAAAATATTTGAAAAATGTTTGTTTAATAATAATATGGTTTTTCTTTTTTAATTGATGTAATATACATCTATAATGTTAGTCAGAATTAAAAACAACAGAACCCAAGGAGGAATTATAGAATGGCTAGTTTATCACTTAAAAATATTTACAAGATTTATCCTAACGGATTTAACGCTGTTAAGGATTTCAATCTAGAAATCGAAGACAAAGAATTTGTTATCTTCGTTGGACCATCAGGATGTGGAAAATCAACTACATTAAGAATGATTGCAGGTCTTGAGGATATCAGCTCAGGAGAATTATGGATCGCAGACAAGATGGTTAATGACGTAGAGCCTAAAGATAGAGATATCGCAATGGTATTCCAAAACTATGCGTTATACCCACATATGTCAGTATATGACAATATGGCATTTGGTCTTAAGTTAAGAAAAGTACCAGCTGAGAAGATTGACAAGCAAGTTCATGAAGCAGCTAAGATTCTTGACATTGAGCACTTACTTGACAGAAAGCCAAAGGCTTTATCAGGTGGACAAAGACAACGTGTTGCTATGGGTCGTGCTATCGTTCGTGAGCCTAAGGTATTCCTTATGGATGAGCCTTTATCAAACCTTGATGCTAAGCTTAGAGTTCAAATGCGTGTTGAGATCTCTAAATTACACCAAAGATTACAAACAACTATTATCTACGTTACACATGACCAAACAGAGGCGATGACTCTTGGTACAAGAATCGTAGTTATGAAAGATGGTATCATCCAACAAGTTGATACTCCACAAAACTTATATGACAAACCAACAAACTTATTCGTAGCAGGTTTCATGGGAATGCCTCCAATGAACTTCATCGAGTGTAAAGTTGTTAAATCAGGAACTGACGTATTATTAATGTTCGGTTCTAACTCTATCAAAGTTCCAGATTCAAAAGCTTCTAAGCTTGTTGAGATGAACTATATTGATAAAGAAGTTGTATTAGGTATTCGTCCTGAGGATGTACATGATGAGCAATTATTCATCGAGTCTTCTCCAGAAAGTATCATAGATGCAAGAATTAATATCTACGAAATGTTAGGTGCTGAAGTTTACTTATACTTCACAATTGATCAATTTGATATCACTGCAAGAGTTAATGCTCGTACAACTGCAAGACCTGGTGATACAGTTCAATTAGCATTTGACTTAAGTAAGATTCACATCTTTGATAAAGAGACTGAAGAAGTTATCCTTAACTAATTAGAATAATAATAACCATTTAGAGGAAATACATAAAAAATGTGTATTTCCTCTTTTAATTTTATCAGTTTTGCTATAAAATGATATTAGGTGTATTTAAATACTATATGAAGGAGTGACAGTATGATATCGAACCAAATACTTCAAGATACAATAGAGGGGATAAAGGCTGTGACACGCATTGATTTGTGTGTTATGGACACAGAGGGAAAAACATTGGCGACTACTTTACGTGACGTTGATGAATATGAGAAGGCTGTTGTGGGATTTGTAGAATCTCCAGCGGAGAGTCAAGTTTTACAAGGTTATCAATTTTTTAAAGTATTTGATGACAACCAATTAGAATATATTATACTTGCCAAAGGCGAGACTGATGATGTATATATGATTGGTAAATTGGCAGCATTGCAAGTTCAGAACTTGTTAGTTGCTTATAAGGAAAGATTTGATAAGGATAATTTCATTAAGAACTTATTGTTAGATAATCTATTGTTAGTTGATATATATAATAGAGCTAAGAAACTTCATATTGATATAGATGTGAAGAGAATAGTATTTATTATTGAGACTAAGAATGAGAAGGATACTAATGCTCTAGAGACTGTTCGTAACATTTTCTCTAGTAAGACTAAGGACTTTATAACTGCAGTTGATGAGAAGAATATTATTCTTGTTAAAGAAGTTAAACAAAATGAAACCTATGATGATATGGCTAAGACTGCTAAAGTAATAGTAGATATGCTTAATACAGAAGCTATGAGTACTGTTCATGTTGCATATGGTACAATTGTTAACGAAATCAAAGAAGTTTCAAGGTCATACAAAGAAGCTAAGATGGCCCTTGACGTAGGAAAGATATTCTATAGCAATAGAAATATTATTGCATACAGCAATTTAGGAATTGGTAGATTAATATATCAATTACCAATACCACTATGTAAGATGTTTATTAAGGAGATCTTTGAGGGACGTTCTCCAGATGATTTTGACGAGGAAACTTTAACTACCATTAATAAATTCTTTGAGAACAGCTTGAATGTTTCAGAAACTTCAAGACAATTATACATACATCGTAATACATTAGTATATAGATTAGATAAGTTGCAGAAGAGCACTAATCTTGATTTACGAGTATTTGAAGATGCAATAACATTTAAGATTGCATTAATGGTTGTAAAATATATGAAGTATATGGAATCTCTTGAATACTAATAGATAAGAGAAAGGATGCACGAATATGCTAGTGCTTGATCATGTTACAATGACATACCCAACTGGAATAACGGCACTTAACGATGTTACTATTGATATTGCTAAGGGTGAGTTTGTATTTATAGTTGGTAGCAGTGGATCAGGTAAATCCACACTAATGAAACTGCTTCTTAAAGAGATTAATCCGACTGAAGGTAGAATTAAAGTTAGTAATTATGATTATTCTAATATAAAGAGGCGAGAAATACCTAAGGTAAGAAGAGAAAGAGGATTTGTATTTCAGAATTTCAGATTGCTTAAAGATAGAAATGTATATGAAAATGTTGCCTTTGCACAGAGAGTTATAGAGGCATCACCAAGAACGATAAGAAGACAGGTGCCAGCTATGTTATCCCTTGTAGGTCTTACGGATAAGTATAAATCATATCCTAAGGAATTATCAGGTGGTGAGCAACAGAGGGTCGCCTTGGCGCGTGCACTAGTTAATAATCCTCCTATTTTATTGGCGGATGAACCAACAGGCAACCTTGATCCTAAGAATTCTTGGGAGATTATGAAATTGTTAGAAGATATAAATAAAAGAGGTACCACAGTAGTGGTAGTAACACATGATAAAGAAATGGTTAATATGATGAAGAAGAGAGTAATAACTCTTAAAAAAGGTCAGATTATTAGCGATGAGAGTAAAGGTGGTTATTCAGATGAAGATAAGTTCGGCATGGTATAGTATTAAGCAAGGTGCTAAGAACATTCAGCGTAATCTGATATTCTCATTAGCATCTATTGGAACGATTGTAGCATGTTTATTCCTGTTAGGAGTATTTTATGCAATAGTGGTTAATTTTCAACAAGCAGTAAGTGATGTCCAAAGTACAGTTACTATTTCAGTCTTCTTTGATGAGGGCATTGATGGTGATTCTGTGGCAGCAATTGCTGAGCAGATTAGAGTTAGAAGTGAAGTTGCAACAATGGACTATATATCAGCAGAGAAAGCATGGGAAAGATTTGTTGAAGAGAAGTTCAGCGATGCAAAAGAAGAAGTTGCCGCAGCATATGGAGACGATAATCCTTTAGCTAATTCAGCTTCTTACGAGATAACATTGAAAACGGTATCAAAACAAAAAGAATTTGTAGAATTTCTAGAAAATATAGAAGGTGTCAGATTGGTTAATAGTTCTGATGTAGCTGCAACAAGTTTGATAACACTTAATTCACTAGTTGGATATGCATCTGTAGGTATTATATGTATATTATTATTAGTATCTATATTTCTTATTAGTAATACTATAACTATTGGTATTACAGTAAGAAAAGATGAGATAGCTATAATGAAATTAATAGGAGCGAGCAATGCTTTTGTAAGAGCACCATTTATGGTGGAAGGAATTACTATAGGTATTATAGGTTCGCTTATACCAGCATTAATGCTATACTATATGTATGGCGCAGTTATAGAGTATATTGTTTCAAGATTTCCGATAATAAATGTATTTATGACATTTGTTTCTGCTCAGGACATATTTTCAACACTTATTCCTGTTATGATAGGTATAGGTGTTGGCATAGGATTTATTGGTAGTGCAGTAACTATGCATAAGCATTTGAAGGTATAGAGGAGTGCATATGATGAAGAGAAGGAAGCATATATTTAAAATAATTACAATATGTATATTAGTTATATTTCTATCTATTAGTACATGTGCCACATCAACATCGGAGATAGATACTTCTGATTCAAATAAACAAGATATAGAGAAAAAGAGAAATGATGCCCAAACATTTTTGGATTCATTGGAAAAAGACAAGACTAATTTAGAAGGTTATGTTAAAGAGTTGGATAATCAACTAATAGTTATTCAAAATGAGATTTCTGATTTGGTTACAAGGCAAGAAGAGTTGAATGCAGATATAGAAGTAAAACAGGCAGAACTGGTTGTTGCAAAGGATAACGAGCAAGTTCAATATGATACAATGAAGAAAAGAATTCAATATATCTATGAGAATGGTGATATGAATTACTTTGATGTAATATTTAAGGCATCTAGTATGTCTGATATTATTAATAGCTCAGAGTATATTTCACAATTAGCAGATTATGATTATCATATGCTTAATGAATTAATAACGATACGTCAAGATATTGCCTTGGCAGAATTGTTGTTGGAAGAGGATTTAACTCAGGTTAGCAATTTATTAGTTGAACAGCAGGAAAAAGAAGGAGAAGTAAATACTTTAATTACTGCTAAAAATGATGAAATAAATCGTTACGAAAATTCTATTGGAGAACAATCAGAGCTTGTACAGAAATATGATCAACAACTTCAAGCTATAGAAGATGAATTAGCAAGAATAGCAGCATTAGCGGCACAACAGTCAGGATATACAGGTCCTTACACGGGAGGGGCACTTCTATGGCCTTGTCCTGCAAGTAGTAGAATAACTTCACCATTTGATCCTAATAGAGTACATCCAGTATTGGGTTACGCTAGACCTCATAGGGGTATTGATATTGGTGTTGGTGTTGGAAATACAGTTATTGCGGCGGCAGCGGGTAAAGTTATTAAAGCTGAATATGATGGTGGCGCAGGTAATTATGTATTGATAGATCATGGTGGTGGATTAGCAACTATATATATGCATAATTCACAACTATTAGTAAGTGCAGGAGATATAGTAACAGCAGGTCAGACAATAGCATTGTCTGGATCAACTGGATTATCTACAGGACCACATTTGCATTTTGGTGTAAGTGTTAACGGAGCATATGTTAATCCTATGAATTATTATTAAATATAATTAGTTAGAATATATTTGAAAGAGCAGGTATCCAACCTGTTCTTTCGACTTATTGAATGAAAAGAGTGAAAAAATATTTACTCTTGCGCTTGTGATTTTACCATTGAAGCAAGTAAGATTACAGCACTAAATTATGGAATATAAGTATCTAGTAACATTTCTAGGTATTCATATAAAATTAAGCCATATATTATGGTAACTAAAAGGAGCTAGGGTTATGAGACAAAAAGTTAGTGGATACAAAAGATTTACGTTATTAGTTATTTCGATAATGATGGTATTATCATTTGTTGGATGTACAACTGATAATGGTAATATAATCAACAGCCTAGGGGGTCAAAGTAGTAATTCGAGTAGTAGCCTTTTGAATAAAGATGTTGAGAAGAAGGCAGATGAAATACAAGAAATCATTGATGGCTATTTTTATTTTGAAGCAGATGAGGAAAATATAACAGAGAACGTATATAAAGGAATGATGGAAGGTCTAGATGATCCATATTCAGTATACTATACTAAGGAAGAGTATGCTAAGTTACAGGAAGAAACATCAGGAGAATATGTAGGTATTGGTGTTCAAGTAAGCCAAGATCCTGAGACAAAAATAATTACAATGGTTAAACCATTTAAAAACAGTCCAGCAACAGAAGCTGGAATTAAAAAAGGAGATATTCTTGTTGCAGTTGATGATCTAGAATTATCGGGCGAAGAGGTATCGGAAGTAGTTAAATTGATTAAAGGCGAGGAAGGTACTGTTGTAAAGATTAAAGTGTACCGTGAAGGAGAATCAGATTATCTAACATTTGACGTTACAAGAAGAAAGGTTGAGAATCCTACAGTAGAGTATGAGATGTTAGACAATAACGTAGGTTATATTAGTGTATCAGAGTTCTATGATGTTACAGCAAATCAGTATAAAGCAGCAGTTGAGGAACTTAAGGCTCAAGGAATGAAGGGACTAATAGTTGATCTTAGAGACAATCCAGGCGGATTGTTAACAGCTGTAGTTGATATGTTAGATTATATGCTTCCAGAAGGTAAGATAGTATATACTGAGGATAAAGATGGAAATATTATAAGCGAATATAGCTCAACTGATAAAGAGAAGTTTGAATTACCATTAGTAGTGTTAGCAAATGAATACAGTGCAAGTGCTTCAGAGATATTTACAGGAGCAATTAAAGACTATGGCATCGGAACTATTGTTGGTAAACAAACATATGGAAAAGGCATTGTTCAAAGATTATTCGAATTAAAGGATGGATCAGCAGTTAAAGTAACAATTGCTAAGTATTTTACTCCGAATGGAAATGATATTCATAAAATAGGTGTTGAGCCAGATGTTGAGGTTGATTTAAGTGAAGAAGCTAAGAAGGAAGTTGATCTTAGTAAGGAAGATGATAATCAATTACAAAAAGCTATAGAAATTATACAAGAAAATATTCAATAGACTTGTCTTATTTTGTATTTTAATGTAAAATGTTTTTTGTTTTTAAATTATATTTAGGAGGCACTTAGGTGAAAAAGGAGATAATTATAGTACTAGACTTTGGTGGTCAGTACAATCAATTAATAGCGAGAAGAGTAAGAGAATGTAATGTGTATTGTGAGGTTCACCCTCATACTTTAAGTATTGATAAGATAAAGGAAATAAATCCTAAAGGAATAATACTTACAGGTGGTCCTAATAGCGTATACGATGAAGAATCACCACGTTATGAGAAGGCGTTGTTTGAGCTAGGAATTCCTGTGTTAGGTATATGTTATGGTTCTCAATTAATGTCATATATGTTAGGTGGTACTGTAGAAACAGCACCAGTAAGCGAATATGGCAAGACAGAAGTAGATGTAGATAATTCTTCGAAGTTATTTAATGATGTATCTTCTAGCACAATCTGTTGGATGAGTCACACAGATTACATAGCTAAAGCGCCAGAAGGATTTAAGATAGTTGCAACAACTCCAGTATGTCCAGTTGCTGCAATGGAAAACATAGAAAAGAAATTATATGCAACACAATTCCACCCAGAAGTTATGCATACAGTTGAGGGTATGAAGATGTTCAACAACTTCGTATATAATGTATGTGAATGTGCAGGCGATTGGGTAATGTCTTCATTTGTTGAGGATACAATCAAATCAGTACGTGAAAAAGTCGGTAATGGTAAAGTGTTATGTGCATTATCAGGTGGCGTTGATTCATCAGTGGCAGCAGTATTATTATCAAAAGCTATAGGAAAGCAACTTACATGTGTATTTGTAGACCATGGTTTACTACGTAAAAATGAAGGCGATGAAGTAGAGGCAGTATTTGGACCAGAAGGTGACTATGACCTAAACTTCATTCGTGTAAATGCACAAGATAGATTCTATAATAAATTAAAAGGCTTTGAAGAACCAGAAGCTAAACGTAAAATTATAGGTGAAGAATTCATCAGAGTATTTGAAGAAGAAGCAAAGAAAATAGGTGCTGTAGATTATTTAGTACAAGGAACAATCTACCCAGATGTAATAGAATCAGGACTTGGCAAATCAGCAGTAATCAAATCTCACCATAACGTAGGTGGTCTACCAGACTGTGTAGATTTCAAAGAAATAATTGAACCGCTACGTCTTCTATTCAAAGACGAGGTACGTAAAGCAGGTCTAGAACTAGACATTCCAGAATATTTAGTATACAGACAGCCATTCCCAGGCCCAGGTCTAGGAGTTAGAATAATAGGTGAAGTAACACCAGAGAAAGTACGCATAGTGCAAGATGCAGATTTTATCTACCGTGAAGAAATAGCAAAAGCAGGAATTGATAAAGACCTAGGTCAATACTTTGCAGCTATAACTAATATGCGTTCAGTAGGCGTAATGGGTGACGAAAGAACATACGACTATGCAATCGCTCTAAGAGCAGTATTAACAAGCGACTTCATGACAGCAGAATCAGCAGAATTACCTTGGGAAGTAATCGGCAAGGTAACAACAAGAATAGTAAATGAAGTAAAAGGTGTAAACAGAGTATTGTATGACTGTACAGGAAAACCACCTGCTACGATAGAGTTTGAATAGTAACGATCTCCAAGGACAATCCCCATTATCCCCTAAGGGACAAAATGGACTATTCTCGAGATAAAAGCATTGAATGAAATTAAACCTTGAAAATGAGAAGAAAGAATTCTCGTTTTTGGGGTTTGTTTTATTTAGAGGAGGTTTTGCGAGAAATGCTAGGAAGTCGCAAGAACACTAGGTTTGATGGATGAGAGAATGATTGAATACCTTGAAAAAATGATGTTAAATTATTGTTGAAAATAAATAGATTGTATCTTGGGATGGATACTTGAATTTGGTCTTTAGAGGATGATGGAGTTTGTCCTTTGGAGGCATTTCGAGGATAGTGATGAGTGTCTCGGGATATAGTACTTTTCCAAAAACACGTTTTTGGAAAAATTTTATAGGAACAAGAATGTAGCATTTTCAAGGGTTTCAAGAGTTTTTAGATTCCCCAAAAATTTTCGGATTTTAGGGAAAAACACGTTTTTGGGAAAAAAGAAGTGTTTTTGGGGAAATGGTATTCGTTTTTGGGGATTTGCTTTGAATGGGATATTTAACCTTGAATTCTAAGGAAGTAGGTGGCTTTATGAGGAAAGCTAATTTTAAAGGAAGGTGTCAAAAGAGGTCGCTAGAGAAATGCATAGATGTATGTAAGACTTATGATGAGTTGCAATATACATATGCGAATATTCTTGATGAGCAAGAGGATGTTTTAGAGATAAGATGTAATGTATTGCTAGAGGGATTAGAAGAAGGTGCATATACAAGTGATTTTGTATGTGTTAAAGAAAATAATGATTTAATGGTGAGAGAGTGTGTGAATAGAAATCTCCTAACTAAACCAATGACGATAAAATTGCTAGAGGCTTCAAGAGTGTATTGGCTTAGACATGGCGTTGATGATGGGGGGGTAGTAATTAATGAAGAAAGGACTATATAGAAAAGGTGAAGAATTAGTTAGGGTATTAAAAGTAGAAGAAGATAAATTATTTATTGTTGATTGTAAGAAGAAAATAATGCCATGTTGGATAGATAGAGAAATAGTTGAGGAATATGAAGAGTGTGGTGAAGACGCATTAGAGAGAGATTATGAGAATATGGAATGTTTAGGTGAAGAGTCCAAAGCTATAGCATATAAAAATTATACATTAATAGTAGACTAACTATTAAAGAAAGTCAATAAAAATGTTTAAAAACAAAAATATTTTTATATAAAGTGGCAATGACGTTTCGTTGCAATCAGAACATTGAAAACTGCATGACAAATAGAGCATCCAAACGGTGCTCAAAAAGAAGATATGGGATTGAAAAATTAGACGGCTTTAATGTATTGCTGGTTAGATTTTTCGAGTTGATAAATAACACGAACAAGTTTTTTTGCTGCATGTGACATAGCTACATTGTAGTGTTTGCCTTCTGCTCTTTTTTTGGAGAGATACAACGCAAATGTTGGATCCCAATGGCAAACATATTTTGCGGCATTGAATAAAGCATAACGAAGATATCTAGAACCACGTTTTTCCATCCGGGAATGGGAACTATCTAATTTGCCAGATTGATAGGTTGTGGGCGATAGCCCTGCATAAGCAAGGATTTTATCAGGAGAATCAAATCTTGAAAAATCGCCAATTTCAGCAATAATCATAGCCCCCATTCTATAACTGATTCCAGGAATACTTAGAATTGGAGAATTGATACTATCCATAATCATTTTGATCTGATCTTCAATTTCTTTGATTTCGGAATCAAGCTCTCGGATAAGTCGGATTGTATGTTTTAATTCAAGTGATTTCGCTGGCATATTTGATCCGATGGAATTTCTTGCAACGTCTCTAATGGAAAGAGCAACATCTTTGTGATAGTGCCCTTTTGAAGCATCTTCAAGAAGATTAGATAATCTAGTCAGATGAGAAGAAGCTACTTGTTTTGCACCAGGGTATTCGTAAAGCAAAGTATAGACAGAAACCATATGAAGCGTGGGAACAAGCTTTTCTAATTCAGGAAACAGAATGCACACTAGCCTTGATACAGAGACTTTAAGGGCAGAACGTTCTTTTACTTTGTCAAAGCGATAGCGAGTTAATGACTTTAATTCTTCGTTGTGATAAGATGTGTCTGAGTAGGACTTTAAGTTCACATCAGACATTAGCATAGAAGCAATTGTTCGGGCATCTACTTTATCCGTTTTCGTCTGTCTAAGGCTTAGACTTTTTCTGTACAGATTTGTATGTAACGGATTGATAACATAGGTGGGCAAACCTTTATCAATGAGATAACCGAGAAGATTGTAACTATAGTGTCCAGTGGCTTCTAGGCCTACTTTTACTTTAGAGACATCTTCCATTACGGATTTAACCTTTAGATAAAGATTATCAAAGCCTTCTAGATTGTTAGAGATGGTAAAAGCATTATAAAGAACTTCTCCATCTGAGTTTGTGATAAAGCAATCATGCTTATCCTTAGCAACATCAATTCCTATAAAAATCATATAGGGACCTCCTTAAAATTATTGTGATACTGTTTTAAGATCCACAGGGCTCCTTGCAATTGTAACCTACTTCTTGATAAACCGTCATGCGGTAACTAACTGATTAACAAATGAACAAAGAGACTGTGGTTGGAGCCTCGTTTAAACCATCAAGTGGTAGGAGGAATGAACCAATCCACAGTATCTTAAAATAGCATAGCCGAACCTGTAGAAAAGGTAAAGAATGACTATGACAATATAATAGTAGGGGGTAAAGAATTATCAGATGAATAATAGACCGTTAATGGAGGTAAAAGGGCATTTTGAAATAGAGAAATGTAAAAAATAATAATGCCAATAGGATGTCTTACTTATATTTTTTGTTTTTTTACGAAACTACCGATTTAATTATTGCAATGTATGTATTTATATGCTACAATACTACTACATGATTAATTGATTATTGTTGAAGAGAAATACTAGCTATTTTTCAAATGACAAAAATACGGTGAGTGTTGGTTGTACTATAAATACTTGTAATAAAAAATGTAAATGAGATGATTTATTGTATTATAAATATTATAATGCCAACTAGATAATATTAACTGAAAAGCTTGTTTATATAAAATGTATTAAATTGTAGAAAAACGGTGGGTTGATATA
Organism: Lachnospiraceae bacterium; assembly: GCA_031556525.1. Lineage (GTDB taxonomy): Bacteria > Bacillota > Clostridia > Lachnospirales > Lachnospiraceae > JAVBSN01. Next base: position 24,109 of record JAVBSS010000032.1, read on the forward strand.
AAGTATTAAAAAAACAAAAGAAAACGGTGTGGGTAATATGATTAATTCGATATTTGATTCAAATATGATAAAAAAAAATTGATAATATAGCGCAAAAACAAGCTAAACTCGATGAAAAAAAGCGTCTTTTAGTTAAAGAGTCTCTGCTGAAATTAGATGCGGAAACTTTAAATGGTGTGTTTAATGTTGTTGGAGAATACGGGCATCCAAATGAAAAAGAGGTTGTAAAAAATATTAAACAGAAATATGAATCAGGAAAAGGATTAGAATTCGATGATTTAAAGAATATAGATGATTTATATAAGTCAAATATAGAAAAGTTTTCGAATAAGAAGGATGATTAGTATGAATAGAACAATATATTTTTTGCGGAAAAGTAAGTTGAGTTATATGGAACAAGAATTGATTAATAAATATCAATTGGATTTATGTTTAAAGAAAAAAAATGAAATGATACTAAAAAGTAATGACTTGTTGATATCGTGTAGGAATAAGTATATTGCGTTACTTGTATATGAAAGAAGCAATGAACAGAAAGTTGTTGAAATATCAAAATTTCTCGAAAAAGGTTAGGGGGAATTATGAATAAAAAAACATTTAGTCTGTGCATAGTTATAGGTCTCTTAATCTCTATAAGGAGCATTTTTAATAAAAGCAGCAACATGACATATATAGTTGCGAGTGTTAATATAATTGCCTTTTCATTTGTTGTTTATACTATAATAGAAAAAATAGTGTTTAAAATAATAGGTAAAATTAGAGAGAGCAATGTTCCTATAAAGATTATAAATAGAGAAATTAGAAAAATAAGGACAAAGGTATGGGGATTAGGGGGGATTGTTGTTGTTGGATTAATAGTTATATATTTGATTTGTTATTGTTCAAATTTAGGAAATGATATTATATCTATCTTGGCGTTAGGTTTTTCTGTCTTAGATGATGATATTATTGATTTGATATCAGAAAACTATAGAATATGAGGTGTATACAATGGATAAAGTTGTACAAGAGATAAAAAAGGTTTTTGATAAGGAAGAATGGAAATATAAATATGAAGAAGAAGAAAATATTTTTGTTTCAGGAGTAAATATGTTAAGTGCAATAGGAAATGTGGATATACTTATTTCAGTAGATGATGATTTCTATATAGTATATACAGTGATAAATAGTAAGGTGGAAAAAACATGTGTGAATGCTGTATCAGAATTTATAAATAGAGCTAATTCTGGATTAAAGAATGGGAATTTTGAAATGGATTATAGTGATGGGGAAATAAGATATAAAGTTTTTTCTTATATGAATGATGAAAGCGTTTCGGAGGAAGTAGTTACCAATAGTATGATTTTAGGGGTTTTAATGATAAAAAAATATGGCGAGGGTTTGCTTAAAATAATGTTAGGAATGAAAGAACCAGAAGAGACAATTAGGGAAATTGAAGACCAAGAAACAATGAATTTTCTTGTGGGGGAATAGTTGTAATATTTTGATGATAAAGAGTCAGTTGAAAAACGGGAATAGTGTATTCTAGAGTGTTTTCGAGGTCATCCATTCTATCCTCAAAAAGGGCAAAGATGATTATGCTAGAGATAAAATAGAGAAATGCATGGGAATGCTATTGTTTAAGAATATTTAACTTGAATAACTTTGATAAAATTGTTATGTAATTATTATAAAGATGTATTTGGGGACATAAGCTTGAAAAGGTTTTTAGAGGATAATTTTTGAATTGTCCTTTTGAGTAATCTTGAAGATAGTAAGGAGAGTCCTTGGATACTACATTGCTAAAGACAATTCCTGCTATCATAAAATGACAAAGTGAACTATCCTAAAGATAAGATAAAGAAACGACATAAAATCTTGAAAAATGCTATGAAATTAATGCTGAAAATAAATGGATCGTATTGAAGGGTATAACTTTCAACATGTTTGCAGAAAATTTCAAAGTAAAAATGCATAATTGTTCAACGAGTCTGTAATAAATTTTGTGTAAACTAAAGATGATATCCTCTTGGATTAATGTTAAAATAAATATTAATCTAGGAGGATTTTTCTATGGCAAGACAAAGAAAATTATCACCAGAACGCAAAGCGTTTATCAATGGTCTATTGGAGCATTATAATCCAGAGACAACACAAGATGTCCAAGAGATGTTAAAAGATTTACTTGGAGATACTCTACAGGGAATGTTAGAGACAGAATTAGAAACTGAATTAGGCTATTCAAAGTATGACTATTCAAGAAAAGAAACAGATAATAGTAGAAATGGGTATAGTAAAAAAACTGTTACATCATCAATGGGGACGATTCCTTTAGACATTCCAAGAGATAGAAAAGGTGAATTTGAACCTATGGTTATTCAAAAGAATCAAACAGATATATCTAATATCGAAGATCAAGTTCTATCTATGTATGCAAAAGGTATGACAACAAGAGACATATCAGAGCATTTAAGGACTGTATATGGTGTAGATGCATCAGCAGAAATGATTTCGAGAATGACAGATCGCATTCTTCCTAAAGCAAAAGAATGGCAAAACAGACCACTATCTAGTAAATATGCAATAGTATTTATGGATGCTATACATTACAACGTAAGACAGGATAACGCTATTGTTAAAAAGGCAGTATATATATCTATAGGAGTTCGTTTAGATGGAACAAAAGAAGTTATGGGTATGTGGATAGGCGGAAATGAAAGCGCAAAATACTGGCTAGGTGTACTAAATGAGATAAAAAATAGAGGTGTACAAGATATTTTAATTGTATCAGTAGATGGATTAACTGGATTTGCAGATGCAATTCACGCAGTATATCCAAATACAGAAATACAGCGTTGTATAGTTCATCAAATACGATATTCTACAAAGTTTATATCATATAAGGATATAAGAGACTATATGAAAGATTTAAGATTAGTATATCAGGCAAGTACAGAGCAAATAGCATTACAACAATTAGATGCATTAGAAGATAAATGGGGCAATAAGTATTCTAGTTCGATAGCATCATGGCGAAATAACTGGAGTGATTTATCTACATATTTCAAGTACCCACCCGAATTACGAAAAATGATATACACAACAAATGCAATCGAAAACTTCAACAGACAATTGAGAAAAGTGACCAAGGCTAAATCAATATTTCCTACAGATGATTCTTTATTTAAATCATTATATTTAGCTATGAACGATATAACTGAAAAATGGAAGGGACATCCACGAGAATGGCCTAAAATAATGGAACAATTATTTATATACTTTGCAGATAGAGTATCTATCGAAGACCTATATTAGATATATCATACCAAAGAAGCTGCCAAATAAATTTGACAGCTCCATAAGTATGTGCAAAAATAATGACACATATAAATCTTTAATTTAATTTTTAAATTGTACGATATTTTTCGTTAATCCAAGAGGTTTACACAAAATACGTTACACTCGCTACATGCAATTTAACAAGGAATTTCTGATTGCAAAAAATGATACTATTTGCAATCAGAAATATTTACTATTGCTTATAAAATGATTTTAAAGCCTTTCCAAAAAATTCAGTAGTACCTTCTCCATAAATGTTGTCTTGCACTTTTTTTATTTCTTCGTTTGTTTGATAAAGTTCAGATAGTTCTAGCATCATTGTTGATACATTTTCCATTTGATACATTTGCTTTGATACAAAGTCATATTCTCCAATAATTTCTTTTACCTCAAATGAATGTATATCACAATCTTTTCTTTTTGCAAGTTTTTTAAGTATATCTTCTACTCGACGTTGATATGCTGTCAATAATTCTGGGTTTCCAGGATTTTTGGAAGCTTCCAATGCGCTTTCTTTGTCTCCATACCATTCCACGATTTTTTGGAAATTTTTTTGTGCTGCTTCACTAGAAGCACTTTCCATAAAATGCTTTTGAAATGCATCCATACTTCCATAATGGTCAATAGCAATCGATTTCAAATCTTCACTCATATTAGTAATCATTGTATTATACATATCTTCAATTTCACTCTTATTAAATACCTCAAAACTCATTTTATCGTCTCCTTTCAAGATGTCATCTATGCTAGCAATCAACCGTTCCATTCGATTCTTTTTTGCCACCAGCATGTTTCGTTGCATTTGCAATATTTGATTTTTATCAAGACAAGGACTGTCCATAATTGCTTTGATTTCTTTTAAAGGAATATCAAATTCTCGAAAAAACAGTATTTGTTGTAATGTTTCTAGTGATTTATCATCATAGAGTCGATATCCTGCTTCGCTTTTAGAAGTAGGAGTTAAAAGTTCGATTTCATCGTAATAGTGAAGCGTGCGCACGCTAATGCCCGTTAATTCTGATATTTCCTTTACTGTTCTCATCTTTATACCTTCCTTGTTCTTGATAAAACTACTTTAATCTATGACGCTCCGTGAGAGTCAAGAGTTTTTTGATTTGAGGCTAAAATGTATATAAGTAAATTCTATCACGTAAATACGTATTTATACATACAGATTAGTAAGGATATTTAGGATGTTAAAAAAATATTTTATTTGCTAGTTGAATTACTGACTTGATTTTACGCAATATATTGCATATGATGTTAATATGATTGTAGCAGCTATATTTGTTGTGATTTGACCATGAATATATTGTGAGTATACTTAAGAAAGTGAGACATTAATGCGTTTAGATAAATACCTAGCTCTAGCCCAGATAGGAACACGAAAAAAAGTAAGAGAATATATATATCAAGGTAATGTCAAAGTAAATGGACAAGTCATTCTGCTTCCGGCAGAGGAAATTGATGAAGAAATAGATATAGTTAGTTATCTTGAAAAAGAGATTATAGATATCAAAAGTGTGTGCTATATGTTTAACAAACCACAGGGATGTGTTACGGCAAAGAGCGATGCGACTCATAAGACTATATTTGATTATTTTACAGATGTTGATACTACAGGATTATTTGCGGTAGGTCGTTTAGATAGAGATACAGAGGGTCTTATTCTAGTTACTAATGACGGAGAGCTAAATCATCAGTTAATGAATCCGGACCATCATGTAGAGAAGACATATTATTTTTGGGTGTTTGGTGGAATTGATGAAGTGAAAATGGAAGCTATTAGGCAAGGCATAGATATAGGAGAGAGCGAACTTACTAAGCCAGCAAAGATAGAGATTGTAACTACTGGATCTTATACGGAATTGAAGGATGAGATGGAGCGAGAGGGTTGCCGAGTTATAAAACATAACCTATATACGCAGGAGGTAACAGCAGGATATCTGACTATTTCAGAGGGAAAGAAGCATCAAGTAAAACGAATGATGCGAAGCATAGGATGCTATGTTGTATATCTGAAAAGAATATCCATAGGAAATCTAAAATTAGATATAAGCCTTAAGAAAGGCGAGTATCGAGAAGTGGTTTTGGGAAATAATTATAACGAATTATATTGAGACGTAAAATAGGAATTAGCAATAGCATGCAGAAAACAGATTTATAGAACTGCAGCAAGAAAAATAGCACTAGATAAGATAGAGCAAAGAAAATGGAGGGTTTAAAATGGATGCACAAGTATTTGAACAGATAATGGAAGAATGTCAGAAGAAAAAAGTGGTTAGCCTATGCAAGAAATTAATTAAGAAATGTTCAATTAAGAGCGGAGCGGATATGGAAAATGTGTGCCATTTAGCTTATTGGCTGTATGTATATGATTTACCAGAGCTTTCAATGAAATGTATTGAACCTACTCATGATATATCTTTTAGTCAGAATTATAACGTATGGGATTTTATCTATAAAATGTGGGGATTGGAAATTCGTATATTAAGGGAACAAAATGAACAAGAGAAAATAAGTAGTATTGTTGATACTATGAATAGCCAATATCTTATGCCAACAAAATTTGATCCAACAGTAGAAGAACGTGAGAAAAAGGAAACGCAGAGGCGGGCTAGAGTTAATTATGAAGATGTCATTAGAAAAGAACAGATTGATAAGTATTTACAAGAAGGAAATCTATCATGGGCAAATGACTGGAGATTCATTGCCTTGCTTGGAATGATTGGAGAAACTGAAACTGGATTATACCCATTGCTAAATGAAAGCAAAATGCAAATAGAAGAAAAGATTACTGAGTATATTGCAGAATTAGTGAAGGTAAAATAGATTATGAAATAAGCCCTGAAAACGAGAAATTCTTGTTTTTGGGGCTTTGTTGTCAGAATGAATAAATAAGACGTAGTAAATAGTTGAATGAGAAGGAAATATAGAGTACAATAATATTAAATATAAAAACAAGGTATTATGAGTGACATAAAATTTATTAATTACAATATAGGATGTATTTAGTGGAAACTTTAATTATGCATTTAGTGATTTTAATTTAGTCAAAAATTAAAAAATGACTAAATTAAAATTGACTTTGATATAATCAAGTGATATATTTAATTTAGTCAAAAATTAAAAAATGACTAAATTGAAATATGTTTGAGGTAGATGAATGAGAAACTATGATTATAAAGAAAAATGGAAAAAACTACTTACTCCGCAAGTGGTTAATTATTTAACAACAATCCATGAGTTCAGAGGTGAGCAGAGGTTAATTGCTGATAGGCATGCTGACGTCCTTGTTGATTTAATAGAGGTTGCAAAGATTCAAAGTACAGAAAGTTCTAATAAAATTGAGGGGATCTATACATCAGATGATAGATTAAAAAAAATTGTACTGGATAAAACTATGCCTAGGAGTAGGGATGAACGAGAGATTGCTGGATATAGAGATGTTCTTAATACGATTCATGATAATAATGAGCACATTCCAATTAGAAGTACATTTATATTACAACTTCATAGAGATCTCTATAAATTTGAAAATAATGGAGTTGGTGGTGTTTTTAAAAGTACGGATAATGTTATTGAAGAGGAAGATGTAGAAGGAAATAAATCAATTAGATTTAATCCTGTACCATCTTGGGAAACGTCAGATGCTATAGAAAAACTTTGTGAAGCATATAATTTTGCGATTAGTAATACAGAGGCAGATCCGTTATTAATTATTCCTATGTTTATCCTTGATTTTCTGTGTATACATCCATTTAGAGATGGTAATGGAAGAATGAGTCGTTTGTTAACATTATTATTATTGTATAAGTCGGGATATGTTGTTGGAAAATATATTAGTATTGAGAAACTAATTGAAGCTACAAAGAACTCCTATTATGACGAATTGCAAGAAAGTTCAAGAGAATGGCATGAGGAAGAGAATGATTATATTCCTTTTGTGACATACCTATTAGGTGTAATAACAGCTGCATATAGAGAGTTTTTTGACAGAACAAAATTAATTGAAGAAAAGAAAATAGCGAAGCCAGATCGAGTTGCCGAAGCGATTAGAAATAATATTGGAACAATTACTAAGGCAGAGATTATGAAGAGAGTGACGGGAGTTAGCCAAACAACAATTCAACGGACACTAGGAGAACTTATAGAGCAACAAAAGATTAAAAAAATCGGTGGTGGACGATATACAAAATATGTTTGGAACTGGGAGGATGAACAGTAATGATTACAGGTGAATTGAAAAGCAAAATTGATAGTTTGTGGGAAATATTTTGGACAGGTGGACTTACAAATCCTTTAGATGTAATTGAACAAATGACATATATGATGTTTATTCATGATTTGGATGATACAGATAATATTCATGCGAAAGAGAGCGCAATGCTTGGATTGCCATATCAAAGTATTTTTGCAAATGAAGTGTCAATTGGTGATAGAAAAATAGATGGAACGCAGTTGAAATGGTCAGTGTTTCATGATTTTCCTGCACAGAAAATGTATTCTGTAATTCAAGAAATGGTTTTTCCTTTTATAAAAAATCTTCACGGCAATAAAGATAGTGCATATTCAAAATATATGGGTGATGCTATATTTAAAGTTCCAACACCATTGATGTTATCCAAAATAGTTGATGCCATGGATGATTTATATCAACAAATGGCAGGATTGAAAGATACAGATGTTCGCGGTGATGTCTATGAGTATTTACTATCTAAACTAGCAAATTCAGGATTAAATGGACAGTTTAGAACACCACGTCATATTATTAAAATGATCGTAGAATTAATGGAGCCAACAGCAGATGATACTATTTGTGATCCAGCATGTGGAACATCAGGGTTTCTAGTAGCTGCAGGAGAATATTTAAAGGAAAATAGAAAAGAAGAAATATTCTACGATAAAGTAAAAAAAGATCACTATATGAATCATATGTTTTATGGGTTTGACATGGATCGTACTATGCTTCGCATTGGTGCAATGAATATGATGACACATGGAATAGATAATCCGTTTATTGAATATAGGGATAGCCTATCAGATCAAAATGCAGATAGAGATAAGTATTCCTTGATTTTAGCGAATCCCCCATTTAAGGGAAGCCTTGATTATGATATTGTGTCTACAGACTTATTGAAAAGGTGTAAGACAAAGAAGACAGAATTGCTATTTGTGGAATTATTTGTACAGATGATGAAAATTGGAGGTAGATGTGCATGCATCGTTCCAGATGGAGTGTTGTTTGGTTCATCTACAGCGCATAAGGCAATTCGTAAAGAGTTAGTTGAAAATCAAAGATTAGAAGCAATTATATCTATGCCTTCTGGTGTGTTTAAGCCTTATGCGGGTGTATCTACAGGTATATTGATATTTACCAAAACAGAGCATGGTGGAACCGATAATGTATGGTTTTATGACATGACTGCAGACGGATTAAGTTTAGATGATAAGAGGGTTGCGGTATCAGAAAATGATATTCCAGACATTGTCGAAAGATTTCATAACCGTGAAAATGAAAAAGATCGAGTAAGAACAGAAAAATCTTTCCTTGTACCTAAACAAGAAATTATTGATAATGGATATGATTTATCTATAAATAAGTATAAAGAAATAGTATATGAAGCTATAGAATATCCGCCAACGGAAGAGATTATAAATAAAATACTAGAGTTAGATGAACAAATAGCAAAAGAATTGGCAGAACTTAAGAGTATGTTGTAGGTTTTGGGAAAGGAAAAACAAATTCAGATTTGTAGGG
>JAVBSS010000001.1:0-25777 GCA_031556525.1 Lachnospiraceae bacterium
ATTTGGAGCAGGAGTAAATCTAGGAATAAGAGACAAAGCAGGGAATATAACAACAGGAAGAGATATATTTGAGAATCCAGCACAACCATTTGGATATACAGGCTACCAGATGGAAGGAGCAGGAGGCTTATACTATGCTCAAGCTAGAAGATATGATGCAGGAATGGGAAGGTTTGTAAGTAAGGACTTAGATAAGTTCATGCACATAGAAAATCCAATGACACTAAACCAGTATAATTACTGTGTATCGAATCCGTTAAGATATATAGATCCTATGGGATATGATTTAGAGGATCATTACACTACAGATTCTGATAAAAACGATCCTGTTAAAGTAACAATAAATGGGAACGAAGTAACAATTGATGTATATGTTGATATTACAGGAGATATAGGTACGGAAATAGATGGTACATCTACGCATGATTTGACAATACAAGGAATAGAATTTTGGGGAGGAAATTATGAGAATGTGTTTGGTCATGATGTAGAAGTAATAGTTAATGTACACGAGGGGCATAAACCATGGTATTCGTGGTTGCCTTGGGTAAGTAGTCAAAATTATATAAATGTCAATTTGAATGATGGAGCTGGTACAGCTATAACTGTACATTCAATGCCTAGAGATAAAAGTAAACCAGGAAGGGTAGAAATGTATACACATATGAGTAATGGAGGAGATAGAGCGGATTTTGATTATAGGAATACTATAGCACATGAATTTGGTCATATTTTTGGTATAGATGATGGATATGCTGATGTAGATCGAGATCGCCCTAGGGCAGATATGTTAGAAGATAGTGATATAATGGTTAATAATCATCATATAGAGGCATATTCTTCAAATATAGATATTCAAATGCTAATACTTGCTGCTAGTACGGGAGAATGGCAATATTTTATGGAATATTTAGAAAACCAACAGTCTGTAGGTTCTCAAACAAGTAGTATTTGTGGAAATGATTAGAAAGAGGTTAATATGAAAAATAAGTTAAATATCAGAAAAGGATGGATAGTAATGATGTTGATTTTATTTATAAGTCTAGTAATTTGTTTTATAGCTATAAGCTATTATATGAAAAGAAGGGTGAATGAGGAAGATTATATAAATACTAATATTGAAAGTGATGCAGATGCACTGGATGAAATGTATAATAAGTTTAAAGAATTATTTAGTGATGTAGAGGAAGACCTAAATATTATTGTCGAAGGACTTGAAAAGGAAGAAGTGTATAGACAAAATGAATATAATTTTGTAATTGATTTAAAAGAATATAATAGAGGCGGTGGATTCTTAAGAGAAACCGATGTTATAGTTTTTAATGGTGAACAATTGGAAATACAAAATGGAGTGAGGGAGCATATAAAAGAATATGTAGATGTTCTAAATGAAGATATGTTGTTGTTAGATGCATTAGCTAAATTACAAAAAAGTAGTATGATATATACAATATCAAGTGATAATTCAGGTGGTTTTTTAAAAGTATATTTTCCGGTAAATACAGAGTTTACGCCATTTATTACAAATAATAATGGAGTTACAAATTGGTATGTATATCATGAAGATAAAGATTGCATAAGGTACGGATATCGTGAAATAAAAGATAATTGGTATATGAATATATCAGAACCACCAGAATAATGATTTTTGCAATCGAAAATGTACTGATAATTAGTCATATCTTTGAGTGAACTCATCAATATAACGGATTAGGACAGAGAACAAGGCAAGAGATATATGGAGTGATATATATAAATAGAAATTTTATATGAAAGGTTAAAACATGTTAACAGTAAATTATTATATATTTATAATATATTGCTTGGTGCCAATTGGTATATTCTATTTGTAGTTATTATGAGTTTTCTTATAGGTTTATTTGGTTGTGGAATTACCATGGTATATTTTCCTATGTTTCAAGATATTCCACAACTTATATCAAAAGATTATTCTATTGTTCAAGGAAAGGTAATGCATATAAATTCAAAAATTGAAGAGGAACAAGCAGTAATAGCTGTAGAAAGAAAAAGTTACACAGGAAAAATATTTGTAATTATAGTAATAATGGCATTAAACACAGTTATAATAAAATATGTGTTAAATCTCCGAATAGAAAAAGAATATAATAAAGATAAAAAATATGAAACTTTAATATATAAAACTATACATATGAGATCTTTTATGTTTTTTGAATTATTAATTTTATTACAATCTATAGTTTTAGTAGGGGCTATATTAGGACATCATAGCACTGAAAGTGATAAGATATGGACAATTTTACTATTAATAGAATTAATAAATTTAATTATTTATGTATATATCTAGTATTCCTATAATGGGAATGAATGAGTTTCAAATATATTATATTAATTTTAATAAAAAATATAAGTTAGATTTAGAAGATATAAATGATATTGAAATTGAGAATAGTGATTTAATATTGGTTACCAATACAGAAAATTTTATTATTCATAATATTAATAGTTTAGATAAAAATACTTTAAAGAAAAACTGATTGAATATGTTGAAAACAGACCAATTAGAAACCAATTTCAAATGAGTCTATAATTTTGAAGCAGTTGGAGTATGTGCAGTAGTAGCTTTGGCGTGGGAATATGCGGCAGTATCTGCTACGGTGCTTGAATTTGGTAAGGTTATATATATTTTGCTACAAAAAGGCTTAGGTACTGTATTATATAGTGTAGATAATACAGATTGCCTAATTTAAGGAGACCAACTATGGATATTAAAAAAGTAAAAGCAAAGGCGAAGGATTATCAATCGGGAAGAATAGGTCTGGAAATTGTAGGACTTATAGTATCATATTTTGCTGGTGGAATTATGTATCTGTTCTTTTTTCAAAACAAGATAAAGTACTTAATAGTTCCGATAATATTTATATTATGGATTTATCTATATAGATTAACCGCTAGAAAGCTTTTAGATATGGAAATAAGAACAGAAGAAGATAAAAAATATTTAGAGGAAGTAATAGATGTATGTAGAAAAAAACGAGTGCTTTCTATAAGTGAAAAATATTATAAAAATCAAATAGAGATACTTAGTAGCGCTAATCTAGAAGAACATATAAATTTATATGAAGCACAGGTAGTTGCGAAGAAAAGAAAAAAACTAACATGGGTTATAATAATCCTATGTGGACTTATATTTGTACCATTTAAAGCATCATATAAATGGTATGACAGTCTAGAAGAATCATGTAAAAAACAATTGCCTATAAATGATAAATTGAAAGAAGCAGATATAGTAACTGTTATAGAATTTGAAGAATATGCGGTTATAGTAAGTGATGATTTTGTTACTTACTTGTTTAGGAAGAGACAGAGTGAAGATGGTGCAGATTATAGCTTTTTATTTGGAAGACCATCGCTTGTGAAGAGACTAAATGAAGATGAGCTTTTTGAAACAACAGCTGAAAGTGATATAAAAGATGAAATATATTCTTGTGTTTTTTTAGCTCAATTTTTATATTTAGCTAGAGAAGGTAATATAATTACTGTGTTAAATTATTTTTTAAAATCAGAGACTAGAGAAATGCCACTATGGGGATATAGCGCATATGAGGATGTAAAAACTTTAAAAATAGATGGTGAACCAATAGATGGAGTATATGAATTTACAGTAGATGGATGTACATATTATATTTGGTGGAAAGATAATGTTGAATGTGAAATAGTGGATTTTTATGGAAGTATAGAACTGAATGGGAAGATAATTCAATAAATATAAAGTAGTTAAGGTTATAGGTTATTTTTATCAATCTAAGTATATTCAATAGTATATATACTAAAAGGAGAAATGTATATGAAAAGTAGAATTACAAAATATATAATTATTTTTATTATTTTACTTGGAGGTGTTGTTATGGGAATTATTTGTTTTCATGAACATAAGTATAAGGATTTAATATCTTATGAAGAAAATTTGTTGGGTATTGAATTTAGAGATTATGTAGATGGAGTGGAAGGAGATATAGAAAGAAGTTTTTTTGATGAAGAGTATGCTAATATTAGATTTGAGATAAAAGCTGGATATGAAGAGGAAATGATAGAAGCTTTTAAAGGTAAATATTCATGTTTTCCAGATATAGCTTCTTACTCGATGCCAGGATATCAAAATCATGAACTTGCAATTGAGATGAAATCAAGAAATATTAAGTACATATTTATTAGTCTTAAAGCTGGCAAATATGCAATGACAAGATCTACAGAGATTTATATAGTAGAAGATGAAAATAATAAAATGTATGTATATATATTTGGATAAGGTTATTGTAAGGTAAGAAAGGTAAGGGGTAAAAAATAAATGCAACTTTTTAAAGGACTTATATGTTATTATAATATATAAGTTTTTTTATGGGAGGAAAAAGGATGAAATCGAGAAAAATAACATCAGTATGCTTGATAATTATATTGCTATTAACAAGTGTTATGACAGGATGTACTAACAATGGGAATGGTGATAGTGTAAAACTTACTCAAGATGAATTAGTTAATCTATCAAAAGGTGATTTTGAAGAATCGGCATATAATATTGCAGAGGCACTATACGATTTGCCACAGGACTATGTGTTTGAATTAGAATTAGGTTATGATGCAAAGGGAATGGGAATTGAAACCTTTGATGAAATATTTGAGATATATGAGGATTCGGATTTGACATGCTTAGCAAATGCTAATTGTACATATGATGATGAGTCACATGTTATAATGGTAGAGCCAAGTACAAATAGTAATATGTCTATATCACCTAGTAATAGTCTAAGTGATGCGTTGAAAGTTTATATGAATAATGAAGATGATAGTTATCTACATCAAGCAGACGAAAATGGCAGATGGGGAAATTGTAGTAAATATTATTTTGTATTATATAGAGATATGGAAACAGGAGAATTATTGGACAAGCCAGCGGTAACAGTATGTAATATGCGTGGCGAATTAGATACACCTACTAATTTCAGATATTCTCAGACAGAAAATGGAGAGGCAAGGTTTACTTGGGATGCTGTAGAAGGCGCTGAGAACTATTTAATTGTTCAATGTAAGTTATGGGCAGATGATATAACACTTAATGATGTGACAAAAAATGTAACATTTGATACATTAACAGTTATAGGTATGTCAGATACTACAGAATGGATATGCGAAGGTGATGGCAGTTCTCAAAATTACGATTTTATGACATACGATTTAAGTCAAACTAATGAAGAGTTGATTGCTAAAAAAGGAAAGGAAGTTGAAAAGGATTCATTAGCAGAAGAATTGGGATATAATACTTTCTTTGGAGTTATAGCTATTTCGAAAGAGGGAAATTCGGTAATAAGCAGTACATATAGTATTGATTTGTTAGCAAAGACATTGCCATATAACTTTACAAGCGTTGTATCTGCAGAAACAGAAGGTGAGAATGAGAAGAAAGATTACTATTATGATACATTTGAAGATCTTCCAAGTTATATATGGATAATAATGTGTGATGGTACAGCGGTGCAGAGAGTTATTAATTATGATATTGAAGATTATAGTGCGGGTGAAGGTGATTTCTGGGATTTTGATGAAGATGGTGAGATTATATGTAATACAAGAGACGCGGTTATCCTTAGTTATGGAATAGAAGGCACTGCAATGGTGAGAAGGAAAGCTGTATGTGTATTAAATTATGATGAAAGTACACTTACAGATGATCTTCAAACACTACAAGACAGACAAGATTCACTTAAGATTGTCGGTGGAAATAAAGAAGTTACAGTTACAGTTGGTGAAGAAGATAGAGATATAGATGAAGATGTAGACGTTGAGAATTATGAAATTACAGCTAATTCAGCATTAACTAAATACCTTGCCTTAAATATGATAAATGGTGTAGAAGTTATAGACGTAAGTGAATTTAATGAAGCTCAAGATGAAGAGTATCTAGTAGATGCATTGTTTGAGGCAATGTATCAAAATCCATTAGTATTTGGTTTGAAAGATATTGGATTATCTAGAAATGGTAAGTTATTATACATAGAATATGAAAATGTTGGCGAAGAGAGAAAATCTATGCAACAAGCAATTCAGAAAGAAGTCAAGAAAGTAGTTAGCGAGATAATTACTGATGATATGACTGAATTGGAAAAAGAAAATGCTATAAACGACTACTTGTGTGAGATAGGGGAGTATGATTATGATGCTCTAGAGAATGCAGAAAAGTACGATATGATGGAAGTAGACGAAGAGTTCTACAATTCATTTAATGCCTATGGAATATTAATTGATGGAGTTGGAGTATGTGCAAGTTACTCGGCAGCATTTAAATTATTATGTGATGAAGCAGGATTGGATTGTATAGTAGTAACAGGATATCTAGAAGGTACTTATTCGCATGCATGGAATAAAGTAAAGATAGATGGTGAGTGGCAGATAATAGACGTTACAAACAATGATAATGAAGGATTGTTTAATGCCTTAATGAATATCCCGGATTATGCAAGTGAGGGAGTATTAGTTGAAGATGATAGTTTTGTAATGAATAAATGTGTAAGTAACTATAGCTCAACAGCTACAGAATATGAGTATTATAGAATTAATGATAAGTATTTTGATATAGGGGAGATAGCCAATTCGTTGGCAGATGAGCTTAAAAATTCAGACGATGCAGCACTTAGAACAGAGTATTCTTTAAACGATGGAGAGTTTAATGAAATCTTAAAAGAAGTAAGACGAGCTACAGGAGAAAAAGTATACGGTTACTATTGGATGGGCGTAGTATATGTGACCAGGAATGCATGGTAAAATAAATGCAACCTTTTTAACTGTTTATAAGTAATAGATATATGTACCAATAAAATGTAAAAGGGGAAATAACAATATGAAGTTAAGAAAATTAACATCTATATGTTTGGTAATTGCATTATTGCTTTCAAGTATTACTACTGGATGTAGTAAGATTGAAGATAGCGCTAAATTGTCACAAGACGAATTAGTTAATTTATCAAAAGGCGGTGATTTTGAGGGTGGTGGATATGTCATCACAGAGGCGCTAAATGATTTACCCCAAGATTATGTTTTTGAAATAGAATTAGGATTTGATATAGATAAAGTGGGAATTAATACCTTTGAAGAAATATTTGGTATATATGAAGATTCTGAATTAACATGTATGGCAGGTGCTAATTGCACATATGATATCGATACAAATATTATTACTATTGAGCCACCTATAAATGATAATATGGCTATATCTAAACATTTTTATTCACAAAAAGATGAAGTTTTAGATAGATATGTGAATGATGAAAATGATTTTTATTTATTCCAGACAGACGAGAGAGACCGCTGGGGAAATTGCAGTAAATATTATTTTGTACTATATAGGGATTTGGATACTGGGGAGGAGTTAGATAAACCGGAAGTAACAGTATGCAATATGCGTGGAGAATTGGATACGCCTACTAATTTTAGATATTCTCAGACTGATATGGGTGAGGCAAGGTTTACTTGGGATGCTGTTGAAGGTGCAGAAAAATATCTAATAGTATCATATAGACTATATACTGAATCTATCAAGTATGGGGATATGGAAAATACTATAGTATACGATTCGTTAAGTATAGAGGGAATATCTGATAAAAATGAATGGGTATATGAAGAAACTGGCTCTGGTTATTGCCAGAATTCTATATTTACTTCTTATGATAGTGATCAAACTTACGAAGAATTAATTGAGAAACGTGGTAAAGAGGTAAAGAGAGATTTCTTGACTGAGGAATTAGAGACATCAGAATATTATGGAGTAATAGCTATTTCTGAAAAGGGAAGTTCGGTAATTAGTAATACATATAAGAAAGAGTTACTTGCAAAGACATTACCTAATGTACAAACACTGATTGTAACTGAAGCTGCAGATGGAGAAGATAAGGATAAAGGTTATTACTATGATACATTTGAAGATCTTCCGAGTTATATGTGGATTATATTATGTGATGGAACGGCAGTACAAAGAATAATAAATTATGATATTGTTGAATACAAATCAGGTGAGCGTGAGTTTATCGATTTTGATGAAGATGGAGAATGTGTAATAAATGTAAGGGATGCGGTTATTCTTAATTATACTATAGAAGGGACTGCGCTATATAGAACTTTAGGAATGTGCGTATTGAATTATAATGAAACTACGCTAGAGGAAGAATTACAAGCATTAAAAGATAGACAAGATTCTCTGAAAACAGTTGGTGGTAATAAAGATGTAAGAATTACGATTGTTGATGATGAAGATGATAGTGCAAGTAATGAAGAGGTAAAGGACTATAACGTTACAGCTAATTCAGCATTGACTAAATATTTATCGGTTAATATGGTTAATAGTGTTGAGAGTATAGATGTAAGTGAGTTTAGTGAAGCAAAGGATGAAAATTATTTGCTAGATGCATTGTATGAAGGAATGTATCAGAATCCATTAGTATTGGGAATAGCTAATATAGGGTTGTCTAGAAATGGTAAGATTTTACACTTGGAATATGAAGAGAATAAGCAAGATAGACAAGCAAAACAAATAGAGATTCAAAAAGAAGTGACAAGAGTAGTCAAGAATATAATTACAGATGACATGAGCGATTTAGAAAAAGAGAATGTTATAAATGAATATTTATGTGAAATAGGGGAGTATGATTATGATGCACTAGAAAATGCAGAAAAATATGACTTTGTGGAAGTAGATGAAGAATTCTACGATTCATTTACTGCATATGGAATATTGATAAATGGGATTGGAGTATGCGCAAGTTATTCATCAGCATTCAAATTGCTTTGTGATGAAGCTGGATTAGAATGCATAGTAGTAACAGGATATTTAGAAGGTAGTTATTCTCATGCTTGGAATAAGGTTAAAATTGATGGAGAATGGCAGATAATAGATGTAACAAATAATGACAATGAAGATCTATATAATGCATTAATGAATATTCCAGATTATGCAAGTGATGGTGTATTAGTTGAAGATGATCGTTTTGTAATGGATAGTTGTGTTAATAAATATTATTCTACAACAACAGATAATGAATATTACAGGGTTAATGATAAGTATTTTGATATAGAAGAAATTGCAAAATCATTGGCATCAGAGTTAGGAACTAAAAATGATGTAGCTTTAAGGACGGAATATTCCTTGAATGATAAAGAGTTTAGTCAGATACTAAAGGAAGTAAGGCAAATTACAGGCGAAAAAGTATATGGTTACTATTGGATGGGAGTAATCTATATGACTAAGAATATAAGATAATAGAAAGGGACAGAGTCTAAGAGATTCTGTCCCTTTTCCATATATTATGAAAGTTCTTCTTCTAAGCTCTCTTCATATTCATCAAATAGATAGTCGAAAATACCAGCTAGCCCGACAAATTGGCATCCGTATCTAAAACCAGAATCACCTATTGCTTCTCTATGAATTATTTTAACAACTGTGGTAATTCTTCCTTCTGAACTCTCAAATTCGATAGTAGCATTGAAATAATAATCAAGTGGGAATTCAGCAACACTCATAAAGCCTATTCCGT
Source organism: Lachnospiraceae bacterium (assembly GCA_031556525.1). Lineage (GTDB taxonomy): Bacteria > Bacillota > Clostridia > Lachnospirales > Lachnospiraceae > JAVBSN01. Next base: position 9,558 of record JAVBSS010000001.1, read on the forward strand.
TTTTTGAAATATCGAAAACTTCTATTTCAGTGTCTACATTTTTGATAACTTTATTATCTTGCTTAAATAAATTTGATACTTCAAGGGCCAATTTTACAGGTAATCGCTTGAAACGTCTTTGGTCTGTGCTCATAAGTAGTCCTCCTAGAATTAAAAGAAATTGTATTGAGTATATAACTAATGTATTTAGTTAGTAAAATTTTATATAAGTATACCAAATTTTTTGGTAATATGCTAGGTAATTTTATCGGTTATAACATTGACAGTTGAGAAAAATTAGAAGATAATATAAAAGGTTTAGATAACAGTAAACGTTAATGATGTAAAGGATAGGTAAAATCATGGAGAAAAAAGATTTATTATACGAAGGTAAAGCTAAAAAAGTATTTACTACTGATAATGAAGATGTATTAATGGTATCTTACAAAGATGATGCAACAGCTTTTAATGGTGAGAAAAAAGGAACTATAGTTGGTAAGGGTATTGTTAATAATAGAATGGCTAATTACATATTCAAGAAGTTAGAAGAAAATGGTATACCAACTCATTTAGTAGAAGAGATTAATGATAGAGAAACATTTGTAAAAAAAGTTGATATAGTACCTCTTGAAGTTATTGTACGTAATGTTGCGGCAGGAAGTTTTGCTAAGAAACTTGGTATAGAAGAAGGGAAAAAACTAATTGAACCAACATTAGAGTTCAGTTATAAAGATGACGCTCTTGGTGATCCAATGATTAATGATTACTATGCAATCGCAATAGGAGCAGCAACTAGAGAAGAGATAGATAGAATAACAGAGTTAGTATTTAAGATAAATGAATTTTTAGTTGGATATTTTAAATCAGTTAATATTGACCTTATTGACTTTAAAGTTGAATTTGGTAGATATCATGGAGAAATTATATTAGCAGATGAGATTTCACCAGATACTTGTAGATTCTGGGATAGCGCTACTGGAGATAAACTAGATAAAGATAGATTCAGAAGAGATTTAGGTGGAGTAGAAGATGCTTATGCAGAAGTATTCAAGAGAATAGGACTAGCATAGATTTAACAATAGAATAACAATCTTGTTGTACAAGTAATATCAGTTGCAACTAATTCTAGAAAGAACGGAGATTATTTATGAACGAGATTTTTGACAGCTATTATGATGAAGATGTAATACATGAGGAATGTGGAGTATTTGGTATCTATGATTTTGATAATCATGACATAGCAACATCAGTATATTATGGATTGTTTGCACTTCAGCATAGAGGACAAGAGAGCTGCGGTATAGCAGTTTCGGACACTAAAGGCCCTAAAGGTCATGTTGTTTCTTCAAAGGGTATGGGACTTGTAAATGAAGTGTTTACAGCCGATGATTTGGAGAAAATGCAAGGAAACATTGGTGTAGGTCATGTTAGATATTCAACAGCAGGAGCTAGCACTAGAGAAAATGCACAACCACTTGTACTTAATTATGTAAAGGGTACATTAGGTTTGGCACACAATGGTAATATAGTTAATACACCAGAACTTAGAAATGAGCTTGCTTACTCAGGAGCAATATTTCAGACTACAATAGATTCAGAAGTTATAGCTTATCTTATAGCAAGGGAAAGACTAAAAAACCCTACTGTTGAAAAGGCAGTGGCAGCAGCTATGAAGAAGATAAAGGGTGCATATTCACTTGTAATAATGAGTCCAAGAAAATTAATTGGAGCAAGGGATCCGTTTGGATTTAGACCATTATGTATAGGCAAGAGAGATAATGCATATGTACTAACATCGGAGACTTGTGCATTAGATACAATTGGTGCAACATTTATAAGAGATGTATTGCCTGGAGAAGTAGTTACAATATCACCTGAAAAAGGAATTGAATCTGATACATCAATGTGTCAGGAGAAAAAAGCTGGTTGTATATTTGAATATATATATTTTTCAAGACCAGACAGTGTAATTGATGAGATGAGTGTATATCATTCAAGAATAATTGCAGGAAGAAGTTTGGCAATGGATTCACCAGTTGAAGCAGATTTAGTTACGGGTGTTCCAGAATCAGGAAATGTTGCAGCAATGGGATATGCCCTAGAATCAGGTATACCATATGGAACAGCATTTATAAAAAATGGTTATGTTGGACGTACATTTATTAAACCAAAGCAAAGTCAAAGGGAATCAAGTGTTAGAGTTAAACTTAATGTTCTTAGAGAAGCTGTTAATGGGAAGCGAGTTATTATGATAGATGACTCAATTGTACGTGGAACAACTAGTGATAGAATAGTTAATATGCTTAGAGAGGCTGGAGCAACAGAGGTACATGTAAGAATATCTTCACCACCATTTTTACATCCATGTTACTTTGGAACTGATATTCCAAGTGAAGATCAGTTAATTGCGCATAATAGAAGTATAGAGGAAATATGCAAAATAATAGGAGCAGACTCTTTGGGATATTTGAATATTGACAGATTGTCAGAACTTTCTGGGGGCAAAGGATATTGTGATGCTTGCTTTAGTGGCAAATATCCAATAGAACCACCAGTTGAAGATATTCGTGGAGAACACGATGAAACACTTAGAACAGATAAATAAGAAGTAATTTTAGGAGGATTAGTTATGTACGATAAGTATCAAAGCCCGTTATCGGAGAGGTATGCAAGTAAGGAAATGCAATATATATTTTCGCCAGATATGAAGTTCAAGACATGGAGAAAATTATGGATTGCCCTAGCAGAGGTTGAATATGAATTAGGTCTTAGTGAGAATGGTAAACCAGTAATTACTAAAGAGCAAATTGATGAATTAAAAGCACATGCAGAAGATATTAATTATGATGTTGCAAGAGAAAGAGAGAAATTAGTTAGACATGATGTTATGAGTCATGTATATGCATATGGTCAGCAATGTCCTAGTGCAGCAGGTATTATTCACCTTGGTGCAACTTCATGTTATGTAGGAGATAATACAGATGTTATTGTAATGACAGAAGCTCTTAAATTAGTTCGTAATAAATTAATAAATGTAATTGATGAGTTAGCAAAGTTTGCTATGGAATATAAAGATCTACCTTGCCTAGCATTTACACATTTTCAACCTGCACAACCAACAACAGTAGGTAAGAGAGCAACTCTATGGTTACAAGAGTTATTATTAGATTTAGATGATATTGATTATATTATAAGTCAACAAAAACTACTTGGTTCAAAGGGAACTACAGGAACTCAAGCAAGTTTCTTAGAGTTATTTAATGGTGACCATGAGACTATTCGTAAGATTGATGGAATGATTGCTAAGAAGATGGGTTATGAAGATTGTTATCCTGTATCAGGACAAACATATTCTCGTAAGATTGATGCAAGAGTATTAAATGTACTTAGTGGAATAGCTCAGAGTGCTCATAAGTTCTCAAATGATATAAGATTATTACAACATTTAAAAGAAATAGAAGAGCCATTTGAGAAGAATCAGATAGGTTCATCAGCAATGGCATATAAGAGAAATCCAATGAGAAGTGAGAGAATAGCTTCACTTGCAAATTATGTTATGGTAGATGCACTTAATCCAGCAATAACAACAGCAACTCAATGGTTTGAGAGAACATTAGATGATTCAGCAAATAAGAGAATATCTGTGCCAGAAGCATTTTTAGCTATTGATGGTATATTAGACCTATATTTAAATGTAGTTGATGGATTAGTAGTATATGATAAGGTTATTTATCAAAGATTTATGAAAGAGATACCATTTATGGCTACAGAGAACATTATGATGGATGCTGTTAAACAAGGTGGTAACCGTCAAGAATTACATGAGCTTATAAGAGAGTATTCTATGGAAGCTGGTAAGATGGTAAAACAAGAAGGTAAAGAAAATAACCTTGTAGAGTTAATAGCAAATGATCCTGCATTTAATATGACTGTAGAGCAGATAGAAGCAATTCTTGAGCCTAAGAACTTTGTAGGACGTGCGCCGCAGCAGACAGAAGAATTTATAACAGAAATAGTTAATCCAATATTAGAGGCTAATAAAGATATATTAGGTCTTACAGCAGAGATTAACGTATAAGAATAAAAATATAGGAGCATATCAATTTGGTTGATATACTCCTATATTTTTGTTAGATATAGATAATTGTAACTCCTGCAAAACTTACTTCACCGGTTAATGTTACAGTAGGTGATCCTGTTGAAGCACTCTTATTTTTTTCTTCTATTGCACCAAATGAAACATCAGATTGGCATATAACATTCCATTCTTTAGGTATAAATAATTCTACACCTCCAAAAGAAACTTCAAGTTCTATAGTAGCATTTCCATTTTGGATAATAGCATTATCAAAGTATACTTTCATAGCACCAAAGCTACTTTCCAAATGTGCATATTGAAAATCATCTGAGTTTACATATTTGATGGTAGAACCAAAATTACTTTTGCAATATATGTTATTTCCATCTTCACCATTCTCTACTCTTTCAAAACCTTCTTCAAAACCTGTTTTTCTGTGGGTCATTCTATCATGCCACATTTTGTGATAGTGCTTGTGAAATAATATTGAAAATCCAACAGAACCTAAAAGTGCAGCACCTAGTACAGTCCAAGGAGTAATAGCAGTAATTCCTAATTGTTTATCAAATAAGATACATATAAAAGCTAGTGGAAATAAAATACCTGTAAAATTCAACTTAGGAATACTTTTAATAATTATAGCTACAAGGAAGATAGTACATAAAATTTTTAAAGTACCTACAGATGCTAACATTCCCAACTGACCTATAACTAAGAAAACACCAGCTAGTATAAAGAATATACCCCAAAAAATCTTTTCACCTTTCATTAATAAAACCTCTTTTCTTCTAATTTATTTTTTAATGGTTTATAGTAGTGTCTAGAAACAAAAACTTGTTTATGAGTATGTTGAAACTCAACTACACTTGAAGCAGTTATATTCTTACTTATTGAATACACTTTATTTGTGTTTAATATAGTAGATTTTGATATTCTCATAAAATGTCCTGGTAGATATTCTTCTAATTCATACAACTTATGTTTTACTTGATATACATCATCAACAGTATGTGCACATATACTGTTACCAGATGTTTCAAAAAACAAAACATCCTCTAGCTGAAGATAATACTCAGTATCACCCTTGAAAAATACAAAACTTTGATTTTTAAAAATGTGTTCTGATATTATTTGTTGCAACCTTTGAATTTCAGGAGTTAAATTACTGCAACTAATAATTATTTCATCTTCAGTTGTATGATTGTTTAGTTCAATTCTTATTTTCATATCTGTCATCTCCGCTCCATAAACACAGTATGGGGTATTTTATTTTGAAAGTAAAGAGGTTTTAAGTAAGAGGTAAAAATGATGTTGTAAGAGGTAAATATAGTCGCTATAAATAAATGAAACCTTTTTGCAAAATTATAGTATTACTTATATATAGTTATACATTTAAATAATAATCATATGTATTGTGCTTATTATGATATAGATTTTTAAAAATCAAAATGTTATAATTTAATAGTTGAGTTATTGAAAAGGAGGGGGAAGAGTTGGAAAAGATTTATCTGGCGTGCATAGTGATTGGAATAGTTATTCCGCTATTTAGTTTAGTGGCAGATTTTGTTGATGGATTTTGTGATCTATTGTCCTTTGATTTTTTGGATATTGACATAGATATAGGCGATGATTTGCAATTGTCACTATTACCACTTTCGATTAATAGCATATGTGCAGGCTTGCTGATATTTGGCGGTGCAGGTTGGCTATTAAACTATATAACAGGACTAACGGTATTAGTTGTAAATATAATAGCAGGAGTGATGGGATACATAGTAGCCATAGTAATACAGACCATGATTAAAAAACTGAAACGGGTGGAAAATACCACACTAAGCGAAGATCAGTTGCTATTAAACAAGGCTAAGGTGATTAATAGAATACCAGAGGATGGTTTGGGGGCTATTAGCGTAGAATTGCCTAATAGTTCATCGGTGAGTTATCCAGCTAGATCTAGTGAGGGGATTAGTATACCACAAGAAACTATAGTAGAGATAATAGAGATTAATAAAGGTATTGCAATAGTACAATCAGAAAAATGGTTGGAAGAAAAATATGAAGCATAAAGATAAAGGAGAATGTAGATTATGGGAGATATGACTTATTTAATTGTTATTGCAGCAGTGGTAGTAGGAATTATATTGATTTTATCAGTTATATTATCAATGTGGAAGAAAGTGCCACAAGATAAGGCAGCAGTTGTTACTGGTTTACGAAAGAAGGTTATCACTGGTGGTGGTGGATTAGTTATTCCTGTATTAGAGAGAATAGATTACATATCACTTGGTAATATTCAATTAGATGTTCGTACAGAAGAGAGTATGTCATCACAAGGTGTACCAATTGGAGTTGTTGGTACAGCAGTAATTAAAGTTAAGAATGAGCAAGGTAGTATATTTAAGGCAATAGAGCAATTCACAGGAAGAAATGAGCAACAGATAGAAGCAGGTATTAGAGAAACTTCTATGAATGTACTTGAAGGTAAGCTTCGTGAAATTGTATCAACAATGACAGTTGAAGAAATATATAGAGATAGAGAAACATTTTCATCTAAAGTGCAAGAAGTGGTTGGAACTGAGCTTGCAGAGATGGGACTCGAAGTAAAAGTATTTACTATCAAAGATATTAATGATAGAAATGGCTACATAGAAGCATTAGGTGTTAAGCAAATTGTTGAAAAGAAAAAAGATGCAGAGATAGCTAAGGCAGAGGCTGCTAGAGAAGCACAGATTGAAACATCCAAAGCCAAAAGAGCTGGAGAAGAAGCAAGATTAGTTGCAGAGTCAGAGATATCAGAAGCAGCTAAGAAGAAAAACGTTCGTGAAGCAGAATATAGATTAGAACAAGAGACTTCAAAAGCAAGAGCAGATGCGGCTTATGAGATTCAGAGAAATATTACATTAAAAGAAGTAACAGCATCAGAGATGGATGCGGAGTTATTAAAGCAAGAGAGACAAAAAGATATTGAAGCAGCACAAGTTCAGATTCAGATTATTAAAGAGCAAAAGGCTATTGAATTAGCGCAGAAACAAGCTGAGAGAACTAAAGAATCACTTAGGGCTCAAGTAGTAGAACCAGCACAAGCAGAGAAAGAAAAGCAAATAGCGGAGGCGCAGGCAAGAGCTGAATCAAAGAAAGCAGAGGCAGCAGCGGAAGCAGAGGCAGTTGCAATAAAAGCTAAAGCAGAAGCAGAAGCAATAAGACTTAATGGTCTAGCAGAAGCAGAGGCAATAAGAGCTAAAGCACTTGCAGAGGCAGAAGGTATTAAGGCGAGAGGTCTAGCAGAAGCAGAAGCAATGGAGAAGAAAGCAGAAGCTTATAAGAAATATACAGGGGCAGCAGTTGCTGAGATGCTTATTAATGTCCTTCCAGAAGTTGCTGAGCAGATTGCTAAACCACTTAGTGCAATTGATAAAGTTACAGTTATTGATTCTGGTTCGGGTGATAGTGGAGTTTCATCTATAGGTGGATATGTACCAGCAGTAATGGCTAAGACTATGGAAGCTATGAAAGAAACAACAGGTATTGATTTGTCAGAGATAATAAAAGCTGATACATATGATGCAAAGGTTAATAAGAATATTACTGTTACTGGATTAGAAAATGCAACTCAAGTAAATGTAGACATTAAGAAAGAAGATTTATAGACGTAATATGCTTATGTATATTTGATAGAAGGCGGTATGGAGACAATCTCTATACCGCCTTTGCTAATTTAAGTTGAAATATACGATATGTATGATATATAATGTACTTATACTATGGCTATGGAATATAAGGAGAAGTTATATGAACGTGAATCTAGAATACTATAAAATATTTTATTATGTTGCAGAATATAAGAGAATTACCCTAGCAGCAAAAGAGTTATGTATATCACAACCAGCAGTAAGTCAAGCCATTAAACAACTAGAACAAGAAATAGGTATGGATTTATTTATTAGAACATCTAAGGGTGTTATATTAACACAGGCAGGAGAGACTTTATATACATTTGTAAAAGAAGGATATGAGAAGATATTAATGGGAGAGCGTAAGCTTAGGGAATTAACTGATATGGAATATGGAGAAGTTAGAATAGGTGCAAGCGATATGACATTAAAATTCTACTTACTACCTTACTTAGAAAAGTTTCATCAAATGTATCCTAACATTAAAGTAAATGTTACAAATGCACCGACACCAATGACAATAGAACATCTATATGCAGGAAGAATAGATTTTGGCATAGTAACTTCGCCAGTGCCTATTGATAGTAGATTAGATGTTACAAAGGCTAGAGAGGTAAAAGATATATTTGTAGCAGGAAATGAATTTGCACATTTGAAAAATAAGGTGCTAGATTATAAAGAGTTAGAAGAATTGCCGGTAATAATATTAGAAAACAAGACCAGTACAAGAGCCTACATAGATGAATTTTTAATGAATAAAGGTGTTGTGCTTACTCCGGAATTTGAACTAGCTACTAGTGATATGATTGTTCAGTTCGCAAGTAGGAATCTTGGGATAGGAGCAGTTGTAGAGGATTTTGCAACAAAGGATATCGAAGAAAATAATGTGTTTGAACTGAAATTCAACGAAGATATACCAAAGAGGCAGATGTACGTAATAAGTGACAATAAGGTAGGAATGAGTCTAGCAGCAAGTAAACTAGTAGAAATAATAAGATAGAAATAGATATAAGCACAGATTATATCACATATAAATAATATTGATTTTACTTATAAAGCCCCCTGTTATATAATATCAAAGTAATAGCTTTTGTATTACATAATTCTTATGGAGAAAAGCGAGGATATATAAATGGTTAGAGCGGTAGTTGGAGCAAACTGGGGAGACGAAGGAAAAGGTAAGATTACAGATATGTTAGGAGAATCTTCTGACATTATCGTTAGATTTCAAGGTGGAGCAAATGCAGGACACACTATAGTTAATAACTACGGTAAATTTGCACTACATACATTACCATCAGGTGTATTTTATGATCATACAACAAGTATAATAGGAAATGGTGTAGCACTTAATATTCCTGTTTTATTTAAAGAAGTAAATAGTATAGTTGAAAAGGGTGTTCCAATGCCTAAGATACTAGTATCAGATAGAGCACAAATAGTTATGCCTTACCATATCTTATTTGATGAATATGAAGAAGAGAGATTAGCAGGAAAATCTTTTGGTTCTACAAAATCAGGTATAGCACCATTTTATTCAGATAAGTATGCTAAGATTGGTTTCCAAGTAAGTGAATTATTCGATGAGGAAGCATTAAAAGAAAAGATTGAACGAGTTATAGCAACTAAGAATATCTTGTTAGAGCATTTATACAAGAAACCATTACTTCAAGTTGAAGATATATTTGCAACTTTAATGGAATATAAGAAAATGGTTGAACCATATGTATGTGATGTATCAGCATACTTGTATGAGGCTATCAAAGAAGGAAAGAATATCTTATTAGAAGGACAATTAGGTTCTCTAAAGGATCCAGACCACGGAATATATCCAATGGTTACATCTTCATCAACATTAGCTGCATACGGAGCAATCGGAGCAGGTATAGCGCCTTATGAGATAAAACAAATTATTACTGTATGTAAAGCATATTCAAGTGCTGTAGGAGCTGGTGCATTTGTAAGTGAAATATTTGGAGAAGAAGCTGATGAATTAAGAAGACGTGGTGGTGACGGTGGTGAATATGGTGCTACTACAGGAAGACCTAGAAGAATGGGTTGGTTCGATGTTGTTGCTTCAAAATATGGTTGTAGAATACAAGGAACAACAGATGTTGCATTTACAGTATTAGATGTATTAGGATATCTTGAAGAGATTCCAGTATGTGTTGGATATGAAATAGATGGAGAAATAACTACTGAGTTCCCAACAACAACAAGATTAGAGAAAGCTAAACCAGTATTAGAAGTACTTCCAGGTTGGAATTGCGATATTGATGGAATAAGAGATTACAATGAACTTCCAGAGAATTGTAGAAAATACATTGAATTTGTTGAAGAGAAACTTGGTTTCCCAATTACAATGATTTCAAATGGTCCAGGAAGAGAAGATATAATATATAGAAATAAGTAATTAGAGTAATAGCAGGTTCTTGATAGAATCTGCTATTTCAATATATGATTTTTAGGAGGAGCATATGAAATATAAGGTTAAAAAGAATAAATATAATAGATATGCGTTTAGATTTGTATCGGTAGTATTTATTATTATTGGAATTGTTAGTATCTATGGAATGTACGCTAATATGAAGAGTGGTAATAAGATGTATGCTACGGTTACGGGGGCATTGATAGCGGTATGTGTTGGATATGGTGGATATTTAATGAAGGAAACTTTTAAAGTTACAGCCTATGATATAGCCTATGTTTTTGAGAGTGATTTAATTAGAATGACTACAGTATACGGAGAACGCAAATTATCATATGAGGATGTAGATAATATCGGATTAGTTATACCAACCCCAGATGCAGACTATATAATAATACAGATACTGACTAAAAAAGTACAATATGTAATACCATTTATTAATAACAGCGAATACGGATATAAGATATATGATTTATTGAAAAGTAAGGTTGATAAAGATGAAGCATAAAATATTAGAAGTATTGAAAAATAGCGAAGAATATATATCAGGTCAGGAATTGTGCGATACATTTAATGTTTCTAGAACTGCTATATGGAAGAATATCAAATCCCTTAAAGAAGAAGGATATGAGATTGATTCAGTAAATAATAAAGGGTACAGATTGATAAAAGCGCCTAATAGCATTAATGAGGTAAGTGTAAAAAGTGAACTTAATACTAATTGGATAGGCAAATATATAGAATACTATGATGAAATTGATTCTACTAATATACGAGCAAAGCAACTTGGTGAAGAAAATGGAGCAAATGGAAGTGTTGTTATAGCTAATACTCAAACCAACGGAAGAGGTAGAAGAGGCAATCGTTGGGAATCCCAAGAAGGCGATTCTATATCGATTACTATATTACTACGTCCTGAAATAGAGGCAGATAAGGCATCGGGGCTAACGTTAGTTGCTGCGATGGCTGTTGTCAATGGTATAAATAATATTGAGGGACTAGAAGCCAAAATTAAATGGCCTAATGATATTGTTGTGAATAGCAAAAAGGTAGTTGGTATATTGACGGAAATGAGTACAGACATGGAATATGTTAATTATGTTGTTGTTGGGATTGGAATTAATGTCAATACTGAAAAATTTCCAGATGAGATAAGTGATATAGCGACATCTTTAAAATTAGAATTGGGAGCAGAAATTAATAGAAGCAAACTAATTGCAGATATTTTATTTGAATTTGAAAAATACTATGAAATCTTTATGCGGACAGGTGACTTAACTTTATTAAGTGAAGAGTATGATAATCTTTTGATTAATAAGGATGAAGAAGTATATATCATTGATAGAAAAAATGAGGCCAATAAAATAAAGAGAATAGCTATAGGAATTGACAAGGATGGTGGTCTTATCGTTAAGAACGAAAAGGGCGACTTTGAAAAAATAATCTCAGGTGAGGTTTCAGTGCGCGGAATCTATGGTTATATTTAATAATATTAGCTGAAATGAGAGAAACACTTTATTTTATTAATTTTAAATTTGATTAAGTAAAAAAATGTTGTTTCAGAGCATTGTTTAATATATAATATTAAGCAGATGAAATTTACTAAATAAGGGAGGACATTATAATGTCATATGTTGATGAAGTATTAGAACTACTTAAGAAGAAAAATGCAAGCGAGCCAGAGTTTTTACAAGCAGTTGAAGAAGTACTTAATTCTCTTCGTCCTGTAATTGAAGCTAACGAGGAGGCTTATAGAAGAGAAGCTTTACTTGAGAGACTTTGCGAGCCAGAGAGACAATTTAAATTTAGAATACCTTGGGTAGATGATAATGGTCAAGTTCAAGTTAATGTTGGTTATAGAGTACAATTTAACTCAGCAATCGGACCATACAAGGGAGGTCTAAGACTTCATCCTTCTGTAAATATAGGTATTATCAAATTCTTAGGTTTTGAGCAAATCTTTAAGAACTCTTTAACTGGTCTACCAATCGGTGGTGGTAAAGGTGGTTCTGATTTCGATCCTAAGGGCAAATCAGATAGAGAAGTTATGGCATTCTGCCAAAGCTTTATGACAGAACTTTGTAAATACATAGGAGCTAATACTGATGTTCCAGCTGGTGATATCGGTACTGGTGCTAGAGAAATCGGTTATATGTATGGACAATACAAGAGAATCAAAGACGTATACGAAGGCGTTCTTACTGGTAAAGGTTTAACTTATGGTGGATCATTAGCTAGAACAGAAGCTACAGGATTTGGTTTATTATACTTAACAAAAGAAATGTTAAAATGTAATGGTATTGATATAGCAGGTAAGACAGTAGCAGTATCTGGTTCAGGTAACGTTGCAATCTATGCTACTAAGAAGGCTCAAGAAATGGGCGCTAAGGTTATTACTGTATCAGACTCAACTGGTTGGGTATATGATTCAGAAGGAATAGATTTAGCATTATTAAAAGAAGTTAAAGAAGTTAAGCGTGCTAGATTAACTGAGTATGCAGCAGCTAGACCAAGTGCTGAGTATCATGAAGGTAGAGGAGTATGGTCAGTTAAGTGTGATATAGCTCTTCCATGTGCAACTCAAAATGAATTATTTATTGAAGATGCTAAACAATTAGTTGCTAATGGATGTATAGCAGTTGCAGAAGGTGCTAATATGCCTACTACATTAGATGCAACTAAGTACTTACAAGAAAATATATTATTTGCACCAGGTAAGGCTGCAAATGCTGGTGGTGTTGCTACTTCAGCTCTTGAAATGTCTCAAAACAGTGAGAGATTAAGTTGGACATTTGAAGAAGTTGATGCTAAGCTTCAAACAATTATGGTTAATATCTTCCACAACTTAGATGACGCTGCTAAGCGTTACAATATGGAAGGTGACTATGTAGCAGGTGCTAATATTGCTGGTTTTGAAAAAGTTGTAACAGCTATGACTGCTCAAGGAATCGTATAAGATATAAATAAATATTGAATTAAGTTATCCCCTATTTTATTAAATGTAAAATAGGGGATTTTTATATGGTACAAATTTTTATCTGATATGGTGGCTGCTATCATAGATTTCAAAAACTTCATCACCGATATTTAGGAAGAGTATAAAATCAAGGTCTTCTTCGGTTTCAAAACAAGTCTTTAATTGAACTCTATTATCATCAAGTTTAACAACATGATCTATGGGATAAGTTATACCAAATGAACGATTAAAAGGAATTCTATAAAACATTCCAGCGGTTATTTCATATATGGCTTCACCCTCGAGTAATAAAGCATTCTCTTGTTTTAGTGGAATACATTTTTGAATATGTATTAATGCTACTAAGTCTTTAGCCATAACGATACCCCCTTATAATAGTGATAATATAATACAATATATGTTATATATATTCAATGTTGGACAAGTCCTTAATATAAATTAAAGTAAAGGATTTTCTAAAATACTTGCAACAGATACAAAACACACAACCTAACTTTACAGTTAAGCTGTGTGCTTTTGTTTTCCACATAACAGTTTGATATTATGAGACAATAATTCTATTATTTAGTAATCAATTCATAAACCGAGATGTTTTTAATTCTTCTTGCTGAGATATTAGTAGCTATAAATGTAATGATAAAAATTATGGTAGCGGCTACAGTTACGAAGCCTATATTTACCGTAACATTTGCTCCCGTTATACCCAATGATTCAAACGTCGCGCTGAATACGGGACCAAAAAATACCCCGCCCAATATACCTCCTAATATAACGCTGACTATAGTAAAAGGAATAAAGCTAAGCGCAATTTGAAACTGTAATTGTCTAGAAGTGTACCCTCCCGCTTTTAATATACCGAATTCTTTTCTGCGTTTAGTAACAATTGTCTTGATTGTCATAGATAGAATAACAGAGATTATTACAAGGGAAACCCCTCCGACTACTACGACAAGAGCAGAAACAATACTCTCGTATGTTCCCAGATTGGATTCAACATATTCTTTCATATTGGTTATTTTTTCAATTTGGTATGAGCTTGAATCTCCGGCGTATTCAACATTAACAACACCAAATTGCTGTTCTAATTTTTCAATAAAATCTTCAATGTTTTCGTCCTTGTTTAAATAAATACCGATTTGACTTCTTTCATAATTCGGATTAAGTGCTTGAATACCGTCAACCGTAGCTGCACAGGATTGTGCTGTGCTAGTGGAATACAAACCTGTAATAACATAGTTTAAACTCTTCCCGTTTAAATAAACCTCAACAGTATCACCGATTGTTTTATTCAGAACCTTTGACATCGTTTTGGGTATAGCAATCTCATTATCGTATATTGGCATACTCCCCTCATACGCTTTCAGGTTTTCAAGTATTGAATAATCGTTTGATACCATACACACCATTCTTTCACCATCTAAATCAAGATATAACTGCGAAAACAAATCGTTCATTGCTGTTTTGCGAACTTCAGGCATTAATGATATTTCTTCGGCTAATTTATCAGCATTAATATGTTGGGCAGTTTGAACTTCAACATCAAACAGCTCCGTTCCAGTTGCTTTGACGAATACTTCTTTATCTATTGTAAATGCTTGATACAGACCTAACACAGTAACTGTTGCAAATGTGGAGACAATAATAATAATACTAATCAATATATAAGTTTTCATAAAAGCAAATATATTTTTTAAACCAAGACGTGTATGGACATTGCTTGAACCTTTCTTAAGCGGAAAAAAGTTTTTGCGGAAACCACTAATAGCCATACTTCCTTTTAACGCAATTACTGGGGAATAAGCCTTAACTTTTTTACAAGAACCGAATACCATAATTAATATGATTATTGATAAAATTAAAGCAATAATTAGTCCTAAGGGTATATTTGAAGAGAGAGCCCACTTAAACCCAGTTGCACTTTCCATTACGCTTCTAACAGCAGGAAATAATATCAATGAGAGAAAAACACCTATTATGGCGGAGGATACTGAAATAAATCCGTATTCGGCAACGTAACAGTTAATAATCTGCCTGTCAGTATAACCTGATGCTTTTAATACACCTATTTCCTGCATTGCGTCATGGATACTTCCGCTCACTCTGAAATGAATAAAAAACAGCATAATTATCGCCATTAAAAACGCAAAGACAACCAATACGGCGGAAATAATCGTCACGGGCATAATTGAGGCTAAAGATAGCTGAATTGCCTCAACATTTAGGGTTATTTCATTTTCTATACCTGTAAATTCTAAAAATTCTTTATTAAACCGTGCCGCTTCATTTACATCATTAAGACGTGCAGTAAAGCAAAATTGAGAGGGAATATTACTGTTTAATTCGGCAAAAGCTTCAATTGGAACAAAAAGCTTAACGTTTCCGTCATTTGCTGTTTTAAATTCCCCCGATTCAAAAAATCCCGCAACAGTCAAATCAAATTGTTTGTTTTTATACCAAAATGTAAATGTATCATTTAATTTATATCCTACGTTTTTTGCGAAAACAGGGAGATAAATTGCATTTTCTTCTGGTACATTCAAATCCTCCGAAACGATTTTCGGTGGAGAGATTGTATATTCTTCGTCTAAGTTTAGGATTAAAAGACTTACTTCCATTTCACCGCCGTACATAACTTTTTCTATATCTGTATAAAGCACATTTTTAACCTCATATTCGGTTAAGCGGGAATCGTTCTTATAAAACTCCTCAAAAGATGTGTTATATACATCTTGGGGCATAATTACAATGCTGTGCAAACTGTGTAGACGCTCTAAACCGTTATAGTAGTCCTTTTCTGTTCCCATAATAACGCTAAGTCCTATTGTCAGCAATGCGGATACAAGCATAATTATGATAAATAGCGATGCAGTTGCATTTTTATTTTTTAAAATATTGGATTTTGCTATGTGAAGTGTTTTTTTCATATTTACCACCCCATTTTATCCAAGGTAGTGTCAAATTTACTACCCGCTTTTTATTTTTAAATCCTTATTTATCAAGGGTTACAAAACTTTTTCAAATAAAAAAGCAATGCCCCCCTAAAAAACAGTATAATTGAATCACCACAAACCAACCACCCGTATAGAA
>JAVBSS010000070.1:0-36311 GCA_031556525.1 Lachnospiraceae bacterium
AAGTATAGAGTGCATCTCATTCATGTTACCTTCTGCTGTTTGGATAAGTGATATACCATCTTCAGCATTGTTAACTGCTTGATTAAGTCCTCTGATTTGATTTCTCATCTTCTCAGAAATTGAAAGACCTGCTGCATCATCAGCTGCTCTGTTTACTTTGTAACCAGAAGCTAATTTTTCTGAAGATTTTGCTACTGTTTTAACGTTTCCTGCTAACATTCTGTTTGTGTTTGCCGCTTGCAAATTGTGTTGTACTACCATAATATATTCCTCCTTGAAATTAATGTAGCATCCTTGCTACATGTACTGGTGATTGCTCACCGTTGTTAGTTTATAATAATCTCTTCTGAGATAATTACCATGTTTTATTTAACTATTATATATATCGGACACTTTTTAGAATACTTTATAGTTAAATTAAATTTTTTTAAATATTTTTCAAAATATTTTATTGTTTTTGATTAAAGAAGTAAGAATCAACAACTTGTGTGTTCGACATAGTTTTATAATAGTTAGTCGCTGCAGACTGCGTTGCCTTAACTTGCTTATATTCATTCTTCTTTACAGAAAATACTTGTTTGAATTTCTCACTATTTCTAGTCTCAAGAACCTTAAGTTCCATAGATATATCTGTGCATTTTTTAATAAATTCCTGCATCATAGATATTTCACTACTAAGATTGCTCTTATTACTAATTAAATATGACTTAACTTTATTATATGATGCATCGAATCCAAAGTCTAGTTCATTTATTTTGGCAATAAGCTTTTCTTTCTTATCTAATGTTTCATCAAACTTATCTTCTGAAAAAGTATCTACTGTAGCCAATATTTCTTGCTCTTTAGTTACAGCCAATATGTCTTTAAGGACTTGCTCTTTGTTTCTAAGCGTATCTATTAATATTTGTATATACTCTCTATTATTATCCACGATATTCTCATTCTCCTTATGTATATACCATTATCTTAATCTGTATCTAGATTCTTGGGTCTTTAGCCATTCCCATTATCTTCTTCCATATATCTCGAAGGTCACGAAGCTCTACTAATGCATCTTCTAATGCATCTTTATCCTTCTTAACATTAGCGTCAATTAAGCGATTAAATATATATTCATATATAACATCAAAATCCTTTGAAATCTCATAATCATGATTAAGAGTAGTCTGTAACTCCACTATAATAGCTCGTGATTTCTGAATATTATTACTAATTTTCTCATAATCATTATTCTCAAATCCTATCAATGCTATATTGCAAAACTTAATTGCTCCTTCATATAACATCAAGGTTAATTCTGCTGGTGTTGCTGTATTAATTTTGTTATTTCCATATGCTGCTGCTACATTAACCGCCATATCTTATATCTCCTTGTGCCTATTATATTAATTACCGCCAAATAATTGTGATATATATGATTGTTGTGATTGAAGCTTAGCCATTGCACTCTCCATTGTTGCGAATTGATCATAATATCTATCTTCTTGCTTAGTAAGTTTTTCTTGAAGTTTCGTAATACTCGACTTCATATTTTTTATCTCTTTATCTAACTGTTTATCATTATAGAATGTAAGCGCACTGCTAAGGGTACTTGACTTCATTGCTTTCTGGAAACTACTGTACAATTCTGTACCTAAACCAGACAATGTTTGAGTTACCGCTTCTGGATTAGACATAATAGCTGCCATTAATTTATCAAGATTAGCACTTGAATAAGAATCATCTGAATCACCATCTATATGCAACAATCCATTCTCTGTATATGTTCCTGTATTAATACCAAATGATGATAATGAATACTTCTTAGTTGAACCATCTGCAAGCGTAACCTCAACCGACTTATTAAGTGTTGTTCTCATAGTTGATAGTAGACTAGATATATTGCTATCTCTTCTAAGCAGAGAATCTTTTATCTTAGATTCCCACTCTTTTATCTCATCATCTGACATCTCTGCCTTCTCATCACTAGTAAGCGGGTCGTAATCCTTAGCGCTATCTGCACCATATAATGTATTCATCTCTTTAATAAGAGCATTATACTCTTTTATAAAATTCTTTACTGAATCATATACAGCTTGAGTATCTGTATCTACTGTAACTGTAATAGGAGTATCTTTGCCCTCTGCATCAACAGTTACATCCTTAACTGTAAAGTTAAGTCCATTCAAACTAAATGCATTAGTTGATTGTTTAAACTCTGCACCATTATATACTATCACCGCATCTGATGCATTCGTCTTAATAGCTCCTGCATCTGTACTTACTCCCAATGTATTTAGGGCGTTACTATCACTTGATGTTATTGTAAAATCTTTATCTGTACCTGTATTAGCTGAGTTAATAAAGAATCTTCCTTGAGCAGCATCAAAACTTGCTGTTACTCCCATCTTCGAAAATTCTGCTGCTAGATTAGATACTGTTGTTCCACCATCTGTTGTAAATGTCTTCTCTTCACCGCCAACGTTTACTGTAAATGTTGTTCCTGCTGTAATTCCCATATCTATAAGCTTAGTACCACTTGTAGCACTTGTTGAAGTCTCTAAAATACTCTCATTGGTTACTCTAAATGCTATATTAGTGTTCTGTGTATTCTTAGTACTAGATGTTGCAAGACTCTCTACACTAATACCTGCTTTAGTCATTCCTAATGCATTAGTAGCGTCAGAACCACTCTTAACAGTATATACCGTTCCATTTTCATAAGTTGGTTTAGCACCTTCACCTTCACCAGGAACTTCAGTAGCACTTGCATTATTAAATGATAGCCCTCCAGTCTTCTCATTATAAGAAGCTGTAAGCTTAATACCTCTTGCTCCTAATTGACTATTGATATCTGTTATAACATCATTAATCGTAGCATCTGCGCCATAATTACCTAGTGTAATCTTATCTGTTATTGTGGTCTTCTCTCCATCCATCATCTCAGAATGTGTAACCTCAAAACTTGTGCCACTAAAGTCCACTTTGTTACCCTTAGAATCTACAATATCACTTAGCTTAGTACTAGAAGTTGTAGGTGCATCATAAGTAGTTGTCTTACCAACTGTACCTAGCTTAGCACCTGTTAAATATGCTGATGTTGCAACACTCTTAACAGATAAACTATGTGTTCCCTTAATTGCATTGTTACTTGTGCTAAATGATACCTTACTATCGTTACTAGATGTAACTTTCTTAGTATTATAAGTACCTACTGATTTGAAATTAGCTAATGAACCTGTATAGAAGTTATATAGTTTTGTATTCAAACTAGCCCAAGCTTCTTTCTTCCATTCAAGCTTGGTTTGTTTCTTCTTCTCTACATTAACTTTTGTTTTATGTGCATCTACCAACTGACTTATAATAGTTTCTGTATCTAAACCAGATGATAAACCCGTCATTCTTACTGCCATACTAACACCTCCCTAGCGTTTCTCATCCACAAGGATGCCTGCCATCTCCCATACTCTAGCTATCATATCTAGAGTCTTCTCTGGTGGAATCTCCTTGATTACGTCTCCTGTATCTTGATCAATAACTGTAATTGAGATACGCTTTGTCTCTTCATGATACGAGAATTGACACTCTGTATGTGTTGCCTTAATCTTGCTATTAACCGCCTTAACTGCCTCTTTTACTTTATCCGGAGATACATTTTGTATTCCTTGTTCTTCAGGAGTATAATGTCTATTTCCTTGGTCTCCACCTGACGAGTTATTGCTCTCCCTAGATACGACTGCTCTCTGTGTCGCAACCTGAATATTGCTTCCTGCACTAACAGTCTCTGTATGTGTTACTTTTGGTGTAGGCGCTGGTCTATTAATCGTATTAGATACCATTCCTACTTCGATTCCTTCGATTGCCATATCATCCACCTCCATGTGAAATAAATAAACCTATTACTACTATTGTTACATAGTATCGACATTTTCCCTACAAAAGTTTACAGTTATACTGTAACTTTCTTATTTGAACAAATCATTAAGTAATTGTGCTGCATTTTCTTGTGATGCTGCTTCCTTATTTGCTTCTTGAATCTGTACGAATAATTCTTTTCTATAAACGGGTACAGATTTAGGTGCGCTAATACCTATTTTCACTTGCTCACCCTTTATCTCTAATATTGTTATCTCTATATCATTGCCAATTACTATAGCTTCTCCAACTTTTCTTGATAAGGCCAACATATTATTCACCCGCCTTTTCTTTCATTTTCTGTATAGCATCATATACGTTATATTTAATCTCGTAATCTTGATTTTCTACAATAATCTGGCTACCTTTTCTTGTTTGTGAATTAATTATAAATGGTGCTTTCATATTTGCAGTCATCTTTGTTATATCAGAAGGTACATTCAATGCTAACATTACTAAAACTTGTTCCTCTGTAGGACTATCAATAATTTTTAATAGTTCATCTTCGATAAGAGGATTATACTCTGACATAATATTAAAAGGATTAACTACAGGTAAAGCTAACATCGGCTCATCCAATGACTGCAGCCAACTAATACTTCTATCTTCCCCTTTATCAATGTCAAACATTATTGCAAACTTTTTCAAATTCTCGAATCCCACTATTCCATTAGGAAATTCCAATATCTTATCTTCTTCAATATCAACTGTTCCAAAGTATTTAGTCTCTGCTACCATAATATTTCTCCTTTTCTATATACATTCTATAGATAATCTAATAATGTTTTCTGTATAACATTACTTGTTGCTGCCAAAGTTAAATTATATGCTTGTTCTGCTTGGTTAAATGCTATTATTGCATCTGCACTATCAACATCTTCATTACTTGACATTAAATCCTCAAATATAGCATGTTGCTCTATTACTCTTTCCTCTATAAGCTGTAGCTTATTAGTTCTAGTTGCTGACAATGACTGTACTGATGTTACATCTTTTATAAATGCATTAAATGTTGAAATGTTATTTCCAAATAATTTTTGCATATTCTCTTTTTTAAGAGCAATCTCTGTATCGATATCATCTAACATTAATTTTATCTGTGCTGTTGCTGTTGGATTACCACTGTATAGAGGATCACTTAACATACTTGTCAACTTTTCTTTTGTTGCCTCTGCATCTAATACTTCTTGCACTGCATTTGCAAGATCATCTATTGCATTACCCATAGAGTGTTTTATAACGTCTTTTCCTTCTACGTTAACAACCATAGTTTGGCTAAAGTTAACTTCATAACTAATCTGTTGTCCACCCTCTGGCTGAGTAAATGTTGTAGTCTTAGTTGTTCCATCTTTCTCTACGCTGCTCTTCACGCAGTCAAAATAATGTTCCGGTCTTAAATCTCCTACCTTAAATGTATCTTTTGAATAAGTTACATCTATACTGCTTTTCGGATCAATATTTCTCTGAATATTCCCATATACTGTCTCGCCAAATATTATTTCACCAGTCTCTGGAATATAATAAGTTGTGTCTGGTTGTATTTTATCATAATATGGAATCTGTGTTGTATCTAACACTGTTGGTGTAAGCGATATATTATTACCATTCTTATCTGTGTATGTTACTGTTGCTTGAACCGATTCATCTAGATTATCATAGCCTAATCTCATACTATATACACTTGATTCCGTAGGACTTGTATATGTGCCACCATTCAATATATTAGTTATATCCGTTGGTGAAACTTCGTTTAATACAGTGTTTTTTACATTAATATCATTTATCGATAGGCTTTGCTTAATATCATAGCTTACATCTTTTATACTTACTTCACTGTCAAATATAAGATTAGTGTCTGTCTTATATCCAGAAAATATATATCTTCCAGCATAAGCAGTTCCACCTGTTGAATTAATTATATCCTTATATGATTTTAAAGTATCTACGATTGATTGTCTATCTGTTTCATTAAAAGAATCTGTAGAACCTTGTGTACAATACTCCGATACCCTAGATAATACACCAATTACACTAGTTATTGATCCTGTTGTTGTATCTATCCAAGCAGCCGCATCTTTGATGTTTTTATCTTTATATTGTGCCAGCTGACTTACTGTTGTTCTTAACTTAAGCGAACGTACTGCTACAACTGGATCTTCAGATGCTCTCTGAATCTTCTTACCTGTAGTCATTTGATCATATTTATCGCTTGATGTCTTCATTGACTTTTGCATATTTCTTAAAGTTGTGTTTGTAATCATTTGGTTAGTTATACGCATACATTAGCCCCCTTACACTGCTGTTCCATTTATAAGTTTATCCAATACTTCATCTAATACCGACATTACTTTACAAGATAAATTGTATCCATTCTGAAGTATTACCAAAT
Source organism: Lachnospiraceae bacterium (assembly GCA_031556525.1). GTDB lineage: Bacteria > Bacillota > Clostridia > Lachnospirales > Lachnospiraceae > JAVBSN01. The sequence continues at coordinate 6,284 of JAVBSS010000070.1, forward strand.
TGTTTGCTTCTTCATTCTGATCTACACTTGATACTGACATTCTCTGATTGTTGATTACATTTACAATGTCATCTTGGTTCTCTGCAAACATTCCGTTCATCCTTGTATCAACTGCTAAGTTTGTTGTAATTGCTTCCATAAATTGTGCTGCAGTTCCTTGTCTAAACATTGTTCTATCATTAAGTCCTGCCATCATCTTTAATATTATATCGTTTGCTTCTACATTTCCTTGTTCTATATCATTCTTATATGACACGACTACTTTGTTAATATCTTTTGCAATATCAGTGTTTACAGTCCAGTTAAGGCAGTTTATTCTGTAATATTCTGCTACTGTTCCTGACGTATCACTAAAATTATGATTTACCCCTTCCGGGCTGAGGCTTGTTAATATGTCTAATCCTCTATCGTTATTTGCATCTGCACCTTCTTTGCTAGCATGAATAGCATTCATGTATTGTGAAAATGTTCTTGCAAATTCGTTAAGCTGTGACATATAGTATGGTATTCCTTTGAAATCCACATGGTCCCCTGCTACCTTTGCCGCCATATTAGAAGAAAAATCTGCTGGATCAGCTTGAACTAATTTGCCATTTTTGTCATAATAGGTAAGATTTTTAAAACTTATTGTATTTATATCCCCATTACTATTTGAAGCTCCTGTCCAACTTTCATAATAGTAAGTAACTCCACCTACCACTATAGATCCTGAAGTAGGTAAATTAATATCCATTACATTTATTGCTGCATCCAATTTAATATTTATAGACATTGTATTTGTTACACTGTCATACATTCTACCTGAAACGCTTCCTGATATAGGATTAGCGTTATTATTACCATCTCTTATTTGGAATAAACCTTTTAATTTTCCTGTTAGATTCACATCATTGAGATTGAATTTTTCAATAGGTTTTTTATCATTACCTACCCAATATACATCATATAACCCTTTTATATCTGTATCGTTTATCTTCTCTGCTCTGGGTACAACATCCAATTGTTTGTATCCCATATCATCTACTAATACATCTCCATTAATTCTTACTGTAAATCTACTCGCTCCAGATTCAACTGCGTCTTTTCCTGTTCCATATGTAATTGCTTCTTCATCAACCGTAACATTTACATATTGTGATAGTTTATCAACAGCTAACGCCCTCTGATCTCTAAGGTCATTGGCATTGCCACCACGAACTTCTATATTGATTATCTGTTCATTTAATGAATATATCTGCTTTGCTATAGAATTAATCTCATTTACATATATCGCAATCTCATCATTAGCACTTTTTTGAGTTGATTGATAGTTATTACTCAATTCCTTAACGTATTCTGTCAAGTTACTTAAACTCTGTACATATTGTATTCTTGTAGTGCTATCTGAAGGGTTAGTTGACAATTGTTGCATTGCTGCACTTATCTCTGATAATAATTTTGTATACCCCGCATCCGAATTCTGCTCATTCATGTAAGTTTCCATTTCAAGCAAATATTGATTCTTAATACTATATTCCTGACTTTTTGCTACTGCAGCCGTATATTTCGCATCATAATATGCATTTCTTACTTGTTTAACTCCTGATACTGTTATACCTGTTCCTTGCATACCATATGAGTTGTGCATTCTTAATGCTACAGATGCCTTAGCTAGTACTTGTTGTCTAGAATAACCTTCTGTATTTTGATTAGATATATTATGTGCAGTTGTATTTAGTGCCGCTTGAAAATATGTTAATCCTGTTCCGGCTGTATTAAGTCCTAAAAATGTTGATGCCATAATCTCATTCCTCCCTATACTACTTAAGAAAACTATTATCTAATCCATTATCAAATGTTATCCAAGTTTATTTATAATATGTTCTAACATACTGTCTATTACTGTTATGTATCTTGATGCTGCATTATATGCATGTTGAAATCTAATCAAATTACTAAGTTCCTCATCTGATGATACTCCAACTACTTGTTGTCTTTGAGCATTTATCTCATTTAGTGCTTGCATCTCACTGACTGCAATTTCATTATATGTGTATGCCTTATTAGCAAAATCTCCTACTAACGATGCATAATATTCTTCAAAATTATTCATTACCAATACATTAGGATTAAGTGTTGAAAATTCGCTATCCCACAACTTAAGTAATTGTTGTGTAACTTCTTGGTTCTCTCCACCATCTAAGTTGTTAATAGGAAGTAAACTTGGATTCTTAAGCAATTCCTCATTAACTTTAATGTTTCCTACTGAATATAACGAATAATAGTCATCTGCCGATTCTTCATTAAATACTTTAACAGTCTTGGTTGTTCCATCAGCTAATGTTACTGTCTGTTCTGTATACCTTGCAATACTATTTCTTACAAATAATTCTGTACCAGCATAGTCATTGTTTTCACCCATTCCTATTCCGGCTTTTTCTTCATCTAATATCTTCATGGTTGTTCCATCAGCTAATGTCACTTCTGTATTAGGACAAAGCACATCATTAATTGCTGTTACAATTCCATGAATAAGCGTATCAAATGTTGCTATAATATTTGCTATTCCATATGGTTCTATTTTCAAGTTATACTCATCTGAATCCTTATTATATTGAGCCAATGCCGCATTATATGCCGCTGTATCTCCGTTAAAATCAGATTCCTTAGGTCTTACTGGTATTGCTGTATAGGTAGGTGTAACATCTCCCCTTGCCATCAGCAATCCTTTTAACGAACCCTTATCTGAACGATCCTCTGCACTTGGAAGTCTATTTAAGTTAAATAAATCGTTTTTGTCATCTTTCCATACAGGTTTTAAAAAGTTCTTGTTTCCATCTACTGTTGCTGTATCTAATTTAAACGCACGATCCACTGTAACTAAAGATCTTCCATCTATATGTACATCTATAGATTTGTCTCCATTTTCTACAACGCTTATATCTACTAATGCACTAAGTTCATCTAGAAGCTTATTTCTAACATCTCTTAAATCATTAGCATTCTCAACTTTACTCGCCTCAACCGCAATAATTGCTTTGTTCAAGTCTAAAAGTTCATCTGCAATATCATTTATTCTCTTAACTTGGCTTGTTATCTCACTATTAATATTTGTCTGAAACGTTACTAATTGGTTATATATAGTGCCGGCTTGCTTCACAAATGTATTTGCTTGGGCTATAAATCCACTTCTTGTTACAATGTTATTAGACTCATTATTTACTTCTTGAAGAGTCCCCCACAAATTCTGAATACATTCCCTGAAACTATTTCCTTCTAATTCACCAAAATAATTTTCTACTTCTGATATGGCTTCATATTGAGCCAAATAAAATGCCTGCCTACCATTTTCACTACGGTATGCATCATCTAAAAATCTATCTCTAACAACTCTTGTTGCTTCTACTTTAGTTCCCATACCTATGGTATTACTAGTTATCGAAGAAGCACTTATCTTGCTATAATTAAGGTCAGTCATTAAAACCTGTTGTCTTGAATAGCCTTCAGTATTCACGTTTGTTAAGTTGTGTGCTGTTGTATTAATAGCGTTCTGACTACTTTGCAATCCAGATACACCAGTATACATACTACTCATTATTCCTGCCATATACTCACCTCTTATTACTGTTTTGTATCAAACATAGATGCTCCAACACCTAATGTATCTCCACTATAGCTAGCTTTTCCATAGTTAGCTGTCTCAGGTGCTTGGTTCACACTCTGCAATAAATTAATACTAACTTCTGTCATTTCAAGAGCACTTTCAATTAATTCTCTATTGTGCTCATTCGTATCTCTAATCCTAACTACTATATTCTTTATTTTATCATAAGCCTCTATTAACGGCTTCTGAAATTCTGGCTGTTTACCCATAAGATCAATTATATTAGTAATACTTACAGTCTTAGAATTAATATTAAGTACTGTTGCTATCTCAGCGAGAGTTCTATCCCGCTTTGCACCGATTGCACCTAATAAATCTACAACCCTTTGTTCTTGAAGATTGGCTTCTTGCAACTTTTCTAAGTCATTGGAGATTATATGCTTGGTCTTCTCCACCGAAGCTACACTTAACTCTTCATACGTTGTATATTCTTCTTCTAAAACACCTATTAATTCCTCAATTAAACTAGCCATAAGATACCTCTCATTTAAAATGTTTTCTCGCCATATGCTGCTAATAATTTGTCTGCAAATGCTTCTCCGCTTACATTGTATGTTCCGTTATTAATACTTTCTTTTAAAGCATTGACTTTGTCTTCTCTAACGTCTGGAACATTCTTAAGTGCAGCCTTAGCTACTTGCAAGTCTTTACCTACACTTGAAAAAGAAATCTGATCCTTAATATCACTACTTCCTGCAACACTTTTCTTAGTAGTTTTTGTTGTGCTATTATTGCCGTAAATCTGACTTATTTGATAACTACTTATACGCATAATTACACCTTCCTCCTTGAAATAATATTTTCCTATACATTACTTATCGGTAATTTTCTCAATATCTTTAGTGTTTCTGCAAAAAAATAAGGCAGTGATTAAACTGCCTTATTAGTCATAATAATTAACGTCCGTCCAAAAATCTCATTCTTGGGTCTTCCTTTTTCTTAACTTCTCTTACTGGCGTTGGTTTCTTAATAGCACTCTCTAAACCATTGTGCAACTTATTCTTACAAACATCACAGAATCTTCCTGTCTTAATCATTGTTCCACAGCTCTCACATTCAATACCTACAACAGAGTCTTTTGAAAAGCTTAATCTCTCTTCTCTTATCCATTGCTTTATCTGTGATATAGGAACTTCATTATCTTCTGAAACTTGGCTTATGCTAGCACTTGGATTATCTATAACATATTGTTTAACATCTTGAAACTTATCCTCTAAATCTGATGCACATTTTGGGCAAATTGGTCTTCCGCCTATATAATTAAATAATCCCTTGCACATCTTACATGACTTAACTTCCATAATGCACTCCTCCTATCTTCCTTCTCCAATACATATACTTGTATAATATACTTCACTAACCCCTTTCGCTTGCAACAAGTAGGTTATTGCTTGTATTGTCGCTCCCGAAGTATATATATCATCAACTAATAATACTTTATCTAATTTTACCTTATTTGCTTCTATTTTAAAAGCCCTTTTTAAGTTTTTAACTCGTTCTTTATCATTTAATTCTTTTTGTGGTAAGGTTTTCTCACCTCTTACTACCACATTGGTAATTATAGGTATATTAATTGCCTTACTTAATTCTCTTGCTATCAATTCTGCTTGGTTATACCCTCTAATTCGTTTCTTTGATTTATGAATTGGTACGGGTATTATTGCATCGAACCCTATTGCCATAAACTGTTCTTTGTATGTATCCAACATTTCCTTTACATAAAAAGTTGTATATTCTCTTTTATTGTTATATTTATATTCCATTAGACTATTTCTAATACTGTCTGTATATACAAACGTTGGAAATCCCTTGATATATAACTTGGGGATTTTCTCACAGTCGAAACAATATTCTATCTCACTATTAATTACTGGTTTTCCACATTTAAAACAAGTCGGTTGTACTATTCTTACAAGATTCTCACTACATTCATTACATGCCTCTGTGCCATTTACAATTATATTGTTACATATAGGACACCTTCTCGGATATATCAAATCTACTAATTTATTAAGTATATTAACACCCTACCCTTCATTTGCTAACTCTTGCAGTCTTACTTCTAATCCTGTATATCTCTTCTGCTCTTCTGTATTGTCTATCATTAATTCAACCATATGGTTGCTACCTACTATCACAACACATTTCTTGGCTCTTGTAACAGCTGTATATAATAAATTTCTATTCATTAATACTCTAGGTCCTGATAATAGCGGAATAACTACCGCAGGATATTCACTTCCTTGTGATTTATGAATTGTAACTGCATATGCCAACTCCAATTCATCAAGGTTTGCGTAACCATACTCAACCTCTTTATTATCATCAAATAATACTGTAACCGTTTCACTATAATCACTTATAGATACTATCACGCCCATATCTCCATTAAATACGCCAACGCCTTCATCTATTTTAAATCGTCCTTTTCCCTTATAAATAGCCCACTCTATTTTGTAATTATTCTTTATTTGCATAACTTTGTCACCTTCTCTAAAGATTACGTTATGCACTTCCTTCTCGAATTTCGTAGCAGTAGGTGGATTAAGAACTTTTTGTAATTCCTTGTTTAGATTATCTACCCCCAAATCACCATTTCGCATAGGGGTTAATACTTGTATTTCATTAGTATCTGCTTCCACAAATCCTGGTAATTTTCTGCTTAGAAGTTGTCCTAATTCATCTATAATTACCTTGGTATTCATCCTAGGCAAATAAAAGAAATCCTTGCTCTTATTGTTCATTACAAAATGCTCACCATTATTTATTTTATGGGCATTAAATACTATGTCACTGCCTTCTTCTTGTCTAAATATCTTAGATAATTGACATACAGTAAATTGGTTTGAAGTAATTATATCCTTCAAGACATTTCCAGGGCCTACGGAAGGAAGCTGATTAACGTCACCAACAAGTATTAAATGCGTTCCTGGCATGATTGCAAGCAACAACCCATTTAACAAATACATATCTACCATAGATACTTCATCAATAATTATTACATCCGTTTCTAGTGGATTGCTTGCATTTCTCTCAAACTTGTAAGAGTTTTCCCCATCTACGCCGCCATTTAATTCTAACATTCTATGTATTGTTTGAGCCTTATATCCAGTTGCCTCTGTAATACGTTTTGCCGCACGTCCTGTTGGTGCTGCTAGTAATATTTCAAGCCCTTGTTCTTCAAAATAGTTAATAATCGTATTTATGGTAGTTGTCTTTCCCGTTCCAGGTCCACCTGTTATTACTACAAAACCTTCTTTGGCAGCTTCTTTTACCGCCTTTCTTTGAAGCTCGTCTAATACAATTCCTTCTCTATCTTCTATTCTCGATATGGTTGCATCTAGTTCTACATTCGGTACATCATCATAGGTCTTTAACTCCAGTAACATTCTTGCACAGTTAAGTTCTAAATAATAATTATAAGCCGCATATATTATTTCTTTACCTGCAAGATCCTTAACCATAACCTTGCCATCTATAGTTAGTCCTACTATTTGATTAATAAGGTTATCTTCTAATATATGTATACCTGCTGCCTCATCTGACAATAATTCTGAAACCTTTCTTAGAAGCATATCCTTAGGTAAATACATATGTCCAAATCTATTAGATTCTAATAATGTATATACGATAGCCGCTCTTATCCTAAAATCCGAATCCGTTCCTATTCCTGCCTTCTTGGCTATCTCATCTGCCATCTTGAATCCAACGCCTTGAATATCTTCAGCTATTTTATAAGGATTACTTTCTATAACAGAATTCATCTTAGGTCCATATTCATTATATATCTTCACTCCTAAGGCTGTATTAATTCCATACTTAGCTAAATATATAAGCGCATCTCTCATATCCCTTTTCTCGTTAAATTGTATACCTATCTCTCTTGCCTTCTTCTCAGATATACCCTTAATCTCTGCAAGTCTTTCAGGTTCTTCTTCTATTATTCTAAATGTATCCATTTTAAATTTCTTAATAATACGTTTAGCCGTTACCTCTCCAATTCCTTTAATAACTCCTGAACTTAAATACTTCTCCATACTCTCTACATCGTCAGGCAATTTTATTTCAAGGCTGGATACCTTAAACTGAACATCATATGTAGGATGCTCCACATATTCTCCTTCAGCAATTATATACATTCCTTCACTTAAGCCAGAGGCAGTTCCTACAAAAGTCTCTTCTTCCCCGCTGTCTTCACAAGATACAGAAAATACTGTATAACCATTACTCTCATTATGATATATTATCTTTTCTACGTAACCTTCTTTTGTTTCCATTTATTAATGCTCCTATTAAAATTAATCGTGCTATCTATTATTAAGTTAATGTTATTTTCTATCTTTTAAATAATGTCCAAATTTAGTTTAGCATAACATATATTCAAAATCTATATTTATGTATAATCATATCTATGTTATTGTTTAAATAAACAACTTAAATGAATACTTAAATGAATTTTAAATTTACTGCAACACTTTGACACATTTATTACACTATATATATAAATACGTATTTAAAACGCTAAAAAGGGGTGAATATATGGACTCTAAAAACTTAGAGATGCTTGTTAAAAAAGCTAAAAAAGGGGATACCCAAGCATTTTCAACTTTATATGAAACGTTCTATAAGGACTTATATAAGACTGCTTATTACATATTAGGGTACACTGAAGATGCTCAGGACGTTGTAAGCGATACATTACTTGCAGCTTACGAAACCTTGCCAAAGCTTCGAAATAACCTAGCTTTCAAATCATGGATATATAAGATACTAAGCAATAAATGTCGCGCAATGCTCAAATCTTATGTAAACAAAACTGTTGCTTTAGAAGAAGATTCTTCTATATACCAACAAGACTATGCCGAAATTATAGATGTTAAAAATAGCTTTAATAAACTACCAGATGCTCAACGCCTTGTAGTGTCCTTGTCTGTATTTGGCGGTTATAACAGCAAGGAAATAGCAACATTATTAGATATGAACCAAAACACTGTTCGCTCTGCTAAAATGCGTGGACTTGAACAACTAAAACAATTTCTAAACTATTAAATCGGAGGTAAATCATATGAACGATAAGGATTTTATAGATAAAATAAAAGATATAACTGATGATACACCTATTCCAGAGAAAATCCAACCATCTTCTATAGAACAATTATTAAAAGATAAAAAACAAAAGAAATCAAATCCTATTATTAAATATAGTGCTATCGCTGCTTCTATATTAGTTATAGGTTTGTCTATTACTATTTTAAATATTAATTCTAACTTGTCAATACTGGATAACGACAATGAGAATTCTAATCTTGATACTACTTATGAAAATGTTGAATCTCAAAGCGAGGTTTCTGATGAATCGTTTACCGACACAGCTCCTATATCTGAATCAGTAAATGACGAAGATGTAATTCCTGTTAATTCAGATATGGTTGCCAAGTCTTACGAGCAAATACATAAGATTTTTGAAGATACCTATACAAAGTATTCCTACGATTACATCGATGGTGATATGGTGAATTTTGTTGATGAGGCTGTTGCTGAGTCAGCAACCGAAGCAACACAAGCAACTAGCGATACTTCTAATTCTGGAAATAAAAGCAGCGACTATTCTGGCTCTGGTAACAAAAACAATGATTTTTCTACTACTAACACTCAAGTAGAAGGCATTGATGAAGGCGATATCGTCAAAACAGATGGCAAATATATATATACTTGTAATATAACCGATTATTCTTCTGTTATAACTGTTGATATTACTAAGACTAACAATGGCAAATTATCCGACAAAGGGCAAATACTTATCGAAGATGAAAAAGGTGAAACACTAAGTGTCCAAGAAATGTATATATCAGATAACAAATTAATTGTAATTGCTAGCAAAAGTATTTCTCAACGAAGAGGCATTTTTAATACACAGGTTTTTAACAAAAATATTACCATTACTTATATATATGATGTTAGCAATATTAATTCGCCTACATTAATTAGTTCTTTACAACAAGATGGTTTCTATAAAACATCAAGAAAATCAGGTGATATTGTATATGTTTTCACACATTATAATGTCAACTATTTTAACAACGTTTCAAAAGAGAAAGACTATATCCCTTATGTTGGCACTGAACTGCTAGACTATACAGATATATATATCCCTGAAACAACTCAATCTAACTCTTACCTAGTGTTAACATCTATTGATTTAAATGATGCCAAGGATTTTATAGATAGCAAAGCTATACTTGCTTCTGCAGATGTATTTTACGTTAGTAGCGAAAATATATATGCCAGCGAATATGTATGGGAATATTCCGACAATTATAACAATCATTCAACCAACCAAAGCCAATTATTAAAGATTTCTTATGACAAGGGTACATTTTACCCAGAAGGCATTATTAAAATCAAAGGAACTTTAAATAATCAATTTTCACTTGATGAATACGATGGTTACTTAAGAGTGGTTACTACTGTAAATAACACTCACCGACAGACAGACGGCAGCGGACAGACTACTAATTATAGCAACTACAATACAAACTCGTTATATGTGATTGATAGCAATTTAGACTTAGTAGGCAAGATTGAGAACATTGCAAAGGATGAATTAATATATTCTGCTAGATTTTATGGTGATACTGGTTATTTTGTAACTTATAGAAATACAGACCCATTATTTTCAGTAGATTTATCAGATCCTACTCATCCTGAAATAATAGGAGCTTTGAAAATCCCAGGTTTTTCAACATATATGCATTTTTATGGCGAAGGAAAGCTATTAGGTATAGGTCAAGAAACTGATCCTGAGACTGGCGCATTTTTAGGGATGAAGTTATCTATGTTTGATATCTCCGATCCTTCAGATGTAAAGGAAGTGGATAAGTACATTCTTGATGATGTATTCTGGTCAGAAGCACTATACAATCACAAGGCAATCCTTGTAAATTCAGATAAAAATATTATCGGGTTTACAACTTGTCAATATTACTACGATCCTTGGGAAGAGCAATATGTATATAATACATTTTCATATGATGATAAAAAAGGATTTATAAATCACACTGTATATAAACTATACGATTCAGAAACAGATTATATCTATAACTACGGCTACGACTATACTAGAGGATTATATATCGGTGAATATCTATATGTAGATACCCCTTCTGTCGGAATCAACTCATACTTGCTAGGTTCTGATGAACGTGTCGATAATATTGAATTTGATAACTAATTAAGAGAAATTTTATATATGAGCCAAAAAAGGATAAAGCGCTTGCTTTATCCTTCATAATTTCTCTTCATCTGTTCATATAACGTCTTGGCAATTCCTATTCCTTCGCCTTCCGTTACCATCTTAGCATATTCTTGAATCCTCATATCACCAAAATATTCTTCATATTCATTCTCTTCTTCGTCTGCTTTGACAACTGTTTTCTCCATAGCTTTGTACATCTGTTCCACAAAGTATGCTTCAAACTCTTTGCATGCGTCCATTAATTCTTCATCTGTAGCTGTGGACATATCTGAAGTATTTGCTTTATTTTGAATTGAATCACTTATAGCATTACTATTATTTAAATAATAGTCTGCATATGTATTTCCAACATCACCTACTGATATTGCCATAATAATCACTATCCTCTCAAGTTATTAGCTTGTTGCAACATCTGATCTGACGCTTGAATAGCCTTTGAATTCATCTCATATGCTCTCTGAGCAACAATTAAATTAACCATCTCATCTACAACTTGTACATTAGACATCTCTAAATAATATTGTCTAACACTACTCTTAGTAAGCGCCTGATTAGTACTTTCGTCCATAGCCTCTCCCGAAGCTGCCGTAGCCCTAAGCAAGTTATTTCCCATATGCTCTAATCCTGCTGGGTTGTTAAACTGAACTATTCCTATCTGAACATCTAGGTCAACAATCTCACCTTCATTATTAGTAACCGATAGATTACCAAATTGATCAATTGACAATGTTGATATCGTACAGTCGTTAGGGATTACTATTGAATTACCGTTAACATCTAATAGAGGTTGACCTCCTGATGTGCATATCATAATTCCATTATCTACTGTTGAACCAATAAAGCTACCGTCTCTAGTGTATAGAGTCTCTCCATTTGCATCTCTAACTTGAAAGAATCCGTCTCCCTCTATTGCCATAGCTAGGTAATCATCGCTAGCTTGCATATTTCCTTGTGTATATACACTTGTTATTGATGCCATTCTAGTACCCAATCCTACTTGCGCTGCAACTGGCTTATTCTCGCCTACATTATTGGTTGATCTACTCTGTAAATTCTGATACAACAGAGATTTGAATTCTGATGTATTTTTCTTATATCCAACTGTATTAACATTGGCAAGGTTATTAGAAATGTTATCAACATTAGTTTGTTGAGCTAACATACCCGATGCCGCCGTCCATAGTGATCTCATCATAAGCAACTACCATCCTTCCATTACACTTTTCCGATTTCATTTACTGCCTTATTTAAGACGTTATCTATTGTCTGAATCATCTTTTGATTCGCTTCATAGGCTCTTGTTATAGTAATCATATCGACCATTTCGTTAATAACATTAACATTCGACATTTCCAAAAATCCTTGTTCTACTGTTGCATCTGAAGGTACTACACCTGCAAGAGGCCCTGCCTCAAACATATTCTCTCCATAATTAATTACATCTTCAGCATTAGTAAACCTTACTATATCTAGCTTTGATACAAATACACCGTCGGAAAATATATTTCCCTGCGAATCAATTGCTACATTTGCTGTTGCCGCACCTGGAATCTGGATTGGGTTGCCCCCATTACCTAACACAAAGTCTCCATCCTTGGTGACAAGATAACCCTCCGTAGTTACAGTGAATGAACCATCTCTTGTATATCTGGTATGTGTTACTCCACTCTTGTCAGTTGTGCTAATGGTAAAGAATCCGTCTCCGCTTAGTGCTAAATCATAGGTATTTCCAGTCTCTCTAAAACTACCTTGTGAGTAATCATTGTATGTCTCACCAATCTTAACACCTAAACTTAAATCTCCTATGCCTCTCTGAGCATACGCTGAACTACTATCGTTAATCTTAATCGCCAATTGTTGATCAAAAGATTGCGATGTAACTCCTTGAGCTTTGTAACCAGTTGTACTAGCATTCGCTAAATTATTACTTACAACATCTAGTCTTCTCTGCTCATTAAGCATACCCGTCCAAGCTGTGTATAGGCCTCTTACCATAGTCTCAACTCCTTATTTTACTAGTCTCTTTTTCCACTTAGAAACTCTATATATTTACCAGTACCAATTGCAACTGCTGTTAATGGATCTTCTGCAGTCATTGTTGTGATACCTGTTTTCTCCTCTAGTAATTCTTCAAGACCATGTAATAATGAACCACCACCTGTTAACACAATACCTCTATCAGCTATATCTGCTGCCAATTCTGGTGGAGTTCTCTCCAATACTGAATGTACAGCTTCTACAATCTGAGTTGCTGGCTCTCTTAAAGCCTCCTCTGTCTCATCAGATGCCACTGTAACTGACTTAGGTAATCCTGTAACAAGATTACGTCCTCTTATCTCTAGAGTACTATTTTCAGGTCTCTTATAACATGTTCCTATCTTAATCTTAATATCTTCTGCGGTTCTCTCACCAATCAACAGATTATGCTTCTTACGCATATATCTTACAATTGCTTCATCAAAATCATCACCAGCAATCTTAATAGATGCACTTACTACTGTTCCACCTAAAGATATTACTGCTACGTCTGATGTTCCACCACCTATATCTACTATCATGTTTCCACATGGTCTAGCTATATCTATTCCTGCACCAATTGCAGCTGCTACTGGTTCTTCTATAATAGAAACTTCTCTTGCTCCTGCATTGTAAGTAGCATCTTCAACTGCCTTCTTCTCTACTTCTGTAACACCACTAGGTACGCATACACTGATACGTGGTCTTCTTCCAAAGAAGCTCTTACCTACTGCTTTTTGTATAAAATACTTAAGCATCTTCTCAGTAATTGTATAGTCTGAGATTACGCCCTGTCTTAATGGTCTTATTGCTACAATATTACCTGGAGTTCTACCAAGCATTAATCTTGCATCTTCTCCAATTGCTTTAATTCGGTTAGTGTCTCTATCAAATGCTACTACTGAAGGCTCTTTTAATACTACACCTTTTCCTTTAACATAAACTAATATACTTGCTGTTCCCAAATCGATTCCTATATCTGAACTTGCCATTATTTAACCCCTTTCTAAACGTTAAATATATAAATGTATCTAAATTAATATCTTTTTACACAAATGTACCTTTTACATTATATACACTCTGGCATAATTTTCAAATAGTTTTGTTAATATTAAGTAATTTTTAATATTAGCAAGATATGATTTTTCAACCTATGAGTATATATCGACACATTTATCCGTATTAATTAGACTCTTATACTTCTTTTAATACTATTAACACTGCTTTTCTTCCATCCAGCCATTCAATTTTAATCTCGGTTATATTCATGTTTCTATCAAACTGCTTTATATATTTTTGCCAATTTAATTCTTTTTTATTAGAAACAATTCTTTTTCCTATACTTCCTATCTTATCATTTCCCGATGCTAGTATCTCTTTGCAATCTCTTCCAACAAAATTATAGCCTATAGCTTTATTCATTGCTGAATTCGAAAATAGAACAACATCACTATATCTATCCTTAACAAAAACATATTCTGAGAACATATTATACGAATCTAACAAAGTCGTATTAAGACTGTTTGTGCTATTATACACTTCTCTTCTAATTATGATTCCTGTAATTATGTCACGTATACATTTAGCAAATTTTACTTCTCTGTCTTTCCACTCTCTATAAGCATTGCCTTCAACAAAGTTAACTATACCAAAAGGTTTATCATCCACCTTTATCACAAGAGACATCACAGCTTTTGTATCTGAGTTTAAATATATCTCATTAGCCGCCTCTCTTATCTGATTACTATTTAATATCACTGTATCTTCTTCAACAGTTCTTCTAAATACTTGCTTGAATTCCTCTTGATAACTATCCACATCATAATTTTTAATTATATACTTACTACCACTTGCCCAACTATTAACATACATAAATGTATTTTTTGCTTGATCATATCTTAATATACTCAAAGAATTAATGTTCAAATATCGTCCTGCCCTCTCACAAGTATAATCAAGAGCCTTCATATCTTCTGAATATATGTGCTTCGTTATATCTTGAAGTATTGCCCTCTCTTTCTTCTCTATGTCGAAATTAACTTGAGCAATTCTTCTATTTCTAATCTCTCTTCTATTTACTATTCCATAATAAATGTATTGCGAAACCATCCTTGCATAAGTCTTCTGAGTCTTTGCTATTTCTTCTAGTTTGAGCATGTCCTCTTCTGTATATGCGCATATTAACCAAGTTGCTATATGTTTGTTTTTAATAATAATTGGAGCCATTGATACTCTCTGCTTGAATCCATCATTATCCATATCTACTATAATGCCCTCTTGACTCTTGCTTACAATAGCATTGTTTTCTATATATTTATCTCTATAGAAAGGTCTTTCAAATAGATCATAGAAATAACCCATATTGTCCATTGGTCCAAAAGGTTTGGTTATCAACACTCCCTCATTATCCGCTACTGCCATATAGAGATGTGTGATGTCCGATAACGATTCCAAAATCTCTTCCAAAGACTCTATTCCTATAGCCCCTAGCATCTCTTTCTCGTCCTTAAAATCTTTATTACTACCATACATAAGGTATTCAAATTGTTTCTCAATACTCTGTTTGCTCTCTAATAATTTCTGCTCAGCAACCTTCTGTTCTGTTATGTCTGTTATTAAATAATTTATCTCTGCTTCATCTTCAGATATTCTAGTTATCGTAACCTCATTATTCACATGACGAATCTCTCCATCATCACCTACCATCTTATAATGCATACTATAACTATTAACATCCTTCTCTATTGCACCATAAGCTCTATCTACAACCCAGTCTCTATCTTCTGGATGTATATAATCCTCTGTTAATTTGTATCCCTGTTTCAGTGCAACTGGATTCATTCCCAACAATACTGCATTTGGAGAAATAAATGTAAGTTTTCGCTCATCACCTCTATAATGCTTTACCATGGATACGCTTTTTATTCGTTCAAATGCTTTCTCATAATATAAACGTTCTAGTTCTTTTTTATTTTCATTTCTTAAATCATTTATAATTACCTCTAGTCCATCACTTATTCCATAATTATCTCTAACAACTCTCATTGTCGCATTAACTGGTATTAACTCTTGTGATTCTGAAATAACTCTAAAATTAAACTCAAATTGATCTATCTTGGTTCTTATATTAGTTTCTATACTTGCCTGTACCAATGGTCTGTCATCCTCAAAAATGACATCCAACATATCCATATCCCCATTGTAAAATTGTTCAGTTGTATATCCATACTGATTAACATTTTTAGAAATGTATCTAACCTTCCATTCCTCTTCAACTTTGTATAAGTATATCGCTAATATATCTGCGTGATTAACTATTCTTTCTAGGGTAACACTGCCTATATTCATATCTGCTCGCAATTCAAAAAGAACCATATAAATAATATCTCCGTCAATCTCAAATTCATTGACAAAGCCACTAACCACATGCCTCTTACCATCAACAAGCAATAATATTCTATGCCATATCAGCGATTTCTTTCTGTGTAACTGACCCCAAAAATCCTCTGAATACATGAATTTATCTGTCTTCATTATTATCTTACTAATATTTTGACCCAATATAGTTTGCGCTTCATAATTGGCCTCTATTATATTGCCTGAATCTCCTGAAAATATCACCATTGGATATTCCATATGACTTGCAAATTCTTTATAGTTTTGTAATCTATCAGATACCATATACATTCTCCTTTGCATATTAATATGCCAAATCAGGGACACAAAAGCGCCCCCGATTATAAGTAACCCACCTATTTCATTCCCTAGTCTTCTAAAGTTGTTGCTGCTTCTGTAGCCACAGGTGCCTCTATCCCCTTAAATGCTTTATCTGTTATTAGCTTTGTTTCGTTACACGCTTCAACAACACCTTGAACTGATTGCATAAGACTTGTCATGTATGTAGACACATTCTCACACTCATGCTTCATTGCACTTCTTACATTAACCACATCGCCCTTTGCCTTAGCTATCATGCTGTCACGTTCTGCTTCTGCATTTTCTAACATTTCTCTACAAGCAGATTCTGTCTCTGCCATCTTAAGTTTCTTCTCTTCTTCTAATTTGACTGCTAACATCTCTCTATCTGTCTCAGCCTTAGCAAGCATAGCTGCTGTTCTTGCCTCTGCATCTGATAGCATGTCCTCACTTTTCTTAGTTGCTTCTGCAACCATACTATCACTTTTTTGAGTTGCATCTTGAATCAACGCATCAGATCTTACTGTTGCTTCTAATAATGCTCTTGATATTGATTCATATTTAATGCTAGATTCTGCTTCTTTATCTTTGTATTCCTTAACTTCTTGTCGTAATTGATCTATCTCTGCCTCTATAGACTCATTATATTTCTTCAAGTTATTAACACTCTCTTTTGCATCTTGAGAATTACTCTCTCTCATTGCTTGGAGATTCTTAACAGTCTCACTTAATTTGCTGATTGTTGTCTTCAAATCAGCTATATCTTGTAATTGATTTTTTTTCAAATCTTGAATGTAATCTTCCACAGCTTTTTTATCATATCCACCAAAAGACACTGTTTTAAACATTTCTTCTCTTGCCATCTTATATACCTCCACTTATCGAATCATAGTTGTTTTAAGTATATCATAGCTTTTCTTAAATTGCACCTGATAAAAGTAACAAAATTCGAAGTATTTTGTTACTTATTATCGTTATATACTATGAATACCTAAGGATGTCTTGTTGGTTTTAGCATATGTGGCGCTCCCTATTGACAAACATCTTCTTCAACGTTATCTTTTTATTACACAAGGAGGATTTACTCATGGCTAACACTCAAAATAACACTACTCAAAAACTATCCGTCGATGGTTTCACGCTAAAGATAATTGCAATTATAACAATGCTTATTGATCACACTGGGGCTGTACTATTTCCTAATATAATAATACTTAGATTAATTGGTCGAATTGCATTCCCTATCTTTTGTTTTCTTATTGTTGAAGGATATTTCCACACTAAGAATCTCAAGAAATACTTAACAAGACTCTTTATATTTGCATTTATATCAGAAATTCCTTTTGATCTAGCTCTTATCAACCATGTTGGTGATTATAAAATAAGTTATTTATCAAACTTAAATGTATTCTTTACTCTATTCTTAGGACTAATAGTAGTTACTATTGTAGATAAGATAATTCTCAATACTGATGAAAAACTTCTAATAAAGATACTTGGCACTTGCGGAATACTACTTTGTTTTATATTCTCTATTATCCTTGATACTGATTATAGCGCAGGGGGGCTATGCCTAATACTTATTCTATATCTTTTCAAAACTGAGCAACTCAAGAGATTTATATTCTCTGGTCTATGCTTATATTCTTTTTTCGGATTAGTTGAAATGACAGGTATGTTAGCCTTTTTACCAATAGGGTTTTACAACGGAAAACGTGGACTTAAGGTTAAATACCTATTTTATATATTCTACCCACTTCATATAATAATATTAGCTATCATCCGCCTTTATTTTTCTAAATAGTTAATATTATATTGCAATTATCTATTTTACATGAATACAACTAACAAACCTTGCTTTTTTAATGCTTATAAGTATAATAAAGGTAATGATAATAACCTTTATTATTATAAAACTTACGTGTTAGGAAAGGGACTTTTATGCCTATTAGAAAAAAATTTATACTTTTGTTTTGTTTATTTTCAATTTTACCTTTATTAATATTAGGTATATTTAGTCTTTTTAATTCTGTATCTACTATAGAGAGATTACATACTGAGCGAATTAGCGAACTAGCTGAAACTTCTGCTTCTGCATTTACCGAAATCGTTAATATTCATAAAAACGAACTGGAAATATTACATGCAAATACTCCAATTAATAACTTTATAGATTCATACTGTAACGCATCTGAAGAAGATTCAACTTCATATAATGAGACTTATGTTACTGCAAAGAATTATATAGACGCATATGTTAGCACCTTGTCTGCCTTTAGAGATATGGTTATTCTTGATAAAAACGGTAAAGTTATTCTTGGATACAACCAAGAGACAGAAGGTATGATTTTATCGGAAACTGATTACTATACCGAAATAATTAATAGTGATGACCCTGATTACATATTTACTAGTAAGGTACATGGTTCTTTACTTAACCCTAATGTTTACGAGGAAAAATGCATCGCCCTAAGCCATAGTATACGTGACAGTGCTGGTAACATTGAAGGTATACTCGTAATATACATTGGAATAGACTTTCTTGCTGGCTTTTCACACAGTATATCATTTGGTGAAACTGGTCTTGCTTTTGTTACTGATTCTGATAATTATATATTATATCATTCTGAACCTATGTTTTATGATACATATACCAAAGCACCTAAGATTCAAGACCTGCTAAGTTCTTATAGAGATAATGAAATTTCTCAATCAGGATTAGTAGATGACTATATGGATGGTGAAAGACGTTTATATTATTACTATGTAATGGATGATATAGGAATGGTATTGTTTTTACGTCAAGATTATAGTGAATTTGCAAGCGAAAGAAATTCTGTTATCCTTAATACCACCTTTGTTATTTTTGCAACATTAATTATAGCTATTACACTTAGCCTTAAGTTTTCTACAGAAATTACCAATCCTATTATAAAGCTTAAAACCGCCTTTTCCTCAGGCGCTGCTAAAGGAAAATATGTACGATGCGAACTACCAAATACAGATGAATTCGGAGATATGGCTGAAAGCTATAACGCCATGATTGAAACTCTTGAAAACCAATTTGAACGTGTTAAGCATGAGCGTATTATAAAAGAAGAGGCTGAAAACGCCAATGCCGCTAAGAGTGAATTCTTGGCAAGAATGAGCCATGAGATTCGTACTCCAATGAATGCAATTATCGGAATGACTTTAATCGCACAGAACTCAGATAACATGGACAGGAAGAATGAATGTCTAAGAAAAATAGATACTGCATCAACCCATTTATTAGGTGTAATCAATGATATTCTTGATATGTCTAAGATAGAGGCCAATAAATTTGAAATTGAAAATGCTGAATTTAATATCGAAGAAATGCTTATTAATACAACGAATATAATTGCTTTTCGTGCCGATGAGAAAGAGCATAATTTAATCGTAAACATCAGCCATGATATCCCTAGTATTATTTTTAGTGATGAACAAAGGTTATCTCAAGTTATAACCAATCTGCTTTCCAATGCAATAAAATTTACCCCTGAGCAAGGTACTATCGTTTTAAATGTTGAAAAAGCTTCAATTGACGGGAAAAACTTAGAACTTAAAATTTCCGTGAGCGATAACGGAATAGGAATATCTAAAGATCAGCAAGAAAACTTATTTAATGCTTTTGAACAAGCTGATGGTGGCAAATCAAGAAAATACGGTGGCACAGGTCTTGGCCTTGCTATTTCTAAACAAATTGTTAACCTTATGGGTGGTGATATTTGGATAGATTCAGACCTAGGCGAAGGAACTACTATTACCTTTACTATAATGGCGGAAGCCGTAAGAGATTTAACTACTAACAATTATAGAAGGATTAAGCAAGAAAATCTTAGAATATTAACTGTAGATGATTCTGCTGCTACAAGGAACTATTTTATTGATCTTATGGCTAAACTTAATCTACCTTGCGATGTTGCTTCTAGTGGAGATGTCGCACTTAAGATGATTGCAGATGCTAAGGATGATAATCCTTATAATTTCTTTTTTATTGATTGGAAAATGCCTGATATGGATGGCATAGAACTTACTAGAACAATAAAGCAAGACACCTCCAGTCAATTAGTTGTTATTATGATTTCTGCATTCCGTTGGAATGATATAGAAAACAAAGCTCTCGAAGCTGGTGTAAATGGATTTGTTCCCAAACCACTATTTCCTTCTGAGATAGTAAATAGCATATATAATTGTATTAATACACGAAATTTACTTAACCCTCAGAATTCAAATTATAAAAAGCATTTACCTAACTTTGAAAAATATTCTATATTACTTGTTGAAGATATTGAAATTAATTGTGAAATTGTAGCTGCTTTACTTGAAGATACCAAAATTAATATTTCATATGCCCAAAATGGACAGGAAGCAGTTGACATATTCAAAGATAATCCTTACAAATTTGATTTGATATTAATGGATATTCACATGCCTATTATGGATGGTTATGAAGCTTCTATGGCTATAAGGCATTTAGATATTGATTCTGCAAAGACTATTCCGATTATAGCTATTACTGCAAATGTTTTTAAAGAAGATATTGATAAGTGTTTAGCAAATGGAATGAATGATCATTTAGCTAAACCTATTTCTCCTGACCATATAATACAAAAATTAGAGAACTATTTAAACTAAATCTATTAAATTTAAAGAGCAGGTTAACTGCTCTTTTATATTGAGTTTTCTTAAGAATTTATTATATTAAATATTGGATTATTGTTACTATTCTATCTATATGTTAATATAAAATAAACAAACCAATGATAACGGAGGGTATTATGAACGAAAATATTTTAGTAGTCGATGACGAACAACCTTTAGCTAACCTTATAGAAGTATATCTAACTAACGAGGGCTACAACGTATTCAAATGCTACAACGGAACAGATGCTTTAGATACATTGTCTGAAAAGAAAATTGATCTTGCTATTTTAGATGTAATGCTCCCTGATATGGATGGTTTTTCTATTTGCGGCGAGATAAGAAAGCATTACACTTTCCCTGTTATAATGTTAACTGCTAAGACTTCTGATATGGACAAAATAGCTGGTCTTACAATAGGTGCTGACGACTATATGACAAAGCCTTTTAATTCTCTAGAATTAGTGGCTAGAGTTAAAGCTCAACTTAGACGTTTCACTAGATATAACGACAGCCCATCATCTAAACACGATGATTCTGAACGCATAGATTTTAACGGTCTTGTAATTGACAAGGTTACACATGAATGTTTCTTGTACGACAATCCGTTAACTCTTACACCAATAGAATTTGATATTCTATGGCTATTAGCTTCTAACAGGGGTAAAGTTATTTCTTCTGAAGAATTATTCGAGAATATTTGGGGTGAGAAATTCTTAGATTCTAATAATACAGTTATGGTTCACATTAGACGTATTCGCGAGAAGATGAACGAGCCTTCAAGAAACCCTAAGTTTATCAAAACTGTCTGGGGGGTAGGCTATAAAATTGAAAAATAAATATTCTTATTTCATACTTAAGATAACCCTAAAGATGCTAATAGGTGTATTAATAGCCGCAGTAATAGTATTATCTGCCTTATATCTACACTCAACTGTATTTGCGTGGGATCTGGCAATGTTTCTTAAAGATATAGGCGTCTATACTGCCTTTATAAACAACAAAACTTTGCTTATATGCTTATTATTTAGTTTAATTGTAATTATATCCTTCTTCATTATTATTTTAAAATTCTCAAAGCATTTACAAAGCATTAATAATGCTGTTGAGAAGATTTTTTTGGAGGATACAAATAGAATAGTTTTACCTGATGAATTAATAGAGATTGAAGATCAACTTAATTCTATTAACAAGAAGATTAGAGAAAAGACTCTAGAAGCCAAGGAGAGCGAGCAAGGAAAAAATGATTTAATTGTATATCTTGCCCATGATCTTAAAACGCCTCTAGCATCAGTAATAGGATACTTAAATCTTCTATCGGAAGCTCCTGATTTACCAACTGAAACTAGAGCTGAATATGTAAATATAACTCTTGATCGAGCTATTCGTTTAGAAAACCTAATTAATGAATTATTTGATATTACCAAATTTAATCTTCACGACATAGAATTAGAATTATTCCAGTTAAATGTTTCTATGATGCTTAGACAATTAATAGATGAATTCTATCCCTTATTAGGTGAAAAGAGCCTTACATTAGTTGATACTATTGATTCTAACCTTTTTGCAAATGGTGATAGTGACAAATTAGCTAGGGTGTTCGATAACTTATTTAAAAATGCTGTCATTTATAGCGAGCCTAATACTACTTTAACTATTTCCGCAACAAGTTCAGAAGATGACAAAGATATTGTAATAAGTTTTAACAATCAAGGAAATCCTATTCCTCCAGATAAGCTTAATATCATTTTCGAGAAGTTCTACCGCGTTGATTCATCTCGTTCCTCTCAAACAGGAGGTTCAGGTCTAGGATTGGCTGTAGCCAAAGAAATCATTAAGTTACATAACGGTAAAATTGTTGCTACTAGCGACAACATCTCCACTACCTTTACCGTTAATCTACCAAAAGTTATACAACAAGACACAAATTAAAAAGGATGCAACCGCATCCTTTTTCTGTAACCTATATTATATAGTCTTATATTCTCTTTCTTAATGCTTTTCCAAGCGCTTTTAATTCTTCCCCATCTGAATCTTTTGGATTCCAACTAATATTAACATCATCATCTGTATATCTCGGAATGAAATGCATATGAAAATGATTAACTGTCTGTCCCGCTGCCTCTCCGTTATTTTGAAGTACATTCATTCCATCACACTTAAGTTCATCTCTCATAGCTCTTGCTAGTGCTGTTCCTAGCGCAAATATCTTGCTTGCAGTATCTGCATCCATATCATAGATGCTATCATAATGATCCTTAGTAATAATTAATGCATGTCCTTTTGACGCTGGAGCTATATCTAAAATCACTCTTAGGTCACTGTTTTCGTATATTGTAGCAGATGGAATATCTCCATTAGCTATCTTACAAAATATACAATCGTCTCTTTTCATAATAGACTCCTCCTTGGTTATACCTCATACAGTATAACCTAAAACATTAGAAATTTCAATTCTTATGCCTTATACCCTCTATTTGTACTTAACATAGGATCCAAACTATCATTTAAATGACCCTTTCCATATGTAAGCCCAGAGTATACTTGATGAGTATTTTCCATTAAGGAGTTACTATCATCTTGCTTAGATAATTCTTCAAAAGCTTTCTTCAAAATATTAACAATATCAATCATTCTATCTAATTCACTAATATCCTTCTTAATACGTGATTCTATTAGCATTTTATTTATGTATACATAGATAGTCATAACATCTCTACTTACATCATCGATTACGTCTAGCATATTAATCAATTCACTTTGTACTTTTCTTGCTCTCTCTAATTTGTCTTCAAAGTCATCTACATCTTCTTGATTATAACTATCTATTGCTTCTCTAATAAAATCCACTAACATATCTTGACCTATCACTACTAGCGCAGATACATTTGCTTGTGTGATTCTAAATGTATACTCATTAATCTTATCTTTAATCATAATTCACCCTATCCTTTCGCCTACACACCCTTATTATAGCTATTGAAGTAATTGTAATAAGCTCTCAGGTCTTGCATTTGCCTTTGAAAGCATCTCTATAGAGGCTTGTGATAATACATTATATTGAGTATATGTTGCCATCTCCTCTGCCATATCTGTATCTGTTATTCTAGATATAGCACTAGTTAGGTTCTCTTCTGTTATGTCTAGATTCTCCATTGTGTGCTCTAGTCTATTCTGATACGCACCTATTTTTGAACGAATCTCTGATGTTTTCTTCACTGCTGCATCAAGTAAATCTATAGCTTTTGATGCTAATTCATGAGTGCTAATATTTACTCTATCTATTCCTAATGTCTCCGATGTTATCTTTGGTAAAGTTACATTTAAGGTCTGACCTTCATCTGCTCCTATTTGAAGAACCAATGCACCTGCGCTAAGAACTGTAAGTTCTGCCTGTACTCCTGTAGTTACTTTATCAGGATCTATATTAACCTTCATCTCAAAGCCATCTCTGTCTTTGATGATTATAGTATTTCCACTAGATGTTATGGTTGCTGTATCTGCATATTCTGTACTAGTATCAATTGATACCACTGCATCTGTACCAGTAGTACTTACTGGACTAAGTCCCATCATTGAACTTAATGCTGTATTACTACATGTTAACTCTATTCGCTCTGCTGTTCCTGCATATTTACTCTTTACAGACAAAGATGTTGCTTGATTGATAGTTGTACTTGTAGCACCACCATCATTAGTTGCATATAGTTCTAGATCTATCTTGTCAAATGCATCCCTTAATCTCTCAAATGCTTCTTCAACAGTATCTCCTACTTCTATTGATACAGTTACTCCATTAATAGTATATGTGCCCTCTTGACCTGCCATAATCTTAGTAGTGCTAACTCCTGCCATAGTTCCGCCATTATATGATGCCTGCGTACCTACGCTAGTAACTTCCATTCCGTATTTTCCATTAGCAACACCATCTGTTATAGATAATACAGATAGACCCTTATCATCTGAATAACATCTTCTATCCGACTCACCATTTAATAGACTTCTTCCATTAAATTGAGTATTCTTAGATATCTGATCTATCTCGTTTTGTAATTCTACTATCTCGTTATTAATTGATGTAATATCATCATCACCATAAGTCTCATTAGCTGCTTGAACTGTAAGTTCTCTAATACGTTTTAATATACTCTGAATCTCATCAATTGCACCTTCTGCAGTCTGAACTAACGAAACTCCATCTCCTGCATTATTATTAGCTCTTGATAATCCTCTTATCTGAGTCTGCATCTTCTGAGATATTGCCATACCAGCGGCATCGTCTGAAGCTTTATTTATCTTATATCCTGATGATAATTTTGAAATAGAAGTTGATAGATTACCTTCTACTTTCTTTAAGTGATTATTTGCATTAAGTGCCAAAGCGTTGTGATTTATTCTCATGTGTTTCACTCCATTCTATAATATATAAGGTCAAATTCTGCCATAATAAATGTCTACTAATACTTCTCATTGTATTATAGTTCTTTAATTATCCCTACCAAACATTTGGTTACTCGATATAGTTGGGCAGTAGATGCACCACCTTCCATAGTCTGTGCTTCTATCTTACTGCCTATTGATATATTATCTACTTCTATATCAAGGTCTTCCATGACCCTATATATATATGGCATCTTACTTCTCAATATATCATTACCAATGACGTTATCGGAAGTAATATAGCCATTTATAACATTATTACTTACATTGATATCTGCTGTAATATTACCTAGTGTGTCACTTTCCATAGTTGCTCTAATATTACCACTTATATTCTCATCCTTTACTACTGTAAGGTTGATTACATTTATCTGTCCATCAATATTTACCGGAATCTGATACTGCTTAGATTCACTTACCTTATGCAGTATATTAAAACCTGCATTAATTAGCTTGAGACTTGATATATCTTCTGAGGTTATATGACCTGTTACTTCTTTTTCATGTACCAACTCAGATATATTTGCTTGTATTCTACTGTTAGCTTTGGATATGTCATCAAAGCCTTCTGTCTCTTCTAGTATAGAATCGATTGTATTTACATATTGTTCAGAATCTTGATTATCAAGTATCTTCCTAGCCTTATCGTATACGCTTCCTCTTTGATTAAATACTATATCTGCCGCCATAACATTATTAAATGTTGTTGGTATATCATAAGCTTCTAGTTGCTGTATAACCTCTTTATCAATAGCTTTAAATTCTTCTAATATGTCTTGTTCATATTGATAATCATTAATATCTACATCCTCTGAATCTGGCAAATTGTTAATGTTATCATACAATGCTTCAAGTGACATATTCTCTATATCGGCATCTTTATTTATTTCGCTTAATGTTTCTGGTGTAATTCTTTCTAATATACTCTTAGTAAGTTGTGAATTAAATCCTACTGCTATTTGTTCAGATATAGAAGATCTTATATTATTAGAGTCCTCTAATCCACCAAAACCATCATCAATATTTACATCTAATCCTGTGTGTCTACCACTTCTATGTGCAGATAACAAGTTATTCATTGTTATATCTCTACCACTATTTACCAGGTAGCCTAGATCTTTTCCATCTGACTTAGATACCTTATCAAGCAATCTATATATTCCTATGAAACTTGCTCTCTCTTCTTCGGATATCTCATTGTTCTTCTCTAATTTGTATAAAAACTTAGAATATCTATCTTCATCAGTAACTCCTATCTCTTCACTCATAGCTTCAAGCTGATTGTTAAGCTCTTCTATAGGTGTGTCAAGAGGATTAATTCCTTCTCTAATCAAAGATAATACTGTCGCTGGATTCATATTTTCTAATAGAGTATTAACTTGTAAATCTGCTGACTTAACTTGCATTACGCTATCTTCATTAATCTCCATTTGATTATAAGCTAATATTCTTACTGCCCTTTGATTTTCATTATTAACTTCTAGTCCAAGGTCTTCAATAATGTTATCAACATTTCTAAATGCTTTCTTTATTGAATCGCCCATATCTCCTCTAGGCTTTGTCATCATTGTTTCATAAGCACTATCAGCAAATGATGCTTTATCTGCATTACCTCTAGCATGTAATGTACTGATTGTAACTTTACCGTCTCTAATTACTGCTCCTAGTGAATAACTTGGCATATATGGTAATTCATTTGTTTTTTGATTAGTCTCTTTATAAAGGTCTATGTTCTCATCCGTAAATTCTACATCCATAGCTGAAAACATCTCTCTATAACTCTCTTTCTCTAATTCTATAAGCTTATCCACTACCTCTTTTAAAGGCCTAGTGTCTATATTAATATCACTGTCTAATAATCGTATACTTGCCTCACTTGTCATCATCAATCTAATCTCTTCTAGCTGACGTTTTGCTTGGATATACTGATCTCCACCAGCTATATTTTCAAAAGTAGTCATATCTAGTGCTGGCATATCTGCTGCCTTAATCATATTAACTAGATTCTCTGGATATATAGAATTAACAGTCTTTGCTATATCTATATCTGTTATATTAGCTATACTATTTACTAACTTCTCTGCTCTCTTACTTACATTCTCATAATATATATTAGCCCCCGCTGGATCTATATTATTATCTACAAGAGCCTGCATATTCTCATCTACTACGGCTTGATCTATTCCATATGTGTTAATATTATCAATTGCCTTATATTGTCTTAATGAATCTACGTTAAATGGTAATTCATTAGATATCATCCATCTAGCTGCATCATAATTAGTATCATTAAGTTCTAAACCTGCTTGCACTATAATGTCTTCTATCTGTGGCAGTATCTCTCTCCAAGCGTCCTCTGATATACTTTGATTTCCTTTTCCTTCTCTTGCACTATAATGTGACTTGTAGAGGTTATCTAGAGTTAAATCCATATCATTTTTAATTATATATGCTGCTTGATTATTGTCTATTATAGGCTCATTGCCTTCTTGTTTAATTGTATCCATAAGCATAGATATATCTATATTTCTATTATCTGTAACTTGTACATTTCTATCTGGCTTATCTTCATTGGAAGTTGCCTTGTTCATATACTCTGCAACATCAGCTTTATGCTCTGAACTTCTCATTGATGTAAGTATTCCTGCTAACTCAGATAAGCTAGTATTATTAACATCTACTTGCATCCTTTTTAGCATAGCTACTTCTTCTGGCGAAAGATTAGAGGCTATTTCTCTCTCTTTTTCTTTCTTAACTTCTTCATCACTTGCCTTCTCGGCTTTCTCTTCTAAATACTTATCAAACTGCTCTCTGTTCTTGGATATCTTGGTATTAGTTGCCGGAATACTATGACCTTGTTGCTTATTATCTGCAACCGATTCTCGAGGTTGATCCTTGGCATTGACAGCTGCATTATTATTTAACACATCAACTATATTTGATTTGTTTGTTTGTATATTGGAATGTATAGAACTAGTAGTCATTGACACTGTCATCACCTTCTCTTTCTAGATTAATTCTTTTGCGTATTATATTTATCGGTAGATGTATTTAAAAACATAATATGCCTTGAAATATGTACCAAAAAAATGTACAATACCTTTAGGTATTAACACATAAACGGAGGGATTACTATGGAATCTAATGCAGTAAAAGTATATTCACAATTTAACAACACATTATCTATGAAAGTTATTCCAGGACACTTTGCAACAAACCACTCTCATATTAATTACTATATTGATATGACAACTATTAAGACAAGACAAAGCATGGCTCTAGCAACTGCCAAATCATTAGTTAGGGATTACGTTAACAACACTGTTGTTGATACAATCGTATGTATGGATGGTACAGAAGTTATAGCTGCATATTTAGCAGAAGAGTTAACTGCTGCTGGTTTTATGTCTATGAACCAACATAAGACAATATATATCGTTACTCCTGAATTAAATTCTAACGGACAGATGATTTTTAGAGACAATCTACAACCTGCTATCAAGAACAAACATGTTCTATTATTATTAGCAACTGCTACAACAGGTAGAACTGTAGAACGTAGCCTTGAGTGTATTGAGTATTACGGTGGTATGGTTAGTGGAATATCTGCAATCTTCTCTGCTGCAGATAATATAGCAAATCATCCTATTAATTCAATCTTTAAGACTTCTGACCTTCCTGAGTACAATACTTATTCTTCAAGTGATTGTCCTTTCTGTAAGGCAGGAAACAAGATTGATGCTATTGTTAATAGTTACGGATATTCAATGTTGTAAGACAATAAATAACTAGATATATATGAACAATCAAAAGAACCTTGGTCACAACGTCATTAACTAAATGACATTGCAATCAAGGTTCTTTTTTATACTATTATATCTTATTTAATTTGCTGCAAATTGACCTATTAAATGTCCATCTGTTAAGTCCATGTCATAATACCAAGCTCCGTCTGTTATAAGACCTCTTGCTATCATTCCATTCCAATGGTAGAACACTACTTGCCCATATGGGTCATATCCAAAACCAGTGTTAATTAGGCTTCCGTCTGCCTGTGCATAGCCTAGGTCTAATTGATTGTCAAACTTAAAGTATTCATTTTGTTTCATCTTGCCTGTACCATCTAAATAGTATGGTTTACCATCAACAAATGTTATTACATCTTTGTATAAATATCCATTTGTATCAAAGTAACATGTATATCCTACATCCTTACAGTATTGAAATTGATCAAATAATTCATGTCCCTTATCATCAAAGTAGATTAGGTGAACTCCATCTGGATGATAAGTTAATCTATTCTTCATAGCTGT
>JAVBSS010000011.1:0-69105 GCA_031556525.1 Lachnospiraceae bacterium
TTCTATACGGGTGGTTGGTTTGTGGTGATTCAATTATACTGTTTTTTAGGGGGGCATTGCTTTTTTATTTGAAAAAGTTTTGTAACCCTTGATAAATAAGGATTTAAAAATAAAAAGCGGGTAGTAAATTTGACACTACCAATTTTTGGAATGGAGGTGAATAATGAACATTGACTATAATCAAATAACAAAAATGCTTGAGTGGTTAAAAGAAAAATTAAGAATAGATGCAAATGCTTCGAATGCGAGAAGAAGAACTGTTAAACGAGGTCAAGTTTATCGATGTAATTTTGGATGTGGTGTTGGCAGTGAAATGAATAAGGAAAGACCATCGGTAATAATACAAAATGATATTGGAAATCTACATTCGGGAAATACAATAGTTATACCAATAACGCATGATACTAGTTCATTACCTTGTGTTGCAAATCTTATTCCACAACAGGATGCAACTGGAACAATAATTCTAGACGGACAGGCAAATGCATCTAATATGCTATGTGTAAGCAAGGCAAGATTAGGGGATTTGGTTTGTGAATTACCGAATAGCGAAATGAAAAAAATTGATGAAGCAATTGCAAAGTCTGTAGATATAATGACATATTATTCGGATTTGTCAAGGAGACTTGCAAACAGAGATTCTTTTATAGAACGATTAAAAATAGAAAGGAATCAAGCTCAAGACGAATTAAATGAGCTGCGTGTAATGCTTAACCTTAGCAAAGAAGAATCACTGAAAGATAGCATTCAAAAATTGAAAAAAGGTATTGACAGCGCTATGAATGATTGATATGATGTTTATACAAAGAAGTCCTTTCCCGATGTGTTAAGGATAATACATTTATTTCAAAGGAAAGGAACTCTGAATGGGTTCCTTTTTATGTGCATAAAAAGAGTAATGTTACATATACTTATAATACAAAGTAGCTCTGTGTAGAATACATGGAGTTTTAATGGGGTGGTGGTGATTCAATATTGAACACCACCACTTTTATACAATTATATAAAAAATTTATATATTAAATGAGATTAGAGCATAGGCATTGACAATTTAAGAATGGTATTGTAGGATGAAAATTGGGATTAGGTTTCAGATACTTGTGAGGACTGAGACCGAGGGAAGACCTGCGGGCCTTCTCTTTAGAAAAGGCATTAAATCTGGTGTATCTCAGCCTAAAAAATGAGAAACGTTAATTCTTAGGTAGTGATTATAAAATCTCCTATTTTTTAAAAAGTATTAGGAAGTTCAGAATCATATAATGTTGATTTATATAATGAATATATAAAAAGTAATTGAACCAATTCTGAACCAATTTTGAACCAATTTTGAACCAATTTCTATAAAATGATGCAAAATCACTAATAGTTATGAAGGGTTTAAGATTAGGAAAGCATTGAAAAATGGGACTTTAGAAGAGGGAATAGGCTCTTATAAAAGGATGTGCACTTTTCCCGACGATGAAATCATTAGATAAATAAGGTTAGTAAAATTAGAAGATCGCTGGAATTGTATTATGATTCTAGCGGTCTTATTTGTTGCTTTTTATTAGGGCTTTGTTATAATGTATTCAAAGAATAAATAGGTATTTGTAGAAATGTAAAAGTATTTTGACAGCTATTTTGGATAGTGTCAAAGAATATTGATAGATAAAAAAGAAAAAATGAAGTATATTCCTTTCAGATGGAGGTCACACCTATATGGAAATTAATAAGAAACTAAAAGAAGCCAGATTAAATTCTGGCTTAACACAAGAACAGGTTGCTGAAAAAATTATGGTTTCAAGACAAACCATTTCAAATTGGGAAAATGGAAAGTCCTTGCCAGATATAGTAAGCGTGATGAACATGAGTGATCTTTATCAAATAAGTTTAGACGAATTGTTGAAAGGAGATCAGAGAATGAAAGAGAAACTAGAAAAGGACGTAAACATCTTTAAAAGGAATGAACGCTTGATACTAATGACAGGAATTATGGTTTTAGTAGTTGTTATAATATATTTAATTAGTATTTGGTTGGGCGGTGCATTTCATGATTTTTGTGAAGGCGCTGTGAGATGGGTTTTAATGGGAATTGGTGTTGCATGCGGCATTGCATATATAAGCCAAAAAGAGTAGAGCTAAATTCAAATATAACAAGGACTTATATGCTGTTGCAAATAAAAAATTCGTATAAATTCGTATAAATATAAGATGAGGAAACGTGAAATTCATATGAATAAAAAGGTTTTAATGCTCTTTTGATTCTCTACAATGATGAGTTTGGATAAATAAATGTAGTAAAATCATATAATTATTTTACAAGTAAAATACAAATAGAGTAGAAATCTTATACCATCAAGATTTCTACTTTATTTATTTGCTGGAAAGGAGATATTCGAATAGATTGATATGGGGAAGTGTACATATAGGTTGAGTCTTGATAATTACAGCATTGACAATTTCAAGAGGGTATTGTAGGATGAAAACTGGGATTAGGTTTCAGATACTTGTGAGGACTGAGACCGAGGAAGGACCTGCGGGCCCTCTTCTTATAAAAAGATTTTAAATCTGGTGTATCTCAGCCGAAAAGTGAGAAACGTTAATTCTTAGAGAACTCTTATAAAGATTCTATTTAAAAAAGTATTGGGAGTTCTGAGGTGTATAGTGTTGATTTATGCAATGAATATACAATAATAAGATAAGAGGAATAGAATATGTATTGGAAAACAACAAATATTCAATTAAAAGATGGTTACAGAATTCTCCGTTATGGGGATAGTGCGCTCTTTTTTAGGGATATTTGTATGAATAATATTCTAGTATAATTAATGTCTTATAGACACAACGATAATATACAACTAAAAAGAAATGCAATATCTCCTTATAAGGTTTAATAGACACTGGCAATTTTTAATTGTCACACTAGACTTTTATAAAGGAGATTTTTTTATGTTTAACATTAAAAAACAAATAAATTTATTATATATAACTTCAGTTCTTGGTAACATATCTATTACAGGAGCATGGGTTGCTATACTGGCAGCAAGAGGATTTTCATTGGTACAGATAGGCGTTGCAGAAGCTGCTTTTCACATTACAAGTATGATTTTTGAGATACCTTCAGGTGTATTTGCGGATGTATTTGGAAGAAAGAAAATGTTGTTGATTAGCAATATAATGGCTATTATTGGCAATGTTATTATGGCGTCATCCAATGGGTTTGGATTGATTTGTGCATCTTTGGTTTTCTATGCACTTAGCTACAATTTGGCATCAGGTTCAGGTGAAGCACTTGCATATGATTCATTAAAAAGTGTTAATCAGCAAGAAAGATACGAAAAATATGCATCGAATCAACTTATTATTTATAGAGTAGGAAGTGGGATATCTACCCTGTGTGCAGGGCTTGCACTTTTTATGGGATATCAATTGGCGTATCTTTTGAGTACATTTACACAATTTATTACATTACTATTTGCTTTTAAACTAGAGGAAATTAGAATTGTTTCAGAGGAAGATAGGAATGTGAGTATCAATGAATCTAACAATATTACAGGTGTTTTTGTATTATCTAAGATATTAAGAGAGTTGTTGAGTCAATTTATAGATAGTGTTTTATTTTTAAAGAACAATAGTAAAGCAACGAAGTTGATGTTTGCCAACTCACTAGTGGGAGCAATTGATATTTTGTTATTATTCTTCTTGCAAGCAAAACTTCCAGAAGCAGGAATATCAAAATGGGTATTAGGTATGGCACTTCTTATAATGGAGTTAGGAGGAATAGTTGGTTCAAAATTAATATTGAAGGTAAAAGGTATGCGATATTGGAAACTCTTTGCTGTTTGTCTTTTTGGAGTAATGTTTGGCGTATGTTTAGAGCATACAGGAATCATTTATACAATGGTTATAGGTGGATTTATTTCAGCAATGGCAGACGATGCCATTCAGGTAAGAACAGATGCTAAGCTACAAGAGATGTTTTCATCGGAACAAAGAGCAACATTAATATCTATATCATCTTTTACATTTTCGGTTGTAATGATTATATTGTCACCACTGGCAGGATACTTTTTCTCTAAGTGGTAAGCATGCTTTTTGATAAAACTATTTGAGAAAGTAAAGAGGTTGGATAAAATGTAAATTTTTAAGAAGCTTATATGGAAAAATTGCAAAATATATAAGTTAGAGTAGAAATCTTGATGGCATAAGATTCCTACTCTATTATAATTTAAAAATACAACATTACCGATGCCCGAAACGTACCATTAGTACACTCAAACTGTGCCGTGCCACCATATTTTCGAGCAACGGCAGTAACCGAAGTCAGACCGAGGCCTAACTCAATTGTTCCTATGTCGCTGGCGCAGGTGTTATCCACCGCAATAACCATAGTGCCCTCTCTAGTTTCACAGCGGGCACTAAATATTCCACCACCATTTTGTTTCTCTAACTCGTGCAAGGCATTTTCAAACAAATTGCCAAAGATAACGCATAACTGGGCATCGGGTACCTGGGTGACAGCCGGAATGACTAAGCGAATGTCGGTTTGGCAACCCAATGTGGAAATTTGACCAATAAAGTGTCGTGCAAGGACATCTATTGCACGGTTTTTGCATAGATTAGGCATGATGTGTTCCTCTAGCCCATGACTGTATTGCTCGAGATACTCGTTAGCTTTTTGATAGTCCTTTTCCTCTAAATACCCAGACAAAACCGAAAGGTGAAAGCGCATGTCGTGCCGCTGAACACTGGTTTGCTCAATACTATCAGCAAGCTGGGCAAAGCTACGCTGTTGTAGCTCCAACAATTGCCCCATGTTGCGATTTTGCTCCTCCAAACGCGTTCGCTGACCACTTTCTCCAAGGAGACGGATGGTTAGCACATAGGCCGCCGCCCCCGCCGCGGATGTCAGTGCATATAAGAAATCGATGGTGAACATATCACTGGTGTTGTAGGCAACATTGTTCATCATCACATTGATGAACAAAAACAATAGCGGAACCCCTAGCATATTAGTCGAATCACGCTTTGATAGGTTTTCCAGTGTGGGGCGAAGTGTGTTGCGGAAATACCGTATTAAAATTAAAAAGGCAATACAATTCATGACCGCAATCAGTGCCGGATAAGTGGGGGTCGTGCGAAATGAGATTCGCACTTGCGACCCACGTGCGAGTGTATTAACCAGCAACGAGACGGTGTTGATTGTATTAGATACATTCTGCAAAAATAAAAATACAAAAACAAGCTTCGCCCAATAAACCTCGAAACCGCGGAGAAAGAAAATCACAATCAGTAGATAAAATATTATTTTTACAAGCTGTGTCAGTGTGGTGTAGTAAATACCACCATAGACAATTCGCGATATGCACGCACCCAAAGGCATGAATAAGCCCACCAACACAATCCACCGAAGCATGGTGGATTTTTTAACCTTTAATTGATCCCAAAATAGGGTGGCGCCCAACACGAGCCAGATGGTATCGGAAAGTAAAAACCAGAAAGCCAGCGTTAAGCCATTTATCACATGTTCACTCATAGTCCCCTCCGAATCTGCAAAAAGCGGTATGATTCATATTGTCGCACAATCTCGGTGCGGCTGTTGGTACGTATTGGTATTAGTGTTCCATCTTCAAGCATAAAGTCGTTTTTTTCCATTGTTTTGATATAATCCATATTCACAATAAAGCTGCGGTGGCATTGGAGAAAGCATGGCTCATCCAGCTTTTCAATCAGTTGCGAAAATGAACTACGGAAGACATATTCCTGCCCATCAGTGCTGAAAATATGGCAATATTTTTCTCGTACCTCGGCATAGCGTATTTTTGATTTCGGTAATGACACCTTGCGACGATCGGTGGTGAACTCTAGGTGCTTGACTGGTGCACCAATCATTTGTGTTGCCCGGCTCATGGCTTGGGCAACATCAGCCACGCCCCATGGCTTGAGAAGATAATGAACAGCACCCACTTCAAAGCCTTCCGCCATGTGATCAGAGCTGCTGGTAACAAATACAATCACGGCCAGTTTATCCTTCTGCCGAATAGCTCGTGCCAGACTCACACCGGAATGACTGCCCATGTAAATATCCAAAAAGCTGATTTCTGGCGCATCTGCTGTTTCAAGCCGTTGCAAAAACGCATCAGGGTCATTGTAACGAACAACTGACATCGCCAGTTGCTCCTGCTCGACGTATTGCTCTAGGGCTATACATAGTCGATCCAAATCTTGTATATTATCGTCGCACACTGCAATTTCCACGTTATATTACCTACCTTTTTTCTCTAAGTGTTCATATTATAACAGATTTTTTCTTAGATATATAGAGCCATGAAAACCATTTATACCACTTTAGCCACGTTCATGCCACGTCTATTTCAGTGATGCTAAAATTCTGCTAAGATATAAGCATAATTATATGTTAAAGAGCATATGGGAGGTAGCGAATATGAAACATTTAGTAAACAAATTTAATCTGGCACTTTGTTTGGTGTTGGTGCTAGTTGTGGCAAGTGTACCAACAATGCCGGTGTTTGCAGCAGGCGGAGCCGTGACAGAGTATGATATTTCAACGGGTGATGTAAACATTACCACGGATGGCGACTACAAGATCACAGGAACAACAACAACCAAGAAAATCAAGGTGAGTTCAGGTGTAACAGCGAACATTACGTTAGACAATGTAAGTATTGTCAATTTATATTATACTGCCTTTGATACGGACGGTGCGACGGTGAATCTTACACTTTCCGGTACAAATATCTTGGAAAGTGGCTATGCAGAGGCCGGATTATATGTTCCCACCGGTGCAACGTTAACGATTGACGGCACTGGCAGTCTTACTGCCATAGGCGGTGAACGTGGCGCGGGAATCGGCGGGTGTGACTATGGTAGTTGCGGCAAGATAACTATAAATGGTGGTACTGTCAAGGCACAAGGTGGCCATGATGGTGGTGCGGGAATCGGTGGTGGTGATAGTGGTAGTTGCGGCGAGATAACCATAAATGGCGGAACGGTCACAGCACATGCTGGTGGTAGTGATGGTGGAGGTGCGGGAATCGGCGGTGGCCGTGAAGGTAGTGGCGGCACAATTAAAATAACTGGCACGGATACGGTTGTTAATGCAAAAGGTCATTCGAACGCACACGACATTGGCGCAGGGTATAATAGTTTATCTGGCACAAACAGCACCACCATCACAGGTGGTTCAGTGTTTGCAGCAAACAACAAAATCAGTGGCTTCGCATCCTCGTTATACGGTGTAAAGGCCACCGTATACAATAGCTCAAATAACAAAGCAGATGGCGCAACGGTTACCGTTGGTAACTACAGTGCCAAGTCTGGCGGCAACCTCACCAACACATTTACAGATGGAACGTATGATGAAGGTGTTGCATATCTCTGGGTGCCAGCAAGTGCTACCCAGATTTCCGCTACTGGAACAAATGTGAATCATAGCGATATCTGGCTAAAGGTAGATAGTACTAGTGCAAGTGCTGTTACAGCAAAAAGCTTACCAAGTGAGCCTGATGCGCCAACTAGTGTATCTGCGGTGGCAGGTAATGCGCAGGCAACGGTTAGTTTTATCGTACCTAATAATGGTGGCTCAGCTATTACTGGCTACACAGTGACAGCAAGCCCTGGCGGTAAGACGGCAACGGGTACAACCTCGCCGATAACCATCACGGGTCTAACAAACAATGCTGCCTATACATTTACAGTGAAAGCAACAAATGCGGTAGGCACAGGTGTAGAATCGGCGACTAGTAACTCTGTCACACCTACCACATCCACTGCAGCACTCACTGGTACAGTGAGTATTAGCGGCACTGGTACTTATGGTCAGACTTTAACGGCTGATATCAGCGGGATTACCTCGAATAATCTTGGTACAATCAGCTATCAATGGAAACGTGGTGGTACAGCTATCACCGGTGCTACAAGCAGTACCTATAAACTGGTAGCAGAGGATGTAGGTGAGGTGATTACCGTGGATGTTTCGGCGGCCAATTATCCAGGTAGTCTAACAAGTAAGGGTAAAACAATTGAGAAAGCGGTGCTAACAATCACAGGCTTTGACATATCCAAATCATCCGATGGGAACAATAAAGTGACGGGATTTGGTACATTGAGTTTTAATGGGCTGCAAAATGGTGAAACAGCATCCGTTGATGCAAGTGCAGTTACCGCAGTATATGATAATGCCAATAGTGGAACTGGAAAGGCGATTACGTTTAGTGGTAGCTTTGGCATGACTGGTGGTACAGCAAATGCAAGTAATTACACGATCATCCAACCAACAGGTCTAACCGGTACGATTACGGCAGTGTCAGAGACGTCAGATGATTCAGTAACACCTGACACGCCAGCAACACCAGATGCGTCGAAAACAGCACCAAAGACGGGAAATGAAGATATGTCAATGATTTGCTGGATGTTATTGGCATTAGCTGCTGTAGGTAGTATAGTGGTAATAAGAAAAAAGAAACAACTTATATAAATGATAAAGAAATAAAACAAAAAGGACATTTTCTAAAATAAAATTTTAGAAAATGTCCTTTTTGTTTTACTACGGCATCAATGTATTAGGCCTTGTATACCTTAACAACTTATACTCCCTCGGTGTCATACCAGTTGCCTTCTTAAACTGTTGTATAAAATAACTCTGTGATGAGAACTGGAATGTATAAGCAATCTCTCTGCTAGACTTTCCGTCTATAATCATTTTCTTTGCTTCTTGTATTCGTAGATCTAATATATAGTCAGTAAGTGTCTGCCCAACTTCCTTTTTAAACAACTTAGCGTAATAATCTTTGTTATAATGTGTACCTTGTACCAAATCATCCAAAGTAATCTTGGTATGCAAATTTGCAATAATATATTCAATGCCATCTCGAATGGGTTTAGAATATTCAATGTTTTGTTTACTGCTACCTACAAGTTCAGTATAACTGTATACTAATTTAGCCAAATACAACAATATATTTTCTGGTATCTTCATTTTATCAATTTTTTGAATTGCTTCATCACTCATGCTATAAGCTACAGCTTCGGGTGCACCATTAGACATTGCTACACGGCAAACAATGG
The DNA here is from genome assembly GCA_031556525.1 of Lachnospiraceae bacterium. Taxonomy (GTDB): domain Bacteria; phylum Bacillota; class Clostridia; order Lachnospirales; family Lachnospiraceae; genus JAVBSN01. The sequence continues at coordinate 9,067 of JAVBSS010000011.1, forward strand.
CAATAACGGATACTGCCATATATTTAAAATGTTGCAATTCGTCTTTTGATAGTCTTCCGATGGAAAATTTGGTCTTAGGATTGCTCTCGAGTATCCCACGATAATGAGCAACCATCGCATCGGGGTCTCCTGCAGCAACGAAAGATAAGGCTTCTTTTTCCATTTCAAAGCTAGTTCTGCTGTGCTCACCTTCTTGTTGTTGAAATAGGATGTTGTCATCACCAAAATCTAGCAGTTTTAAAAAGTCAAACAATTGTATATTCATACACTACCTCCATAATTTTAAAAATATTGCATAAACTATGAATGCTGTTTTTTATAAAAGATATTATAACATAAAGCACTGAATACTGATATATTTATCAGAATGTTTGTATAATATACCACTCTAGGTTGGTATACTATGTGTAATAAGTCGTAACTGTCAGAGTCGAGAAAAAGTTATGGAACATATTCACAGAATGAATAGGAGGATACTATGGGAAGACGAGAACGTAAACAAGAAATAGTTAGTGAAGTAAGAGACTATAAGAGTGAGCAAAGAAAACGCAAAGACGAAATAAACATGCTACCAACAGAGGAGCAAAGCACTGCTAGGAAAGAGGACAAGGCAGCAGCAAAACAGGCAAAGAAAGAGCATAAGGAAGAGATAAAGGGCATGCCGAAGGATCAACGTCGCGCTGCAAAGAAACACGATAAAATCTTTCGTAAAGTTAAGAATAGACCTAGAAGAGCTATTGTATGGTCTATTGTTGGAATAGTAGTAGTATGTGGAATTGTTAAAATAGCACCAATGGTTTCAGATATATCAGGATTGCTTAGCATATCGGTTGATTCCAATACACCTGCAGGAGATGAGGCAAGGGCCAATGCAGCTATTGTATCTAAGCAAATAGCTGATGAAGGAATTGTCTTAATTGAGAATGAGAATGATGTATTACCACTTGTGGATAACAAAATTAATGTATTTAGTGTAGCTTCTTTCCGTATCAAATATAGTGGTTCGGGTTCAGGTGCATCTAATACATCAGAGGCTGTTGATTTATATACTGCACTTGATGAAGTTGGAATAGCATACAATCCAGATTTATACGATATGTATGTTGCACAAGGAGTTAACGATGCTAACGAGCCATCTACTGGATTAATGCAAATCGCATCATTACTAATGGGTGGAGCAGAAGAAGATGAACCAGAGGTTAGCTATTTAACTGATGATATTATAAGTAATGCAAAGAATTATAGCGAAACAGCTATGATATTTCTTTCAAGTTCAGCAACAGAGACAGCTGATTTGACAGAAGAAGCTCTATCACCATCGGCTAACAGTATGGCACTTCTTGATACTGTATGTGCTAATTTTGACAACGTAATAGTAGTTATTAATGCAGGTAATGCATTGCAGTTAGGATTTTTAGAAGAGTATCCATCTGTTAAAGGTGCTATATGGATAGGAACGCCAGGACCTTATGGATGTCAATCACTTGCTGAAGTTCTTACAGGCGAGATAAATCCATCAGGACGTCTAGTAGATACTTATGCATATGAAGCAAGTTCTGCTCCATCTACAGTTAACTTAGGTGATTATCAATTTGATAATATTGATAATATGGCATTTATCAATTATGAAGAAGGAATCTATGTAGGTTACAGATTCTATGAGACTTATTTTGCTAATGATGAAAATGCTTACTGGCAAACAGTACAGTATCCATTTGGATATGGTTTAAGTTATACAGAGTTTTCATGGGAAGTAGCTAATAATACTTTTAATGAAGACACTATGAAAATAGATGTAAAAGTTACTAATACAGGCGATATGGCAGGAAAAGAAGTAGTTCAAGTGTACTTTAATCCTCCATATACTGCTGGTGGTATTGAAAAATCTGCTATTGAACTTGCAGGATATGCGAAGACTAAGCTTTTACAACCAGGTGAGAGTGAGACAGTTACAATTGAATTTGCAACAAGAGATATGAGTTCGTATGACACAACACAAGGTGCTTATGTATTAGAAGAAGGCAATTATAATGTTTTAGTTAGTCGCAATGTTCATGAATCAGTGGAGACATTAGCTTATGTAGTAGATAGCACAGTAGTATATGATACAGATGATGCAACTGGCACAGAGATAACTAATAGATTCGATTATGCTGAGGGAGATTTAACTTATCTTTCTAGAAATGATTGGACTGGAACTTATCCAGATGAAAGCAATCGTAGTTATAGCGCATCGGATGAAGTTGCATCAATGTTTGCCGAGACACCAGCTAAGGTTGATGGTGAGGTGCCAACAATGGGCGCTGACAATAATATTGTATTAGCTGACTTAAAGGGACTAGACTATGATGATCCTATGTGGGATGAATTCTTAGATCAGTTCACTTATGAAGAGATGAGAGAGTTATTTATAGATGGTGGATATAAGACTATCCCAGTTGAACGATTAGGTGTTCCACAGACTATATTACTTGATGGACCTGCTGGTATTAATAGTTTCTTTAGTGAAGTTGTAGCGGCAGCTTACCCTACAGAGGTTGTAATCGCTAGTACTTGGAATGATGAGATGGCTTATTTAATAGGTGATGCAGTAGGTGCAGAAGCTGTAGCTTATGGTGTTACAGGTTGGTACGCACCAGGTATGAATATTCACCGTACTTCAATGGGTGGACGTAATTTCGAGTATTATTCAGAAGATCCATTGCTATCTGGTAAGATGGCAGCAGCTATGGTAAATGGTGCACAGAGTCATAATATCTTAGTATTTATTAAGCATTTTGCATTAAACGAGCAAGAAATAAATGCCCGCAAAGGTGTTTCAGTATGGCTTGATGAGCAAGCGTTGCGAGAGATATATTTAAGACCTTTTGAGATAGCAGTAAAAGAAAGTCAGCCTACAGCGGCCATGTCTAGTTTTATATATGTTGGTTCAAAATGGGCTGGTGGTAATCCAGAACTTTTACAAGATGTACTACGCAGTGAGTGGGGCTTTGATGGTCTTGTATCTACCGATGCAGTGCTTGGAAGTTTCATGGATGCAAATCTTGCACTTCGATATGGAAATGAATTGATGTTAGCGCCACTACCAACTGGAAATAGGTCATACGTTAATGAATTATACAAAGAAGATCCAGTAGGAGTTGCAACAGGACTTAGAGATCGTACTCATACTACTTGCTATGTAATTGTAAATGACACTAATCTATTCAAATAAGTTCTATAGAGGAAGCCTATGAAAAACAAAAATATTATTGAACAAATGACGTTGGAAGAAAAGGCGGGACTTCTCTCAGGCGCAAATTTTTGGAACACAAAAGAAGTTTCCCGTCTAGATATTCCATCGATTATGATTACAGATGGCCCACATGGTTTGCGAAAGCAAGGTGGCAAGGCAGACCATTTGGGACTTAATAAAAGTATACCTGCCACTTGTTTTCCAACGGCAGCTACTCTTGCAAATAGTTGGGACAGCGCATTATTAGAAAAAATGGGTACACTTCTAGGTGCTGAAGCTGCAGCAGAAGATGTAAATGCCATCTGCGGGCCAGGTCTTAATATAAAGCGTAATCCACTGTGTGGACGTAACTTTGAGTATTTCTCGGAAGATCCATATCTTGCAGGAAAGCTAGCGGCATCTATGGTGCGAGGTATTCAGTCCAATGGAGTAGCAGCTTGCCCTAAACATTTTGCAGTTAATAGTCAAGAGACTAGGCGAATGGTTATTAATGAAGTGGTCGATGAACGTGCGCTACGAGAGATATATCTTGAAGGTTTCCGTATTGTAGTAGAGGAGAGTAAGCCTAAGACGATTATGACATCTTACAATCAAATTAATGGTACCTTTGCTAATGAGAACCAACATCTTATGCAGGATATATTATATGGTGAATGGGGTTTTGATGGAGTTGCTGTAACTGATTGGGGCGGTGAAAATGATAGAGTAAAGGGTCTACTTGCAGGCAATCAACTTGAGATGCCATCATCTGCTGGACAGACTGATAGAGAAATTGTTGCTGCTGTGCGAGAAGGCGTACTAGATGAAAGTGTAGTTGATGAGAGTGTAGATGCAATATTGAATCTCATTAATGAGACAATGCCGCATATGGGAAAAGGAAGACACTTTGATTATGAAGAACATCATAAGGCTGCACGTGAGGCGGCAAGTCAATCCATCGTATTATTAAAAAATGAAGATAATATACTACCATTAAAACCGAAAAGTAGCATTGCTATTATAGGTGATTTTGCTGAAAATCCGCGTTATCAGGGAGCAGGAAGTTCGCTCATTAATCCTACTCGTATAGAGAATTCGTTGGATGTATTAACCGAAGAGGATTTCGATATAATAGGATATGAGCCAGGTTTTGACAGATACAAAAAGAGTCGCAAGAACAAATTCGATAGAGCAGTAGAGTTAGCGAAGAAGGCTGATACAGTATTACTTTTTCTAGGACTTAATGAAAGTCTAGAAGCAGAGTGTATTGATAGGCCACACATGAATTTGCCAGAACAACAATTAGCGTTACTAGAAGCAGTACGCTCTGTAGCAAAGAAAATAGTAGTAGTACTCTTTGGAGGTGCACCTATTGAAATGCCGTGGGCTAGTGGAGTTGATTCAATATTGCACACATATCTTGGTGGGCAAGCAGGCGGTGGAGCAATAGCAGATGTAATCACTGGTAGAGTTAATCCAAGTGGAAAGTTGGCAGAGAGTTACCCAATATGCTACGAAGATTGTCCTTCTGCACCATGGTTTCCTGGTGAACAGTTAAGTGCGGAACATCGTGAAAGCATATTTATTGGATATAGATACTACGATACTGCTAATATTGAGGTGCAATGGCCATTTGGGTATGGTTTATCATATACTACTTTTGAGTATTCGGATATATCATTTGATAAGGATACAGTTAGTTTTAATATAAAAAATATAGGTAAGGTAGCTGGAGCAGAGATTGCGGAGGTGTATATCTCGAAAAAAGATAGTAAAATATTCCGAGCAGAGAAAGAACTTAAAGGATTTGCTAAAGTATTTTTACAACCGGAAGAAACACAGTCAGTAACAGTTAGCTTAGATGAGCATACGTTTAAGTATTATCATACAGGTCAAAATGCTTGGGTTGAAGAATCTGGAGATTATGACATTATGGTAGGAGCATCTTCTCGTGATATTCGTCTTTCTTGTCAGACTTCACGTCAAAATGATAGTGAGATTACATCACCTTATGGTAGAGAGGATTTATCAACTTATTTGTCTGCTGATGTTCATAATGTTTCTGAAAGTGAATTTGAACTTCTTCTTGGGACGAAGATACCAAGGCATACTTGGGATAAAGAAGCACCGTTAGGTTACAACGATACTATTGGTCAAGGACAATATAAGAAAGGCTTTGCACGTTTTCTATATAATCTTGTGCGACTTGCTCATAAGTATTTTACCTTAACTGGTAATGTGATTTGGTCAAATAATGTATATTTTGCTATACATTTGCCTTACCGACAATTGGCTCGAATGACAGGTGGAATTATAGATATGCCTATGCTTGATGGTATTCTAGTTATGGTGAATGGACAGTTCTGGAAAGGCCTACGACAAATGATGAAAGCTCGTAAAGTAAAAAGAAAGTTGTCACAATAAGATGGTTTGATAAATAAAGTTAAAAGAAAATTCTTAGAATAGAATATCTATTCTAGGAATTTTTTATTGCTGAATTCTTTATGTTATGGAACTCACATTTTTTATTACAAAAAAGAGTTGACATATAATCGCATAGTGTATATATTGGATATATACACTATACATGGCAGTGGAAAGTAGTGCACATATTTTTCATTGTATTTAATTTACGCGTAAAGGAAAAGATATATGGATATTATTATTTCAAACAGCTCTGGAGTACCACTATATGAGCAGATTGAGGAACAAATTAAAAGTCAGATTATGACTGGGGAACTTGTAGAGGGAGAGGCTCTTCCGTCTATGCGAGTACTGGCAAAAGACTTGAAAATAAGCATTATTACGACAAAGCGTGCCTATGAAGATCTTGAGAGGGACGGCTTTATATACTCTGTCACTGGAAGAGGAACTTTCGTAAAAGGGATTAATAGTGATATAGTGCGAGAAAATATGATGTTTGATATTCAAGAGCTTATGGAAAATGTTGTGGATAAAGCAGTACTTGGAAAGGTCGAATTGGAAGAATTACAAGAGATACTTATACTCCTATATGAAGAGAAGAATGTATAAGTAACGCCTCCTTATTCAGATTAAAAGTCATAAGTTAATATGAAAGGATTTGAAATGGAAGATATAAAGAATGTAATTGAATTAAAAGATGTCACTAAAGATTATGGTGATTTTATATTAGATAGTGTTAGTTTCGCTGTGCCAGAAGGGTCTGTTTGTGGATTCATAGGACAAAATGGTGCAGGTAAGACAACTACTATTCAACTTATTTTAGATGCTATAAACAGAGATGGAGGAGAAGTCTATCTATTTGGTGAAAATGTAGATGGGAATTCTGCAACACTTCGTGAAAACGTAGGAGTTGTATTTGATGAGATGGGATTTCATGATTTTCTAACTGCAAAACAGATTAATACTATTATGAAAAATATATATAAGAATTGGAATGAAGATACATTTTTTGAGTATTTAAAGAGATTTTCCCTTCCTACAAAGAAGAAATGTGGTAATTTTTCTAGGGGAATGAGAATGAAGCTACAGATTGCTACAGCCCTATCTCATGATGCAAAGCTTCTTATTATGGATGAACCAACTAGTGGTCTGGATCCTATTGTAAGAAACGAGATGCTTCAAATCTTTCGTGAGTATGTAGTTGAGGAAGATCATACAATTCTTCTATCTTCACATATTACAGGAGATTTGGAGAAGATAGCAGATGAGGTTGTATTTGTTGATGGCGGAAAGATTGTGCTAAAAGGAAATAAGGATGATATTCTTGAAAAACATGGGCTTCTTAAATGTAAAAAAGATGAACTCAAGAACATTAGTGAGTCTCTAATTGTATGGGCTGATGTGTCGAGCGTTGGGGCAGAAGTACTAGTAAATGATAAAAAAACCGCTCAGAAATTGTATCCTAAGATGGTAATAGAACCTATAGGCCTAGAGGAAATCATGATACATTATGTTAACAAATCAAAGGGCTATAAGGGTTAGGAAAGGCAGGTTATTTTATATGAAAGGATTATTGATAAAAGATTTCTATTGCCTAAGAAAACAGTTAACAACATATGCATTTATTATAGTAGGAGTCATGGTTATATCCATATTATTTGTACTTAGTTATAAGTTTGGAAATATGCATGTTAATTTTGAAGATATGGTTAATTCGGGTCAAAATAGTGAAGCACTAGTTACAGAGATGGCAACTTATGCTATTCTTATGTTTATGTTACTTCCTATAGCATGTACAGGGGATATTGCTAGTTTGTTTACAGATGATGAAAAAGCATCATTTTATAAGGTTGCATCATCTCTACCTATTTCTATAAATAAAAGAGTGGCATCAAGATTTGTTGCAGGAATTTTATTTATTGTTATTGGATTAGGTGTAGATTTTGTTATGACAGTAGTACTGTCGAGGCTGACTGATTTGATTTCATTTGGGGAATTTATGGGGGTGATTGTATCTTTCGGATCACTTATGTTAATGTACATTAGTATGTTGATTTTATGTATATATTTATTAGGCAAAGGAAAGAGTACATATGCAGGTCTAATTCCTATGTTTATTGGCGGAGTAATATATGTATTGATTAATCTAGATAAAATACGATACTTCTTTGCTGCGGCAGATGATGAAGCAATGGTAGACTTAATGCAAGGAACTATTGATTTTGTACAGTATAAATCATATATTTTACTAATTATTGCGATTCTTGTATCTCTTGTATCCTATGTATTAGCAGTTTACGTGGCAAAGAGAAAGCGAGGTGTAGCATAATGGCGGGACTACTTTATAAGGATTTTGTTGGAATAAAAGGGAAGTGGATAGTATGGACATTTGTAGGACTCACAGTAGCATTCTTTGCGTTAAGATTTGTATGGATAGGGGATGATATTAGATTAGCACTAATTCTATTGATGTTTATACCTTATGGATTGTTTCTTCCATCTTTTTGGACAGCTGCAATATGTAAAAATGACGAACAGCATAAAACAACGCAGTTTGTGAAAGCATTGCCACTGAATAGAAATGCATATATAGCTTCTAAATATATTTTTATCGGAATTGTAGTTTATATCATATTTTCACTAGAAAATATATGGATTATTATATTTAATAGTGTGGCAGAAAAGGGTGATGCTGCACAGATAATAGAAGCTATGGGGTCATTTATTGTAATATTTTCTGGAGCTGCCCTTACCATAGCAGCAATAGAGTTGCCATTTATAATCACCCTTGGTGTGAAGAAGGGGGCTTTGGTAAAGACAACTATTCTTGAGGGATTAATGTTCCTAGTTGTGATTTATGTATTTTTTGGGGATATGAATGCTCTTGAAAACTATGATATAACTTTTATTGTAGAATGGTATCAAAATCATACTATCTTTATGATGTTCCTTACAATTATATCTCCTATAGTCAATATATTTATATACTGGCTGTCTTATTGTATTACTTGTAAAATCAATAAAAATAGGGAGGTAGAGATTGATGGATAAAGCGGTAGAATATAAAAATGAATTAAAGAGACTTCTTATATTTTTGGCATTTGCATTTGTGATAACATGGATTGTATTTTTTGTATTTATATTTTTCGGAAACACATTTAATGTAGAAGATGGAAACGAAGCTATGGCGCAGTTGATGTGTCTTGGAATGCTTTGTCCTACACTTGCAATGATACTTACTAGATATGTAACAAAGGAAGGATTTGCTGTTACAGGCAAGGATTCTATGCTTCTTGGAATTAGTTTTAAGGATAGAAAGTGGATATATTATGTGATAGCAATATTATTGCCTTGGATATATTATGAATTAGGAAATGGACTATTTCTTCTTGTTTCTGGAGCTTTTGATATAAATGCGCCCTACCTTCTTGGTGTAGAAAAAGGAGAAGAAGGAATTCTTTATATGCAGCCAATAATTATGATTGTATCTGCGACATTATCATCCTTTGCAGCCTTTGGTGAAGAGGCTGGATGGCGGGGATATATGATGCCTAAGATGACAAAGCTTTTTGGGGTGAAGAAAGCAATATTAGTTGGGGGAATCATATGGGGAATGTGGCACTTTCCACTTACCTATGTTGGACATAATTTTGGTATGGATTATTGGGGATATCCGTTTACTGGATTTGGAGCTATGTGTATACTGTGTATATTCATTGGTATAATATTAGCATATATAACATATAAGTCTGGTTCAATATGGCCTGCAACTATTCTTCATGCAGTTAATAATGCATCACCTTCGATTCTTAAATTTTATATTAATGAGGATAAGTTTAAAGGGTGGAGTGCTGATAGTGTAGTACATTTTTTAATTGTATATATTCCATTGATAATTATTTCAATATTTGTATTTGTGAAGTTTAATAAGGAATTGAAGAGAACGGTAACGGTTTTATCCTAGACGGCCGATATACCAAATAGAAACTAGTTTTATATCAGCACCAAGGAGGGTGAAAGTATGGGACTTAGTATTGGTACAAATTCCAATATAAAAAAAATAGAGTTAAAAAATGCCGACGGAACGGTGTCTGGAACAATAGCCATAACCAAACAAGGTAAAGGCAAGAAAAAGAAATTAAAGTATAATTTCAATGAAGTTGCGTCACAGTTGATGCGGGCCAAAACATCTGGAAATGCCAATCAGATAGCAGCGAAGGCAAGTACAAAAGTAGCAATGCTCCGTAAAATGCGAAAATCAGGTGAGTATGATGATAAGGATTTAGAGGCTGCAATAATCCATGCTGAACAGATGGCGCGAGTTGCGAAGAAACGTGTCAAGCATTTGCAGGAGGAAGAAAACATCAAGACAAGTGGTGGTGTATGCGCTGCAGAACTGGAAGAAGATTTGGATATTGATTGGGAGTCGCTGGAAAGCGTTGATAGTATAGAACCTAATATGGAAGAAATGCAAGAGCTGATGCAGGAGTTTCAGGAAATGATGCAGGATACCATGGGGGAAATAGATGACTCAATTGGACTGGATGAGTTAGTAGAAGAATTGTCTATAAACATTTCAAAGGAAATGGATCCCGCTGATTTAGAAATGTTAAAGAAAAAGCATCGAGCAGATGAACTTCGCGATATAGCGGAAGCAAATATGAAGTATTTGAAAGCTGTATTCGATAAACTAGAGAAAGAAAAACGTGATGCTGCAAATGGAGTGTCATTAGAGCTTGGTGGGCTTGAAATGCCTGTTACAGTGCAGGAGCCTGTGGTTACAGAAAGTGTTGCAATTGACGTTACAGTATAAGAAGCTTTTTATATAAAAGGCTGCTCTAAAAATATAGAGCAGCCACCACAGTAATTTTAAAATGGTTCGCCTTGAGGATATTGAGAATGGCGAATATGTTGTGGTTGTGCCTTTGGATCAAATGATGATTTTATTACTCTAAGAAATTCATTTGGAGTATAATCAGATGCAAGAGCATAACAACATTTTCTAGTGTTAGTATTTTCATAAATCAAATACATAATATCACCTCCTTTGTATATAAAATGTATATAATCTCGCGCGATATAGTAATGATAACAAGTTATACATATACATTAAATGCAAGTTATGTGATTTATTAAATAATCATATACACCCACCATCCAACACATGCAATCACTGTTCCAATAAATCCTGCAATAACGTCGCTCATAGTATCCACTAATCCTGGAGGTTGCATAGCTTTTTCTGGTTGATGGTTAACAACAGCGCTATGTTTTTGCCAATGTTGGTGGTCAGTATGGAAGATACTATCACAAAGAAACTCTGAGACTTCCCAAATTTCATGTAAGCCTAGCGACAATGCAAAACTAAATATTAATGTACCGACAAATCCAGCGTCAGGTGCTTTTTCTGCTAATGTTATTCCGAAACTGAAGAATAATATACCAGAAAGAAAGTGAATTACTCTATCCCACCAAGAGTATTTGTCATAATATCTATAGCCAGAGCCTAAATATACAGACATAAATGTAACGGTAAGAAACAAGAAGCTGGTTATTGTATTTATTGGGAGATTAATCAAACTCATTACCCAAGGTACAAATGTAAGTACCATCATAAAAGTAGCAGGAATAAGTTTTTTATAATCATGTTTAAACAATTGAATAATTGCTACAACTATCAATATTGCTCTAATTAAATTAGTATATATAAATAATAAATCCATTCAAAATACCTCCATATATTTGTAATCTTAATAGTAGTATATCCGTTTTATTTTAGGATAATCATAATATCCGCTATGGACTTTAATCCATAGGGGAATTTTTTTTGAAAATAAATCATATAATACCTATTGACATAGTAGGAATAGTATGATATTATTCTGAAAAATAAGAAAAAGAGATAGTATTATCATATGTTTTCTTATAAAAAATAAAAGTTCTAGGAGGAAGAAAGTATGAAAAGAAAAATAGGAAAGAATGTAGTCGTAACAATTATGACAGCAATATTATTAATAGGAGCTACAGGATGTGGAAAGAGTGAAGATGTTAGTGATGTTACTATAATTCATGCAGTAACAGGTGGAAGTCCAGCACCATACATAATAGTCGATGAGAATAATAACTACTCAGGATATGACATTGAAGTATTAAACGCAGTATTTGATAAACTTCCACAGTATGAATTGGATTTACAGACAACTGAATTTGAAGCTATTTTCTCAGGATTAACAGCAGGTAATTATCAACTTGCAGTAAACAATTTTAGTTATAGAGAAGAGCGAGCAGAGACTTACTATTTCTCATATCCATATGATGAAATCACTTATGTATTTGTACAAAGAAAAGATGATGAACCATTAACATCTTTAAAAGATGCAGCAGAGCGTGGATATAAAATTGAATCAAATGCTGGTGGAAATGTTACAAATGCAATAGAGCAATGGAATGAAGAAAATCCAGACTTACAAATTGAAATTATTTATTCAGATGCAAATCTAAATGTATGGTTTGAGCATATTGAAGATAATGTTGCTGATTTTAGAATTGATGATTTACCAATCTATAATAGCTATGTAGAAGAATTTGGTTTTGAAAACTTACAAAAAGTAGTGTTAACTGACGAGGAAACAGCAAAGATTTCTACAGCCTTAGATGCATATTTCTTATTCCCTAAGACTGAAGAAGGCGATGCTTTAAGAGCTGATATTAATAAGGCACTTAAGGAAATAAAAGAGGATGGTACCTTATTGAAACTTTCACAAAAATACTTTGGAGCAGATCAAGTTCCAGAAGATTCAAAGTTTGAAAATACAATTAACTAATAGGAGGATACATATATGGCAGAGTTTGACTATGAAATTGTAAATGGCAGAAAAATAAGGGTTCGTCCAAAAGAAACCATATCAGAGGTGGATGAAAATGGATATTTTCACAGACAACCTAACCATTTTACAAAAGGATTTGGAGAAAATGAAAATCCAGTAGAGAAAGGTAGATATCATTTGGTTTGGGCGAAGCTTTGCCACTGGTCAAACAGAGCCTCAATTGTAATCGAACTACTAGGATTGGAAGAGGCTATTAGTGTTAATAAAGTAGAGCATGCAGAACATGAAAAAAATCTTGGCTGGGAATTTATATATGATGAAAATAACATTGATCCAGTACTTAATATTCAGTTTTTAAGTGAGGCATATTATAAGGCAGATGATGAATATACAGGAAGAACAACAGTGCCAGCACTTATAGATATTAAGACTGGAAAGGTGGTAAATAATGATTATCATCGATTAACACATTATTTTGAAGAAGATTTTAAACCTTATCATAAGGAAAATGCTCCTAATCTATATCCAGAAGAGTTACGTGAGGAGATAGATGAATTAAATCAATGGTTATTCCATAATGTAAATAATGGAGTTTACAAAACAGCTTTTGCAAGGTCAAAAGAAGCATATTGGGATGCATATAATGCATTTTATGCGGCACTAGATATATTAGAGGAACGCTTAGAAGATAGAAGGTTTCTTTTTGGAGATTATGTTACGGATAGTGATGTAAGATTATATGTAACATTGGCAAGATTAGATATAAGGTATACTTATCAGCTAGGTCATACAAAGAAACCATTATTTGAATATAAGAATCTATGGGCATATGCAAGAGATTTATATCAGATACCAGCTTTTAGAAATAATACATATTTCAAGGATTTTGCCAATCCGTCAAGTGATAAGAGGGGAACATTGATGGAAACCTTTAATGCAAGATTTTTAGACGAGATAAATTTTGATGCATATTGGGGAGCTCATCACGACAGAGCAAGATTGAGTAGTAATCCAGGCAATAAATTTAGAATCGAAAAATAACATTGATGGAGGAAATTAATATGGCAGAATATATAAATGTGGATGGTAAGCAAGTTCGTGTACGTCCTACAGAAACAGTAAGTGAAGTAGATAAATACGGAAACTTTCACCGACAACCAAATCACTTTACAAAAGGATTTGGTGAAGGAGAAAATGTAGTAGAAGATAATAGATATATACTATTTTGGGCTAAGGGTTGCCATTGGTCAAATCGAGCAGCTATTACAAGAGAATTATTAGGTTTAGAAAATGCAATTAAAGTAGAAATAGTAGATTGGGATAATGGTTCTTATGAAAAATCTTTGGGTTGGGAATTTGTAAATTTACCAAATCACATTAATCAAGAAACAGGAGCAAGATTTCTAAGCGAATTATATTATAATGCAGATGCAGATTATGAAGGAAGAGCTACTGTTCCGGCCTTTGTAGATTATAAGGAAAAGAAAGTTGTTAACAATGATTATCATAAGTTAACAAATTATCTTCAAGTAGAGTTTAAGCCTTATCATAAAAAGAATGCACCAGATTTGTATCCAGAGGAGATAAGAAGGGAAATAGATGATTTAAATTGGTGGTTATTTGAAAATGTAAATAATGCTGTATATAGGGCCCAATTCGCCCAATCCTTACAAGCATTTAGTGATGCATATGAAACTTTCTTTGCTGGATTAGATGCATGTGAAGAAAGATTAGAGAAAAATCGTTTCTTATTTGGAGATTATGTTACAGATAGTGATATACGTCTTTTTGTAACCTTGGCAAGATATGATGTGTCATACTCACGTAATATCGGACCATGTAAAAAGAGATTAGTAGATTATAAAAATCTATGGGGATATGCAAGAGATTTATATCAGATACCAGCATTTTATCACAATACATATTTTAAGGATTTTGCAGCAAGCAGAGATTTATCAAAAGTAGAATCAGGATATTGGGAATCAACTTATTATGATATTGTTATTCCTAATACAGATTTTGATACAATTTGGAAGACACCAACAGGTAGAGAAGGATTAAGCAAGGATCCAGCTAATAAATTTCGTTTGGAAAAATAGAGGAGATAGGTTATGGAAATAATTCGTGCGACAAAGGAATGGCAAAGGGCAGGGGTACATTTTGTTAGAACACAGGCAATGTGTGAGGGGTTTCATATTCCACTTGAAAGAGAATTCGAGGGTGATGAACCAAATGATGAGTACATATTAGCATTAGACGGAATAAAACCTGTGTCTACTTGTCGCATTGGTTTTGTAGATAATCATATAGGTAAGATTGAACGAGTAGCTACCTTAGAAGAATATCGAGGACAGCATTATGGCGCAGCAGTAATCAAAGAAGCAGAGAAATGGATAGAAGAAAAGGGTATAAATAAGGTTCAAATAAGTGCTAGAGAAGCAGCTTTAGGATTTTATGAAAAACTTGGATACACTCCGGACTTTAATGAAGTATCTGGAGAAGGAGATTTTCGTTGCATTTTAACTTATAAAGAATTAAAGACAAAGGAGCAATAAATGGCTAAATTATTTGATTTAGAATCTGTATGGAAGCAGATTCCAGAAATATTAAAATATCTACCAAGAACATTAGAATTAGCAATTATATCAATGATTTTAGCTATGATAGTGGGTATGCTATTGGCAATTATAAAAGAAAGAAAATACCTATACTCAAACAAATTGTTAATGTATATATATCAATTATTAGAGGAACACCAATAATAGTGCAGTTGTATATTGCATACTTTGGAATACCAATGATAAAAAAATATATTTATTTACAAAATGGATTAGAATATCAACCATCAAATACCTCAGGTATGATATATGCAGTTATTGCTCTATCTATAAATGAATCAGCATATATTGCAGAGATTTTTAGGGGAGCTTTAGCAGCAGTAGGACCAGGTCAAGTTGAAGCTGCTAGTGCAATTGGCATGAGTTACTTACAAGCATTTCGTCGCATTATTATGCCAGAAATGTTAACTGTGGCTTTACCGGGACTTGGAAATTCATTTATTGGTTTAATCAAGGGAACGTCTCTAGCATTCACTTGTGCAGTTGTTGAGATAACAGCACAAGGAAAAATAATTGGTGGAAGAACTTATCGTTACTTTGAAGTATATATTTCCCTAGCAATTATATATTGGATAATTACTCTAGTAACAGAAAGAATTATAAAAATGATTGAAAGAAAAATACAGATTCCAGAGCAAGTGAATGTTCTAAAAATAGAGAGCAAGGAGGCATAATAATATGATAAAGATTAATCACTTATCTAAGAAATTTCATGATAATGTAGTATTAGATGATATTACAATTCATATAAATCAAGGCGATGTAGTGGGTATTATTGGACCTTCTGGCACTGGAAAATCAACCCTTTTAAGATGCGTTAATAGATTAGAAGTTCCAGAAGAAGGAACCATAACACTAGACGATAAGGAAATATCACTATCAAAGGGAAGTAAAAAAGATATTTTAGAACTTAGAAAAAATACAGGAATGGTATTTCAAAAGTTTAACTTATTTGAAAAGAAAACGGCACTTGAAAATGTAATGGAAGGACTTATTGTTGTACAGAAAAAATCTAAAGCAGAGGCAAGGCAGATAGCACAGGAGGAACTGGAAAGAGTAGGAATGGCTCCATGGGCAAATCACTATCCAAGACATCTATCAGGAGGACAACAACAGAGGGTTGCCATTGCTAGAGCTTTGGCAATGAAACCAGAAGTATTATTGTTGGATGAGCCGACATCTGCCCTTGATCCAGAATTAGTAGGGGAAGTTCTTGAGACTATTAAAAAAGTAGCGGCAGAAGGATATACCATGTTACTTGTATCCCATGAGATGAATTTTGTTAGACATGTTGCAAATCGCGTGATTTTCCTTGATAATGGACATATTGTTGAGGACGGTAGTGCCACAGAAGTATTTAATAATCCTAAGAATCCAAGAATTAGAGAATTCTTTGCAAAAATGAGCTTATTAAATGAACCAGATTACAATATTTAAGCAAAAATTATAGAAGGTAGATAACAGATTATGTGGAAAGAAGAAATAATTAAAGATTTTATAAAACTAGTGACCTATGATTCCGTTAGTTTCTCAGAACGAAAGACAGCCGATTGGATAATTACCAAATTAGAAGATATGGGAATGGAAGTATGGGAGGATCAGGCAGGTTTATTATATGGTGGAGATACTGGAAATATTTTTGCAAAACTAAAAGGAAATATAGAGGGGCCACCAATACTTTTTTCTGCTCACATGGATGTAGTTGAACCTGGAATTCATAAAAAAGCTATTGTTGAAGGAGATGGAATAATTCACTCACAAGGAAATACTGTTCTTGGCGCAGATGATATATGTGGCATATTAGAGATAATATATGGAATATCATTGCTTCAAGAAAAGAATATTGATCATAGAGATATAGAAGTACTATTTACAATTGCTGAAGAAGTATATGGAAAAGGTATAGAACAGTTTGATTTTAATAAGATTACAGCAAAGGAAGCCTATGTACTTGATTTATCAGGACCAGTTGGTAGTGCAGTAAGAAAAGCACCATCAATTATTTCTTTCCAAGTTGAAGTTATGGGAAAGAGTGCTCATGCAGGATTTGAGCCAGAAAAGGGTATTCATGCTATTTCCGTTGTTAGCAATGCAATTTCACAAATTACACTAGGTCATGTGGATAATGAAACAACTTTGAATATAGGGAAGATTCAAGGTGGGATTGCGACTAACATTGTACCGAATCTATGTACTTGTTCTGGTGAAGTAAGAAGTTATAGTCATGAAAAGGCATTGAAAGTAATTGAGAACGTGACACAGATATTTGAAGCATCAGCTAGGGAAGTTGGAGCAACTGTTAAGGTGAAATCTGAAATACATTTAATGGCCTATGAAATTTCTGAAAGTGCTTTACCAATACAAAGATTTATTAAAGCCTGTGAATTAATAGGACTTTCTGGTGATGTAGGTTATACTTTTGGTGGTAGTGATAATAATATATTAGTGGAAAAAGGGTTAGAAGGAATTGTACTTTCATGTGGTATGTATAAAGTTCACTCTACAGAAGAGTATACAACTATAGAAGATTTGCATAAGGGAGCGGAATTAGTAGCGGCGTTAATATAATAGCCGCTACTTTTTTATTTTATGTGTATAAGAATCAGGTAATATTTGTTATAATAGAAATATTAAATATTGAGATAGGAGGGAAGAGTATGGAATTACGTACCAAGGTATCCTATAGTGACGAAGTAACAAAGCGAGAATTAGAGAGCAAGCAAGTAGCCTATCAGGCAGCAGTAGAAGGCATTGTTTTGCTTGAAAATGATGGAACACTTCCAATTAGATGTGGGAAAGTTGCACTTTATGGAGCGGGAGCAGATATGACTATCAAGGGTGGAACAGGTAGCGGTGAAGTAAATGAGCGACATAGCACTAGCATTATGGAAGGTCTTGAAAACGCTGGTTTTGAGATTACGACTAAGTCATGGATTGATGACTATAGTGTTATGTTTAAGAGAGGTATGGAGGAGTATACCAAAGAATTTCAGAAGAAAATATTGAAAATGGATGTTGTAAATCTAATGGCTAATCCGTACAGATATCCATTTGGTAGAGAGATAACAGAAGAAGACATTGTAAAGAGTAGTACAGATACATGTATCTATGTTGTTTCTAGGCAGGCAGGGGAAGGCACTGATCGTAAACTTGATAATAACGATAATAATCTATCTACAGTAGAAGCTGTTAATATTAAGAAGTGTGTAAAATCTTATGCTAGAACAATCATAGTTATAAATGTTGGTTCGTCATTTGATATGTCTTTCTTGGATGATATTTCAGGAATTAATGCAGTAATATTCTTCTGTCAGCAAGGAACAGAGGGTGGAACTGCTTTTGCTGACATTGTAAGTGGCAAAGTATCACCATCAGGTCGTCTTAGCGATACATGGGCAAAAAAATATGAAGATATTCCGTTTGCTCAGGAATATAGTTATCTCAATGGCAATTTAGAAGACGAATATTATAGTGAAGGAATATATGTTGGATATCGTTATTTTGATACATTTAACGTAGAACCAAGATATGAATTCGGATATGGACTAGGATATAGCGATTTTGAAATGTCGGTAACTGCTGTACGAGTTGAGAAGACAGGTATAAAAGTAAAAGCAAAAGTGAAGAATACAGGAAATAGATTTAGTGGCAAAGAAGTTGTTCAACTATATGTAAGTTGTCCGGAAGGCAAATTAGAGAAAGAATATCAAAAGTTAAGTGCATTTGTTAAGACAGATGAGATTAGACCACATGAAGAAACGGAAGTAGAGATGGCTTTTGATATGACGCAGTTAGCAAGCTACGATGAAGAAAATAGCTGTTATATTCTAGAAAAGGGTAATTATATTATAAGGATTGGTAGTTCATCTAGGAAAACAAAGATATGTGCTAATATAGAGTTAAATGGAGATGTTATTATTTCTAAGCATGAGAAAATCTGCGCACCTACAGCCAATCAATTAGATAAGTTAGGTAAACTGTCTAAGCAAAATAACGATGTGAATGGTGTGGCAGAAAATCAAGGTGATGTTGTACAATTATCTATTGATAAAAATGTATTTACAACTATTAACTATAATTATGAAACACCAGATATGTACCATAGTGAAAAGATAGATAACATTATAGCTAAGTTAACTATAAAAGATATGGTTGACATAGTAGTAGGAATTGGTATGACAGGAGGCAAGAAATATTTTACTGTACCAGGGGCTGTTGGATATACAACATCAAACTTTGCTGAATTAGGAGTTCCTAACGTAGCATTAAGTGATGGACCAGCGGGGCTTAGATTACAGAAAGTATCAGCAAAGACCAAAAGTGGCAAAATCAAGATGGTTGATGCTATGATTGACTATATAAATTATCTTCCTAAATATATGAAGAAAATGATGTTAGCTGATCCTAAGAAGCACACGTTGGTATATCAATTTACAACAGCATTTCCGGTAGAACTAGCATTAGCTCAGACATGGAATGTAGACTTGTTAGAGCAGATGGGTAGATCTGTAGGTATAGAAATGGAAGAATATGGCGTAACCTATTGGCTAGGACCTGGATTAAATATTCATAGAAATCCTCTTTGTGGTAGAAACTTTGAATATTATAGTGAAGACCCACTACTTACAGGAAAGATGGCAGCAGCAACTATTAAGGGTGTTCAAGAAATATCAGGTAACTATGCTACACCAAAACACTTTGCAGCAAATAATCAAGAAGACAATCGTAACAAAGTATCATGTAATATGAGTGAGAGAACATTAAGAGAGATATACTTGAAAGGATTCGAGATAGCTGTAAGAGAAGGTAATACAAAAAGTATTATGACTAGCTATAATAAGATTAACGGCACATATTCCCCTAATAATTATGATATATGCACCAAAGCTTTACGTAATGAATGGGGATTTGACGGGGTTGTTATGACGGATTGGTTTTCAACAGGAAAAAATCTTGCTAATAACGGTCTGGCAATGCGAGCAGGCAATGATTTAATTATGCCAGGAACAGGAGCTAACAAGAAAGAAATACTAAAAGAGATTAAGAAAGGAACGATTAGTGAATCGGATCTTGAGAGATGTTGTCGCAATGTGTTGAGAAGTGTATTAGAAAGTAGAAATGAAATTAAAGAATAGCTATTAATATCACAAGAAATATGATATAATACCAATGGTTAACGTTAAGTTATATGTAAGAATTAGGCTATATGTTTATATAGCCTAATTTATTATAAATTTATATGGACAAGAGGTGAGACCATGGTTGATGAGGAAAAAGTTAAGGTTATGACCAGATTAGCTATATATGAAAAAGGTGATGGCAAGAGGGAAATTCCACTTAGCAAATATTACAAAGGTGATTATGTAAAATACAATATTCTTAAGACTATGATTTTTGCTACGATTTCGTATTGGGTAATAGTTGCCTGTGTTGTAGTAATTAATTTAGAAGAAATACTAAAAGATATTAACAAGATTGATTATGTTGGATTGGTAACAAAATTGATTATTGGATATGCAGCTTTTCTTGTTGTATATGGGCTTGCTACAAAGATTGTGTATGGAATAAGGTATAATAAAGCAAGACCTAAGTTGATTATATATAATCATCTACTAAAAAGGCTTATTAAATTTTATGAGGATAGCGAGAAGGGCAAGTTTAGTAAGATGCCTAGTACTTTAGATTTAGATGATGGAAGAGAGGGTGGAGAAGATGACCACATTGTTGAGCGTTAAGGATAATATTCGTAATTTTTTAGCTAAATATGATAGTATTACTACACCTATATTTAAGTTTTTAGTGGCATTATGCTTGTTTTGGTCATTGAATGTTAATTTCGGATATTCATCGATTTTTAATAAGGGAGTAGTAGTGTTTTTATTATCATTATTATGTGCGTTTGTTTCAGGAAATATTATGATTCTTATTATGGGAATAGTAACAGCATTTCATTGTTTTAGTGTTTCGTGGGATACAGCAGTAGTATTTGTAGTATTGTTTATACTAATATATTGTATGTATATTAGATTTTCCCCTAATTGTTCATATATAATTATGGTTACTCCGTTGTTATACATATTCAAGATACACTACATTTTACCAATTATTGTCGGAATATTTGTTGGACCTGTTGGTATTGTACCAGCAATTTGTGGTGTTGTATTATATTATTTTTCTACATATGTAGAGGAAGTAGCAGCATTAATGAAGACAGCAACAGGAGAAGATGCAATTCAGGGATATTCATATATAATAGCTGGGCTTATTGAAGATAAGAAAATGTTACTTACAATATTCGTATTTTCATTTGTTATATTGGTAACGTATTTATTATATAGAATGTCAGTTAAATATGCTTGGTATATAGCTATTACAGTTGCAGGAATTTTAAGTATAGTATTATTCTTAATTGGTGGATTTGTAATGGAAGCTGATACTGACATTATGACAATTATTATTGGTACAATAATAGGTACGGTTATATCATTTATAATACAGTTCTTTAAAGGTGTTGTAGATTATTCGAGAACTGAGGTCGTTCAATTTGAAGATGATGATTATTATTACTATGTAAAGGCAGTTCCGAAGATAAAGGTTACAGCAGAGAATGTTAATGTTAAGAAAATAAGTGCTAGAAATTAGGTACCATATATAGTCAAGCATGATTATAAGTATATAAAATTTAGTGATAGAGGTGTGCTAGAATGGATAAATTATTTATATTCTTGAATACACAATTTGATAGCGTATATGTCCCAAAGATGACTATGACAGATTTAATGGAAATTATAATTATTTCTATAGGTATTTATTATGTGATAAATTGGTTTAGGACAACTAGAGCATGGGTTTTGTTAAAAGGAATATTAGTTATTCTATTCTTTGTTGCGTTAGCGGCTATATTTAAATTTAATACTATTCTATGGATTTTTAAAAACACGATTAATGTAGGAATTATTGCAATTATAATTATTTTTCAACCAGAATTTAGAAGAGCACTTGAACAATTGGGTAGCAAAGGTATAGTAGCTTCGTTGTTTAGTTTTGATGAGGAACATATTAAAAATAATAAGTTAACGGATAAGACTATTGCGGAATTAGTAAAGGCTAGTTTTGAGATGTCAAAAGTTAAAACAGGGGCATTAATAGTTGTAGAAAATCAAGTTGTATTAGGTGAATATGAGAGAACAGGAATAGGTGTTGATGCCGTTGTTAGTAGTCAACTATTACTTAACATATTTGAGCATAATACACCATTACATGATGGAGCGGTTATAATTAGAGGAAATAGAGTTATTGCAGCTACGTGTTATTTACCACTTACGGATAGTTTGTATATAAGTAAGGACTTAGGAACAAGACATAGAGCTGGTATAGGTATTAGTGAGGTATCGGATAGTATAACAATTATAGTATCAGAAGAGACTGGGGCAGTTTCGGTTGCATACGGTGGGAATTTAGTTAGAAATTTAACGCCAGATAGTTTGAAGGAAGAATTGGCACATTTAAAGAAGACAACAAAAGAAAGCATGCGCTTTAACTTATGGAAGGGGCGTGTGAAAGATGAAAAATAGAATTTTTAAAGATTTTGGTATTAAAGTAGTATCAGTATTTTTTGCTATAATTATATGGATGTTAATTGTTAATATTGATGATTACATAATTACAAGACAAATCAATAATATTGAAGTAGAGATAATTAATAGTGAAGCGATTACTAGTAACGATAAAGTCTTTGAAGTAGTTGAAGGAAAGTCTGTTAATATTGTTATAAAAGGTAAACGATCAGTAGTTGAATATTTGAAGAGTGGAGACTTTAAAGCTGTTGCAGATATGTCAAAATTATCAGTTACAAATGCAGTGCAGATTGTAATCACACCTGTGGATGGATCTATAAGTAGTGATATTACAATATCATGTGTGGATAATATGATGATTGTTGAGATAGAAGATAAGATAGAAAAACAATTACCGGTGACAGTTACAACTACAGATAAACCACATACAGATTATGCAGTTGGAGATAAGACAACATCCCCTAACATGGTAGTAGTTTCTGGTCCTGAAAGTATTGTATCCAAGTTACAAGAAGCACGAGTTGAGATTTCAGTTGATGGAGCCAAGGATGATTTTACGGAGTTAGTTGAACCGAAATTTTATGATGGAAATGGAGAGTTGGTCGAATCAACAAATATAGAATGTAATGTTAATAAAGTAGAGGTAAGTATTGAGATACTTAAAACAAAAACAGTGCGTGTAGAGTTAGATACAGTGGGAGATACTAGAGAGGGTTATGAAGTTATCTCAGTAGATTATCAGCCTACGGAGATAAAATTAGTAGGAGTAGAAGAAACACTTCAAGGTATTGATGCTATATTAATATCAGATATAGACATATCAGATTTATATGATAGTACAGAAATAGCTATTGATATATCTGACTATCTGCCAGAAGGAATTAAGATAGCAGATGGAACAGAACAAATAATGGTTAAGATTGTTATTGAAAAGTTGAAGACTATAGAGCTATCATTTGCTAAAACTGATATTATTTTAGCAAATGATTTTGATGGGTATGAGTATGATGTTGTGGTGGATGATAATCTAATAATGCAGATTATAGGATTATCAGAAGTGGTTTCAGATATTACGATAGAAGATATGAAACCATCAGTAGATGTCAATGGTCTTGGAGTAGGTAGTTATAGTCTTGAACTTCTGTGTGAAGAGATAGAAGGAGTCAAAGTATTAAATAATATTAATATAACGATTACAGTAAAGAAAAAATAAGATGAAAATGGGTAAATAGGAGGTAAGTAATGGTATCACAAAAACTTATAGTTCCTAATAGATTGGGGTTTCACTTAAGACCAGCAGGAGAGTTGTGTAGGGAAGCTCTTAAATATAACTCTAAGGTTACGTTTAAAATTGGAGATACAACAGCTAATGCTAAAAGTGTTTTAAGTGTACTTGCAGCAAGAGTTCAATTTGAAAGTGAGATAGAACTTATTTGTGAGGGTGATGATGAGGATGCAGCAATGCTGCGATTGTCTGAATTGATAAAAGGTGGCTTAGGAGAAGATAGTATATACAATAAATATTAAATGTTTATTAAAATATAAAATAAGTTGTATTTTTGTGCTATACTAGTAAATTAGTAACTTGGAGATGTGTTTTGAATTGAATGGAGAAGAAAAATGGAAAATAATTATTCGGAAGTAACTGAAAAAATAATAGATTTATCAAAGTTGTGTGTGTCTAATAATACAATAGATGAAGAGCTTTATACAAAATATGAAGTTAAGAGAGGACTTCGCGATATTAACGGTAAGGGCGTTTTGGCAGGTCTTACTGATATATCTAAGGTTCAATCATATACAGTTGTTGATAATGAAATGGTACCATGTGAGGGAAAATTATATTATCAAGGTATAGATGTTGAAGATATTGTAGCAGGATTTATTAAAGAAAAACGTTTCGGATTTGAAGAGACTGTTTATTTATTGTTATTTGGAAAGTTACCAAATATAGAAGAATTAGATGAACTATGCAAATTGCTTGCTGAATACAGATCATTACCTACTAGTTTTGTTAGAGATGTTATTTTGAAAGCACCTAGTAAAGATATGATGAATACACTTGCAAGAAGTGTATTAACAATGTATGCATATGATGATAAAGCAGAAGATACATCTATACCTAATGTTCTTAGACAATGTCTAGAATTAATTGCAATTGTTCCATTGTTATCTGTATATGGATATCAAGCTTATAGTCATTATCATGATGGAAAGAGTCTGTTTATACATGCGCCAGAACCAGAATTATCTACAGCAGAGAATATTTTGCATATATTAAGGGAAGATAAGCAATATACAGAATTAGAGGCTCAAATATTAGATTTAGCATTAGTATTACATGCAGAGCATGGTGGTGGTAATAATTCTACATTTACAACACATGTAGTTACTTCATCAGGTACTGATACATATTCAGCGATAGCAGCGTCGTTAGGATCGTTAAAAGGACCAAAACATGGTGGAGCTAATATTAAAGTAGTTAAGATGTTTGAGGATATGAAAGAAAAACTTTCTGATTGGGATGATGAAGAGCAGATAAAAGAATACCTAACAGCACTTCTTAATAAACAAGCGTTTGATAATGCTGGACTTATATATGGTATAGGTCATGCGGTGTATTCATTGTCAGACCCGAGAGCTACAGTATTTAGAAAATTTGTTGAAGAGTTATCTGTTGAGAAGGGTAAAGAGAAAGAATATAGACTCTATTCGGCTGTTGAGAGACTTGCGCCAGAAGTTATTGGAAGGGAGCGAAAGATATACAAGGGAGTTAGTGCCAATGTAGATTTTTACAGTGGATTTGTATATGATATGCTAGATTTACCACTTGAATTATATACTCCTTTATTTGCAATAGCACGTATGGCAGGTTGGAGTGCACATAGAATAGAAGAGTTAATTAATCAAGGAAAAATAATTCGTCCAGCATATAAGAGTGTAGCACCTGGTAAAGAATATGTTCCTATAGATGAGAGATAAGAGTATAAAATAAAGTAACTAATGATTGATATAAATGTATTGGTTACATTAGATTAAAATATAGAAAAACAAGTAATTTTGTATTAATCAATATTACTTGTTTTTTTTGTGCATACTTTTTTGAGATAGTGAAATAATACACTTAGAAGGGTTGTGATATTGTGGAAAGAAAAGAAAAACGTGATAATAAAATTGCAATTATTATGACAATATTGGTGATTACTGCAATAATTATTTCCATTATGTGCATGCAAAAGAAAATTAACAAGTATGGCGAAGGTAATTTTCTAAAGTCAGAACAGTACAATCAAAGTGTATTTGCAAATATAGATATTGGAAATGAGGAGGATTAGGGTGAGTGATATAGTTGTATATTTTAAGGCTGATCAAAGCGTTTCTGTATCTAATAGAAAAGTTAAGATAGAAGACATTGGAAAAATATATTGTAAAGATAAAGATATTGAGCATGCAGTAAATAAAATGGAAGTATTTAAGTTTAACGAAAGTAATAATTCACAGCAAGTAGTTTCTGTTTTGAAAATAGTAGAATTAATACAAAATGAATTTAAAGATGTATCGGTGAATAATATGGGTGAACCAGATTTTATTGTATACTACAAAATTGATGAAAAAACAAAGGGTATACAGACTATAAATGTTATATTTGTATGTCTAAT
Source organism: Lachnospiraceae bacterium (assembly GCA_031556525.1). Taxonomy (GTDB): domain Bacteria; phylum Bacillota; class Clostridia; order Lachnospirales; family Lachnospiraceae; genus JAVBSN01. The sequence goes on from JAVBSS010000011.1 coordinate 35,386, forward strand.
TGCTTTTTTGGGAGGTGGATATTCTATTATGTCCTATAACACAGATGTAAATGCTGTGGAATTGTTCGGGATGCTCCATGAATTATTTATTGGAGAACCGCCAAAGGGACCTTCTATTATAGAACTAGCGTATTGTGTAGGTTTATTAATAGGAGTAATAGTGTTTTTTAACCATGGTGCTAATAAAAAAATTAGTGATGATCCAACGCCGTTGCAAGTACAGATTCGTATGTATGAGCAAGATGTAAATGATTCGATAATTGTAGATTCTGGCAGAAAGAAGGAGACTTTAGATGTGGATTAGATATGCACTATTGATATTTGCAGGGTTCTCTAGTGGAGTTGTTATAGCAGGGGCATTTGTTGCATTTATGACAATGATTGGTATATTTCCTAAAATTGCAGAAAAGACAAAAACAAATAAAAAATTCATGTTATATGAAAATTGTTTGATTATGGGAGTAACACTAGGAAATGCTTTGTCTTTATACCAATTTAGGGTTCCAGTCGGTTATGTTGGATTAATATTAGTGGGTGTATTTGGAGGTATATTTACAGGATGCCTATTAGGCGCTTTAGCGGAAGTTCTTAATGTATTTCCGATTTTATCAAGAAGAACAAAAATAAGAATAGGATTACCTTATGTTATTGTAGTATTAGCACTAGGAAAAGCATTAGGAACACTTATTCAATATTATGTATTTAAATAGAAAAGAAGGTGATTATGTGAAGAATGAACCGAGTAATAAAGAATATAATAAATTTGTGGAGGAGATTACACCTACACATAGCTGTGTGAAAAATTGTATATGGGCATTTTTTGTAGGTGGAATAATATGCACACTAGGTCAAGGGATTAATCAGATGTTTTTAGATGTAATGGGAATGAATATAGACGATTCAGCAAGCTATACATCAATTATATTGGTATTGCTAAGTGTATTGCTTACAGCACTAAATATATATCCTAAAATAGGTAAATACGGTGGAGCAGGAGCATTGGTGCCGATAACTGGGTTTGCAAATTCGGTGGCGGCTCCAGCAATAGAGTTTCAAAAAGAAGGACAAATATTTGGTATTGGTGTAAAAATATTTACTATTGCAGGACCAGTAATATTATATGGCATATTTACGTCCTTTGTATTGGGTATTGTATACTATTTTATTAATGTATTAGGGGGAATGTAATTGTGGAAAATATGATAGGTAAACAAAGTGTAGAATTTGAAAATCCTCCATATATAATGAATGGAGGTTCGGTAGTAGGAAAGAAAGAGGGAGAAGGACCTCTAGCAGATTATTTTGACTTAATAGTTGAAGATCCTATGTTTGGTAAGGAATCATGGGAGGAAGGCGAAAGCGAATTAATAAGCAAAACCATAAACATTGCATTGCGAAAGGCAAAACTAAAACCAGAAGATATAAGATATATCTTTGCAGGAGATTTATTAGGACAGTTAATAGCTACAACCTTTGGTGTGAAGGATCTAGAGATTCCACTATTTGGACTTTATGGAGCTTGTTCTACTGCTGGGGAGTCTCTAAGTCTTGGATCGATGATAGTTTCAGGAGGATTTGCAAATAATGTTTTATGTGTTGCATCAAGTCATTTTGCAAGTGCGGAGAAGCAATTTAGATTTCCACTTGAATATGGAAATCAAAGACCTCTAGCGGCAAGCTGGACGGTAACAGGATGCGGTGCATTTGTAGTATCAAAAGATACAGGAGATGTAATGATAAAAGGAATAACAACGGGTAAAGTTGTTGATTATGGAATTAAAGATTCTATGAATATGGGGGCAGCTATGGCGCCAGCAGCTGCAGATTTAATATATCAGAACCTTAAGGATTTCAATATAGAACCAGGGTACTACGATAAGATTATAACTGGTGATTTGGGTAAAGTAGGAAGAGATATACTTATAAAGCTGTTGCAAGATAATGGTGTGGATATAAGTAAACAGCATATGGATTGTGGAATTGAAATATTTAATGATGATACACAAGATACTCATGCTGGTGGTTCAGGATGCGGATGCGCAGCGGCAACATTGTCAGGAATGATATTAACAAAGATGAAAAATAAGACATGGAATAGGGTATTATTTGTTCCGACAGGAGCATTACTTTCTACAGTGAGCTATAATGAAGGACAGTCTGTTCCAGGAATAGCTCATGGAGTAATGTTAGAGAATAGATTTGTATAAGGAGAGCAATATGGATTATTTGAAAGCATTTATAGTAGGTGGAATTATATGTGTCTTGGTGCAAATATTAATAGACAATACTAAGCTTATGCCAGGCAGAATAATGGTAATGTTAGTATGTATAGGGGCGATTTTGGGAGCAGTAGGAATATACAAGCCATTTATGGAATTTGCAGGGGCAGGAGCAACTGTGCCATTAACTGGATTTGGTTATAATCTTTGGAAAGGTGTTAAAGATGCAATAGATCAAGATGGATTTATAGGATTGTTTAGAGGTGGTTTTACAATGGCAGCAGTAGGAACTTCAGCAGCAATTATATTTTCATATTTAGCAGCGTTAATATTTCAACCTAAGATGACAGAATAGATATAAGGTTATATCAACAATAATAGGAGCTAGCTCCTTTTATATAGATATAATAATAGGGCTATATGCGAGTTGCATATAGCCCTATTGATATTATTAATTGAATATTTATTGAACGGGTGGTGCTTCAGTAGTTGGGTCGGTATTTGCCTCAGTACTAGGTGTAACTTGAACAAATGTTACGGTTATAGTGTGATTCATATTTACATTTCTAAATACGTGAGAGGATGTTGGTCCTTTCTCTTCGCCATCTACAACTACACTAGAAATGGCGTATCCAGAATTAGGAACAATGGTAAATGTAGCAGTCCCGCCTTGAACAACTGTAGCAGGGCCTGAAATAGTTCCTCCACCGCCATTGACCGATGCCACTATGGAGAAGGTTGTACCTTGTGGAACGTTAGGGTTCTCGGTGGTAGCATCTTCAGTTGGAGCTACATGGATATTACAATGTGTTGTATCAAAGTTTTCAGGTAAAGCAAAATCAAAATTACTTATAACAACATTTCCATGAGTATCTAGGTTAAATTCATAACTAGTTCTATTAGGACAGAATTCTGTTGCTAATAAATGAGTATCATTACATAGTTCAATGAATTTATGTGAATTACAAGAGTGAGTAGGAACAGTTCCTCTTGCAAAAAATTCTGTTACACAAGTACATCCTTCGGCTGGTAACATTCCTGACTTGATACAAACAGTCGCAGTAACAATGCCGTCAGCAGTAGGAAATTTGGTAGAAGTATCTTGTTCTTCTAATACAACGATAGCATTCATTATCTTTGACCACATTTTCTTGTGATAACTACCGCCATCAAATTTGGTATTAATGTCGTAGCCCATCCATATACCAGCTGTATAATAAGGGGTAGAACCACAAAACCAAAAGTCGTAATTGTTAGAAGTTGTTCCAGTCTTACCAGATACCACCATACCCGAGCTAAGTCTTGCAGGAGTACCAGTACCCTTAGTTACAACATCTTGCATTGCATCATTTATAAGCCAAGCAGTAGTTGCTTTAAATACTTGTTTTGGTTCTGGCGTATTATCTATAAGAATATTTCCGTTATGATCAAGTACTTTAGTATATAATATAGGCTCTAAGTAAATTCCTGAATTAGCTAAGCAAGCGTAAGCTCCTGTAAGTTCAAAGTTTGTGACACCATCTGTTAAACCACCTAATGCTAGGGATTGATTTATATCTGATGTAATGGAACCATCTGAATCTGTTCTCTGTCTTACTAAGGTAGTAAAGCCAAGGTCTTCAAGGTATTCAAATCCTTTATCAGGCGTAAGGTCTGTAATACATTTTACGGCAATAATATTCATAGATTCCTGAATAGCAGTTCTGATAGTATTCATTCCTCGATATCCACTATACCAGTTGCTAACAGGACGGCCGTTTGCGTAGTTATAAGGTGCATCATCGTAACCAGTTGCCAAAGTAGCCATGCCAGTATCTATGGCTGGAGCAAATGAAGCTAATACTTTGAAAGTAGAACCTGGTTGTCTGGCTGAATCGGTAGCACGGTTAAGTGTTAGGTTACCTGTCTTTTCTCCACGACCTCCAGTTATAGCTTTAACTTGACCGGTAGATTGATCCATTACAACGAAAGATGCTTGAGGTTGTAATGTAGTTGCATAAGATTCAGCTAAAACTTTGCCACCAGTCTCTTCTAGCATAGCATCTCTAAATGTATCAGCAGCAAATCTTGCAGAATCTTCATCTTTATATATAAGATTGTATTTACTGTTTGCAGTTAATTCCTTGTAGTATTTTAACAGATGATTACTGCTATAATTTATTGGGTTTTCCCCATCTTGATCTGTTATAGTTAATGCATACGATAATGCTACTTTAGTTCCAGCAGGATAGTTATCAGCATCATTAATTACTTCATCACAAATATCTTGTATAGCTTGATCTTGTGTTATATAGACACTTAATCCACCTGAATATATAGCATTATATGCTTGAGTTTCAGTATAACCTAATTCATTTACTAATCTATTAGCCAAATCCTTGATAACGGCATCAATAAAAAATGAGTTAACTTGCTTATTCTCAACATATTCGGTATGAACAGTATCGATTCTAGCATATACATCATCAGCAAGTGCGGCATCATATTCCGCTTGAGATATATATTCAAGTTCTTTCATCTTTTTTAATACTCTAGTTCTTCTCTCGGCATTTTTTTCCGGAAAGACTATTGGGTCATATTTTGAAGGGTTCTGTGTAATGGCTGCAATAACAGAACATTCAGAAATAGTTAACTCGTCTAAATCTTTGTTAAAGTATTTTGTAGCAGCAGCTTGAACACCGTGAACACCTTGACCTAAATATATTGTATTAAGATAATACTCTAGAATATCTTCTTTTGACATTCGTTCTTCAAGTTGTATTGATAGATATTGTTCTTGTAGTTTACGTTCTACTTTATCCATAAAAGTATCTTCATCAAGACCTACATTGAAAACTTGGTTTTTGATAAGTTGTTGAGTTATTGTACTAGCACCTTGAGAAAAATCTTTATTCTTGATGCCTACAAAACCAGCACGAAGCAAACCTCTCATATCTATACCATTATGTTCCCAAAAACGTTCATCTTCAATTGCTACAAACGCCTCGCGCATATGTTCAGGAATATCATCGTAATATGCATATACACGATTTGAGTTTATAGTAGATAGAGTAGTAATAACTTGTCCATCTTGATTATATATAGTAGTTTGATAACCTTGAGGTGTTACATCAATATCGTCTATGTTTGGTGCGTTATCTAATATACCTTTTATTGTTCCAAAACCAGCGCCTAGGCCGAGTATACAGATGGCAAGAACTAATATTAATCATGGTTTAAAAAACTATGTAAATACTTTTCGTTTGTTTTTGCTTGATTTACCTACAAGTTTTTTTTGTTTCTTGGTAGTCTCATTTTTATTGTAATTCATAAAGGACCTCCTTTTTACTATTGAATATTATAGCAAACTATTTTCATTTAATAAAGGGAAAAAACATATTATTAAGATATTATTCATATTAAATTAAGGCTATAGAATAAGGGTTTTGTATATATTGTTCTAAAAGTATATAATGGTGTCGAATGGTGCAGTTTACAAAGAAAAAAGCGTATGTTAAAATTCAAATGAAAGATACTATAATAGTGATTGTTTACAGATTTATTTTATATAAACAAGAAAAATGAAAGGAAATATAATTTAATTACTTATATAATAAGGTAATTTGATTGTATGGGACTATATGATAGAACAGTATATTGAATTAGGCAACGGTGGAGAAGGCGAAATAGTAGAAAAAAAATCTAGGTTTATTGCTTACATTGAAAAAGTTGAAAATGAAGCCGAAGCATATGAATTCATAGAAAAGATAAAGAAGAAAAATTATGATGCAAGGCATAATTGTTTTGCATTTTCAATAGGATTAGACATGCCTTTGCATAGATTTAGTGATGATGGAGAACCACAGGGAACAGCAGGAAAGCCAATATTAGAAGTTATTGTAGGGTCTGATATTAAAAATATATGTATTGTAGTAACAAGATACTTTGGTGGAACCCTTCTTGGAACAGGGGGATTAGTTCGCGCGTATACAGATGCGTCAAAAGAAGGTCTTAAAAACTGTAAAATAGTTAATAAGACCCTAGTTAAACGAATTTTAATAAAAACAGATTATACTGATATGGGAAAACTTCAATATATATTAGGAAATGAATCTATTCCTCTTGAAGATACTGAGTATAGTGATGTTGTTATAATGAAAGCACTTGTGCCAATAAATATATTGCAAAAAATAGTAAAGTTGATTACTGAAGCAACATCGGCAAGAGCGGATATAATTGAAGATGAAGAATTTTATTTCTCTAATTCTAATAAATCTTTATAGAAATTAGGATAAGATATATCAACACATTCAGCACCAAGTATGTCAGTATTACCATCGGCGTTTAGTCCTGCTATAGCAAAAGTCATAGCTATTCTGTGATCAAGTTTGCTATCTATGGTTGCCCCATGTAATGGTCGACCACCATGTATAATCATGCCATCATCTGTGGCTTCAATGTCAGCCCCCATATTTGATAAGTTATTAACCATAACATCTATTCTATTTGATTCCTTTACTTTGAGCTCACTTGCATCCTTAATTACAGTAGTACCATTTGCGAAACAAGCAAGTAAAGCAATAGTAGGAATCTCATCTATTAATGTAGGAATTATTTCACCTTCAATTACAGTTCCGGTTAAATTGCTTGTAGATACGGTAATATCAGCTACAGGTTCACCAAGACCCGATTGAATATTTGATAATGTAATGCTAGCGCCCATTTGTTCGCAAACTTTGATAATGCCATTTCTAGTAGGATTAATGCCTACATTTTTTATGGTAATTGATGAATTAGGAGTTATTAGACCAGCAACAATAAAATATACGGCAGACGAAATATCTCCTGGTACAATTATTTTTTGACCAATTAGTTTGTTGCAAGTACTTACAGTAGCAGTAGTTCCACTTGCCTTAACATTTACACCGAATTGCTCTAACATTAATTCTGTGTGGTTTCTTGAAACATAAGGTTCGGTAACAGAAGTATCACCTTCAGCATATAATCCAGCAAGTAAAATAGCAGATTTAACCTGAGCAGAAGCAACAGGGGAAATGTAATGTGCTCCGTGAAGTTTACTTCCGTGTATAGTTAAAGGTGTGCAATTATTTCCAGAAGTACTTTCGATGTTAGCACCCATTTGTGAAAGAGGGGTAATTATTCGACCCATTGGTCTCTTTCTGATTGAAGCATCACCATCTACAATAGAAGTAAATGATTGAGCGGCTAATATTCCAGACATAAGACGAGTCGTAGTTCCACTGTTGCCTACATACAATACATCTGAAGGCCTTTTTAATCCATTTATACCAAGGCCCTTAATTGTTACTATATTACCTTGGTTATCTATATTTACACCCATTTGTTGAAAACAGTCTATAGAAGATAAACAGTCAGCACCTTGAAGAAAGTTATGTATTTCAGTTCTACCTTCTGCAAGTGAACCAAGCATTATCGCTCTATGAGAAATGGATTTATCTCCAGGTACAGTTAATTCTCCGTTTAATGATTTAGCTCTAGTAAATATCATATATGTAATCCTTTCTAACGTTCATATACTAAGTATCCTACATCTCTTAAAAGTTTGCAAGCAAGTGATGCATCTTCATTATTATAGAAGGACATTCTTAGTACTCCTTCTAAATCTTCTCTATTGTGAGTAATCCCTACATTTTTTAAATTAATATTTTCATTAGATACAATGCTTATTGCTTTTAGCATAGCACCAGCTTCGTCAGGAATATCAACATATACTTCATAATTAACTCTGATAACACCAGTTGCATTATCTGGAATAGAATTTCTATAATCTCTAGCTATAGAAAAGAAATGATTAATTGATGCTGAATCATTATTTTTAATAGCATTAATTATATTATCTATACCATTTTTGTAATCTATTAATCCGTCAATAATGTTTTCTGGATTGCTTAATAAAATGTGTTCCCATACTGTTGGAGAAGAGGAAGCAATGCGAGTAATATCTTTGAATCCGCCAGCAGCAAGTTGTTTGTATATACCATTGGATGAATCTGTTTGGCTAACAGTATTTACTAAGTTAGAAGCAATGATGTGAGGTACATGGCTTATATAAGCTGTAACTTTATCATGCTCCATTGGTGAATACACAATTGGTATTGCTCCTAAATCTTCAATAAATAATGTGAATTCATCAACTCTAGTTTTAGAAATTGAATCTGAAGGGGTAATAAAATAATAGGCATTTTCAATAAGTCTATCATTGGCAGCATCATATCCTGAACGTTCTGAGCCAACCATTGGATGACCACCGATAAAAAATCCCCCTAAGTTCAGATTCTCAACAGCTTTATATATATCTGATTTTACGCTTCCAACATCAGTAATAATGCAAGAAGGTTTGATTATACTTTTTAAATAATTAAGATATTCAATATTATAATGTACAGGAGCACATAAAAATATATAATCGCATAATGAAAAAGATTCATCCACACCATCTAAAGCATGTGTAATAGTACCTTCTTCTAAAGCTTTCTGCAAATTGATTTCATCAGAATCAAAAGCTATAATGTTGTAGTTTGGAAAAATTCGTCTAATGGATTTGGCTATTGAACCGCCAATTAAACCAAGACCAACAAAACCAATGGAAAAGTTATCTTTAATATTCATATTGAATCACCACTTTACAATTTTTATATTTATACTAATTGCATTTTATATGTTAAATATTCATATGTCAATGATTTAAAGTGATAAAGTAATGATGATTATAATGAATAGTATATAAAATAGTAATTGTCTGAAAAATATATAAAATATCAATAGTTTATTGAAATTACAAAATAAATTGCGGAATAATATAAAAAATAACGAAATATATACAAAATAATCTGAAAAAATCATTGACAATTTAATGGTAATAAAATATAATAGATACATAGTCACCGGTAAGACTTAGATATAAAGTAACTCAAGTGAAGGAGGAGATTCCGTTGGAGACGTTTGACGAACAATACAATCAGCATAGTAAGGTTATAGTAGGAACATATTTCCGTACGGTAAACCTTTAGATATATTTATTAAGTCCCAATAAGCATAAGTGTTATGCAGATTCAGAGAGATTTAAGGACGCAGTTAAGCGATACTACTATAAAGTATGTTGATTGATTAGAATTATGATGAAGATTACATTTGGAGAATAGTACATAAGTGTTTGTAAAATATTCGTTTAGAAAGGATTACAGATTAGAAGTTGATAGAAGATACTTTTGATATATGTGGTAAACCACATCAATGTAATGTTCATAGTAGCTATAGAAAGAGTAGTTACTTATTTTAAAATGGTTTGTATGGAAATTGGCGGTTACCTGATAGTAGCCTCTGAAAATTAAAATTAGAATAATTAGAATAATTAGAATAACTGAATAATAGAAAAAGTAGTCCATAATATTAAATATTTATAGGGCTACTTTTTTATGCATTAATGTATTAAGGTTAGCATATTGTATAGGGCTGTATATAAATGAGTTAGACTTTATAAAAAAAGAATTAAGAAGGTTGTGAAAACTTGCTTTTATAAGATAAAAAGTACTATAATACAAAAGTATATATAAGTTTTAAGTTTAAGGAGAGTTAAAATGAATAAGGCGAAAAAGATTGCTAATAAGATATTTAAAATAATAATAATAAGTTTGTTGTTGTTTGTAGCGTTTATGGGTGTAAGTTCCATATATAAAGCGTATCAACACAGTGTTAAGCTTCATGAAGAAGAGGTGTTATTATCCACTCCAGCAGGAGAGATGGTAGATGTGAATGGGCATAAGATGCACGTAATTGTAAAAGGGAATGAAGATAGTGAATATACCTTGGTATTTATGCATGGAGTTAGTTATTTTGATGCATCTATTACAATGGAGCCTTTATATGATTTGTTAGCAGATGATTATAGAATAGTATATGTTGATAGAAGTGGTAATGGCTATAGTGAGGTTAGTGGAGCTGATAGAGATATAGATACTATTTTAGAAGAGACAAGAGAAGCTATCTCAAAAGTAGGGGTAACTGGACCTTATATATTAGTTCCACATTTACAAGCAGAGATAGAAGCTATATATTGGGCTGATTTATATCCTGAAGAAGTAAAAGGGATAGTAGGGTTGGATATATATGGTCTGGAGAGTTATGTGTCTTATGAACCAGGATTTCTGGACAAGTTAAGCGGTGGTATAATGAGATTTTGTTGTAATGGTCTAGGTTTACATAGAAGTATTGAAGGAACTTATACAACGGATGAATATAATTTGTTTACTGATAAACAGCAAGTTACGATGAATGCTTTGGTGTCTAAAGGCGGTTATAACAAAGACAGATATAATGAGGACATGGAAACTTATTATAATGCGCAGAAAGTGTTAGAGTTAGAATATCCTGATGTGCCTATGTATGTGTTTATGGCTAATCCTTTAATAGATCCATTCTATTCAAAAAATAAAACAATGCAAGAATCATATGGAGATTATAAGGAGTACGCAGATGGTTTTAATAGTACTAGAATAGAATATTTCGAAACCTTCGAAAATGTAACCTTGGAAGAAATATCAGGTATGACTAATATATATATATATGAACCAGAACAGATTGCGGCTTCTATGAAAACATTTATTGAAGGGTTAAAATAGGTATTGATTATGGAGAAGTATATAATAGGTAATGACAAATTGACGATAGAGGCTAATTCACATGGTGCTGAACTTAGTAGTATTGTTAATAACGAAAATGGATGTGAGTATTTATGGTGTGGTGACGAGAAGTATTGGAAGAGGCAATCACCAGTATTGTTTCCGTTTGTAGGAAGTTTGAAAAATAAGTCGTATGTATATAATGGACAATCGTATTCGATGGGGCAACATGGCTTTGCAAGAGATATGGAATTTAATTTTTTGGATAAAAGTGAAGATAGCATTTCGTTTTATCTTGAAAGTAATGAAGAAACATTAGATAAGTATCCATTTAAATTCAGATTAGAGATAGAATATAAATTGAGTGGAAATGATATTAAGGTAATATGGAGAGTTAAAAATGTCGATAATAAAGATATATATTTTTCCATAGGGGCTCATCCAGCGTTTATGTGTCCTCTTAATGATGATGGTTCTCAAACAGACTATTATATAGATTTTCATAGGCAAGACAATGTTATATATTCTTTATTAAGTGAAGATGGGTTGATAGATACTACAAATAATATACTTGATATTCAAGGTGGTATTATGAAGATAGATGAGCATTTGTTTGACAATGATGCACTTGTTATTGAAGGAGAACAATGTAATAAGATTTCATTACTAACACCGAGTAAGGAAAGATATATTACAGTATCATTTGAAACACCGTTATTTGGATTGTGGTCTCCAGCTAAAAAAGGAGCGCCATTTGTATGTATAGAGCCTTGGTATGGCAGATGCGACCATAAAGATTTTGATGGCACTATATCTGATAGAGAGTATAGCAACACATTAAAACCAAATGAAGAAGTGGAAAAATCATATTTAATAACAATTTATTGATAAAAATAGATAAAAAAAACTGTAATTTTTATGCAATATGTGGTATACTATGAGTACTTGACGAGGTATTATCGAGTCTAGTACGAATGCACACCTAGACACTTAACGACGTATTTGGGAGTTTAGTGAATATGGTGTTACCAAAAGTACTTGGCGAGGTGTTGACGAGCCTAGTTATAGCCGTATCTTGAAATTGGCTGAGGTATTAGCGAGTCTAGAATTTTAATTTAAAAACAAAGGGGTGTATGTTTTGACGTTAGAGACGTTACAAAAAGATATGATTGCAGCAATGAAGGCAAGGGATAAGGAAAGAAAAGATAGTATATCGACCTTGGTATCGGCGGTGAAGAAGGTTGCAATTGATGAAGGTTGTAGAAATGATGTTCCAGAAGAATTGGTGGATAGGGTAATTCTTAAAGAATTAAAAAGTGTGAAAGAACAGATAGATACTTGTCCGGGTGATAGGACAGATCTTAAAGCAGAGTATGAAGTTAGATATTCGATCATTAATGAATTTGCACCGAAGTTATTAAGTGAAGAAGAGGTGCGAAATATTATAATTACAAAATATGCAGATGTTGTAGCTACTAAGAATAAAGGTATGATTATGAAAAATGTTATGGCTGAATTAAAGGGTAAAGCAGATGGAAAAGTAATTAACCAAGTAGTAGCAGATCTTTGCAAATGATAAAAATATACAAAAACAGAGGGTAGTAATGGAGGAATTTATATGGCTTATAATGAAGGACTAGTAAGTACTAATGACAAATGTACTGGTTGTAACAAGTGTATATCGGCTTGTCCTGTTGAGGGGGCAAATATAGCTGTTGAAGAAAATGGAACATTTAAAGTATTAGTAGATGGAGACAAATGTGTTCAATGTGGAAGTTGTATGGAGGCATGTAGGCATAAAGCAAGAGAATATTCAGATGATACAGATAGATTTTTTAATGATTTGGCATCTGGAAAACCTATATCAATATTACTTGCACCAGCATTTCTTATAAATTATCCTAATGAATATAAGCAAATATTGGGATATCTAAAAAGCTTAGGTGTAAACAAAGTAATAAGTATAAGTTTTGGAGCAGATATAACTACATGGGGATATTTGAACTATATTACTAAACATAGATTTCATGGTGGAATTTCTCAACCGTGTCCAGCTATAGTGGATTACATAGAGAAATATGTTCCAGAATTAATTCCATCACTTGTTCCTATACATAGTCCTATGATGTGTGGTGCAATATATGCAAAGAAATATATGGGTGTTAGTGATAAGTTAGCATTTATAAGTCCGTGTATTGCAAAGAAGATAGAAATTGATGATCCTAATACAGAGGGATATATATCATATAATGTTACATTTGCTAAGTTAATGAAGAGAATTAAAGAAGTTAACATTAGTGGATATTCGGAAAATGATGAGATTGATTATGGACTAGGATCAATATATTCAATGCCTGGTGGACTTAGAGAGAATGTGGAGCACTTCTTGGGAACTAATTATATGATTAGACAAATAGAAGGTGATAAGCATGCTTATGAGTTTTTAGAGAGATATGTAGGTAGAATTAAAAATAGAGAAGAGCTTCCATTTATGGTAGATGCGCTTAATTGTGGAATGGGATGTAACTATGGTACAGGAACAGAAAGTAAATTTACTAAGAGTGAAGATGTATTATTCCAATTACATAAACTTCGTTCAAAAGATTATTCTAAGGCAGATGGAAGTGCATTTAATAAAGATTTACCGTTAGATGAGAGATTCAAAGTGCTTAATAAACAATTTGAGAAACTTAATATTCAAGATTTTATAAGAAGATATAGCAAAGAAAAGCAAGTAGTGAAAGTTGATTATAGTAGAGCGGATTTGGATAAGGGTTATAGATTATTAGGTAAAGATACTAACGAAAAGCGTGTTATAGATTGTGGAACTTGTGGAAATGTTAGTTGCGAAATGATGGTAAAATCGGTTCTAAGTGGATATAATAACAATAAGAATTGTATTCATTATCTAAAGCAGGAGTTAGAGACTGAGCAAGTTGCTATGTCTGATATTATGACTCAAATACGAGAAGACAAAGAGAATAAAGAGAAATCTTATGAGAATATTCTTGCAGAATTTAATGGACTTAATGATACTATAGAAGAATTGGCTAAAGATAATAGTAGTAATTCAGAAGATATTGCAACAATGGTTGAATCAATTAACAACATATCTACATATGGTGAGTTATTAAATGCATCGTTGGTTGAGATAAAAGAATTCTTGGATGATTATAAGACGTCAAGTGATGGTATAGTTAAGATATCTAATCAAACTAATATGCTAGCGCTTAATGCAGGTATAGAAGCTGCAAGAGTTGGTGAAGCAGGAAGAGGCTTTGCAGTTATTGCTCAGAGAGTTAGAGAATTAGCAGATAAGACAAGATTGGCAGTTAATGATAATAGAAAAAATAGTGACACATTGTATCCTGCGATAAGAAAACTTCAGGAGGAGACAAATAGATTTGTTACTAATATAACGGAGATACAGTCTCGTACAGAAGAGATATCTGCAAGTACAGAAAATATATCAGCTCAATCATTAGAACTTGAAAGTATATCATCAGATATCAAACAAATGATGGAATCTATTGTATAATAATAATAATAATCCGGAATTCCTTGGGGGGTTCCGGATTTATTTAACTAAAATGAAGGAGGCAATTCAACAATAGTGATTGTTGAATTATTATAAGTATGAAATTAATATCATGGAACGTTAATGGAATTAGAGCGTGTGTACAAAAGGGTTTTGAGGATTTTTTTAAGGATATAGATGCTGATATATTTTGTATTCAAGAGAGTAAGTTACAGGAAGGACAGATTGACCTCGAATTAGAGGGTTATCATCAATATTGGAATTATGCTGTAAAAAAAGGTTATTCAGGAACAGCAATATTTACTAAGGTAGAACCTAAAGAAGTTACTTACGGAATTGGTATAGAAGAGCATGATCAAGAAGGCAGAGTTATTACTTTGGAATATGATAATTTCTATATGGTTACTTGTTATACACCTAACTCAAAGACAGAACTAGAGAGACTAGAATATAGAATGAAATGGGAAGATGATTTTAAGGATTACCTTGATGAGCTTAAAAATAATAAACCTGTTGTACTTTGTGGTGACCTTAATGTAGCTCATACAGAAATAGATTTGAAAAACCCAAAAACAAATAGAAAAAATGCAGGATTTACTGACGAGGAAAGAGGTAAGATGACAGCTCTATTATCAGATGGATATGTAGATACATTTAGATATAAATATCCAGACGTAACAGAGAAGTATTCTTGGTGGTCATATAGATTTAGTGCACGAGCTAAAAATGCAGGATGGAGAATTGATTATTTTGTTGTGTCAGAAGATATAAAAGATAATATAGTAGATGCCAAAATACATGCTGACATATTAGGTTCGGATCATTGCCCGGTAGAAGTGGAGTTGAATATATAGTGAATATTAATGAGACTTTAAGTGAATTAGATAAGTTATTTGCAAATAAACAGATAGATAAGGTTGAAGACTTCTTGGAAGAACAGCTTAGATTTGCTATGGAAGAAAAAGATGTTAATTCGGTTATAACACTACTAAATGAGATGATAGGCTATCAAAGAGATACTAGTCATTATGATAAAGCGATAGAATATAGTAATCAAGTTATAAAGCTTATGATTAATGTAGGACTTGAAAATAGCATTTACTATGGAACAACTTTGCAAAATGTAGCTAATGCATATAGGGCAGCTAAACGACTTGATGAGTCTCTAGAATATTATGGACAGATATTTAAAATATACCAAGATAATATAGATGAAAATGATTTTAGATATGCTAGTCTATACAATAATATGAGCCTACTATATCAAGAAATGAATGATTATGAAAAAGCAGTAGAATGTCTTGAAAGTGCATTGAATATTGTAAGACAATATCCAGATAAAGAGATTCAACTTGCTGTGACCTATGGTAATTTAGGAGAATCATTGCTTAAATTAAATAGAGATGATGAGGCGTTAAAGTATCTAGGTAAAGCTTTGGATATATATAACAAGGATGAAGTAAAGGATTTTCATTATAGTGCAACACTTTCTGCAATGGGAGAGGCATACTATAAAATAGAGAAATATGATGAAGCAATTAAATGTTATGAAGAATGTTTAGTTGAGTTAGAAATAAATGTAGGGCATACAGAAACTTATGATATTGTAGAGTCTAATTTAAATAAAGTATATGAAGCTAGCGGAATAAATAGGGATGATTATAAAAGCGACAATATAGAGAATACAGACGCAGATAAAGATACAGGGGTATTTGTAGATATGGGAGCAGATATAAGCATAGATATAGACGCAGATATGAATGTAAGTCAGAACTATATAAAGGGTGTAGATTTATGTAGGGCTTATTATGAGGAATATGGCATACCTATGATTAAAGATAAGTTTTCTGAGTATGAATCAAGAATTGCAGTAGGACTTGTAGGAGAAGGTTCAGATTGCTTTGGCTTTGATGATGAATATTCTGTTGACCATGATTATGGACCAAGGTTTTGTATGTGGTTAGATGATGATGACTATAGCAAGATTGGTGAAGCGCTTCAAGAAGAATATAATAAAATACCTCAAGTATATAGAGGAATTTTAAGAAAAGAAACTAAGCAAGGTATAGGTAGAGTAGGGGTATTTAATATATCTGAATTCTATAAAAATGTACTTGAAGTAGAGTCTATACCAAAATCAGATGAAGAATGGTTATTAATAAACGAAGAAAATCTAGCAGTGGCTACTAATGGACGAATTTTCAGGGATGATAGTGGTGAATTTACTGAAATAAGAAATTATTTATTAGGGTATTATTCAGATTCAGTGTGGAGACTTAGACTAGCAAGAGAATCTCATATGGTAGCACAGTTGGGTCAATATAATTATCAAAGAATGTTAGATAGAGAAGAGTATGTAACGGCAGAGATGATTCTAGGAGATTATATTAATCATGTAATGAAGTTAGTATATTTATTAAATAAGAAATATGCGCCTTATTATAAATGGCTTCACAAAGGGATGGATAAGCTTGAAGTATTAGCTGAAATAATGGATATTCTGAAAGCTATTTGTGATATGCCAAGAAGAGATGAGCGAATACCAATAGTAATTGAAATGGTAGCAACATTAATTATTAATGAAATGAAGAATCAGGGGTTAACATTGACAGAGGATAATTATTTAGAAAGTACAGTAGAAGATATTCTTAAATCAGCTGTACAAAAGTTATCTATAGAAGACTTAGTTGATAAAATAGTATTATTAGAGTGGAATGCTTTTGATAAGGTTCAAAATGAAGGTGGAAGAGCTAACTGTCAAGATGATTGGAGTACATTTTCACTTATGAGAAAGAGTCAGTATATGACTTGGAGCGAAGATATGCTTATAAGTTATATAGATGATTTTGAAGAAGCAAATACAAGAGGTTGGAATCTGATTACAGAAAAATATGGTCGTATGATGAAGAGTACAGCTCCAGATAAGTATAGTGAAATAGAGAAAAGTTTTCCTGCTGTTTCTGAAGAGAAAAATTCTATAATAGAAGAAATAGTAAGGATTCAAGTAGAATGGATGGAGGAATTTTCTGAAAAGTATCCAAAGGCAGCAGGTAACACAAGGAAGATACACGCATATGAAGATACACCATTTGATACTTCTTATGAAACATATTTACGTGGTGAGATAAGTACTTATTCTGACAAAACTTTAGGATTATATGGAGGATATATTGTTAATCTAAGTAAAGAAAATAAAAATCTTGCAAAGATGACAATGGAGAATACAGCGTTACTATATGGATATAAATCGTTGGATGATTTAGAAGATAGGTTAGAGTGATTATTAGTCACATGTTTTATAAAGTAAGTATTATTTGGATAGAGCATTAATATTGGGATATACTACTTTAGAGGTGATAATTAATGAAAGAAAATAATAAGAAAAATCAAGAACGAATGAACGAACAAGAAAGCTTGAATAAATTTAACAATGTAACACAAAAATCAAAACCAGAAAATCAAAATCAACAAAACAATGTAAGACAAGAAGGTATTGCACCAATAAACCAAAAAAGATAGTATCCGAGAGGATGCTATCTTTTGTCAAAAGAATGAGGTCATAACATGGAAAAAATAAATGTTAATAATCCAATAGATATTTTAAAGTTAAAAGAAAAATATAGTCTTGAAAAGTTTGCATTAGTAGATATGCGAATAGGATATGATTATGCAATTTATTTATTGTTTTCTGAAAGTGTTCCAGAACGTATCGAATAGAATATAATAAGTATAAGAATTACATAGGAAACTATGATATTTTGAGGAAAAAATGAAATTAGCACAAGAAGGATATTTTGAAAAAATGGATAATGATTATTATAAATGGTTTAAGAGTAAAAGAGATATTTTTAACTTTGATAAGGTGTGAAAATAGCTAAAGAATAAGCGGCTTGAGGTCGCTTATTCTTCGCAAAAATGTTCTATCATTTCTTTGGTCCAATAACGGTTTGGTAGAATAATACTTGTATTAACTAATGGTGGACGTGCAATTATTGGAAATATTGGTCCGATTAATCGGTGTTTAGGTAGATGTTTTCTGAATACAATTATGGTTGTAAAGTATACTCTTCTACCATTTGCTATATAATTTGGTAATTCTATAT
Organism: Lachnospiraceae bacterium; assembly: GCA_031556525.1. Classification (GTDB taxonomy): domain Bacteria; phylum Bacillota; class Clostridia; order Lachnospirales; family Lachnospiraceae; genus JAVBSN01. Next base: position 53,885 of record JAVBSS010000011.1, read on the forward strand.
TGAAGAGTCTTTCATACTCATCAGTTAGAGCTGTTGTTACTTGGTTAATGCCTTCAGGAGCGCCATATGTGTTTTTATATTTATACAGTTCAGATGCTACATCACGTAGTTCTTCGGGATGAGTATCATAATAAGGATCAGTGCTATATATAATATTTGCAGGAAGGTTTGTAGATATTATCTTGTTGGAAAACAGATTAGAGTTTGCTTGAACAAGACAACCATAGAAAACCTTACCTTCTCTATATAATTGTTTCCTGTTTTTATGAACTTGACTAAGTGGTTCGGTAGGTTGTTGCATCCATGTTGATGGCATTGGAAGTGAATTCTTAGAAAAACCTGTTCTGCTGTGATATATTTGACGCATTTTATCAATGTTTTCATTGTAATTAAACATAATATATTCCCCCTATAAAGATAATTGATATATTGATGATTATATCAAAAAATGTATATACATTCAATAATCTAAATCTTAAATCAGTAATACAACCCCATCCCACTGCATAAACTGTAAAAACAAGTTTATCAGGGGGTTTTTCCTTGAGAGAATACATAGAAGAAAGGGCTGTAGAAATAGGGACGTATATAATAGAGTCTAATGCTACAGTAAGGCAGACTGCTAAGAAGTTTGGTATTAGTAAATCTACAGTACATACGGTAGTAACAAAATAGAATGGTTTAAGTGGAGAATAGAATAGTTGGGGATGTTGTAGGATAGGTACACGTGCTTGATTTGCTGGGCGAATTGGGTAGGTGTATTTTTTGTGGGTGGGAAAGAAAAAAGCAATGAGTGAGAAAAAATCTCACGGATTGATTGAAGTTTGAATATATGTATGATATACTGTCAATTATATAGAGCGTATGAGATTTAATCTCTGAAGGAGGGATTTATATGTTGTGTCAATTTACTTTTGAAAATTTCAAATCTTTTAAAGATGAAGCATTTTTAGATTTGTGTGCAGAGGAAATAACTGATAATGCGGAAAGTTTAATTGTTGATGAAGATGGGGAGAAATTCTTACCAATTATTTCAATTTACGGACCTAATGGAGGTGGTAAGTCAACAGTTCTTGAAGCTTTGAGATTCTTGCGAGAGATAGTAGTAAAACCCATTATTGCATCAAAGATTAATGAAGACATTACATTAGAAGAAAAACAGATTTTAAGTAAATCAATAAAAGAAACAGGCAGAGAAAAATTTCATAAGTTTGATAAGTCATGCGAAAATCAACCAATAAAATTTGAGATAATGTTTAGAATCAAAGGTAGGGAATATCAATATGAAATATCTACTTTGAAAAATTTGATAGTTAAAGAGAATTTATATTATAAAGAATTAGTTAAAGAGGATGTTGTTATTGTTTTTGAACGAACAGAAGAGGAATGTGTTGTAGGTGAAGATATTGAATCCGTATCTGTTGAAAAGTTGAAAAGCTCTCTTCCATTACTTTCACATATTGCTTCTTCATATGATATTGAAGTAATTGATGATGTATTAGATTGGTTTATGTCTATGAGTTTTATTGATTACAATAATTCTATTAGAGAAAGAGAGATTTTGATTCCTAAACAACATGATGAGAAGGAACGATTTTTTGCAATGTTAAAAGAAATGGATATTAATATTGTGGATTTAAGAATTGAAGAAGATGTTGATGGAAATGTAACAGATGTTTTTACTAAACATATGATTAATGGAGAAGAGATAGAACTTTCAATACAAGAAGAATCAAGTGGTACTAAAAAAATATTTAGTTGTTTAGCAAAAATCAATGATTGTTTACAGAATGGAAATATTTTAATTGCTGATGAACTTGATGCTAAATTACACCCTAAACTATTAAAATTTATTATTGAGTTGTTTTCTAATTCTAAGAGTAATCAAAAAGGAGCACAATTAATAATAACGTCTCATGATATAGTTAATATGAATCCAGATATATTTAGACGAGATGAAATATGGTTCTGCGCATTGAATGCAAATAATGCATCTACATTGTATTCTTTGATTTCATTTAAAGAGGAAAATGGGAAACCGCCAAGAAAAGATGCAATATATGGTAAGAGATACTTAGAAGGAAAATATGGAGCAGATCCTTATATTAGAAAAGCACTAATGACAGAGGATGGCGAAAATTTATCAACCAATATAAGTGATATGAGTAAAAATGGAATTATAGATAATCAAGAAGTAGAAGATGTTGCAAAAAAGATACTTGTTAAGCACGTAAAAGCATTTGATGAGTTGGCTAAGTAATAATGAATAAAAATATTGATAGTGATACACGTATATGGTTTGAGCGATTGAGTCATATACGTGTATTTTTTTTGTGTATATAGAGGGTTTTAGTTGAGTTGGTAATGATAAAAGTAAAAATAGGAAATTACAGTGTGTAATATGAGAAGAAAACCCAAATAGCACACTAAAATCTGTTTATAGACAATTTCAGTACGTAGTTACATTTAGGGAAAATTTAGTAGATTACTGTTGAATATTTACAATAAATAGTATATAATATTGGTATGTAATTTGTAGAAATATTATATCTGTATTCCGATAAAATGAACCACCTGCTATGCTGGTGTGTTCCAGATAGCTTTAGCTTCAAACAATAAAACCCTCCAGAGCTATATAATTGCAGGTTTGCCAACTGCATAAATTATACCATGGAGGTATCCAATAATGGATAAAAATAGTTTAGAACATACTAGATAGGAATGTAAATATCACTTAGTCTTTGCATCGAAGTATAGAAGAAAAAAATATGAGCAGATGTAGCACATATATTGAGTGAATTATGCAAAAGAAAGGGAATAGAAATAATAGAAGCGGAGTGTTGTAAAGACCACATCACATGCCGGTGAAAATTTTGCCAAAGTATAACGTTTCAGAAATAATGGGATATTTGAAAGGGAAAAGTTTGCTAATGATTTTTGATAGGCACTCAGATTTAATGTATAGATGTGGAAACCGACATTTTTGACGTAGAGGATGTTATGTAGATACAGTAGGTAAGAATGCAAAGAAAATCGAAGAGTATATACGAAATCAATTACAAGAAGATTTCGAATACGATTAAATGACATTGAAAGAGTATGTGGACACGTTTAAGGGAGAGTCAGTAAAAAAGAGCAAATATAAAGGCAATTTAGGGCTAGCGTGTAACCGCAGTGCAGAAGGCAAATCTTTTCAAAGTCTCTTTAGGGGCAAGCAGGGAATAGAGACTTATAGTTGCAAAGCAAACTACCGGCTAAGCTGGTAATCATGATTATATTTAAGAGACACAGTACAAGATAGAATATGGAAAAATGGAATTAGAATGAAAATGCTATTTGTGAAAAGAATTATTTTATAGGAGGAAACCGAAGATGCTTTTCCAAACACTTTTTTTTACATTAAGCACTGCAACAAATACAGGAGTGCCTACTGAAATTATTGTAGCAACAGAAGAAACAGTATCCAAATCACAATTTATTGATTTCTATCAATTTGTGCCGGATTTAATGGCTACTTTTTTGGGCTTTGGGTTAGCGTTATTTGGTCAATGGATATGGGAGCACAATAAAGATGGTAGTAATGCTAAACAATTAAAGAAGCAAATAAACTATGAGTTAAAAAGGATAAGAGAAGAGTTGGGAGTAATTTCAGGTATTAGTGTAGAACCATTTAAACTTCCAATATGGGATACTTGTATCTCAACAGGTGATTTAAAACTTCTTAATAATGAGTTGCAAGCTGAGCTTTTTCTTGTATATAGTATTATTAAAGAGTTCAATGCGTGGAGTCTAATGCAAGCTAATTTTTATTTTGAAAATAATCGACTCAATGAGGCGCTTGAAAATGAACTAGAGCACTTGAAAAATATTTTATTAGGGGATGGAGAAAAATCTATTAACCATTTACTAAATGTACTGAAAGGGGGAGATTAAGTGCAAGTACCAATATTTGATATCCAAACCATTTTGCAGCAGTATAAAGAAGAAGTCTGTCATACATTCTCTAACATTAGATTATTGCAGTTTGTTGAGGAAGATGATAGTACAAAGGAGATTGTCGATGTAGAGGATGTATATGTTGATTTAATGTGTGAACCATTTTCTGCAAAAACCAATGGTTTGTTTGCTGACGGTATTCCTGAAAAATGTTCAGCTAGTTTATTATTATCGGAAGTTCAAAGCGAATTAAAAAGGCGTGGTAAACTTAATATGGTAATATTAGGATTACCAGGAGCAGGAAAAACCACCTTGCTAAAGTACTTATTAAAGAGGTACTCGCTACAAAGAAAGGTGATTCCTGTGTATATAGAACTTAAAAGTGAGGTTGAAACTGACTTTGGAATTGTTCTTGCGCAGGAAGGAAAAGTTATATCACAGACTATCAATGACTATATTTCCAATTACTTTACAGCAAGGATTGGTGAAACAGGAAGTCAGCTTGCAAAAGAAATAACTGCTCAATTGTATAAAGAGAAGTATGAGATAGTATTTTTTTGTGATGGATTAGATGAAATTTCTCCAGAACAATATAAACAGTTTACTGCGGTTGTGAACAAGGCGAGTACATTTGTTGGATATAATTTTATAATTTCATCAAGACAAATTGGGTTTCATGCCAATGATTATAATGAGAGGTTCAAATTATTTTGCTTACTTGATTTTGATATTGACGCACAGTGTGAGTTTATTACAAAATATTTCACATATTTGAATAAACCTGAACTTGAAATAAGAAAAAAACAGTTACTTGGGATTCTGAACAGTCGCTCTGATTCAGTTATTCTTAGATTAGCTAAAAGTCCGATTTTATTGTTGCTCTTATGTGTAACACCAAATTTAAAAGCAATTAAAAATAAGGCTCAATTATTTCAAAATGCAATTGATGTTTTATTAAGTAATCGGAAAATAACGCAGAAAGAACAACGTCAACTTTTTGTGAGTTTTCTAAAAGAGTTGGCTGTGATTTTCTTTAAGCTAGATAAAGCGGAATGCTTTGACCACAAGGAGTTGGAGTTTTATGCAGAAAGGTTTTTTTGTTCACAAGGTGAAACCGATTCTTGTATTTTGCTAAGGAGTAAATATTTGAGCTGTGGGCTATTTGATAAAAGCGAGAAAGCCAACTCTTACAAATTTGCACACCGCACAATATGGGAATACTTAGTAGCAGAGGGGATGATGGGGCGTGATAAAAATGAAATCTACAATAGAGCAAATATGGGGGTGTGGGAAGAACCAATTAAGATGTATGTTTCACTTGTTGGACAAGCAAAAACGGATGCCATGCAAGTAATTGAAAAGATATGGAATGAAAATAAGTCTCTTGCATTGAACTGTATGAATGAATTTGATCCGTTTCCAAATGAAATATTAAACAAATTGTATGGAGGATTATCGAGAAGAGATAAACTTGGACTTATTTCTACCTTAAGAAACAGTTATGTTAATTACAATGGTTCATTTAGAAATCCAATAATTAATACAATCAAAGAAACTCTTACATTGATTCACTCCATCGAAAAAGATTGTGAAGTAATTTATACTTATATTGAGTTCCTTGAAGAATTTAGTGAAGAAAGAGCATTTTCAAGTCTTTTAAATGAATTTCTTCAGTTGGATAATTTGGTAGAACGACAAGAAATGATACGAGATTATGGATTGGAGTTTGTTGATATTTCGGCTGGTTGCTTTAACATGGGACGGAGAGACTTTGATAAAGGTCAGTTAAGTAGTCAAGAGCGTAGCCAATTTATTGTTGTCGATGCTTATGAACAGCCAGAACATAAAGTAAGGATAAGTAAATCTTTTAAAATGTCAAAAACTTTAATAACAAATAGAATGTATTTTGAATGTGGTTTCCCATATGCAAATATGGATCATAAAGATAATCCATATTCAAATACGTTAGATCAACCAGTAAATTTTGTTAATTGGTTTGAAGCGATGATGTTTGCAAAATGGTTTGGCTATATATTACCATCTGAGGCAGAGTGGGAATATGCTTGCCGTGGAGGTAAAGACTATAATGATTTTATGACTAATCGTATAGATGAATTGGGAATTATTCTAGATGAGAAGGTCAATTATACTGGTGACAAAACGAATAGAACACGTACTATATTTCCTATAAAACAGCAATATTCAAACTCAATTGGACTTATAGATATGATTGGAAATCTGCGGGAGTGGTGTACTGACTGGTTCAGTGAAGATTATTATACACGATGTATCGTAGATAGTTATCCAACATTTCAATCGGATATTGAAGGGAAAGATGTAGTATCTTATTATTGGTCTGTAAATTCACAAGGAGTCGAGGCACCTATTCTTGTTGATGAGCAAGTTAACCAAACACAAACAGATACCTTTACGTTTGATCAGGATGGGTATTGCGTTGATCCCATAAAAAATTCAATTGGTAAGATTGAGGCCAAAAGTCTAAGAGGAGGATGTTTTGACTGGAGCATAGCAAACTTGAGACCTACATACAGAAATCATAATCCGGCAAATAACATCTATAAAGTTAATGGATTTCGAGTCATATTAAAGGAGGACTAATAGCATGAAGAAGGTTAGAATTGGAATAATTGGTACAGGTGTAGGCATTCGAACACACTTTAATGGTTTTAAATTAGTGGAAGATGCAGAAGTTGTTGGGATTTGTGGGAGTTCACTCCAAAGGAGTCAAGAGTTTGCAAGTAAGTTTGGGATTCCTATAGCTTGTGCAAACTACAAAGAATTGTGTGATCTAGATGAAGTGGATTTGGTTTGCATAACATCTCCAAATCGCTATCATATTGAAGCAGTTAAATATGCAATTTCTAAAAATAAGCATATTATATGTGAGAAGCCACTTTCAGACGATTCAAAAGAAGTAAGATGTATAATCAACGAATCGCAAAGGCATAATAAAATTGCTGTAGTTGACCATCAACTAAGGTATAATCCGTATATAATAAAAATCAAGGAACTGATAGAGAGTGATGTGCTCGGTGAAATTAAGACAGTGGAATTACATCAAAGAGGATCTGGATTTGCTGATCCCGATGCTTTGTTTTACTGGAGTTTTGACGGGGCACAAGGTGGAGGTGTAAGGCTCGCAATGGCATCACACTTTACGGATTTAATTCAGTTTTGGTTTGGAAATAGAAAGATTATTAGTGTGAATGGTTATCTGAATCCTGTTACCATGCAACGGAGAGATAGTAATGGTAAAATTCATCAAGTTACAGGATCATCAATTTGTAATGCATTTATAAATCTTGAAAATGAGCTAAATATCGAATATTCAATAAATGCAAGTTCATTTATTGAATCAAGTTTTGATATAAATATTTTTGGTACGAAGGGTGAAATTACCTTTAATTTAAAAGATAAAATTTGTTTATATACGAGAGATAAATTAGGTCAACTCCAAGAAGTGTCTGTGAATGGAGTATTTCCGGATGAAGCTGAAAATAAAGTATCCATTTTTTCGGGTTCATTTAGATACTTTGCACCCCTAATTATTAAGGCTATACAAACGGAGGATTATAGTATTATATCAAGCTCAGCTACATTTGCTGATGCACAATATAATATTAAAATATTGGATGCAATTCAACAATCTGCAAATAATGGGACAGGGATTGTCCTTGGACAGGAGATGAATATATATGTCTGAATCTCGAAGTGCAGCTGCCCCTTTTTTTATTCATAATGAAAGGGCTATGATATCTCTCGGTCCACTAAACGAGAAAGTTCATTGCCCTTTTCGTTGTGCATTCTGTTATGTGCAAGATGAGTTTGGGTCTTATGCAAGTTTGGAAATTGATAAAATTGTTGATTTTCTAAAGAAACATAAAGGCGAGTATGATATTATTTATGTAAGTGGAGATACAGACTCTTTTGCTTCGCCACGTACGCAAAAGGGATTGGATTTACTTCATGCGATTGTTACAGAAGTAGACTGTGATGTAGAATTTACTTCAAGAACCGTTTTTTCGGATGAAGAGTATCGACAGTTTAAGGTAATAATTGATATACAGAAAGAGAAGGGGTACAGATTTTATGCAGGCGTAAGTATTACAAGGTATTCAGAAGATACTCAGTATCTTGAACCACATCCAATACCAAGTCCAGATTCTAGAATTGAACATATTAAGATAATGAAAAAACTTGGAGCAATTACGATGCTTGGATTACGTCCCTTTCTTCCAGTTGTAAATATCGCTGATTACATAACCATTTTAGATAAGCTATATCCTGATTTGGATATTGCGTTAGGTGAATGTTTTTACTTTATAAGGGATGGGAAAATTCAGGAACGTGTTTTCCTGGATGGAATTCCGGACTGGATAGAGCAAGATATTGTGCGAAATCAAATTATGGATTTTGACGATAATGAATCGTTATGGGATATTTGGAATTCTGAAAAATACGAAAGGGCAGTTGCAGCACATTGTAAAAAACTTGGGATTATCTTTTCAATGCACAGTGCCGAAGCAATTGAAGAGTACAAAAGCCTATGAAACATGAACTAAACCTTATTGTTTCACAAGATAAAGACTGTTCAGAACTTGCCAAATTCAACAAGGATTTAATTGATTGTGGCGGTAGTAATAATTCAATGAATATAGAAGAACTGGAAGCGCGTATGCATGATTTCATTGCTGGCGGATTTACCGCAGTAATCTTTGAAGTTGAAAAAGTACATATTGGATATAGCTTGATTGATAGGAATAAGAATCCTATATTCATTAGACAATTTTTTGTTACAGAAGAATATAGACTAAAGGGGTATGGCACTCAGGCATTCAATAAGATTCTGGAACTTCTTAACATAGAAAATGCTGATTTGACGGTTTTGTGTGGTAATGAGATAGGCTATAAATTTTGGATGCAATGTGGGTTTTCTCCTTATGAAATAGTCATGCATTACCAGAAATAGAATTTATTGATAAATTAGACTAAATTATTTGTGTAATAATAGACACTTTTAATGGTCAGTATTTAATTTGCACCGAGGTCATGCTAATATTGAGACTACCATGGATATATATGCATAGGTCACCGATATGAAAAAGCAAGAATCAATTCAAAATTTAGCACACAGATTAGGTGTATTTTAGGAAAAAGTCTGATTTGGAATGACAGGGAGTACGACAAACTGTGTAACACACGACAATAGTACGACAAATTAATATTGATTAAGTGCTTTTAACAAAGTGTGATATTCTTATTTATCAAAGATGGATTAATAAAGGGAAATATGTTGTAGTAAATTAAACTGATGTATAATCCCAACGATGAAGGCATCGGATAAGTAAAAGGCAGAGAAATCAAGGGATTGAGGCATTTTATATGAACTAATTAGTGATTTTGAACCAAAATAAATAAGATTTTAAAGAATATTAATGAGAATTCTTAGAATAGAAATCTATTCTAAGAATTTTTTTGTTGGGTATTGTAATTAATAATGTAATTGAAAGTAATGATAATATATGGTATTATTATAAAATAATAAATAATACTTTTTAGAAGAACTAGATTTACAGAAAGGGCCGTATTTAAGGCATAGGGGTGAAATAATTTATGTTTGAAATATCAAAGTTAGAATTTAGCAAATGGTTACAACAGCAAGATATAAGTGCGATGTCAGCCTATGAGAAAGAATTTATAGGAATAATCATTGACCATTTCGATGATATAGCACAATGTGGTACAAGTGGTGGTAGTCGTGCGAAATTGATAGGTAATTATATTCAAAAACTCGATAACAAAGCTGAACGAAGTGAATTGACTATGCCAAATACTAATTTTGTTGGAGAGAAGGTTAAGCGTTTAGAGTCACTTACTGTTGAGAATTTTCGTGGTTTTGGTGTTGAAGAACAATTTGATTTTAGTAAGCAATATACTTTTTATCACGGTCCCAATGGATCAGGAAAAACAAGCTTTTGTGAAGCTCTTGAATATAGTGTACTTGGAAGTATAGCAGAAGCATCTGCAAGAAACATTCCTGTTGGCAAATACATTGTCCATACAGGCAAGAAAAAAGCGACCGTTCCAATCTTAAACTGCTTGTTATCTGATGGCACAAAAGCTGTTTTTCCAGTTAATTTATCTGAATATCGTTTCGCTTTTATTGAGAAAAATCGAATACTTGATTTCTCACACATTGGAGCAACTACTGCAAAAACCCAAGCAGAACGAATTGCATCGTTATTTGGATTATCAGAGTTTCAAGGTTTTGTCCGTGATTTCACAGATGCCTTTGATGACCGATACATAACCTTAAAATCAGATGCAAGTGAGAAGTATCAGGAAAAAAAGAAAGCAATAGAGTCACAAACTAAAATAATTTCTGAGTTGGAAACAGAAATGGGTTCTAAAACTGCAACACTTCAAAATATAATTAATTCGTTAAAAGTGGAAACCGTAAAAACAGCCGAGGATGCGATTGATTACTTAACAGATGAAAAAAACGGAAAAATCACGATAGCATCAAAAGAAGCATCTGAGTATCACATAAATATTGTCCAAGAGAGTATTTTGGTTATACTCAGAGATGCAGTAAGAGAATTTTTAGAGGCCGTAGAAAAAATACAGTCTGCTAATAGAACAATTCTATCAGATATAAGTTCTGTGGACCTTTCAGAAGTGTTTAGTTCAATTCAAAAATTGCAATCATCATATAGTGAAGATGTATGCCCAGTATGCCGTACTCCGTTGTCGCAGGTAGTTGAAAATCCATTTGAATACGCAAAAAATGAACTTCAGAAATTTACGCAAATAGATGCTGCAAAAAATATAGTATCTTCTAATTCTAAGATTGCTGCGACAAAAATCAAAGGAATAATTGACGAATTATCTAAGAAAGAAATAAATTCACTTTTTGAAACAGTTAATATCGAAGTTGTTTTGAGTAGTTCTGTGCAATCTACAGACTATGAGATTATTGATGAAACTCTGTCAGATATGCTTGCTGAGATAAAAAAACTAAAAGAACGTCTTGAAGATACTGATGCTTTGGCTACAAGTATTGAAGGATACAATGAGAAAGCCAACGAAACTAATGCAGTTTATGACAAAAGGGTTAAGCAACTTCAAAAAACATTTGGGGAAATAACAGCGGCTCACACATCAGTAAAAGACCAGAGTAAGCGTATAGAAGATGCAAAAAGCAAGTTAGTAAAGGAAGAAGAAGTTCTTGAGAAATTAAAAAAGACAGCAGAAACTGCTGAGATTCAGATTGTTTTTAACGGCAATATGGTAGAAGCATATAAATCAGTAATATCTAACCTATCGGAGTATGTAAAAAAACTACCGATAGAAATGGCGGCGAATCTTTCAGAAAAAGTAAAGGAATATTACAATACAATCAATTATGGAGATGCTGATTTCGAATTGATAGAAGACCTAAAACTTCCTATTTCTGCTAATGACAAGATAGTTGTAAAAATGAAAGATGGATTAGAACAAGATGCCCTCCAAATTTTAAGTGAAGGGCATGTTAAAATACTAGGATTGGCGATATTATTGGCAAAAGCAGTTACAGAGAAAATGTCTTTTGTGGTGTTTGATGATATTGTTAATGCTATTGACGATGACCATAGAAAAGGAGTTGCTTCACTCTTAGTAGGACACACAGACTTTATTCAAACACAAATGATTCTCACTTGTCATGGGGAACTATTTGTCACAACATTAGAGGATTTTGTCAAGGACAAGAATAAAATGTCACGCTATATGTTTTTGCCGGCAGATGTACTAGACGAACGAGGCGTAGCTATTAGGTACCAAGATTCGTCTATTCCTATGAAAGTTGCAAGAGAAAAGTTTCAAAGTGGAAACTTGAAAGATTCAGCTGCAAAATGTAGACAGGCGGTTGAGTGTATCACGGGGAAGCTATGGAAAAAAATTTCGCCTAAGACTGAAGGAATTTCTATTAAACTAAGAGTTATAGGCTCATCGCCAGATTTGCGTCAAGTTGTTGATGGACTATACAAGTCAACAAAAAATAAAGAAATTACCGGATGTGATGAGTTACATAACACTCTAGAGAAACTGAGAGAATCACACACATGGTCATTACTTAATAAAGGGACTCATATTGATGAGGAGTTACCAGAGTTTTCAAGAGCGGAAATTAAAGAACTATTAGAGATTGTTGAGAGTCTGAATGATGAGGTAAACAAACTTCAAATAAAACCTGCAGTTGTGGTTAAAGCGTGAGAAAAATTTATTTAAATACCGTTTAGCATAAAAGGATAAATTCAAATTTATAGATATATTATGTACAAGATTTACTAACCCAATACCCTTACCCCCCCTGAGAACTAGCAATAGTTCTCTTTTTTTACCCTATTTTTAATCATCCTTTCCATAGCATCCAAGATGCTCGGGTGTTTTTTTAAAGCAGTTTTGAGTAATTGCGTGGAGAGGAGAAGAATAATGCAGATAAATATAAATAGCCTAGAAACTCGCCTAAATAACATTAAAAAAGGTTTTGCTAGTGACGACTCTTTTTTAGTGGCAGTCATCGATAACTTTATGAATGTTCCTGTTAGTGGTTATCTATATTCGTTCCCTAAAGAAAGAGAACAATTAAGGCAGATTCTTGAAATAACAGAAGATGAAGAAGGGGAAATGACATACAAGATGGTAACAATGCTAGTTGAGTTTTGTTGGAATATCCCAGAGATGAGAACTATGGCTGAACAGATAATAGATATTCTTATTGCTCCCATTCTTAAATGTTATGAGGAAAGGAAGATTGCTTATGGAGAAACGGAGTAGGATTCCACTTAATAAGAGATTGAAAATGGTATCAAGAAATAGTCCTGTAGCTCTTGCTGTATTTGAAATATATACAGACGACTACCTATTTACTACTGAAAGACTGTTTGGCTTAAGTTGTATAGAAGGCAGATATGTAGACCAAGTAGGTGAACAATTAAGGCAGGGTAAGGTATTGGCACAAACAATACATGGTGTTAGTGAAATGCCCCCAAAGGAAAAATATGAATTACTATATGGAATCTTAATTGAGCCAATAGCAAGAATTAAAAATAATGAAGAAGGAGAAGACGATGATGAATAATAACCCAAGCATTCCAGCTATTGTTAAAGAAACAAGTTCTGGATATATAAGATACAACATACAAGATGAAATGCTTGAACATAGGGAAGTTGATTGTACAGGAGAGATAACAACGGAGTTAGTTAATGGACTTATATTACAACTTAGATATCTACAAAGAAAAGAGCCAAGCAAAGAAATAACAATGTACATTAATAGCAATGGAGGTAGTGTTACAAGTGGTCTAGCCCTATATGATGTAATGCAAGGAATAAGTTGCCCTATAAGGACGGTCTGTGTCGGAATAGCAGCAAGCATGGGAGCTATACTATTTGCAAGTGGGGATAAGAGGGATATACTGCCCCACTCAAAAGTTATGATACACGACCCTTTAATAAGTGGAGTACTTTCTGGTAGTGCATTAGAGATTGAAGAGAAGAGTAAGGATTTAATGAAAACCAGAGAGATAACAGGAAAAATAATTGCAAAGCACACTGGAAAGAAACTATCCGAGGTATATAAAAAGACTTCAAAGGATAGTTTTTTTAGTGCAACAGAAGCCATAGAGTATGGACTAGCTGACAAGATTTTAGAAAAGATTTGAGGTGGTGAAAATGAATGAAGAAAGCATAACCACTAAGCCGGCAGACACATTTAGAATATTGGCACAGGGGCAACTAATAAACAACAATACGTGGATTACAGGCTTAAATAATAACGATATTATTATAGGACCTAGTGGTTCAGGCAAAACAAGAGGATATGTAAAACCTAATATATTACAATGCAACGAAAGTATGATAATAGCTGATACAAAAGGTAACATAAGAAAAGAAGTAGAAGGAGTGCTAATAGAAGAAGGATATGAAATAATAGATATCGACTTTACAGATTGTTTATCATCATCATATGGCTACAATCCATTTGACTACATTAGGTATGATGAAGTAAGAGAAAAATATATTGAACAAGATATATTAACAGTTGCAGCCTGCCTAATACCATTAAGAAATAATCGAGATCCATTTTGGGAACTCTCAGCTCGTATGTATGTAGAAAGTATTATAGGCTATGTTTTGGAGTGCCTACCAGATGAAGAACATACAATGGATAGTGTAGTAAAGCTATTTAGTGAGATGGCTACAGGAAGATTTGATAGACTGTTTATGGAGTTAAATGAAATCAATCCAGATAGTTTTGCAATAACAAGATATAATATGTACAAATCTACTAAAACAGCAGAAAAGACATATGAGAGTATAAGAAGTATTATAGCAGAGAAGCTAGATGTATTAAGCTTTGATGGAGCGAAAAGCGTACTGACTAAAACTAAGAGAATTAATTTTGCCAAACTAGGAAAGAAAAAGACAGCAGTATTCTTAACAATAAGCGATACAGATAGGTCAATGGATAGGCTTATAAATATATTTTATACACAAGCCTTGCAAACTCTTTGCATAAGTGCAGATAAAGATTATGAAATGAATCGGCTAGACATTCCAGTGAGAATAATACTAGATGATTTTGCATCAAATGTGTACATACCAGACTTCGATAAGATTATATCAGTTATTCGTTCAAGAGAAATATATGTAAGTATTATACTCCAAAGCATATCGCAATTAGAATCCATATACGAACATGCAAAAGCAATGACTATTTTAAATAACTGTGACAACTGTTTATATCTTGGTGGTCAAGACGTAGAAACAGCTAGATATATGGGTATAAAAGCAAATAAGTCAGTTAATACAATTCTTGCAATGCCACTTAACAAAGGGTGGTTATTTACAAGGGGAGAAAATCCACAGTTTGTTGATAAATATGATTTAACATCACATCCACGATATAAGGATTTACCAGAATATAAAAAACAAGTAGCATAAAGCAATAAGTAATATTAAATTAAAATAGCAGTAAACCAAAGCAATAATAAACCAAAGTAATCACAACTCCAGTTAAAGCGTAATGGAGCTTTTTTAATTGAAAGAAGAGGGAAAATATAATGACAGTAGAAAATAAGAACATAGATACAAAAGAGGTATTTGTAGAAGCAATAAAGAATTTATTATCTGAAATGTACAATGATTGTGAAGTAATAATAAATAAAGTCACCAAGAATAATGGGTTGGTTTTAACAGGTGTAACTATTATGAATAAAGAG